>JAYVSO010000120.1:0-84817 GCA_043775315.1 Verrucomicrobiota bacterium
CAGCATCGTGCTGGTCCTTTCTCCGCCCCCGGAAGACGCGGATCACGACGGCCTGACCTTCGCCCAGGAAGTCATCATGGGCTACGACCCCTCGTCCGAGGACACCGGCCACACCGGCGTCAGCGACGCCAGCAAGGACTGGGACGGCGACGGGTTCTCGAACTTGTTCGAAGTCAAAAAAGCCAGCTTGTCTGCGGCGATGAACTGGGCGTCGGACAACAACAGCTATCCGGTCGGCGCGACAAGACTCAACACCGGCCGGAGGACCTATGCGTCTCACATATTTCCTGATCCGGATGGTCCCAGGACGCTGAAGAGCTTCACTGCCCCATGGCGCGGCACTTACAACTACCCGATGGCCGGCCCGCTCCAGTGGGCGCAACTATCAAGCGATGCGCAGGGGCAGCTACCGTTTCCCATGCCCCGGGTGATGGACGAGTATGAATACGTGGCCTCCTACGATGCCTCCATTTCTGACCAGCCCGAAGGTTTGTCTGAATTCGGCGACTTGATCGACGCCAGATATTTCGTCCGCGTGGAACCAGCGTTGACCATGGACACGAAATACTTTTACTTTTTGGAAAAAACCACTCTTGGCCCCGGGGGCTACAACGATTTCCAAACGACTTGGAGCAGTTTTTCCTTGGACATTCCCGCGGGTAAGCACGACTCGCAGCCTAAGGACATCATGATCGCAGCGGCAGCGCCTACACCGCGCGGCAGCGGGAATGCGCGGACTTGGAAGACAGAAAAGGCTCATCCTGTAGCAATGTCTTCCGTTTCATTCGATGAGCTTAAACCAAGCTCATTTTTCGAATCGAGTGAGCGCACCGGAGCGTTGATCCTCACCGATGATTCGGGCAGTTCATACACTGAGAAAATCTGGATCAACGAGAGCGGAACAGGCACGCCTGTGGCGCACTATGAGAAGAAAAATGGCTTACCTAAAGGAGTCAGCGAAGCGATTGGATATGTGGCCGGCTCCACGCCATATTTGAGCGGCGAAGTGCTGATTCCGGAAACAGCCGAGGACATTTATCTAACTGCCACATGCTCCGAGATTCCCGGAATAGTTTTTCCGGAGACTAAGCTGACAAAGAACTGGTTTTCTCGGGGTGCTACATTTAAGGGAGTGAAGATCTCGCAACCGCTTGGCTCTGGTGCTAAAAGCTTCCCAAACGGGGTAGTGTTTAGATGGAGAATGAGAACTGCATCTCAGGAAAATTGGTCTGAGATTGGGGAAACAAAGCATAGACTTTATGTTACAGCGGCAGCGCCGTTGACAACACTTCGGCATGAAACTTTGTTCAAGATAAGCTGTGACGGCGCAAAAGATGGGCAGGTTTGGAGCGGAATATGGGCGAAGTTTGCAGGTCGATCGGTTGCTAGATTGGACGGGAAGCTTCTTGGATACTATCGCAACTGGTTTACATCTAACAAAACCACGGAATCATTGATTAAATACGGCGATGGTGCTTGTGATGCGTGGACACGTCTAATGTTAGATTGCATCGCCCTTCAGGGAGACAATGCCGGAAAGGGCCTACAAGTGACTAGCAACAACAGTGATATGTTTGCTGTAAAGAATTGGTCAATTGCAGTGTGGCAGGGTGCCCCTTCAGACCAGCAGTATATTAACTGGTGCAGTTCCCAATATCCATACCATGAACCAGTTGGCGGTGTCCGCCCTAATGGGTATAAGTGGGCTGAGATCCCTACTCCAGAATGGGTTGATGCTGATGGAATGGCGGGCCAAGGCGGGGTGGGAAATCCTGCATCTCTTTTCGGTTATCACCAGATTGTGGTCAGGAATGGGGTTGAATTCTATGATCCTTCTTACGGTGGAAGTTTCTATCCAAACCTACTTTCTTGGCGCAACGCAAGCCTCGCTGGGTTTGTAAATTTAAATGCAAATGCAGGCGCAGGCAGCGACTGGAAGTTTGTGCTTAAACAGCCTAGCGTCTCTATCGGGGTCAGTGGAGCTCCGTTCAATTATCCGTAGTAAAAGCTGCAAGTATAACATGGAGACAATATGTGCTGCAATTTAAGGGAAGTGACGTTTTTCGTTTTGCTTCTCCAGTTTGTCCTAATGGTGCGAGCTGATGATGGTTACTCGTCTGCGAGCATTAAGCTTGGTGATGATTGGTGGTTTCACATATACAATAATGGATCTGCAAAAGTTGCGTTTGGCCCTATGGACGCAGTCCTTGCGAAGGAGGGAACTTTTGACAATGCGAAATGGAGCATGTGCATCAGAGCCTCGATAGAGGCCGCCCGTAAAAAAAATGGTGCTGAGGATATAGTGGGGCGAGGTCCTGGGTTGGGGCAAGCAGGCGGCGAACTTATGATTGGGGTGACAGAGGGCAATGAATTCATCGCGACAAATTATGTTGCAATGCTTACTCCTGAATTAAAAGAATATGTTGACAGGACGTTTGAGATCGGTATCGCGACTAGCGACCGGGTAAGGGCTCTGACCAACCGGTATCCGATTTTTTCGAAAGGTCAGATGGCTTCAATATTGCAATCGAGCGGCTCGAACTTTTCGTCTGCTTTGGTATCCGGGAGGGTCGGTGTCACCGCACCTGGGGCTTCTATGTCAAAGGAAATAACAACTCCGCCGAAGGCAAAGATTGAACCATCTACCCAGCAGCAGCCTCCCGAGCCTACGGACAGCGGAACAAAGGGTGGGTCACTTGGCTTCCGCGGTTGGCTGGTCATCGGTCTCCTCGCCATCGCGGCCTTCCTCACCTACCGCTTCATCAGGCTCCGCCTCGGGTCGTAGGTGTTCTTGAGTCCGTCCGGTGTTTCGGCACGCTGGCGGCATGAATCCCGCCGCGACTTCTTCCCCTCCCTCATCCAACCGGCTGGTCTCGATCGATGCCTACCGGGGCTTCGTGATGCTGCTGATGTTGGGGGAAGTGCTGAGGCTTGCGTCCGTGGCGCGGGCATGAGCTGGAACTTCTTTTGGTATCGCGCCTGGGTCTTTCAGTGAGCCTACGAAGCTGGCGGCGATGCGCTTTGCAGGAGGCGGGTTGAGCGCCGTGCCTTGCGGTGAGAGGAGTGTTGCCGCAAACGATGCGGTGGTTTCTACAAGGCAAGTTCCCCGCTGCGCTAGGCGCGTTCAGCGGTTGCGCCGTGCGGACACCGAAGCCAATCTAGCGCGCATGAAAGTTAAGAAGCTGCTGCATACCCGTTATCGGCTGAACGACTTGGAGAAGTCGGTCCAATTCTACACCGACGTCCTCGGGCTGGATGTCGTCCGCAAACACGAGTCGCCGCGTGGTTCCAAGCTCGTTTTCCTCAAGACGCCCGGCAGCGAGGAATTGATCGAGCTCTGCCATTTTCCGAACAGCGGACCCGTGCTGGTCCAGGCCGACCTGACCCATCTCGCCTTCGAGGTCGACAGCCTGGAAGCCTTTGGCCAGCACCTCGCGAAGTTCGGGCTGAAGTATTCCGACGGCCCCACGATGAAGCCGGACGGATCGGGCGGCTTTGCGTTCATCGATGCGCCCGAGGGCTACGAGATCGAGCTCATCCAACGTCCGAAATCCAACAGCAAGACGGAGTCCTACTGAACCGTGGCCGCGAGGAAGTATGATCTGGCGATGACGCACGGCCTCGATACGGACGGGGCCTTCCTCCATCGTGTCCAGGAGCGTTGCGCCGCCGCCGGCCTCGACTTCTTCCTCATAGAACCGCTCTGGGCCGAGGCCTTCCTCAAGGCGCTGGACGAGGGCGCAGTCCTGCCGCGCACGTTGATCAATCTGCACAGCGAACACCACGACCGGACGGACGTGTTCTCGCGGCTGGTGGATCGGGCGGAAGATCTCGGTGTGCGGATGATCGATCCGCCTTCTATCGCTCGGGCCTGCTTCGACAAGGCCGCCATGCACCACCGGCTGGTCGAGGCCGGCATCGCAGTGCCGCCGACGATCCTGCTTCCCGCGACCAAGGCGGCTGGCTGGCGACCTACCCGGGACGAGTCGTGGCTGCTCGGTTCGCCGTTCGTCGTGAAGCCAAGCCTCGGCTACGGCCGGAAGGGTGTGGTGCTGGACGCCATGGAGGCCGAAGACGTCGCGCGTTCGATGGCCGCCTGGCCGGACCCATGCCTGCTGCTGCAGCGGAAGATCATCCCGCGAATGCTGGGGGACCAGCCGGCTTACTTCCGCGCCTACTACATCTTCGGCCGCTTCTGGTGTTGCTGGTGGAACTGTTTCAGCGACCTCTACCGGGAGGTGGACGCCGACGAGTGGTCCGCGTTGCGGTTGGGGCCGCTCCGCGAAATCACCCTCTCCATCGCGCGGATCACCGGCATGGGAATGTTTTCGACGGAGATAGCCCTGAGCGATTCCGGCGAGTTCGTGGTCATCGACTACGTGAACGATCAGATCCACCTCCTGACCCAGTCGGGCAATCCGGCCATCGGCGTGCCGGACGCCGTGGTGCTGGGAATCGCCGATGCCCTCGTGGATGTGGTGCTGGGCAATCCGTTCGTCCCAACCAGCCGGGAGGAAACGGCATGATCTGGCGGGCGCGACAGAAGGAATGGCGATTCCCCCGCGCCACGCTCGTGATGGGAATCCTCAACGTGACGCCCGATTCCTTTTCGGATGGCGGAAGGTTCTTCGCGTTGGACAAAGCCATCGAACACGCGCTGGCCATGGTGGCCGAGGGTGCGGACATCATCGACATCGGCGGCGAATCCACCCGGCCGAACGCGGCCGTCATCGGTGAGGCCGAGGAGCTTCGCAGGGTCATTCCGGTCATCAGCGCCCTGCGACAAACTTCGCCCGTCGCCATCTCCATCGACACCATGAAGCCGGCGGTGGCGAGGGCCGCGTTGGAAGCGGGCGCGGACATCGTCAACGACGTGGCGGCGGCGGCGGCCGATCCTGCGATGGCCCGACTCGTCGCAGAAACGGGCGCGGGTTATGTCGCCATGCACATGAGGGGAACTCCGCAGACGATGCAGGTGGACCCGACCTACGAGGATGTCGTCGCCGAGGTCGGGGAGTTCTTCACCGCTTGCCTCGACCGGCTGCGCCGTGCCGGCGTGTCGGAAGAGCAGGTGGTTCTCGATCCGGGAATCGGTTTCGGAAAACGCCTGGAACACAATTTGGCGTTGCTGTCGCGCATGGAGGCACTTAGGAACTGGAAGCGTCCTTTGCTTGTCGGCGTTTCCCGCAAGTCCTTTCTCGGGCAGATCACCGGGGCGGAAGCCGTGGACCGGCTGGCCGCGGGCCTGGCCGCGACCTGTCTGGCGGTGGAACGCGGGGCGTCGATCGTGAGGACGCACGACGTGGCGGCGACACACGGGGCGTTGAAGGTGACGGAAGCAATTTTGCAGGCTCAACAAATCTGATGGGAATCTCATGGACCAGCGTGGTTCGCGCCGGCGTGGAGGTAACAATCCTCGCCGTGGCGATCTACTATGCCCTGAACCTCATCCGTCGGACGCGTGGAGCGCCCGTGGTCTACGGCTTCGCCGCCGTGCTGCTGGGCATGATCGTGCTGGCGGCGGTGCTGCGTCTCGAAGTCCTCTGGTGGCTGCTCAAGACGTTCTTCGCGTTTGGCGCCATCGCAATTCTTGTCCTCTTCCAGCCGGAGCTGCGCCGCATCCTCGCGCGCCTCGGCACTTCGACTCTGTTCAACCCCGTCCAGGAACAGCGCGAGAACATCGAGGTCGTCATCCAGACGGTGGAGCGCCTGGGCGAGGTGAAGATCGGCGCGCTCATCGCCATCGAGCAGACGGAGAACCTCGAGGACGTCGTCGGATCGGGCGTCGTCGTGGGCTGCGAGGCCACGCCGGAGATGCTCGAGACGATCTTCTTTCCGAACAACGCGATCCACGACGGCGGGGTCCTGCTGCGCGGTGACCGCATCGCCAAGGCCGCCTGCATCTTTCCCCTGACGCAGCGCTCTGACTTGAACCCGTCGCTCGGAACCCGCCATCGCGCTGCCATCGGACTAAGCGAGGAGACGGACGCCATCGTGGTCGTGGTGTCGGAGGAGACGGGTGCGATCTCCTACGCCTATGACGGCCAGCTGACGCGCGGCGTCACCGTGGAGCAACTGCGCGCATTCCTGACTTCCGTCGTCCTGCGGAAGGTGTCCGAGCGTGCCGGACAGGGCTTCTTCAGGAACCTTTTCAACCAGGTGGCCCGAAGCGAACGGGGCGGAGGCTGAAATGCCCGAATCCAATTCCATCTTCCACAATTCGGCGCTGAAGCTCTTCTCGCTTCTCGGCGCGATCCTCATCTGGGTTGCCATCCAGAGCGACATCACCGGCGGACGTCTTCCGGATGTTTTTCTGGAAACCCGGGACCAGGAAAGCTCGATGGTCGTCCAGCTCCATGTGCTCAAGACTGCATCCGACATCGAACCATTCCGGGTCGCGACCAACGCCGTGGCCGTCCGCATCCATGGTGAATCGCGCAGCATGCAGGCTTTCAAAAACGAACAGATCCGCGCCTACATCGACCTGACCGGAGGCATCGCGGGCAATTCCACCAACTGCCCGGTGCGCGTCGACATCCCCGACGGCGTCGCGCTGCGGAGCGTCTTTCCCGAGACCATCACCGTCACCCGCCTCGCCCGTTGACTTTCATTCCATGAGCCAGCCCAAACGCATCTTCGGCACCGACGGTGTCCGTGGCACCGCCAACATCGAACCCGTCACGGCGGAGACCGCCCTCAAGCTCGGCAAGGCCGCCGCGCATGTCTTCAAGACGATGCAGACGGAGTCGCGTGGTCGCGGCAAACACAAGATCGTCATCGGCAAGGACACCCGCCTTTCGGGCTACATGCTGGAGAACGCCATCTCCGCCGGCGTTCTTTCCATGGGTGTCGACGTGCTCTTCATCGGGCCGCTTCCCACGCCCGGCGTGGCCTACGTGACGCGCAGCCTCCGGGCCGACGCGGGCATCGTGATCACGGCGTCGCACAACCCGTATGACGACAATGGCATCAAGTTCTTCCGCGCCGACGGCTACAAGCTAGACGACACGGTCGAGGGCCGGATCGAGGAGCTCGTCTTCTCCGGCACCGTCGATTCGCTCCGGCCCAGCGCGAGCGAGATCGGCAAGGCCGTCCGCATCGACGACGCCCTCGGACGTTACATCGAGTATGCCAAGACGTCCTTCCCGCGCGGCCTGACGCTCGAAGGCCTCCGCATCGTGGTCGATTGCGGCAACGGCGCGGCCTACAAGTCGACGCCCTGCGTTCTGCGCGAGCTCGGCGCCGACGTCTTCGTCTACGGCAACACGCCCGACGGCCGGAACATCAACCGCGAATGCGGGTCCATGCACCCGGAGATGATGTGCGCCAAGGTCCGCGAACATGGAGCGCATCTCGGCATCGCGCACGACGGCGACGCAGACCGCGTCCTCCTTTGCGACGAGCTGGGCCAGCTCACCGACGGCGACGACATCATGACGATCACGGCGCTGGGCATGATCTCGGCCGGGACGTTGAAAGACAGGACGCTCGTCTCGACGGTCATGAGCAACGCCGGGGTCGACGTCGCGATCAACCGCGCCGGCGGGCGGGTCCTCCGCACGCCCGTGGGCGACAAGCACGTCATCGACGAGATGCTCAAGGGCGGCTTCAACTTCGGCGGCGAGCAGAGCGGCCATATCATCTTCGGCGATTCCGCCACCACAGGCGACGGCCTCGTGGCCGCGCTCCAGATCCTCGGGCAGATGGTTCAGAACCAGAAGAAGCTGTCGGAGCTTTCACGCTGCTGGACACGCTATCCGCAGCTCGTGACCAACGTGCGCGTCCGCGAAAAACGGCCGTTCGAGGAGCTCGACGGCCTGCTGGACTTGGTCAAGAAAGCCGAAGACGCCGTCAAACCTTCCGGCGGCCGGGTGCTGCTCCGCTACTCCGGCACCGAACCCAAGGCCCGGCTCCTCATCGAAGGTCCGGACCAGCGCGTCCTCGAGCACTGGAGCGCCCAGATCATCGGGGCCATCAAGGCGCAGGCGGGAGCTTAGGGGGCCGGCCGGAGCAGACGGTTCACTTCCGGCCGGCCGATCTGGCGTCCCTCGGACTCGATTTGAAACGCTGCGAGAACCACCGGGAGAAGTGGGCCGGTGAACTGAAGCCCAGTTCCACGCTGATGGCTTTCAGCGGTCTTCGCGAATCCGTCACCAGCGCCTGCGCCGCCTTGGAGCGGCGTTCCTCGAAACGTTCCTTGGGCGACTTGCCGATGTTTTTAATAAAAAGCCGGCGGAGATGCGGGGTGCTCAGACCGGCCAGGCGGGCGATCTCCGCTTCGCGAAACGGCTGGCTGAAGGGGTGGCGCTCCACCTTCTGCACCGCATCGGCGAACCGGCCGCCCGGCAATTCGGGCCAGGCCGGCGGCACTTCGGCGGACTCCATCGCCTCGGCGTAGGCCTTGAGCCATTCCATGAAGGCCCCTTGCAGTTCCCAGTGCTGGGGCAGGGTGGCCATCCTGAGGAAGAGCTGGTTGCTGGCCTCGGGAAATTCGCGCTCGATCACCGCCACGACTTTGCGGGCGGCTTTTTCCAATGCGGGTTGTTCGTATCCGGAGATGACCAGCCCGCTCCCGTGATCGAACAGGCTCCGTCCGCCCGGACCATGGAGGAGGAAGGAGACGGAGATGATTCTGACCTCGGGCGTGAACTTCTGGTGCCTCGGCCCGAACGGCGGAAACATCCACTGGCCGGCCTTGGCCGTGACGGCCCCATTCTCCGATCGGCAAGTGCATGTGCCGCGTAGGACGAGCCAGCCGAAGAGGTTCTGGCTGGTGGAATGCTTGTCCACGCCGCCGGGATGGACCGGTCCGAGGTAGCTCCAGAGAAGTTCGGCATGGAGGCTCGTCCATTGCTGGATGCGAGCCTTGATGATGATGGGCGGCATGAGCATTAAGTGCAACTAGCACGACAAGTCCGGCAAGGATTACTTGTTGTCGCACGAGTCGTTTGCGGGCCTATTATCAGACAATGAAAGCCCGCTTGAGTCTTGCACTGGCCGCGCTCATGTCCGCCTCCATGCACGCGGCTGAGCCGACGCCGCAGCAGGCCGAGCTTTTCGAGAAGAAGGTCCGCCCGCTCCTTTCCGAGAAATGCTTCAAGTGCCACAGCCACGACGGCGGCAAGATCAAGGGCGCCCTCGTGCTGGACTCGCTTTCCGGCGTCCTCCAGGGCGGTGATTCGGGCAAGCCCGCGGTCGTGCCCGGCAAGCCCGAGCATGGAGAGATGATGTCCCGCATCCGATCGGCCGACGAGGAGGAGCAGATGCCGCCCAAGGGCGAAAGGTTGACCAGGGATCAGATGGGCGTGTTGGAGGAGTGGATCAAGCAGGGCGCGCCGTGGCCCGGCGCGACGGGCGGCGGCGCGGCCAAGCGGGCCAAGGGCAAGATCACCGACGAGGACAGGCAATGGTGGTCCTTCCAGCCGGTCAAGCAGGTGCAGCCTCCCAGGGTGTCCGACGCGGGCTGGGCCCGGACCGACGTCGACCGCTTCATCTTCCAGAAACTCGCCGACAACAAGCTCCAGCCCAACCACGAGGCACCGCGCGGTGTCCTGATCCGGCGCCTCTACTTCGACCTCTGGGGCATGCCGCCTTCGCCGAAGGAGGTCGATGCGTTCGTCGCCGACAAATCCCCGGATGCCTACGAGAAGCTGGTCGATCGTTTGCTTGCCAGCCCGCGCTACGGTGAAAGATGGGCCCGCCATTGGCTTGACCTGGTGCGCTATGCCGATTCGGACGGATACCGCGTCGACGACTTTCGCCCGCAGTCCTGGCGCTACCGCGACTATGTCATACGCTCGCTCAACGCCGACAAGCCCTACGCCCGCTTCATCAAGGAGCAGCTGGCTGGAGATGAGCTTTTCCCCGATGAGCCCGATGCCTTGATCGCCACGGGCTACCTCAGGCATTGGATCTACGAATACAACAACCGCGACGCCATCGGGCAATGGACCACCATCCTGAACGACATCACCGACACGACGGGCGACGTCTTCTTCGGCCTCGGCATGCAGTGCGCGCGTTGCCACGACCACAAGTTCGACCCCATCCTCCAGAAGGACTACTACCGGCTCCAGGCCTTCTTCTCCGGCATCATACCCCGTGAAGATGTGCCCGCCGCCGATGCCAAAGACCGCCTCGACTACGCCAACAAGCTCGCCGAATGGGAGAACCTGACCGCTGACATCCGCGACGGGATCGAAAAGATCGAAGGGCCCTACAAGGTGAAGGCGGCCGATGATGCCATCAGCAAGTTCCCCGAGGACATCCAGGCCTTGATCCGCAAACCCAAGACGGAACGGACGGTCTACGAGCACCAAGTCGCCGAGCTAGCCTACAGGCAGATCGACTACGAATTCAACCGTCTCGCGACCAAGATGAAGGCGGAGGACAAGGAGAAGGCCGCCGCCCTCCGCAAGAAGCTGACCGCGTTCGACAAGGCCAAGCCGGCTCCGCTGCCCGTCGCCTATACCGTGAGCGACGTCGGTCCCAAGGCCGCTCCGGTGACGATTCCACGCAAAGGCGACGAGGTGATCGATCCCGGTTATCTCACTCTTCTTTTCGAGGGGCCGGCCAAGATCCAGCCGGTTCCGACCGCGCCGCAGTCGAGTGGGCGCCGCGCCGAGTTGGCCCGGTGGTTGACCGACCCGGAGAATCCGCTCAGCGCCCGCGTGATGGTCAACCGCGTCTGGCAATACCACTTCGGCAAGGGCCTGGTCGCGACCAGCAGCGACTTCGGACGGCTCGGTGAAAAGCCCACCCATCCGGAACTGCTCGACTGGATGTCGCGTCGTTTCGTGGCCGATGGCTGGAGCTTCAAGAAACTTCACCGGCTCATCCTCACCTCGGCGGTTTACCGGCAGTCGTCTTCGGCGGAAGAGGATTCCGGCAAGCCCGCCAATTCCAAACAGGCCTTGGCCGCATCGGAGAGCTGGAAGCGCGGCGTGCTTGTCGATCCGGAAAACCGCCTCCACTGGCGCGCCAACGTCCGCCGTCTGGACGCCGAGCAGATCCGCGACGCGCTCCTTTCCGCGACGGGCGAGCTCAAGCAGGAAGCGGTCGGACCCGCCGTGGACGGCTCGAAGTTCAACCGCTCGATCTACACGAAGGTCCTCCGCAACAACCGCGACCCGTTGCTCGACGTGTTCGACGCCCCGCAGAATTTCTCCAGCACCTCGTCCCGCGACACGACGACCACGCCCGTCCAGTCGCTGCTGCTGATTAACAGCCAGTTCATGCTGCTCCGCTCGAAGGCCATGGCCCTGCGGCTCGACAAGGAATCGGCAGGCGACGAGAACCGCGCCATCGACCAGGCCTACCGCTGGGTCTATGGCCGATCTCCGTCCGAGGACGAGCGCAAGGCCACGGCCGGGTTTCTTTTCAACCAGCGGCGGCAGGTGAATCCGGAGCTCGCGAACTCCGCCAGCGCCGAGTTCCTCACCGAGAAGATTCCGTATCGCGACGGCAAGGCCGCGTTGATGATGCCGAAATCACCCCAGCAAATGCTGACTGTCGATCTGAAGAGCCCCGTTCCGGCGGGAGATTTTACCGTCGAAGCCTACGTCTACCTGCGGTCGATTCCCGACGATGCGACGCTCAGAACAGTCGCCGGACGGTGGTCTGGTGATCACTCGGAGCCCGGCTGGGCCTTTGGCGTGACTGGCAAACAGTCCCAGCGCAAGCCCCAGACCCTCGCGATGCTGCTCTGCGGGAAGGAGCCCAAGGGCAGGACAGCGTATGAGCCCGTATTCTCGGAAGTATCCATCCGTATGGATAAGCCCTACTACGTCGCCGCAGCCGTTCAGTTTGGCGACCCTGCGGGGCCGAGCGTGACATTCTACACCAAGGATCTCTCCAATGATGACGAACCGATGCTTACGACCCGGGTTGGTCACTGGATTGTAGGCGGAGTGGAAGGGACCGGTCCGCTGACCATCGGCGGGCGCGCCGGCAAGGAGCATCTCTGGGACGGCATGATCGACGACGTCCGTTTGTCGAAGGCCGCGCTGCCGACTGAGCAGTTGCTGCTGACATCCGAAAGCCTGACGGAACGCACCGTCGGCTTCTGGCAGTTCGAGGCCAAGCCGAGCTACTTCCGCGACTCCACCGGACACGGCAACGACATCCGGCCGTTGATCATGGCCAAGGACGAGCCTTCCGATCCTCGCACGCTTGCCCTGGGCGACTTCTGCCACGTGCTGCTCAACTCGAACGAGTTCCTCTACATCGAATGAAGCCTGTCGCAAATTGGAAGAAGATCGCCTTTGCCTTAGGGGCGATGGTGGCCTTTGGAGGAATGCTAATTCCGGGTCTGGCCCGTTCTAATTGCGGTGGAAACTCCGCAAGCCTGAGCCGATGCTCGTCTTTGGGAGGATCTCTTCGTCTTTGGTTTGCCGACCATCCCGACGGTTTCGATACATCGAGGCACGGGTGGGCTGAGTTGGAGATGCAACCAAGCCAGTTTACCGGCTGGGGATCGGCTCCTGAAAACTACCAACTAAAGAGACAGATCTCTTCATTTCCTGGCGGTTCCGGCATTGTTGGAGTCTGCAACATCTCCTTCGACAACGTGCCACAGCCGACAATCTGGAACGGCTATCGTCGGACTCCTGGCCACGCAGCGCTTCTCGCGGACGGAACCACAAAGGTCATTTCACCCGCCGAGTTTGCCGCCTTGGATTTGAAGCAGTTTGTCCCGCTCAGTTCCATGAAGGGCTTCGAAACGAAAACCGCCCAAGCCGAGCCACTCCGCGAATAAGTCGTCACCATGAATCCATTTCTTCCCCAGAAGTTCGGTTGCCAGAACGTGGACCCCGTCTTCAACCGTCGCCAGTTCCTCAATCAGGCCGGCATGGGCTTCGGCTCGCTGGCGTTGACCTACCTGCTTGGCGGCGGCGCTGCGGCGGCGGAAGGGAACAAGTTCGTCTCGCCCTTGTTGCCGAAGAGACCGCACGTCGCTCCCAAGGCCAAGAGCGTCATCTTTCTCTTCATGGAAGGAGGTCCGAGCCACCTCGACACCTTCGATCCCAAGCCGCTGCTCAACCAGCTCGCCGGGAAACCCATCCCGCCCAGTTTCGGCAAGGTCATCACCGCGATGGGCGAGTTCCATTCGCCCATCCTCGAATCCAAGCGTGCCTGGAAGCAGCACGGCAAAAGCGGACTTTGGGTTTCGGACTGGCTGCCCGAGACCGCGACGATGGCCGACGAGCTGGCCGTCATCCGTTCCTGCTGGGCCGAGGGCATCAACCACTCGTCCGGCGTCTGCCAGATGAACACCGGTTCCATTCTTGCCGGGCGTCCCTCGCTCGGTAGTTGGGTCAGCTACGGCCTGGGGACCGTGAACCAGAACCTGCCCGCGTTCGTCGTCATGCAGGACAACGCGACATCTGTCGTCAACGGCCCGCGCAATTGGGGAGCCGGCTTCATGCCGGCTGTCTACCAGGGCGTGCGCATGCAAGGCGGGTCCGAGCCGATCCCAAACCTCAACACGCCCGAAGGCATTACTGATTCGCAGCAGCGGAGCAAACTCGACTTCCTGGGCAGGATGAATCGTCGCTACGCCGACCAGCATCCCGAGCAGACTGAACTCGAGGCACGCATCGCCAGTTACGAGCTCGCCTTCCGCATGCAGGCCGAGGCGCCTGAAGCCGTCGATCTTACCAAGGAAACCGAAGCCACCAAGAAGCTCTACGGCATGGATGACAAGGAGACCGCGACGTTCGGCCGCATGTGCCTGCTTTCCCGGCGCATGGTCGAACGCGGCGTGCGATTCGTGCAGCTCTACCATGGCGCCGGCAGCAAGTGGGACTCGCACGACAACATCGAGAAGAACCACAGCAGCCTCTGCCGCTCGATGGACCTGCCTGTGGCGGGATTGCTCAAGGATCTCAAGTCGCGCGGCCTGCTCGATGAGACGCTTGTCGTCTGGGGTGGTGAGTTTGGCCGCACGCCGATGTCCGAGAAGGGCAACGGCCGCGACCACAACCCGACGGGCTTCACCATGTGGATGGCGGGCGGCGGGGTGAAGGGTGGTCAGGCGATCGGCGAGACCGATGATCTCGGTCTGCGCGCGGTGAAGGATCGGCTCCATGTCCATGACCTCCACGCGACGATGTTATGGCTGATGGGCCTGGACAACATGGAGCTCGTCTACAAATACAAGGGCCGGCCCGAACGCCCCACGCTCAACGAGGGCGAGGCGTTCAAGGCCGTGGCTGGTGTGGCCTGATTGGTTTCCGAAGGCCAAGGAAGTTGATCCATGCAGGACACGAAGAGCACTAAGTCTGGAGAAGAACAGGTGGCGGCTCTTTGCAGTGCTTCGCGTCGTTGGTGTCCTTTGTGGATGAAAACTTCGCCTTCCGCGAAGGGCGCGAAGGGTTCCCGACAAAAGAAACTCCCCAAGCCTTCGGCTGAAGACCTGGGGAGGATTGGTTTCCGTGATCTCGCTTAGGCGGGAATTTCCCAGCCCTTGCGGTATTCGCGTTTGGTGAAGCGCGAGACGTCGATGTTCTTGGCCTTCATCTTGGGGCCGTCCCATTCGAGCTTCTGGCCGGCGCGCATGGAGACGCAGCCAAGCAGGATGATCTCGGTGAGGTAGGCGGCGATCTCGAAGTTCGAGTAGGCCGGGCTGCCGCCCTTGCACGCTTCGATCCATTCCACGTAATGGCCGGGCGACTTCGGATAGTTCTCCGGGATGGCCTTGACCGCGGGATGGTTCTCGGCGGCGAGCATCTCCTTCTCGTCCTTGAGCCGGAGGTTGAAGGTCGCGCCGTAGTCGTCGGCCGCGAAGAGACGACCCTTGTCGCCGATGAGGAGGCAGCCGGAGCCGGGGAGCACGCCCTTGAACTTGGGCATGGCGATGATGTCGGCGGTGATGTCCTTGCTCGGGCGGAAGGTTTCCGGCGCGTCGGGCTTGCCGTCATACCAGGTGAAGGAGCACGGAACGAGGCCGTCGCGTTTGGGGAACTCGAAACGGATCTGAGAGCTGAGCGGCCATGACTCGGAGTTGATTCCGGTGCTCTTGGCCTCGACGGAGGAAGGATAGCCGAGCTTGAGCGCGCGGAACGGCATGTTGACCGTGTGGCAGGCCATGTCGCCGAGAGCGCCGGTGCCGAAGTCCTGGATGCCGCGCCAGGCGAAGGTGTGGTAGGCCTTCTCGACGAAGGGCCGCATCGGAGCGGGCCCGATCCAGACGTCCCAGTCCAGGTTGCTGGGAACGGGGTTTTCTCCGGTGGGCCGGGCCTGGCCCTGGGGCCAGATCGGGCGGTTGCTCCAGACGTGGAGTTCGCGGACCTGTCCGATGAGGCCCTTCTGGATGACTTCGACGGCGCGTCGCAGGCCGGGGCCGGCGCTGCCCTGGTTACCCATTTGGGTGGCGATCTTGTTTTCCTTGGCCAGACGGCGGAGCAGGCGGGCTTCCCAGACGGAATGGGTCAGCGGCTTCTGGACGAAGGCGTGTTTGCCCATGCGCATGGCCATGGCGGCCGCAGATGCATGGTGGTGGTCGGGCGTGGCGACGATGACGGCGTCGAAGCTCTTGCCCATCTCGGAGAAGAGTTTCCGGTAGTCCTGGAACTTCCGTGCACCGGTGTATTTCTCGCCGCGCTTGTTCAGGGTGCCCATGTCGACGTCGCACAGGGCGACGATGTTTCCGCCGGCCTTGGCCGCTTCGTCGGTGTCGCTGGAGCCCTTGCCGCCGGCGCCGATGACGGCGATGTCGACCCTGCTGTTGAGGTTCGCTCCCCGCAGGAACGCAGGGGCGCTCATGGACGCGAGGCTGGTCGCGAGGATCGATTGGCGGAGGAACCGCCGCCGATTCAGCATCGCGTTCGTGACGGGTAGGATGGTTGGGAGATCGTGAGGATGGTTCATGGTGGAGTTGGTTGGACGCGGGGAGCGGGAAGACCTTCGAACGAATTTTGCCGGGTGAACAGGCAAAATTGCAGGGCTGTCGACCGCGCGACCCTTGGTTCTTGAAAGGGCGACGAGGACAAGAATCCGACAGTTCTTGGCAATCACGCGATAGCGCGATCCGACAAGTGGTGCATCGTAGCGGCCATGTATTACGTCGATCGCAGCACAGGAGAACTGGTGTTTGAGTTCGCCCGCGCAGCCGCCCGGCGAGTGACCTTGGTGGCTGGACTGGGTGGCAAGACCCTCATCCGACAGCCCATGGAAAAGCTCGCGAAGGTTTGGCAGGCACGTGTGAAACTCCCGTCCGGATGGTGCCTCTATGCGTTCGAGGTCGACGGCCGTATCCAGCCGGACAAGGCGGTCGGCCAGTTGCGGACCGACGACGGACTGCGATGCAGCTTGGCCGTGGTGCCGGCTGCCATGGGAACCTTCCTCCGCCGCCGCGCGGCCTGATGGCTCGCTGCGCTGCGGGCTGCTTTCCACCGCACCTCCGAGAGGGGCGGAATCGGGGTGGAATACAATCGTCGGGCATTTGTCAGTCGCCCGCGGCGCATCTTCCCGGTTGAAAGCCTTACCCCCGGTGGACCACCTTCGTTCGCATGAAATGGTTCGTCGCTCCGCTTGTTCTTGTGACGCTGGCTCTGGTCGGCTGCGATCAGCCGTCGACTCCCGCCGCGAGTCCGGCGGTGGTTGCCCAAGGAATTCCCACGCGGGCCCAAGCCCGTCTTCAGACGATGAAACTCTTCATCGGCAGCAAGGAGGTTACGGCGGAACTCGCGGTCACCGGCGAGCAGGTCCAGACCGGCATGATGTTCCGGACGAACATGGCGCCCGACGACGGGATGCTCTTCATCTTTGGCCAGCCGCATCAGGCCTCGTTCTGGATGAAGAACACCTACGTCCCCCTGACCACCGCCTACGTCGATCCGGAAGGGGTCATCCGCGAAATCCACGACTTCCATCCCACGAATGAGGTTTCAGTCGTCGCCGGCATCCCAGATGTCCAATACGTGCTCGAGATGAACCGCGATTGGTTCAAGTCGAACAACATCGCCATCGGCACCCGCATCGCCACGGAGAAGGGCAGCCTGCGGGACACGTTCTTCCGCCAGAAGGCCAAGTGAGCCGAATGAAGATCGCCCTGGCTCAGATCAATACGATCGTCGGCGACCTCGCGGGCAATGAGGCCAAGATCCTGGCCGCCTACGATCGGGCTGTCGCCGCCAAGTGCGACCTCGTGCTGAGCCCGGAACTCGCCATCACCGGCTACCCACCTCGTGATCTCCTGCAGAAGAAACATTTCGTCGCGCAGAACTTGGAAGTGCTCCAACGCCTCGCGGCCCGGACGGGCAAGACCGGATTGGTCGTCGGATTTGTCGGTGACCACAGGGCGGAACCCGGCCGTGATCTGACGAATTCGGTAGCCTTGCTGAGCCACGGAAAGATCGCCGCCATCCGCCACAAGACGCTGCTTCCGACCTACGACGTCTTCGACGAAGACCGCTACTTCGAACCAGCGCCGGAGAACGCGCCCGTCGACTTCGACGGCCTGAAGCTTGGCCTGACCATCTGCGAGGATGTCTGGAACGACGAAGACTTCTGGCCCGACCGGCTCTATCGCCGCAATCCGCCGATGGATCTCGTGGGTGCGGGAGCGGACATCCTGCTGAACATCTCCGCATCGCCGTGGCACCTGGGAAAGGAGACGACTCGCTTTGAGATGCTTCGCAGCCTGGCGATCAAGTCAAAGCGCCCCGTCGTCTACTGCAACCTCGTTGGCGGAAACGACGAATTGATCTTCGACGGCGGCAGCCTCGTCTTCAACGCCGCCGGCGAACTCGTCGCCCAGGGCAAGTCCTTCGAGGAAGACTTCCTGATCGTCGATCTTCCCGCCGCCACTTCTCCGGCATCCGGCATCCGGCATCAGCCATCGGCCCCTGAAGAACTCCTCTACCACGCCCTCGTCCTCGGCCTGCGCGACTACCTGCACAAGTGCGGCTTCAAGTCCGCGTTGCTCGGCCTGAGCGGCGGCATCGACTCCGCGCTCGTCGCCGCGCTGGCCGTGGCGGCGCTCGGCAAGGAGAACGTCCGGGGCATCTCGCTGCCGTCGGAGTTCAGTTCGCAGGGCAGTTTGGACGACGCCCGCATCCTCGCCGAGAACCTCGGCATCCGTTACGACGTCATCGCCATCCAGCCGCCGTTCGCCGCCGTGCGCGGGCAATTGGGCGTCCTGTTCGCCGTGCTCAAGGAAGACACCACCGAGGAAAACATCCAGGCCCGCCTCCGGGGCGTGACTCTCATGGCGCTCTCGAACAAGTTCGGCTCGCTCCTGCTGACCACCGGCAACAAATCCGAACTGGCCGTCGGTTACTGCACGCTCTACGGCGACATGTGCGGCGGGCTCGCCGTCATCAGCGACGTGCCCAAGACGATGGTCTATCGCCTCTCCCGTTGGATCAATCGCGAGCGCGAAATCATCCCCGACGCCTCCATCAGCAAGGCGCCCAGCGCCGAACTCCGGCCCGACCAGAAGGACCAGGATTCGTTGCCCGAGTATGACGTGCTCGACGCCATCCTGGAGGAATACGTCGTCCGCCACCGCTCGCTGTCCGAGATCCTGAAACTGGGCTTCGACGAAGCCGCCGTCCGCAAGGTCATCCGCCTGATCGACCTCAACGAATACAAACGCCGCCAGGCCGCGCCCGGCCTGAAGGTGACCACGAAAGCCTTCGGCGTCGGCCGCCGCATGCCCATCGCGCAGCGGTTCAGGGAGGGTTGAGGGCAGGCGTCCGCTTGCTTCGAGTCCTGTTGCGTCGGTAGCTTCACTTCATGCCGATCCGTTCGCGTTCTGAAGCGCTGTTTGTCGAGTCGTTGAAATACATTCCCGGCGGGGTGAACTCGCCCGTGCGGGCTTTCCGCGCCGTCGGAGGAACGCCGTTCTTCGTCGACCGAGCCAAGGGCTCGCGCATCTGGGACGTCGATGGCAACGAGCTGATCGACTACGTGGGCACGTGGGGCCCGGCCATCCTCGGCCATGCGGCCGAACCCATCATCTCGGCGGTCAAGGCGGCGGCCGAACACGGCACCAGCTTCGGCATCCCCAATCCGCTCGAACCCGCCATGGCCAAGGCCGTCTGCGCCGCCGTGCCCAGCGTGCAGAAGGTCCGCATGTGCAGCTCCGGCACGGAGGCCTGCATGTCGGCCATCCGCCTGGCTCGCGGCTTCACGAAGCGGGACAAGATCATCAAATTCGACGGCTGTTACCATGGCCACGGCGATTCGCTCCTCGTGAAGGCCGGCTCGGGTGCGCTGACCTTCGGCCATCCCGACAGCGCGGGTGTTCCCGCCGATTTCGCGAAGCACACGCTCGTCCTGCCGTTCAACGACGAGGAAGCGGTCAAGGCCGCCTTCGCCGCATACGGCCACGAAGTCGCCGCGTTGATTGTGGAGGGTGTGCCGGCCAACGCCGGCCTGTATCTGCCGAAGCCGGGCTACTACGAGCTGCTGACCAAGCTCTGCCGCGAGAGCGGCACCGTCTTCATCTTCGATGAGGTGATGACCGGCTTCCGCCTTTCGCTTGGCGGCGCGCAGAAGCTCTTCGGGCTCACGCCGGACCTGAGCTGCTTCGGCAAGATCATCGGCGGCGGGTTGCCGGTCGGCGCGTTCGGCGGAAGGGCGGACATCATGGACCATCTCGCACCGCTCGGGCCGGTCTATCAGGCCGGCACGTTGAGCGGAAACCCGCTGGCCATGGCGGCGGGATTGGCGGCGCTCAAGGAGCTTTCCTCGACCGACGGCTACGCGAAGCTGGAACAGCTCGGCCTCCAGTTCGAAGCGGGGATGAAGGACGCGGCCAAGGCGGCGGGCGTGGCCGTGGAATGGAAACGCATCGGCTCGATGTTCTGCGGCTACTTCACCGATCAACCGGTGCACAATCTCGCCGACGCCATGAAGTCCGACCGGCAGAAGTTCGCGAAGTTCTTCCACGGGATGCTCGATGCGGGCGTCTACTTCGCGCCGTCGCAGTTTGAGGCCGGCTTCATCTCGCTCGCGCATACGCCGCAGGACATCGACGCGACGGTCGCGATTGCCGCCAAGATGCTGAAAGCCCTCTGACCTCCGGATGAAACGCCGCCGCAAATTCTTCGTCGCAGCGGCTGCACTGTTGTTGGTGTGGATGGCATTCCGGTTACCCGGTCCATTGTCCGAACCCTCCTACCTCGGCAAGCCGATCACCTATTGGATCGAGCCGTGGCAGCACCACAACATGGAGCCGGAGGCGCGCGTGAAAGCGGCTTTCGCCGAGATGGACGACAACGCGATCCGTTGGCTTGTCCGGGCGCTGGATTGGAAACCCTCGTCGTTTCGACGAACCGCCAATCAGGCGCTGCGTCGATTCGACATTGTCTGGTCGGACGAACCGGACCGGCGTGAGCGCGCGGCGATGGCGCTTGGCGAGATCGGGGCCCGCGCCCACTCGGCAATCCCAACCCTTGAGAATCTCCGCACCAACGCGGTTCAACCCCGGGCCGCGGCCTCACGACATGCCTGCACCGCCGCCCTGATCCTGATCCGACAGGAGCCCATTCCGATGGCAGTGGAGCGCATGTTGCGGGATACAGATCCGGCGGCGTTCGGCGACCTGGCCATGACCTTGGCGTTCCTCGGTCGCACGGCGGTGGAGGCGGTTCCCATGATGTCGGCCGCGTTGGATGCGACCAATCCGCCGGCCGTGCGGGCCAATGCCGCAATGGCCCTGGGATCGATCCGATCGAGTCCCGCGATCTGCGTTCCTGCGCTGGCCGGCGCACTCGCGACGCTGGAGCAACCAGTGCAGGAACAGGTGCTTTCGACTCTTTCAGCCTTCGGCGAACAGGCACGTGGGGCTTCGCCGCAAGTGGTTCTCCTCCTGTCCGGATCCAACCGCTGGGTCGCGGCCCGCGCCAGCAATACGCTCGCCGTGATTGATCCTGAGACGGCAAAGCGTTACGGCATAGCCCAACAGGAACCCTGAATGCGTATACTAGCCATCGACCACGGAACCGTCCGCATGGGCGTCGCCATCAGCGACGAGCTCAAGATGATCTCTCTTCCGCTCGAAGTGGTCCCCGCCGTCCCGTTCAGGGCCTTCGTTGCGCGCATCAAGGAGATCATCCGCGAAAAGGAGGTGGAGCAGATCATTGTGGGAATGCCGCGCAACATGAACGGCACCTACGGAACATCCGCGATGAAGGTCCGGCAGTTCATTATCGTCCTGAAGGAGGCCGTGACCGTGCCCATACTGCCCTGGGATGAAAGACTCACTTCGGCGCAAGCCAACCGCGTGTTGGACGAGGCCAATGTCTCCCTCGAGAAACGGAAGCAGTCCGTCGACATGATGGCGGCGGGGCTGCTGCTCCAGAGTTATCTCGATTCACTCGGGGCGGCATGAGCGGGAAGGGCAGCCTCAAGCGGGATCGGCCGTCGGATGTCGCCAAGCCGGACGACCAGCGCTTCCGCATGACCATCGCCTACGACGGGGCCGGGTATCAGGGCTGGCAGTTCCAGAAGACCGGCACCGGAGTTCAGGAAAAAGTGGAGGATGCATTGGCCAGATTGTTCCCGTCCAAGCCGCGCATCCACAGTTCCAGCCGCACCGACACGGGCGTGCACGCCTCGGCAATGGAGGTTCACTTCGATGTTCCCAAGATCCAGGCACGGATGACGCCGGACAAACTCCTGCTCGCCGTCAACGCCCACCTTCCCGCCGACATCCGGGTCATGAGGGCCCGGCGCGCCCGGCCAAATTTCCACGCGCGTTTCGATGCCTCCGGCAAAGAGTATCGCTACCAGGTCTGGAACCACACGGCCCTGCATCCGCTGCACCGAAGGACCGCATGGCAGGTCGTGCGCCCGCTCGACCTGAAGGCGATGCGCGCGGCGGCGGGACACTTCGTCGGCGAGCGCGACTTCCGGTCGTTCCGCTCCAATCCGGACTATGACACGACGTCCACCGTGCGGACATTGTCGCAGGTCAGTGTTCGTCGTGCCGGTTCGCTGTTCACATTCGTCATCCGGGGCAACGGGTTCCTTTACAAGATGTGCCGGGGAATCGTCGGGACCCTCGTCCAAGTGGGAGAAGGCAAGATTTCTCCGGACGAGATCGCCGCGATTCTGGCCGGCAAGGATCGTCGTTTGGCCGGCATGACCGCGCCGGCTCATGGGTTGACGTTGTGCAAAGTGTTTTACGGGAAACGAACCGGTCGGAGCTCTGACGGGGACCCGGAATGACGCCGCCAACGACCCAGACGATCCCGTTCGCCCGTCTCCACGTCGTGCTCGTGGAGCCCGAGATCCCGCCGAACACCGGCAATGTCGCGAGGCTCTGCGCCGCCACAAACTCGATGCTCCACCTG
The DNA here is from genome assembly GCA_043775315.1 of Verrucomicrobiota bacterium. Lineage (GTDB taxonomy): Bacteria > Verrucomicrobiota > Verrucomicrobiia > Limisphaerales > CANJSG01 > CANJSG01. The sequence goes on from JAYVSO010000120.1 coordinate 22,308, forward strand.
GTCGAACCGCTGGGATTCAAGCTCGATGACAACCAGCTCAAGCGCGCCGGCATGGACTACTGGAAACATGTCCGCTGGCAGAAGTGGGCCAGCTGGGCCGCGTTCGAAGCGGCCTTTCCGGTGGACTCACGGTTCTGGTTCATCGAGCAGGGCGGGGCGACCCGCTACTCGGATGCCGCGATCCAACCGGGCGATTTTTTCGTCTTTGGACGCGAGACGGCGGGTCTTCCAAAAGCATTGCTGGAACGCTTCCCGGAGAAATGCCTTCGGATCCCGATGTTCAATCCCGAGGCGCGAAGCTTGAACCTGGCAAACTGCGTGGCGTTGGTCGTCTACGAGGCGATGCGGCAGCAGGGCTTCGCGGGCGAAGTTCGGTGAGAGGGCTTTTCAAAAAACGATCTGCCATTTCGCCGCCGGGCCGGATACGAAAAGACCGTTAGCCAACAACCAACCCGAAAAACACATGGCCAAAGGTAACAACAGTCAGAAAAAAGAAGTGAAGAAGCTCAAGAAAGAGAAGCCCAAGGCGGCTCCTCCGACTCGCCGCGGGGCCTGATTGCCGATCCGGCAGGATCTTGGGGTAGCCGGAACGGGAACTGCGCCCGTCACAAGATCGTCACTGGCGCATTCCTGATCATCGGCTACTCGTAGGGCTCATTCCGAAATTGCACTCGAACGGTCCGGCCGGACCGCAACCCCACTGCCGGCTTGACCAAGACTTCTAAATTCCAGGAGCCGCCACGCGGTGCGGCTCCTGACTTTTTTCTCAGCCTTCCCCTGTTAAGATTCGAGTTCGCGGACGATTTCCATGACCCGCGCGGGGTTTGCGGCTCCCAGGAAATCCCGTCGAACCCGAGGATCCCTCAACACGCGGCTGATCCGCGCCAGCATGCTCAAATGGGCGGTCACGTTCGGGGCGACGAGCAGGAAGAAGAGGTGGGCCGGTTGTCCGTCGATCGAATTGTAGGGCAGACCCCGATCGTGCCGCCCAAAGACCACGCAGGACTGGTTCACCATTCCGACGAGCGCGTTGCGTGCGTGGGGCAGGGCGATCCCGTCGCCGATACCGGTGCTATGAAGTTGCTCCCGCTCTTGCAAGGCCTTCAGAAGCGTCTCATGGGCTTCGGCGATGCCTTTGAGTTCGGGCACATGGGCCACCAGCGCCATCAACACCTGGTCGCGGTCGGTATTCACCAGACGGATTAGGCTGTCGCTGGTCACGAGGACGTCGCTGAGGCGGAGGGCGGATGGACTCCCGTTTTGCATTGGTCGGACATTAGGAACCCCGCCGCGCGATCCAAGGAAATGTTCGCGTTGCCAATCGCTCCGGCCGCTGGCTACCTTGCGGCTCTGTGGGTGGTTGGCGCAGTGGTTAGCGCAGCTGCTTTACACGCAGTTGGTCGGGGGTTCGAATCCCTCACCACCCACCACTTTTCCCAGTGGCGTAGTCCAACAAAGGGTCCGAGTAGAAGACTGCTTGGACCCTTTGTTCTTCTTGGGCTTCGTGGCTATCGGCTCGCTATCCACCGGCAAACACAGGCTTGAAGCCCGCTTCGGTCAGGATCTTGGCCACATCATCGCGTCGGTCGCCTTGGATCTCGATGTTGCCGTCCTTCACGGTGCCGCCGGTGCCACAAGTCTTCTGCATGGTCTTGGCGAGCTGCTCCTTCTCCGGCAGACCGATGCCTACGAACCCGGTGACCACCGTGACCGTCTTGCCGTTGCGATGGGCTTTTTGCCTGATGATATCGACCCGGCCGCGATTGCGGTTGGGTGCGCGGCGTCCGGTCTCTTCTTCGAGCGGAGAAGTTGCCGGACCGTCCGGCAGTCCTTTGAGGTTGAGTCCGGCAAAAGGGTTGGAGCCGAAGCTGCCGGTGCCGCCGTCGGTCGGGATACGTTTCCTTTCGCTCATGGTGTCGCTGTTGCCGCGGAGAATGTTGCCAAAGACTTCGCAGAAAACCAGAACCCCTCGGTTTGCGTCACACTTTCGGCTCCCAGCCCTTGCGATATTCGCGGCGCCAGAGCTTGGACGCTTCCCTGTCGCCGATGATCCTGCGTTTCACGGGATCGAAGTCGAGCGTGTGGCCCGTGCGGTAGGCGATGTTGCCCAAGTGGCAGAGCAGGGAACTGGTCTGGCCGATGGCGATCTCGGAGTTGGGCTTGGCGGTTCCGCGAATGGCGTCGAGGAAGTTCTGGATGTGGACGACGTCGCCGCCGGGGCCGGTGCCCTGGTCGACCAGTTTGCCGCGCCCGTCGAAGACCTTGTAGCCGGAGGCGATCTGTTCCATCCGCATGCCGTTCTCGCCATACCAGGCGACGAAGGGGACGGATTCGCCGGGGCGCGGGTTGCAGCTGCTGTGGTCCCACGAAGCGCCGCAGGTCCCGAAGTCGTAGGTGGCGATGGCGGTGTCGGGCGTTTCCTGGTCGTCATCGTAATGGTAGCGGCCGCCATTGTAGGCGACGCGTCTGGGCAGTTCCACGCCGAGGCCCCAGCGCATCAGGTCGAGCGCGTGCGGGCCGTTGTTCGCGAGTTCACCACCGCCCCAGTGCCAGCGCCAATGCCAGTTGTAGTGGACGAGGTTGTCGGTGTAGGGCCGCTCGGGCGTCGGTCCCTGCCACATCGCGTAGTCCAAGCCTGCCGGAACGGGAGCCGGTTTGCCGCGTCCGATGGTGGCGCGCGAGTTCGTGTAGAAGCCGCGGGCAAACGTGACCTTGCCGATGGCACCAGCCTTGAGTTTGGCGACGGCTTCGATGACTCCGGGCCAACTACGGCGCTGGTTGCCCATCTGCACGACGCGGTTGTATTTACGCGCGGCGGCGACCATCCATTCGCCTTCCTGCGGGTTATGGCTGCCAGGCTTCTCCACGTAGACGTGTTTGCCGGCGGCGCACGCGAGGATGGTGATCGGTGCGTGCCAGAAGTTCGGCGTGGCCACGAAGATCGCGTCAACCGTCTTGTCGTCGAGGATCGTCCGGAAATCCTTCACCGTCTTCGGCGCGGCCTGCTTCTTTCCATCGAACGACTTCACGGCTCGGGCGAAACGGCTTTCGTCCACATCACACAGGTAGGCGATCTCGACGCCGTCGATCTGCTGGAGCGCCGTCACATGTTCGAAGCCGCGTCCCATGCCTAGCACGGCGACGACGAGCTTGTTTCCCGGTGACGAAGCGGCGCGAAGGCGTGGCGCAAGACCGGTGGCGGCCAGTCCGAGACTGAAGACGGTGGCGGACTTCACGAAGTCGCGGCGATTGAGAGGATGGGCCATGGGGTGAATTGCGTTGTGCGTGAAGCTCAGAATAGGCTGACGCCATGCTTCGTCGAGTCTTCAGCCTTTTTGCATCCGTCTCCATCACGTCCACCGTCTTTGCCGCCGACCTCCGCGTCGGAATCATCGGCCTGGACACGTCGCACGTGGTCGCCTTCACCAAGACGCTCAACGTCGTGACCAACAAGGACCACGTGCCCGGCGCGCGTGTCGTGGCGGCCTACAAAAGCTTCAGCCCGGACATCGAACCGAGCGCCAGCCGCGTCGAGGAATACACCAAGCAGCTCACGGAACAGTTCGGCGTGAAGCTGGTGAACAGCGTCGAGGAACTCTGCCAGCAGGTGGACGTGGTCATGCTGGAAAACGTCGATGGCCGTCCGCATCTCAAACTGGCCCGCCCGGTCATCAAAGCCGGCAAGCGGCTCTTCATCGACAAGCCGGTCGCGGGTTCGTTGAAGGATGTCCTGGAGATCTACCGTCTGGCGAAGGAGGCGAATGTCCCCGTCTTCACCGCGTCGGCCTACCGCTACTACGATTCCATGATCGAGCTGAAGAAGGCTCCCGTCGGCGACGTGATGTCCGCCATCTCGTTCGGCCCGGCGCACCTCGAAAAGACCCATCCCGACCTCTACTGGTATGGCATCCATCCCACGGAAGCGCTCTTCACCGTCATGGGCACCGGCTGTGAAGCCGTGACCCGCGTGGCCACCGAGGAGAACGATGTCGTCGTCGGCCTGTGGAAAGGCGGGCGCGTCGGCACGCTCCAGGGACTTCGCGGCAAAGCCACGCCGCACAAGGTCACCGTCTTCGGCAGCAAGACTTGGGCGGAACAGAAACAGGGCTCCGATTCCTACGCGCCGCTGCTCAAGGAAGTCGTGAAGTTTTTCCAGACAGGCGTCACCCCGGTTCCGGCCGAGGAAACCATCGAGATGTTCGCCTTCATGGAAGCGGCCGACGAAAGCAAACGGCAGGACGGCAAGCCGGTGAAGCTGGCGGACGTGATCGAGAAGGCGAAGTGGAAGCTGCGCCTTTGAAACTCTGCAAATCCGAAGCGGCTTACCATGAAACCGACTTCAGATACTTCAGGCTCTGGGGAATCTGTTCGAGCACCGAGGGCGATTCGTCTTCGATGAAATAGTGCTTCACTCCCGCCTTCTTGGCGGCCTTGAGGATGGCCGGCCAGTTCATCTGGCCGGTTCCGATGGCCACGTCGTTCTTGACGTCCGTGCCGCCGGCGAGCGAACCGGTCTTCACGCCCTTCTTCAAATCCTTGACGTGCATGAGCTGCCAGCGGGAGCCGTATTTCTGGAGCAGGGCAACGGGGTCCTGGGCCGGAAAGACGACCCACAGCACGTCCATCTGGTAGGCGACGAATTCGGGCTTGGTGAGCTGCATCATCAGATCGAAGAGCGTGCCGTCGGCGTGTTTCTGGAACTCAAAGCCGTGGACGTGGTAGTAGAACTGGATGCCGTGCTTCTTCAGGACTTCGCCGGCCTTGTTGAAGACCGCCGCGGCATTGCGTGCGTCGGCTTCGGTGAAGTCGCCCTTGTGGGGAATCCAGGCCGTGCCGGCGAACTTGAGGCCGAGAGCCTTTGCTTCCTTCGCGACGGCTTCGGGATCCTTCTCATAGCGGTCGAAGCCAAAATGGCCCGCCACGGGATTGAGTCCGGCCGCCTTCAGCATCCCGAGGAATGTTTCCGGCGACAGGCCGTAGGTGCCGGCGAGTTCCACGTCGCGGAAACCGAAGCCCTTCACCTTCTCGATGGCGGCGGGGACGTTCTTGGTGAACTCGGCGCGCAGGCTGTAGAGCTGGAGCCCGACCGGCTCCGTGAAAGATCCGGCGGCGGACGCGCTGAGAGCGAGGGCGGCAACGCCGATGGAGGCGATGAGGCGGGGGAGAAGTTTCATGATTCGTTGGTTCATTAAAGCCAGCCGGTCGGGAACGGAAGGCTCAACTAGCCGTTGAGCCGTGGGCCGAGCGTCCCCGCCCGGCAATGGGGTGTTCATCCGCGATGGGCGTCGAGAATTCGAAGTCACACCCCCGGACCACCCGGGTGGAGGCATTGCTCAAAAAAGATGTCTTCTCCTCACCTTGGCCGCTACTTGCTGCGCCCCGCATTCGTCAGCCAGTTCGGCGTTCGACTCGATGTCCAGTATTGGATGTTGGGTGTTCGATGTTGCTCCAAGGAAGCACCCACTGGCCGGGCGGGGACGCCCGGCCTACAAAACTTACGCCACGACTTCGGTTCCCACGCCCTTGTCGGTGAAGATCTCCATCAAGACCGAATGCGGCACACGTCCGTCGACGAAGGAGACCTTGTTCACGCCCGCCTTGATCGCGGCCACGGCGCTGTCGACCTTTGGGATCATTCCCTTGTCCACGATGCCGGCCTTCTTCAGGCCATCGACCTCGGACGATTGCAGATGGCTGATGAGCGTCGTCGGATCCTTCGGGTCGCGCATCAGTCCGGGCACGTCGCTCATGAAGACGAGGCGCATGGCCTTCAACGCGATGGCAGTCTTCGCGGCGGCGACGTCGGCGTTGCAGTTGTAGATCTTGCCGTCCTCGCCCCGGGCTGTCGGGCTGATGACGGGGGTGAAACCGCGGGCGATGCAGTCGAGCAGGGGAGCCACGTTGACCTTCGTGACTTCGCCGACGAACCCGATGTCGAGCTTCTTGCCGGGGTTCTCCTTGTCGTCCAGCCACAGCTTGCGGCAGGTGAAGATGTCCGTGCCAGCGAAGCCCTGCGCCAGTCCGCCGAGTTCATGGATGGTGCGGACGATCTCGGGGTTGATCTCCCGGGAGAGAACCTGGTCGACGACCTTCACGGCCGCCTCATCGGTCACACGCTGGCCCTGGATGAACTCCGTCTTCGCGCCGGACTTCTCGAGCGCGCGGGTGATGGCCTTGCCGCCGCCGTGCACGACCACGGGGTTGATCTCGACGGCTTCGAGGAAAACGATGTCGCGGGCGACGCCTTCGCGGACCGCCTGGTCGGGCGAGTCCATGAAGCTCCCGCCATACTTCACGACGAACGTGGCGTGGCTGAACTTCTGGATGTAAGGCAACGCTTCGAGCAGCGTCGCGGCTTTGGCGATGAGGTCTTGCATGGTGTCAGAGTGACGTTGGACGGTCGAATGATATGCCGCCTCGGTCTTCAAAGCTTAAGTATTGCGAGTCACTTTTGAACGCGGGTTTGACACGGAAGAACTGTGAGAAACCAACAGCATGGAAGCTCAACTCACCTTGATCGAACTCAATTTGGTATTTCCAGTTGTGGAGTTGTCGAAGTTCTGGCGGTTCGGTCGTTTCTTGCGTGATATTCAGAATCGTCGGAAAATCCATCATGCCCTGGTTAACACCCAAGTTTCCTCGCATTCCGAACACGCCTTTGAAAACAAGTGTGGCAGGAGCGATCCAAAAATTGAAGGGCTCGGTTGGTCCTTGCGGAACCCACTGTAGGATGTAGTCCAAGTCGAAAATCAACTCTGCACTATCTGGGAGAAAGGCTATTGCGTGGATGTGTGCATCGTGCCATCCCATAACGGCAAAGTCCTCTGTGTTCCAAACACACTTTTCAAGTTGGTATTTCTCTGACGCCATAAGTTCATCCGCCCAGCGTTGCTGGGTCCGTCACGTCGCCCTTGTTGTAGTCCACGTATTTCTCGGTGAGGTCGGCAGCATACATGAGGGCGGAGGCCTTGCCGAGGTTGAGGCGGATGTGCAGGTCGAACTCGGTGGGCGCGGCGGCGGCGCAGAGGTCCTTGTAGGTCGCCTTGGTCGGCTGGCCGCGCTTGAGGCTCCAGAGGATCTTCCGGCTGCCGGGCGCGCTGTAGCCGATGTCCACCTTGTCCTCGACGATCTTGGCCGGGCTGTAGCCGAGCGCGTCGATGATGCGGCCCCAGTTTGGATCGCCGCCATGCCAGCTGGTTTTAACCAACGCGCTATTGGCCACGGCGCGCGCGGCGGCATCGGCGTCGTTGATGGTCTTGGCGCCTTCTACGCGGACGGTGACGACGCGGTGAACGCCTTCGCCGTCGCGGACGATCATCTTGGCCAGCTCCAAGCAGACGTGGGTCAAAGCGGCTTGGAAGGTGGCGAAGTCGGCATCCTTGACGCCGAACTTGTCATTGCCGGCGAGACCGTTGGCCAGCACGAGCACGGTGTCGTTGGTGCTCATGTCACCGTCGACGGTGATGCGGTTGAAGCTGTGGGCCACGGCTTCGCGCAGGGCCGCTTGGAGAACCTTGGGATCAACCGCCGCATCGGTCGTGATGAAGCAGAGCATCGTGGCGTGGAGACCGGCGGGAACTCCGCTCGGCAGCGCGGCGGGCCGTGCGCCGGTGGCGCTCATGCCCGGCTGGATCATGCCGGCGCCCTTGCAGATGCCGCCGAGACGGACGGTTTTGCCGTCGAGCTTGAACTCAATCGCGACCTGCTTCGGCTTGGTGTCGCTCGTCATGATGGCCTCGGACGTTTCGGCGGCGTGGGCCGGGTCGTTGCCGAGAAGCGCGGAGGCCATGCGGATGCCTTCGCGGACATTTTCCATCGGCATGGTCACGCCGATGCGGCCGGTGGACCCGACGAAGACGTGCTCGGCCTTCAAACCAAAGGCTTTCGCGGTCAACGCGGTCATCTCCAACGCGTCCTTCATGCCCTGACGGCCGGTGCAGGCGTTGGCGTTGCCAGAGTTCACGACGATGGCCTGGGCACGGCCCTTCTTCACGCGCTGGGCGCAAACCTTCACTGGAGCGGCGCAGATCTGGTTCGTGGTGAACATGCCGGCGACGCTGGCGGGAATCTCCGAGACGATGAGCGCGAGGTCGCGCTTCTGTCCCTTGTTGGAACCTTTGCCGGTGCCGAGGCGTTTGATGTCGCAGAAAACGCCGGCGGTGAGAAAGCCCTGCGGGGCGACGATGGAACCTTCGACGGACTTGAACTTGAGCTTCATTGATTGATGCGGCGGAACGTGAGGGCAAAAAAAAGAGGCTGGCAAGCTTGCAGGCTGGCCAGCCTTGAAATGGGAAGAATGCGGTTCAGTTCTGCGCCCAGAAATCGAGGACGGTGACGTCGTCGAGAACGGGGCCGAGGACGGCGCCGAAGGCCTTGTGATCGGGATGCGGCAGGTAGACGGCGCGGTCGGCCTCGGACTTGAAGGTCAGGACGAAGCAGTGGGTGAACCCCTTGTCATGCTTCTCGGGGCTATTGTTGGTGCCCCACTCAAGCGTGGCGATCTGGGGAATCTTGGTCTTGAGGGCGACGAAGGCGGCTTCGACCTTCTTGATGTCCTCGGGCTTGGCAGTGGCCTTGAACTTGAGGCTGACGACGTGGAAAAGCTTTTCCTTCTTCATGGTGGGTTGGGCGGCAAAACAGGTCAGGCCGACGGTGGTGGCGACGAGCAGGGCGATAAGGGTGAGTCGTTTCATGACATGGAGATGGTAAGTTGCTCCGACTTGGGACCGCAAGCGGGGGATCATTTTCGCGAAGCTGAGACTGGAACAGGCAAGGCTTAACCGATCTGTAGAACAGTCCGATGAAGCGGAACCGAGCCAATGGCTCGGCTCCAAACCAAGTTGAAAGATGAATGCGATTCTTTATCCGGGCCGAAGCTTGAAGCAGGCGATCCTGGGCACAAACCCCGACGTCACCATCTATCGCGTTACCCTGCTGCTGGCGATAGCGGTCCTGTCGTTCCGGGCTTTGCTTGTTCCAATCCGGGTCAGCGGTAACAGCATGGCGCCCAGCTTCCAGGATGGTGGTCTCAATTTTGTGAACAAGTGGGCCTACACCAAGGAGCACCCCAACCGGGGCGATGTCGTCGCGGTGCGGACGGCTGATCCAAAGGTGATCTACATAAAGCGGGTGATCGGGTTGCCGGGCGAGACGGTGACGATCCGGGGCGGCGAGGTGACGGTGAACGGCAAGACCTTGAGCGAAGGTTACGCCGACGCCCGTGTGCCTTATCCAGTTGGTCCGATGAAGCTTAGTCCGAGCAGCTACTTCGTCATCGGTGACAACCGTGAAGTCACGATCTTCGGCCCCGTTCCCGAGAGCCAGATCATCGGCAAAGTCCTCTTCTGACAGGTGCGAGTGCCGGCTTGAGGATTGCCGGGAGCGAGGCCAGTTTCCGTCCGTGCTCCGAGTCATCCTTCTATCGATGCTTCTGTCTGCGACGGCCGCCTGCGCCGCCGAATGGGATTTTAGCGCCTTCCGTCGCGAAATCGGTTCGCTGACGAGGTCAAACCGTTTCTCCGAGGCCGAATCAAAGGTCCGATCCGCAATCACCAACAAGCCGGCCGAGTTCCGCGTCCACGCGCTCCTCGGTGAACTGCTCGAGTTGAAGGATGACAAAGCCGGGGCGCTCAAAGCGTATACGCGGGCGCTCGACATGGCACCGGATCAGGCGGATCGGCTGTTCCAGAAGCGCGGGGAACTTCACTTCAAGCTGGGGATGGCCAAGGAGTCGGCCGACGATTTCACCCAACTGATCCTGCGCAATCCACGGGAAGGCCCGAACCATTGGCAGCGCGGCATCTCCTTCTACTATGCGGACCAGTTCACCTTTGGACGTCGGCAGTTCGAGTCGCACCAGACCGTGAATCCGAACGATGTGGAAAATGCCGTCTGGCATTTCCTCTGTGTTGCCCGCGAGGAGAACATCCAATCCGCCCGCACCAACCTGATCCCCATCTCCGGTGACAGCCGGGTCCCCATGGCGCAGATCCACCGGCTCTTCGACGGCAAAGCCACGGAGAAGGACGTGATCGCCGCCGCCGCAGCCGAATTGCCGGGACCGCGTCGTGAATCGGCCGAGTTCTATTCAGCGCTGTATCTCGGGCTTTACCACGAGGTGATGAAGCAGCCGAAGGAGAGTCTCGTGTGGATGGAAAAGGCGGTGAAGCTGGCGGACATCGGCGGCTACATGGGGGACGTGGCGCGCGTCCACCTCATGCTGCGAAAACCGAAGGCTCCGTGACGAAGACGGGGCTCAGGACAAGACGCCTTTGATCACGTTGCCGGACACGTCCGTCAGGCGGAAATCCCGGCCGGCGTGGCGATAGGTCAGACGTTCATGGTCGAAGCCCAGCAGATGCAGGATCGTCGCGTGGAGATCGTGCGTGTCGACGGGACTGTCCGCCGGGCCGATGCCGAATTCATCCGAACTTCCGAAGACCGTTCCTGGCTTGATGCCCGCTCCGGCCAGCCACGAAGAGTAGACGCCCGGATGATGTTCACGGCCCTTGCCATCGGGTCGTTCGTTGAACGGCGTCCGGCCGAACTCCGTCGTCCAGACGACCAGCGTGTCCTCCAGCATTCCCCGGGACTTCAGATCCTTGAGAAGCCCGCCGATCGGTTGATCCACATTGCGGGCAAGCCGGGCGTGGTCGGCCATGTCGCCGTGGCTGTCCCAGTTGTTGTTCGCACCCGAGTCGATCAGTTCGATGAAACGGACGCCCCGTTCGGCGAGCCTGCGGGCCATGAGGCATTGCCAGGCAAATCCCTGCGTGCTGCCGCGCTCCAATCCGTAGAGCTTCAACGTGGCGTCGGACTCTTTCGAGAGGTCGAACGCTTCCGGTGCGGCCTGCTGCATGCCGAAGGCGGTCTCGAATGAATGGATGCGCGCCGCGAGGTTTGGATCGGTCGACCGGGTCTTCAAATGACGGCGGTTCAGGTTCTGGATCAGGCCGAGTTCCAGGCGTTGTTCCGCTTCCGATCCCAACCGTCGGTTCATGTTCGGAATCGGCTCCGCTCCCGGCAACACCCGGATGCCTTGGTGGCATCCGGGTAGGAAGTCCGCCGACCAAACCTGTCCGCCGGCGTAGGGCAGGTAGGGCGCGATGACCATGAACGAGGGAAGATTTTGGTTCACCGTCCCCAGTCCGTAGCTGACCCACGAACCGATGCTGGGACGGGCGAACGTCACCGATCCCGTGTGGATGCCGAGGGTGGCCTCGAAGTGGTTTCCGTGGTTCGCCTTCAGGGAGCGGATGACCGCGATGTCGTCCACGCAGCTTCCGATGTGCGGAAAAAGTTCGCTGACTTCCGTGCCGCTCTGGCCGTGGCGCTGGAACTTCCAGCGGGGCGCTGTGAGGAACTGTCCCGGCATCCCCGGCGCGGGTTTGCCGTGGGCCTTGGCAAGCGCGGGTTTCGGATCGAACGACTCGATGTGCGAGACTCCGCCGCTCATGTAGAGGAAGATGACGCGTTTGGCTTTGCCCGGAAAATGAGGAGCCCTGGGAGCCAACGGATCAACACGCGGTGACGCATCCGATGCCAGCAGGCTTTGCAGGATGCCGGGCATGGTCAACGAGCCGCCCACGATGGAGCGGATCATGTTCCGGCGCGTGACAAAGGACGGCTTCATGGCTTCGACGGATTCCAAGGTGTTTGTGCTTCGCGACACGCGCAAGCCCGATGCCGGTGATTGGGGATCAAGAGAGGGATGGCTGGCACTTGGGGCACCACGCCGTGGTGCGCCCGCCGATCTCGTCCCGCCCGAGCCCGGTCTTGCAGCGGGGACAGGAGCCGCCTTTGCCCCAGCGCACATGGAAAAGCCAACCGATGGGCGGATCGCCGAATCCAGGGCCTTCGCCCATCGCAATGGTCTCAAGAGCCTTCTCCGCGACGGCTTTGGTTTCGATGAACAGAGTTCGCATCCCGGCCGCCGGGATGGAGCCGGCGGCGGTCGACGGGTGTATGCGGCTCCGCCAGAGGATTTCGTCGGCCATCCAGTTGCCCACCCCGGGAAAGAACTGCTGCATCAGGAGGACGGCTTTGATGGGAGCGTTGCGGCGGCGCTGAAGCACCTTGGTCATCCAATCCAAGGTGAACGCATCCGAGTCCAAGGCCGGAGGGAGGCCGGTCCACCAGCTCGGCTCCGTGGCTCCGGCGTGGAACAGAACCCGTCCGAACAGCCTTGGATCGGCGAAGACAAGCGACCGTTCCAGCAGTCGGAGAACGAGGTGGTCATGTTTCCCGGCGGCCAAGCCCGTCGGTTCCGCCCGGAGTTCGCCGGTCATGCCAAGGTGGATACCCAGCCACCCGCCGGAGAAGCGAAAGACCATCTGCTTTCCATGGCGGAACGACTCTTCAAGGATGGCACCAGTCAGCTTTCGTTGCAGATCGGAGGTGTCGACGCCCCGGAATATCCGCTTGGTGTCGTGCAGTTCCACGCCAATGACACGCTGGCCCAAACCAGCGTTCCAGATCCGGCGGTAGAATTCGACCTCGGCAAGTTCGGGCATGGCGATGGGCTTTTGTTCTCAGTCGAACCACTCGTCCGTCTCGTCGAATGCCGGGATCGGGATGTTGAGAATGCGCAGACGGCCGACAGCGCGATGGCGGCAGCCGGGGTGGATCATCACGCTGGTCATGGGTTTGAGCGGGAACTTTTCGCCGTCGACTTCGATTGTGCCTTCGCCTTCCAGCACGACGTAGATCTCCGTCATCCGCTTGTGGTAGTGGGTCTGCGAGTCCGCCTGGATGTCGACGACGTGGACCGTGGCGGTTTTGTTCTCCGGCGTCGCGAACGCCCGGCGCGAAAAGCCGCACGGACACCTCACGGCGTCGATGGAATCCAATTGGGCGATGTCGAAGCGTTTCATGCCACGAACTCAACGGCGGTGTCCGTGACCGCGCAAGCCCGGCGTGGACGTGAAGTCGGGCCGAATGAAATCACGGCGAAGGCGTCTCATTGGCTGTGGGACATCCGGGCCAGTGGCGGCAGTTGACACCCGCCGGGCGGCTTCGGTTTAGTCTCACAAACAAACCATGCGCACTTTGCTTGGAATACTGGCGATCGGAATCGTGGCGGGAAACTCCTCCCATCTGCACGCCGCCGATGCGGTTGCCGACCTTTTCCCTAAGGCCAAAATCATACTCGAGTCCTCCTGCGTCTCCTGCCACGGCGGTGAGCATCACAAGGGAGAGCTCAAGCTCGACACCTTGGCGGCTGCCTTGAAAGGCGGCGAGAACGGCACGGCCCTCGTGGCGGGCAACGCGGACAAGAGCCCGATCTACTCCACGACGATCCTGCCGAAGGACAACGAGCACGTCATGCCGCCCAAGGGTGAACTGCTGGGCAAGGCCCAGACCGACGCCCTCAAACAATGGGTGCTCGCCGGTGCGCCGTGGCCGGACAAGGAACCGCTGAAGGCCGTTCGCCGGATCAGCTTCGAGAAGGACGTGAAGCCGATCCTGGAATTCAACTGCGTCGCCTGCCATCGAGCGGATTTCGCCAAAGGCAAGTTCCGCCTCGACGTCCGTGATGAGGCGTTCAAGCACGAGGGCGCGATCGTTCCGTTCAAGGCCGAGAAGAGCGACGTCTACACCTCGACGATTGTCCCGAAGGACGACGAGAACCTCATGCCTCCCGCCAACAAGGGAGGTCCGCTGCCGAAGGAAATGACCGACATCCTCAAGGAATGGATCAACCAGGGCGCCGTGTGGCCCGACGGAATGGTCCTTGTTCCGAAGAAGGCGGACGAAGCCACCGGCGACGAAACCAAGAAGAGCGAGGAGATCTACAACCTGATCGTCGCCGCGCAGAAACAGGTCGCCGCATCCGAGATGACCCGGCTCACCAACCTGATTCCCGGCACACGCGTGAAGTTTGTCACCGTCCCGATCCCGGCCGGCGAATTCCTGCTGGGTTCACCCACCACGGAACCCGGCCGGACGCCGGATGAAGGGCCGCAGATCAAGGTCAAGATGGAGCCCTTCTGGATGGGCATCCACGAAGTCACCTGGGACGAATACGAGATGTTCATGTATCAGGACCAGGAGCGGAAATTCCAGAGCGAGATCAAGACCGACGCCGCTGTGGACAAAATCTCCGACGCCGTCAGCCGTCCCACAAAGCCCTATGTCGAGATGAGTTTCGGCATGGGCAAGGACGGCTATCCCGCCATCAGCATGACGCACCACTCGGCCCTGAAGTATTGCCAGTGGCTCAGTGCGAAGACCGGCCAGTTCTACCGCCTGCCGACCGAAGCCGAGTGGGAATACGCCGCCCGCGCCGGGACGACCACGATGTATTCGTGGGGTGATGATCCGTCCAAGGCTTCCGAGTATGCGTGGTTCGAGAAGAACAGCGACTTCAAGTATCAGAAGGTCGGCAAGAAGAAGCCCAACCCCTGGGGCCTGCACGACATGCACGGCAACGTGGCGGAATGGGTGATGGACCAGGACACCGGCAGCTACGAGGCGCTCAAGGCTCTCGGCGCCATGGGTTCGCTCTACACCCCGTCGAAGGCGCCTTATGGGCATGTCGCCCGCGGTGGTTCATGGGATGACAAGATCGACAAGCTCCGCAGCGCCGCCCGTCGTGCTTCCGACAAGTCGTGGAAGCAGCAGGATCCGCAGATCCCCAAGAGCATCTGGTATCTGACCGACGCCCAGTTCCTCGGCTGCCGCATCGTGCGTCCGCTTAAACTGCCGACGCTCGAAGAAGCCCACAAAGCGTGGAACAACGGAGTAGAGAAGGAGTAATCCTCCGCTTCGTGAACAGTTCAACGGCCGTTCGTCCTTCGACGAACGGCCGTTTTGTTTCCAGCCGGCTCCGGCAATTCACCTCCGGCGCGATTGATCAAAAACTGGCGCGCAGGCCGATGGTCGCGCCGCGACCTGCCTGGGGGGCGATGTCCTTCAGGAATGACGAGTGCCCCCGGATTTCCTCGTCAAGCAGGTTGCTTCCTTTGGCAAAGGCTTCCCACCGGACCCGTCCGGTTCCGAAGCCGTAACTCAGGCCGAGGTTCAGCAGGGTGTGCCCGTCCGTCGGCAACTCGTTCGCGGCCACGCGTCCCTGGTAGTCGGACCGCAGCGCCTCCAGCCGGGCTCGGAACGAACCTTCCTTGAAGATGAGCGCGCCGCCGAAGCGCAACGGGGCGATACGGGGCAGGGACTCGCCCGTGTCGCGGTTGGAGGCTTCGAGCCAGTCGCCGCGCAGTTCAAGGTGAAGCTGCCGGGGCTTTGTCTCGATGAGATGGAAGAGGACTTCGGCCTCCGCCCCGTAGAACTCCGCGGGCACTCCGCCGTAGTTGAAGATCGGCAGGTTGTTCACCGGATCGAGCCCGCCGGTCGGACTCAGCGCGATGAAGTTGCGGAAGCGGTTGTAGAATCCACCGACGCTACCGGTGACGAAGCCGGTGCGTTTGCGGACCGACAGATCGAGTCCGAGGGAATGCTCACGGTCAAGCGTGGCGTCGCCCACCTCGAACGCGTCGGTCGCGAGATGCGGTCCATTGGCGAAGAGTTCCTGGTAGTTCGGTGCCCGTTGGGTGTAGGCGACCGACAGCGCGGTCGACCAAGCGTCCGTCGGCGTGTAGACGATGCCCGCTGATCCGCTGCCGGTGGTGAAATCACGCGACTGGCCGGGACCGAAGTTGGGATCGTCGAACGATGTGACGTTCTGATGATCCATGCGCGCGCCGAACTCGAAACGGAATTTGCCGAGCTTCACCTCCTCGAACAGAAACCCGGAGTTCACCAACGTCTCGGTAGGCGGAAGGAACGCCTCATCCCCGAGGGCGGAGAAGTTCGAGAGCTGCGACTGGAATCCTACCACGCCTTCGAACGGTCCAAGGGCGGCGTGGGTGGCTTCGAGCCGTCCATCGTAGCCGCTGTTCTTGAAGACGGTGCCGACGTCCGGGCCCACGTATTCGGTGTGCTTGTAGTCGGACAGGCCGAGCTTGAAACGGATCGCCTTGATCTTCTCGAAGGGCTCCGTCGCTTCGCCGGCGAAGTCGACCCGACGCTGGTGCAAGCGGATGGTCACGTCCGGTTCGGCGACTGTTCCGTAGCGGTTGTTGAAGCCCGATATGGATGCGCCGAGCCAGCCCTTCTCGCCAACGTAGGATGTCCCGAAAGCGCCGCCGTCGGCTTTGCCCGCGCTGTTGGGAAGGCGGTTTACCGCTTCCGTCGGCTGTGGATCCAACGCACGGAGCCGTTCGGACCTCGCGAAGCCGGGGATGCGCAGGTCCTCGGATTCACGGACGAACCCGTCGAGGTGGTAGTTCCAGCCTTTGTGCCCCCCTTCGACCACGGCGCCTCCGGATCGGAGGGAATCCGCGGATCCATAACGGCCTTCCACCGTGCCGGTGACGGGAGACGCGAGGCGGACATCGGGAATGCGGTTGTCGATGACGTTGACCACGCCGCCGACGGCCGAAGAACCGTAGAGAAGCGAAGCCGGACCACGGACGACTTCGATGCTCTTGATCGTCAATGGATCCGAGGAGACGGCGTGGTCCACGCTGGTTCCGGAGGCGTCGAGCATCCCGACGCCGTTCTGGAGGATGCGGATGCGGTCGCCGTCGAGCCCGCGGATGACGGGGCGGCTGGCATTGGGTCCGAAGTAGGTGGAGGTGATGCCCGGTTGGAGCGCGAGGGTTTCGCCGAGGGTCGATTGCTGGCGAAAGGCGAGATCCTCATCGGCCAGGACCGTGACAGGCGTGGCGAGCTCGAAGAGCGTCCGACCCAGCGGGCTGGCCGTGATGACGACGCGGTCGAGATGAACGACATCCTCGGCGTGGACATGGTTGGTCGTGCTTCCCGATGCTGGAGGCGCTTGCTGGGCCGCTGCGGCGGAAGCACCTTGGATGGAAAGGAACAGGATCGGCACACGCCACACGGCGGGCCGGACGGACGAGACAAAATGATTCATGGAATTCTCCGAATGTGCCCGGGTCTCCAGTGGAAAACCTCAGGCGGTGACAGATGGGAACAGCGGTCGATCAATCGCACAAAACGGTGCGACCATCCCGCCGGCCGCGGACGGGATGAGATAGTGCAGGTGGGGGGAAGGGTCAGCCGAGGAAGGGCGGACCTCGTTCGGAGAAGACTTTCGGAGGAGACCGGAGGACGGGTATCCGCAGCACGGTGGATCCGCTGGGAGTCTCAACGAGAGCGGGCAGGGGAAGGAAGGTGACGGGTGTCTCGGCGTTCAGCAGGCCATCCGCATAGGCCGTGACGAGGCAGGTGTGGCTTTCCGATTCGGCGTCGGAATGGACGTGCTCGTGCAGCACCGGCGCCATGGCCGCCGCAAAGACGCCGAGCCATGAGAGCAGGACCAGGAACGCGGCTCCACGCATCCACCAATTGGATGAGGAGCGCGGGGTGTTGTTTTCGCATCCGACCACGGACCTTCCATCGGCTTTCCGACAGGCGGCTGAAGGTGATGGCTGGTTCGCTTGCGTCACTTCACGAAGCCTTGAAGGCGGAGCCAGGTCAAACAGGTTGTAGTCCAGGGATGCAGTTTCGCAGGATCGCCGTCATGTGAACCGAGGCCGATGCCGTGTGGACCTTTCTGGTAGGTGTGCAGCTCAAACGGCACGTTGGCCTTGTTCAACGCCTGCACGAAGGAGATGGCGTTCTCGATCTTCACGCCCTTGTCCTCGAAGGTGTGCCAGACGAAGGCGGGCGGTGTGTTCGACTTCACCTGCAGTTCGCTGGAGAGAAGCGTGACTAGCTCCGGCGAGGGGCTCTCACCGAGGAGATTCTTCTTCGAGCCGGCGTGGGTGTTGGCTCCCATCGAGATAACGGGATAGCAGAGGATTCCCAGGTCGGGTCGACTGCTGACGCGCTCGATAGGATCGGTGGAATCGGCCCGGCCTTCGTCCCAATGGGTCATAAGCGTCGAGGCGAGATGTCCGCCTGCGGATGAACCCATGATGCCAATGCGTTTGGTGTCGATCCTCCACTCTTCTGCACGGCTTCGGACGATGCGTAGGGCGCGCGTGGCGTCGTTCAACATCACCGGGTGCCGATAGCCGGCGGAGCCCAGTCGATACTTCAGCACGAAGGCCGCGACGCCGTTTGCGTTGAGCCACTTCGCATACACCGACCCTTCGTGGTCGGCCAAGCCGCCGTAGCCGCCGCCGGGACAGACGACGATGGCCGCGCCGGTGGCTTTGGCGGGATCGGGGAGGAACGGCGTGAGCGTGGGTATGTCCTTCGCCTCGGTTCCCTTCGCGCCCGGAGCGCCGTCCTTCCATAGCGGAAAGGCTTCCGATTGCGTCTGGGCGGAAGCACTCACGGCCACAAAGGCGGCAGCGATCAAGGCGAACAGGGCTTTCATGGCTGAGAGAATTAGCCCGCGGAAAGAGCAAGGGCCAGCGGTTTGTCTCGGCTCCGGCTCAGTTCTCGAAAGGCCGGGTGGCGAGGTCGCGGAAGCGGGTTTCCAGTTGGGGCTTGGCCCAGCCGTAGGCGATCACCATGACGCCTACAGTGTGAAGGAGGAGAAAGGTCTTCAATTGAAGGTGAGTCGTCGCTCCAATCCAAAAGAAACCTACTAGGAAAATCAGAGTCAGCGCGGCGATCATCATGAACACAAAGACACCGCAGGACAGAGCACTTTTCCAGAAGGTCTCCCGAGGGCGGCTGAAGATCCTGCGGCAGCGAAACAGCATGGCGACCCAGGCCAACAGAGGCAGGCCGAGGATCGCCCAGAGTATTAGTTGATCACCCTTGGAGGAAACCTGGACAGCTCTCCCCATCTGCCACTGATCAAGCAGGATCATCACTCCGCTCCAGACGATTGCCGGCAACGCCATCAGCACCAGCGCGCGAATCATCCCGGCGGTGACGGACTTGGAGGAAAGTCCGATCCAAGGGCCAACCCAACGCAGCGAACCGAAGCAGGCGGCCAGATAGATGATCGGTGTCCAAGCCCACCATTCTTCGTTTTCCGCCGGTGGGCTGAGCTGATTTAGGGCCAACGCTGCCGCTGCGAGAAGGATGCCGGCGGCGAGAAAGATTCTCAGCATCGACCGCTGCATTCCACGGATGATCTCCGGGCCTTGCATGGGGGTCGTTAGCACAAGTTCGAGGGCACCTGCGTGGCGGTCTTCGTTCAGGCGGACGATTGGCTCCGCAACCATCCAGATGAGCAGAAGAAACGACGCGATGTAGAAGAAGGGCACGACCAATCCGAAATCCAGGCGGGTGCCGCTGGTCGACAGGAACACGATCGGCAGGGTCAACAGGGACACGGTGACGATCGCGGCCATCAGCCTTTTGTCGGCGAACCTTTCTCCCAGCCACATGTAGGGATGGAGATTCAACAGCGGTCGCTGCTTCATGGCGTATCGCCGTTTCCATTGGTCGATCATCGACTTGAAAGTGGCGTTCGTCGTGGAAGGTCGTTGATCCACTGGTAGTCTATCCGCAGATCGCGACGACCTCTTCTGCTTACGCGCTTCCAACAGTTCCGGGCTCCAACTGTGCGGGAGATGGCGAGCGGCGTTGAGGATGGCGAGAGCGCTGATGAGGAAGGTGAACCCAAGCGAATAGAGCCAGAGATACTTAGGCCATGGCGGTGCTCCTGCACCTCCCGTCGTGATGATCTGAACGTGGACCACACCCATCAGGGGACTGATGACGCCGTAGATCCAACTGTCGTTGGATTGTCCTCTAAAAACTTCCTCTGAAAGCGCGGCGGCCAACACGGGGCCGACCAAGTAGACGAAAAGCAGTCCGAAGGTCAGGACCATGGCCCGCCGTTCGTTGGTGCTGCGGGAGGAAACCCAGAGGCCGATGCTGAGCGAGACGAAGCTGGTGGCGATCAGCATGACCGACGTCAAGACCACGCGCTCCAGGCGGACCCCGCCCAGCAGGAGCGGCATGGCCAGGAGTGGAATCATCGAGAGCAGGCCGTAGAAGGCGTTGGTCGCCTTGGCCGCGAGTTTGCCAGCCACGACGTCGCCGCCGGAAAGGTCGGTCAGGAAAAGCAGTCCAAGTGTTCCTTCCCTCTTCTCCCATCCAAAAGCGTCGGCGGTGGCATGGATGCCGACGGTTGCCGCATAGAACACAAGGCATGTGGCGATGATATCGAAGAGCTGCTCGCCTTGGCTGGCCGGTGAGCTGTTGGCGCTGTTGATCGTCACGAACGCCGCGACCCCCAGCATCGTCACGAAGAAGAGGGTCCGTCGGATCCAGGTTCCCCGCTTGCGGGCGGCGGAGATGAGTTCGCGATGTGCGATCGGGAGAAAGGACATCCTGTGACGAGGAGAGGGCCGGTCCGTAACCGACGCAAGCGCGGACTTGCCGTCTCTCCACTCAATCTGCCGACAACCGGCGGACGATGGCCGCATGGACGGTGTCGGGCTGGATGGCGGCGATGCCGGCGGGATGGCGGATCAGATCGAACCGGTCACTGCGCGGCCGCCAGACGGCTTCGTTCGTCGGACCCCAGAGCAGGATGCCGCGAAGGCCGATGGCGGCGGCGAGGTGGCTGATTCCGGAATCGTGCCCGACGAAGAGCGCAGCGGACCGGAGTTCACGGGCGACGTGGGTCAGCGGTTGCTGGAAGAGAAGGGTGGTGCGGTCGGACGGCAAAGCTTGGGCGAGCGACTTCAGGCGTTTCTGGTCGGCTTCGCCACCGACGAGAAGAAACCGGAGCCGCGCGTCCGCGGCCAAAGTTTCTGCGAGGAGCATCCAGCGGTTCAGCGGCCAGTTCTTCGACTCGCTGCCACTCCCGGGATGAAGCGCGACGACAGTTCGTTCCGAGGACTCAACGCCGGTGGAAGGCGCTTCATCCAGCCGCAGCTCGGCCGAGCCGTGGGCGTCGAAGATGGCGACTGCTTCGAGAGTCTTGAGCAGTTGGTCCGAGGCGTGGGTGGTGCCCGTGTCGCTAGGCCGATGGATGCCCTGGATGAACTGCATGGCGCCCGACTTCAGGACGTTGCTCTGGAATGTGCCGTCGTAGTCGTAGAGGTGGGAGATGACGACGGCGAAGCGGTTGAAATACATCCGCCAGTCGTCGTCGAGCTGGCCGGTCGGGGCGAAGAAGGGCGCAAGGCCGCGCGCTTCGAGGGGTCGGAAGGCGTCGGCATGGCCCGAGGCCACGGCCAGATCACCGACGCGCTGGGGGCAGAGCAACTCGATGCCCGCGCTGGGAAACATCGTCCTCAAGGCCTTCAGCACCGGCAGGGTGACGATGAAATCACCGATGGCACCGCCGCGGATGACGAGGATGTTTCCGCCTCTGGCCATGACGAGGATCAGTTGAGTTTCTTGAAGACCGTCAGGCCAAGCCAGATGAGGCATCCACCGAAGCCCACCCAGGCGGCGGCGACGATCTTGAGCCGCGTGGCGGAGGCTAGAATCCATTCCTGCCAATCACGAAGTCGATAAGGCGAAATCGTCAGCCACATGCCGGCCACGATGAAGACGTAGGCAAGGTATTGATTCACCAGCACGAGCTGCGTTACGGCGAGATGCGGCCGGCCGGCATCGACCATGATCTTTGCGATGAGGAGAAGCAGGACGGCCAGCGCCCTCACCGGCAGGAAATCGCGGACGAAGATGCAGGTGATGATCCCGACGAGTCCGAAGACGCCGAGGATGATCGGTTTGATGTTCTCGAAATCGGCGAACGACTCGGCCTGGGCAATCGAGAGGAACCAACCGGTGGCGACGAGCATGAGCACGACGCCGATCGGGGTGTTTCTCGGGAACCCTTTCAGCAGACCGGTGAACGCTTTCGGCGATGCGAACGCGAAGGCGCCTTTCAGTAGAAGGAGCGCACCAAGCGCGAGGGAGACATTTGCGAGGGAGGGTTGCATTTCAGTTCGGTCTTCCAGGGGGCCTAGTCCATCAGGATGGCGGGATCGCCATAGAGCGTGAACGAGCCGGTGCGGGTGATGTCGAGCTCCATGAGTTGGCCGCGATGGCGGTCGTCGCCGTCGAAGAGGACGATCTTGTTGCACCGGGTGCGGCCGGTCATCCGGCGGTCGTTCTTCTTGCTGGGACGCTCGACGAGGATCTCGGTGCGGCGTCCCACGAAGGCGGAATACTTCTCCGCTCCAATGGCGTTGATGCGTTCAAGCAGCCGGGCGTGGCGTTCCTCGATCACTTCCTGCGGGATTTGGTCCGGCATGTCGGCGGCGGGTGTGCCGCGACGCGGGCTGTATTTGAAGATGTAGGCGTTGTCGAACTGGGCCGCGTCCGCGAGCGACAAGGTTTCCGCGAAGTCCTCCTCGGTCTCGCCGGGGAAACCCACGATGATGTCGGTCGTGATGCCCATGCCCGGTTTCACGGCGCGGAGTTTGTCGAGGATGCCGAGGAAGCGCTCCCGGGTGTAGCCGCGGTGCATGAGTTTCAGCAGCCGGTTGCTCCCGCTCTGCGACGGGATGTGGGCGCTTTCGACGAGCTTGGGCAGGCGGCCGTAGGCTTCGGCAAGATCGTCGCCATAGCCCTTCGGGTGCGGTGAGGTGAAGCGGATGCGCTCCAGTCCCTCGATTTCATGGACCGCTTCCAGCAGTTGGACGAAGGCGGATCTACCGTCGGCGATGGGATAGTCGCGTTTGCCGAAGCTGGTGACGATCTGGCCGAGGAGCGTGATCTCCTTCACCCCGCGTCCGACAAGTTCGCGGCATTCGGAAACGATGTCGGGAATCGTGCGGCTGCGTTCTTCGCCCCGGGTGAACGGGACGATGCAAAAGGTGCAGTGCTGGTTGCAGCCCTGCATGATGCTGACGAAGGCGGTGACCGCCTGGTGGCCTCCTTTGCCGCCGTCCAGGATATGCTCGCGGATGGTGGCCTGGCTGCCGGCTTCTTCGTCCGTATCGACGATCTTGTCGCGGCGACCGGCGAGAAGATCGTCGAGGTATTCGGCCGCGCGGTGGAACTTCTGCGTGCCGAGCACGAGGTCCACGTCGGGGAGGCGGTCGATCAGTTCGCGGCCCCGGCTCTGGGCCATGCAGCCCATGAAGCCGAAGACCTGGTCCGGCCTTTCCCGGCGGGCGTTGCCCACGAGGTTCCGCATCTTCGCGATGGCCTTCTGTTCGGCGAGATCGCGGACGGAGCAGGTGTTGATCAGGACGACGTCCGCCGTGGCCTCGGAACCGGCGAGGGAATAGCCCTTGGACACGAGCTGGGCGGCGACGGCTTCGCTGTCGCGCTCGTTCATCTGGCAACCGTAGGTCTTGATGTAGACGCTGGGCATCTTGGAACCCGCTGGCGGAACGGGAGCGGATAGATAACGGGGTCGGTCCCCGCCTTCCAAGCCGCAAAATGGTTCAATGCAGATGGAAGATGCAAATGCTCCGGTTCCGCAACGGAGCCACGGTTCAAGCGGGTTAAAAGCAACGTCAATGGACGAGCAGGGGGACGAAAAAGCCCGGGTTCAATTGCTTGAAACCCGGGCGCGAAAGTATGGGTCGGAGGCCGCCTAGTCCTCGATGAACTTGATCTTGCGGGACTTCTCCGAGCGTTTGCGGGCGGTTTCTTCGAGCACCTTCTTGCGGAGACGAAGGTTCTTCGGCGTGGCCTCGACGTATTCGTCCACGTCAATGTATTCGATGGCGCGCTCGAGACTGAGTTTCATCGGTGGCGCGAGCTGGATGCCCTTGCCGTCGCCACCAGAGCGCATGTTGTTGAGCCTCTTTTCCCGCACCGGGTTGACCATGATGTCGTCCTCGCGGGTGTTCTCGCCGACGATCATGCCGACGTAGATCGGGTCGCCGGCCTCGATCATCAGGCGGCCGCGTTCCTGCACCATGTTGAGCGCGTAGCTGGTGGCGACGCCGTTGTCCATGGAGACGAGCGAGCCGTTCTTCCGGGCGGCGATCTCGCCGCGATCCTCGCCGTATTCGTGGAACAGATGGCTCATGACTCCCATGCCCTTGGTGGAGTTCACAAGGTCGGTCTCGAAGCCGATGAGGCCGCGCGTCGGGGCGAGGGCCTCGATGGAGACGAGGTTGCCGACATGGTTCATGTTCGTGATCTGGGCCTTCCTGGTGGAGAGGTTTTCCATGATCGCGCCGAGGTTTTCGCTCGGGACTTCGACGTAGAGCTTCTCGATGGGTTCGAGCGCGTTGCCGTTCGCGTCCTTTTTCCAGAGCACTTCAGGACGGGACACGAGGACTTCGAATCCTTCCCGGCGCATCTGCTCGACGAGGATCGCGATCTGCATCTCGCCGCGGCCCGCGACGGAGAAGATCTTCGCATCGCTCGTCTGGGCCACGCGCAGGGCGACGTTGGTGCGGATTTCCTTGGTGAGGCGGTCCCAGATGTTGCGGGCCGTCACGAGTTTGCCCTCCTGGCCGGCGAGCGGTCCGTCATTGACGGCGAACTCCATCTGGATCGTCGGCGGGTCGATGGGGATGTAGGGCAGGGCGGGGCGGACATCCGAGTCGCAGATGCTCTCGCCGATGAAGACGTCCTCGAAGCCGGTCAGCCCGACGATGTCGCCGGCTCCCGCTTCCTGGATTTCGATGCGCTTCATGCCTTCGAAGTGGTAGATCGCGGTGATCTTGCCCTTCGTGATCCGGCCCTTGCCGTGGCGGCAGATCGCGGGATCGCCCACCTTGACCTTGCCTTCATGGATCTTGCCGAAGGCGATTCGGCCGAGGTAGTCGCTGTAATCCAGATTGGCGACGAGGAGCTGGAAGCCCTCGCCCGCGTGCGCCCGGGGCGGCGGGATGTGCTTCACGATCGCGTCGAAGAGCGGCTCCATCGTGCCGGAAACATGGTCGAGCTCGGCTTTGGCGTAGCCTTGCTTGGCGGAGGCGTAGATGAACGGGAAGTCGAGCTGTTCGTCCGTCGCATTGAGCGACATGAAAAGCTCGAACACCTGGTCGAGCACCTTTTTCGGGGTGGCGTTGTCGCGGTCGATCTTGTTGATGACGACGATGGGCTTGGCGCCGGCTTCGAGCGCCTTGCGCAGCACGAACCGGGTCTGCGCCTGCGGGCCGTCGGTGGAGTCCACGACGAGCAGCACGCCGTCGATCATGTTCATGATCCGCTCCACCTCGCCGCCGAAGTCGGCGTGGCCGGGGGTGTCGACGATGTTGATGTGGTAGTTCTTGTATTTGAAGGCCGCGTTCTTCGCCCGGATGGTGATGCCCTTCTCCTTCTCGAGGTCCATCGAGTCCATGAGGCGTTCCTCGGACGACTCGTGCTGGTTCGCACGGAAGGTTCCCGACTGTTTGAGGAGGCAATCGACCAGTGTCGTCTTGCCGTGGTCGACGTGGGCGATGATCGCGATGTTGCGGATATGCTGCATAAAAAACTGGATTGTGTCTTGTTCCCGGTCCGAACCGGGAGCCGCGGAGTGTGCCAGCGAAACGCCGGAGGGCAAGCCCCTTGGCGGGACTGTTTTTGAACATTCCGGTGACGGCATAGGCAAATGCCCCGTCCCGTGCCGCTGAACAGGCAGAAGAACGGGACAAAGGACGCGTGGAAGTTCATCCGCAAACCGAGATATGGGACGGTTGGCTGGAGGCAACCGCCTCGCGGCTCCTGGTCTATGCCCGCCAGCAAACGCGATGCAGGCCGGACGCCGAGGACGTGCTGCAGGAAGCGCTGGTCGAGGCGTGGGAACGCTCCGGCGGCCAGGCCCCGCCGATCGCGCTGGTCGTGGCCACGATCCGCCGGAGGGTGATCGACCTCGCGCGCAGCTCGGATCGCCGGGCCCGGCGGGAAGATGCCGTCGTGGCGGAAGCGGGCGAAGAGCCCTGGTTCGAGCCCGACCCGACGGGTGGCGAATCGCGACGGTTGCTGGAAGATGCGATGAAACGGCTGCCGGAAGCCCAGCAGGAAGTAGTCACGCTGAAGACGTGGAGCGGTCTGACCTTTCAGGAAATTGCCGACATGACCGAAGCCCCGCTGAACACCGTGACCTCCCGCTACCGCTACGGACTGGAGACTTTGAAGAGACTTTTGAATGAGGTGATGAAATGAACGACAACGATCCGGACCTGTTGCAACAAGAACTGGAGCGGTTGCAGCCGTCCGCCCCGAATGCAGCACTGATGCAAAGGCTTCGCGCCGCTCGTTTGCAGGTTCGAGTCGCCGTCGTCCAGACAGAGTCGACCCTGGGCGACCGGCTATCCGGGTGGTTCGCCGAATGGTGGTGGCTGCCTGCCGGAGCGACAGCGGTGGCGGTCGGTGGACTGATTCTCACTCTCGGGGAGGCGGCTTCGACTTCAACGGCCCCTGCCTTAGAAGCCCAGGCTGTCCGGCATACCTACACTCCTGAGAAGGTCGACAACTACCTTGTCGAGGCTCGGGATCTGGGCGTCTTTGTCGGGTCGGACAACCAGCCCTACAAGCTGGTTCGTGCCACCTGGGTCGACGAGGCCAATTACCGCGGTGACGACGGAGCCAGCCGGATGCTGGTGACGGATTCGCGTGAACAGCTCATTCCCGTGGCCCTTGAGGTCTACTAAACCTGATCTCGTTTCTATTTTATGAAAACACAGTCCAATCGCATTCAATGGTTCACGCTCGGAGCGGTCCTGGCCGGCCTCCTAGCACCGGTCGTGCATAGCGCTGATCGGATTCCCGAGGCGCCCAAAGCGAAAGCCGTCACCGTGACCGAAAGCGAAGTCGTCGTCAGCGTCGACGATGGCACAACCAAGCGCGTCATCAGCAACCGGCGCGACCCCGGGAACGACGGCGGAGCCTGGCCGCATTCGTATGACAGTTCGTCGATCGACAACTCGCCGAAAGGGCCGGTCACCTATCTCGGCATCGCGGCCGAAGCCGTGTCGGACGACCTCGCGGCGCATCTGCCCTTGGATCCCGGCGTAGGCCTCATCGTCCGGACCGTTGGGTCGGACAGTCCGGCGGAATCGGCTGGAGTCCAACCCAACGACGTGCTGCTGAAGATCGACGATCAGCTGTTGATTCAGCCGAAGCAGATGCAGGTCCTCGTCCGAAATCGCAAGGAAGGCGACATCCTGACCCTCACCTATCTGCGGAAAGGTGAAACCAAGACCGGCAAAGCCACTTTGGTGAAGCGTGATCCCCCTGCGATCAGGGCCCTCATCGCCGAGAGTCCCGCGATGGAGCGGCTGAACGACTTGATCCAGTCTGCCAACTCCCGAGCCTTCGGCATTGGTGGCGGGGCGCCGCTGTTTCAGCGCGAGACCATCATCGTAGGGCCTGATGGAAAAGTGACGCGGCTTGACTCCAACATCGATGTGGACCGGATCCGGCGCGGTGTGGAAAAAGAACTGCAGGAGGCCGGCATGGATGAAGACGTCCGGAAGCAAGTGTCCGAAGCGCTCAAGAAAGCCGAGGCATCCATCAAGAAGGCAGAAGCCGCCGCCAAGAAAGCCGCGACCAATGCGACAAAGGCGGCGGAAGATGCGCGGAAAAAAAAGTAACCGGTGGATCCGCTGCTGACCGAAGACCTAAGGTCCTTGTAGGCTTCAGATCATGACAGCCCGCACGCGCTCATGTGTCAGGATCGTCCGGATGCTCCTTCTGCCCGTCGCGGCGGTTAGTCTCCTGCTGACAGGATGCATCAACCCGGTGAGCCCGGCTGAGATGTCCGACTGGAGGTGGCGGCAGTGGAACCCGGGCTATCGGTCGCCTTTTCCATCGGAACAGTAAGTTGTTGCAGCGTGCTGCCGTTGCACCGCTAGGAAGGCCACACTGGCGAAAAACGCCCGGCAAAGAAACTGGGACCATGTAGGCGGATGGTTGGCCGGACTGCGGAAGCATTCATAGAAAAAGGGGGAGTCCATTGGACTCCCCCGTCTCGTAACTATTGCTGAGGCGATACCGCGCTTAAGAAAGCTTACTGAAGCCTGCTAGTTGCAGTTCAAGTCGTCTCTGTGAGTGGCGCAGAGAAGACCGTTGTTATATTGATCCAACAGGGTCGCAAGCGGTCCGCCTGTTGACCAAGCTGCTTTCGGAGGCTTAGACCCGAGAGGATACGTTGTCAGCCATGCGTCTGCCGCGACGATGGTCGAATCGATGCAGGTGGAAACATTGCCGATAAGCACATTCAAGCGCGCAGCCACCAGTTGTTGGAACATGGTGTAGGTCTTGTCGCCGGCGGGAGACGTGCTCATTGCCGCAATCGCCTGGGCCTTGGTGTAGGTGACACCTCCGATGATGATGGCATTGACCGGCCAAGCCGCAGGATGGTTCTTCCAATACCCGAGTGTGCCGGTGCCAACGCAGGTCACCGGCGGCGGCGGGGGGGGGGGCAGGGTTTCCGTGAACGCGACGTTATCGATACCAAAGTCGTTGCCTACGTATACTGTCTGGGAATTGGCAATCGTAATCCGGGCTTTGGCCGTGCCGGCGGGAGCAACGCCGCCAGGCAGAGATTGAGTAACCCAAGTGTTAACGCCGCTATTTGCTACCGTGGGACTTGTGACTCCGCTGATGGTGAGGTTGGCGCCATCCAAATACTCGACCGTCATTTCAACTTGGGCCGAGGCGGTTGGGAACAGCATCGTAAAGTCGAATTGGAAGGAATACGTCCCTCCATTGGTCGCTGAGACGATTTTCTGATATACGATATCACCTGCAGTCTCCGATCCGTTGACTGCCAGAAAACGGGCGCCACCTGTAAGCAGACTCGGAACAGTTGGAGTATAAGCCCAAATCGTGTGGACATCTGCAGAGGAAGCGACGATCGCGATCTTTTTTGGATCCCAGAGCGAATCGAGGACGGTGAATCCTGTGACGAATGGCGAAGAAACGTAGGTGTATGGAGAGCTGAACGTCGTCGGCAAGTTAATTGCCGGGAGTTCCACATTGAAATCATCAACGATGGTTGCTGCCGACGCGGCGACGGTTCCGGCCGCGAGCAAGCCGCCGCAGGCGAGTCCGGCGAAGATCCTCCGGCACTTGGCCGGCAGGCGCGATGGGGTCGAGTTTATTGGAACATTCATGTCTGATCTCCTTGTTGATTCGATTTGGTTAGGGTCAAATTTCCTGTCATTGCGGCCCAGATTTCGTTGTGAACTACTGTTTCGTGCCACAAATAGATCTAACCGTGTCTCGAATTGATTCACAAGTATAATTTCTCGATTCTGAGACTTCCGTGTCATACTAACGACCCAGCGAAGGGGTTTTGTGGTCCGGACGAAATGGGGACGAATGGACCGAAGCAAGACGCAGTGGCCCAATGAGAAGACCAATCATAGGAGTAGCAACGAATTGGACAACTCTGGTCCGCTTGGAAACGGAGTGCGTGCTGACCGTGTCCTGTCGTGTGTCCCGTTTTCCGGGGTAGAACCAACGGAAAACGGCGCGGCTCCAGCCTATCTCCGGCAGTTTGTGGGGCACTCGTGCCGGCCAGCGACAGTCACTTAGTAGGGCTTCCGCGCGTTGAGCTCCTTCACGATGGCGCGCTTGAGGGCGAGAGGGTCGACGCTTCCACTTTCCTTGTAGACGACTTTGCCTTCGGGCGAGATCAGCAGGGTGTAGGGAACAGGGCCTGCCCATTCCGGGTCGAAGGCGTTGATCAGCGGATCACGGTCGTCGGATCCAAAGATGAGGTTGCGATTCGAGGCCTGCTGCCTCTGCAGGAACTTCAGCACGTCCTTTTCTTCGTCGGGCCGGTTCATCGCCACGGCCACAAACTCGAAGTCCCGACCCCGAAACATGCGATTGATGGTAACGAGTTCATCGAACTCCGCGACGCACGGCGCACACCAAGTCGCCCAGACGTTCACGAGCCTGAGCTTGCCGCTTTCGTTCTTGCGGAGGGCTTTCATCGTGTCGGCGTCGGCTTTGGAGATCGTGACGGGCTCGGCGGCGAGTTTGTCCATGTAGCGTTGGACGATTTCCTTTTTGCCGGCCCACTTGACGGAGCAGCCGATGACCTTGGTGCTTGTGACCGGGGGTTCTTTGTCCGCGAGAAGCGCGTCGATCACGTTGCGGGCGTCGTGGACTTTGACCGACTGGATGCGCTCCGAGTCGTCGATGCGGCCCTGATACCGGAGTTTCCGTTCGGCATCGAAGATGAAGATGTGTGGTGTGGCAACCGGTCCATAGCTGCGCGAGACCGCTTCGGTGTCTCCGTCGTAGAGGTAGGGGAAGTTGAAGCCCGCGTGTTTCGCCCGGAGTTTCATCTCGGGAAACGAGTCGCCGAAATCGGTATACCCCAGCTCGTTTGGCGTGACCGATTTCGGGTCGTTCGGGGAGATGGCGATGACGGACACCCCCTTGGCTTTGTAGTCGGCCGTTAACTGTTTGATACGCCCCTCGTAATACTGCGCGGACGGGCAGTGGTTGCACGTGAACACGATGACCAAAACCTTCGAAGCCGCGAAGTCCTTCAGGGAATAGTTGCGGTCGTCAACGCCCGGCAAAGTGAAGTCGGGCGCCTTGGATCCGATCGCAAGAGTGGGTGGCTGATCGGCCGCGCGGACGGTTGCGACCAATACCAAAGCGGCGGCAATGGAGGAGAACAGGTGCTTCATGGGATGACGCTAGGGAGCGGGGCCGCCGCCGCAAGCGGCTATTTGGCGTTTCCGAACACCCAAAGATTCTTGGCCCCGCGAAGGTAAATTAGACCGTCGACAATCGCCGGGGTGGCCATGACCTGTTCGCCGACGGGATTGGTGACGACGACCTTCGGATCATTTTTGGCCGTCACCACAATCACGGTTCCGCTTTGCGACGTGAAGTAGACGTGGTTTCCCGCCGCCACCCCGGACGCGTAGTAGTCGCCGGCCACGCCGACGCGTTCGTCTTGAACGATGGGTCTGCCGGTGGCCGCCTCGTAGCACGACAGCAGGCCGCCGTTTTTCATGGTGAACAGGCGTCCGGCACTGAAAACAGGCGACGATACGTAGGGCAGGCTGCGGGTGACTCGCCACGCGAGATGGGTCTTGGTGATGTCGCCACGGCCACCTGGACGGATGGCGATCACGGCGTTGCCGGCACGGGCGAACATCTGCCGCATCTCCTCCCATTCCTCGCCGGTGACGATGTTATCCTTGTCCAAGTCCATCTGGGAAAAACGATCGCGAACCGGGCCTGACGGAATTTCTTGTTGGGTCAACTTGCCGTCCTTGTTCCGGTCGTTGATGGCGGCGAATTCGGCGAACGGCTCCATGGCGACACGGCTGTCTTCATCGCCGCCGATGTTCCAAGAGGAGGTGAACAGCAGTCCGTCGCCCGAAGTTGGCGACGCCGTGGCGACCCGCGAAGTGCCGGAGACCGTCCAGTTTTCCGATCCGTCCTTGGGATCGTAGGACTTCAGCCAGATCGATCCGGGCACGATGATCTCCTCGCGTCCGTCATGCTTCCACACAAACGGAGTGGCGAAGCTGCGCCGGAAGGCCGGCCGCTCGACACGCCAAACCGTCTTTCCATCGGCTGGATTCACCGCGATCAGAAACGACCCGGTGTCCTGGTCGCAGATCTGGATGAGATTTCCGCCGGCTAGGATTGGAGAACCGCCCGATCCAAACTCGACGACCGGAGCCGGCAGGGATTTCCGCCAGAGTTCTTTTCCCGAGAAATCGTAAGCGAGCAGGCCGTATGACCCGAAGTAGACGTAGAGGCGTTTGCCGTCGGTTACGGGCGTCGACGAAGCCGGACTGCCGATGCGGTGGGTCTTTTCGATCGGCACGGCCGGGGCCGGAACGCTCCACACGACCGCGCCAGACTTTCGGTCGAGGCAAAGCGTTTCAAGCGACGAACCGGGGCTCGCCGTCAGAAAAAGGCGGTCGCTCCAGATCACGGGAGACGAGTTGCCGGCGGGAATCTCCGCCTTCCAAAGCAGGTTTGATCCGGGGCCGAAGTGGATCGGTGCGGAACCTTCGGCCGTCCCGAGGCCGCCTTCGCCGCGGAACTGGGGCCAGTTCGCCGCGTTGACGGAAATGGTTGCGACCAGAAGGAGGAGAAGTTGGAAGCGCACACCGGGAGCTAAATCGTTCACGGCATAACGGTCACGCACCTTTGCGCATATCAGCGACAATGGATGGCAAGCGAACGACAAGAAGGTGCCTTGCGTCGTGGACCCGGCTGAAAGAACTTCTGCATCGTCGTGAAGCAACCGCCGTCAGCCTGCAAAGAAGCCGAGGATTGTCCCCATGGGGAAGTCTGTCCGCTTTCCAAAGTTTCGGTCGGCACCTCTGTCCAAGTGAAGCGGCTTTCCGCGCCGCCCGAGACGTCCAAGCGCCTGCGCGAAATGGGATTCACCGAAGACCAGACCATCAGGCTCGTCAGCCAGCAGGCGAGCGTGATCTGCCAAGTCTGCAACGCCAGGCTCGGGATTTCAAAGGAGCTGGCGGAGCATATCTGGGTGCAGCCGATGAGCCGGAGGGTGGCGTAAGATGCCCGGCACGTCGCAACCACTGACCGACCTTGCAGTGGGTTCGAAGGCCGTGGTCGCAGAACTCAAGGTGGCTCCCGAGCACAAGCCCAGATTGATGGAGATGGGCATTCTCGTCGGAACCTCAGTCGAGTTGGTCCGGTTCGCGCCCATGGGGGACCCGGTTGAGATCAAGGTCCGGGGATACCATTTGTCGCTCAGAAGATCCGATGCCGCGCTGGTGTTCGTGAAGACCGCGTGAACCGCAACAACCGGATTCGCCCATCAGCTTCAGAATGAGTTCACCCACGCCAAGTCCTGACGGTATGTCCGAGGCCAAAGCGGGATCGGTTCCCTACGTGGCCCTGACTGGCAACCCGAACAGCGGCAAGACGACCGTCTTCAACGCCCTCACAGGCCTTCGCGCGCGGGTCGGCAACTACGCCGGCGTCACTGTTGAACGGAAGGAAGGCCGGCTGATCTGGGAAAAGAGCGACTCGGCCGTTTCTCCCACTCGCGACACACCGGTCATCATCCTCGACCTCCCGGGAACCTACAGCCTCAGTCCCCAGTCGATCGACGAGCAGGTTTCCCGCGACATCCTTTTCCATAGGGTTCAGGAAGTGCCCGCGCCGTCGCTGGTGGTCATCGTGCTCGATGGCTCGAACCTCCAGCGCAACCTCTACTACGCCACTCAGGTGATCGAGTTGGGGTATCCCACGCTTGTTGCGTTGAACATGATGGATGTGGCCCGGAACAGCGGCCACGAGATCAATCCCGAGGAGCTTTCGCAGGCGTTGGGCGTTCCCATTGTTCCGCTGGTCGCGAACGAAGGGCAGGGGATGCCCGAGCTGCGGCGCCGTATTCGCGACATGGCGACCCGGGGGACCAAACGCACTCTGCCGCGCACCTTTTGCGAATTGCCGATTCCGTTTGGCGTCGAGATCGAAGCCGTCTCGGCGTTGCTTCGAAAGAACACGCCGCAGCGTCAGACATCGGCCGATGCGGAAGCGCTGCTGCTTCTGAGCGACGAAAAAGTCCTCTCCAAGAACACGGCCCACTACGGAACGGACTTGGAGGAAGTCGTTCTCCAAGCCCGCCAACGCCTAGAGGCTGCGTCGGTCGAGTGGCGCAGCGTCGCCATCGAAGCCCGCTATGCCCGCGTGGCGGCGATCGACCGGGCCGTGACGACGTGGGTCGACCCGAACAGGGAATCCTTCAGCGACAAGGCCGACCGCATCGTCACCCACAAGTGGTGGGGTTCGCTGATCTTCGTCGCGATCATGTTCCTCATGTTCGAGGGCATCTTCTGGTTCGCCAGCTACCCGATGGACTGGATCAACGCCGGCGTTGCCTGGCTGGCCGACAAGGTTTCGTCGTCGATGCCGCCGGGTGATCTGAACAGTTTGCTGACGTCAGGTGTGATCAAGGGCGTCGGGGCCGTGGTCGTCTTTCTACCGCAGATCTGCCTGCTATTCCTATTCATCGCATTGCTGGAGGACAGCGGCTACATGGCGAGGGCCGCGTTCCTCATGGACCGATTGATGACCCGGGTGGGGTTACACGGAAAGAGCTTCATTCCGATGCTGAGTTCGTTCGCCTGCGCCATTCCCGGAATCATGGCGACGAGGACGATTGAGAGCCCGAAGGACCGGCTGGCGACGATCCTCGTTGCTCCACTGATGAGCTGCTCGGCCCGGTTGCCGGTCTACACGCTGCTGATCGGCGTCTGCATTCCCGCGATCAACGTCCTGGGCGTGTTCGGACTTCAAGGCCTGACGATGCTCGCGATGTATATGCTCGGCATAGTTGGCGCGATGGCCATGGCCTGGCTGTTCAAGGCCACGCTGCTCAAGGGCGAGCCACCGATGTTGATCCTGGAGCTGCCTCCCTACAAACGCCCCGTGCCCAAGGTCATCCTGCGGCACATGTGGGATCGCTCGAGGATGTTCATCAAGCGCGCGGGAACGGTCATCCTCGGCATCAACATCCTGCTCTGGTTCCTGGCGACGTATCCAAAGAGTCCCGAGATCAAGGCGAAGTTCGAATCGGACCGAAGCGTTGCCGCGACCACGGTCTTCCCAGCCCTGCAAGGTGCGGCGCTGGAGACGGCTTTGACCGACTTGCAGGCGAAGTTCGCCCAACCGCAGGCCTCCACGAACTCGGCCGAAGCTGCGCTGCTCGAGAAACTCGACGGTCTCGAGAAGCAGAAACAGGGCGAACTACTTCGCCACAGCTTCGCCGGTCGGATGGGGTTGCTCATCGAGCCGTTGATCAAACCTCTGGGATTCGACTGGAAGATCGGCATCGGGATCATCGGATCCTTTGCGGCGCGGGAGGTGTTCGTCAGCACCATGTCCACCGTCTACAACCTAGGCGAAAGCGACGAGGTGACCAAAGACCTCGAAGACACGTTGCGCGACCAGAAGCGGGAAGACGGGTCGACGCTCTACACCCCATTGCTCGGCGTGACGCTCATGGTCTTCTACGTCTTCGCCCTGCAATGCGTCAGCACCGTGGCTGTTGTCCGTCGCGAAACCAACTCGTGGAAGTGGCCGATCTTCCAATGGGCCTACATGCTGGTTCTCGCCTGGGGACTGGCTTTCATCACCTTCCAAGGCGGCAAGCTGCTGGGTCTCCAGTAGGGGACGGATCCGTTTCCGGAAGGGTGGCCAAAAAAATATCTTGGCAAAGTTCATACAAATTCCATGTCGGCGGTGTCTCTCTGGGTGACGTGGCTGACGAAATCCCACAGGACGGATGGTGCGAGAGGCTCTTCGCCGCCAAGGCGGCCGGGCTGATCCTCTATGGCCGGGCGCTGGGATTGAGCCATTCCGAGTCGGAAGACGTCGTGCAGGACACGTTTCTCGCCTTGTTGAAGCTGCCGGAACCGCCGGATGCGCCGGAATGGTATTGTCTGACCAGCTTCCGGAACCGCGCCCTGAACTTTCACCGCGGCCTCTGGCGCCGGATTACCCGTGAGCTTGAGGCCCGGCATTGGTTTGAAGGGACGGATGAAATTCCTCCGGCCGAACGTTCCGCGATGCGCTGCCTCGAACGGCTGCCGACGGAACAGCGTGAGGTCATCGTCCTGAAGATTTGGCAGGGTCAAACGCTCGAGGAGATCGGACGGCTTCTAAACCTTTCGCCGAACACGGTGGCGGGGCGTTACCGCTACGGGATCCAGAGACTGCGAACCTGCCTTGTAGGAGAACAATTCCATGAACGACTCGGAGATCGAACAGACACTCAAGAACTGGAAGGCCCGGACTCCTTCGGGCCGCGTTCACTCGGCCATCTTCG
This sequence comes from Verrucomicrobiota bacterium, assembly GCA_043775315.1. Classification (GTDB taxonomy): domain Bacteria; phylum Verrucomicrobiota; class Verrucomicrobiia; order Limisphaerales; family CANJSG01; genus CANJSG01. Next base: position 57,892 of record JAYVSO010000120.1, read on the forward strand.
CGCCGCGGAGTAGGGGTGGGGACCATCGCGCCGCCAACGCGGACGGACTGGCCGCGTGCTTTTCCCTGCCTGACCGGCGGCTCTGGGCCAGGTTGTCGGGGGCGGCGGCGGTGGCTGCCTGTCTGGCGATTTTGACGGTTCTCCAAATGGATCTGCCGGGTGGCCGGATGGGCTTCGGGGGGTCTGCAACCAATGGCCTATTGGGCTCAAATCTCCTCGCTGGCTCGTGGCTCGACGGCTCCAAGGCCGGTTTCGACTCGCAACAGGTCAACGTCTGGTCACAAGCCACTTTGGCATCGACAAACCGCAGCCCCGGCCACTGAAGTAGCGCCCATTTCCGGTCCAACCGACCATATTGATTTCAAATGAAGCAGCAGGAAAAGCCGGGGTCCGGCAAGCAAGCGAAGAAAGCGGCCGTGTCCGCGCCGACCACGCCCGCGGTGCCGGTGCATGTGCCGGGTCTCTTCCGCAGACTCGACTGGTTCACGTTCGCGTTCGCGACCCTGGTGGTGCTGATCGGCTACTGGCTGACCATCTCGCCGGAGGTCACGCTGGAGGATTCCGGTGAACTCGCTGTCGGTTCGCACTGGGCGGGTGTCCCGCATCCTCCGGGCTACCCGGTCTGGACGCTCTACACCTGGCTGTTCACGAAGCTGGTGCCGTTTTCGAACATCGCCTGGCGGGTTTCGCTCTCGTCGGCGGTGGCAAGCGCCTTGTCCTGCGGCCTGATCGCGCTGCTGGTTTCCCGCGGCAGCAGCATGATGATCGAGGGCATCGAGGCCCTGAAGACGTTGGATCGGAAGAAGGAGTCGGTGATCTGTGTCGTGACCGGCCTGGTGGCGGCGCTGCTGATGGGCTTCAACGGCTACATGTGGAGCCAGGCGGTGATCGTCGAGGTCTACACCCTCAGCGTGCTTTCGCTCATGCTGACGCTGACGTTCCTGCTGCGTTGGATCTACGCGCCGCACCAGCTTCGTTACCTCTACTACGCGATGTTCTTCTTCGGCATCTGTTTGACGAACCACATGTCATTGCTGGTGGCGGCGGTGGGCATCCTCGTTCTTGTGGGGGCGGCGAACAAAGACGCCGGGCGCGAACTCTGTATCGGCAGTTCCGTCGCCTATCTGGGTGCTCTGCTCATGTCGGCAAACGGCAACATCTCCGTCTTCAAGGAAAACGGGGCACTGTTCCTTGTGTTCAACGCGATCGGCCTCATGACGGTGGTCGGATCGGTCTACTTCACGGTCGTCACGCAGGGATTTGTGAAGGCGTTCATGGCGCTGGTTGTCCTCGTCCTTCTGGCGTTCACGCTGCTGGGGTTGATGAAGGCATTTGTCCTGGGTCTGGGCGTTCTCGCGGTGACGGTGTTCGTCTGCGTCAAATCCTGGTCCGTGGTGGAGGGTTTCATCCGAGTAGCCCTGGTGTCGCTGGTCTTTTGGGGTTTCGGAGCAGTGGGCTACTTCTACATGCCGGTGGCTTCGATGACGAACCCGCCCATGAACTGGGGTTACGCCCGCACGGCCGAAGGATTTCTCCATGCGGTCAAACGGGGCCAGTATGAGTCGGTGAAACCGGTGAACCCCCTGGGCGAACCGCTGAAGTTTGCAGGCCAGCTGGGTCTCTACCTGGATGGCGCGCGCGAGGAGTTCACGATGCTCCTGCTGGTCGTCGCGCTTACGCCGTTCCTGTTCTTCCGGATGCTGGCCAATCGCGAGCGTGCTTGGATCATCGGGCTAGGCGCGGTCTATCTGTGCCTTTCGTTGCTGCTTCTGATCCTGCTGAACCCGGGGCTCGACCGGCAGAGCAGGGAGCTGCACAAGGTGTTCTTCACCGCATCCCATGTCTTCATTTCCATGGGCGTCGGCTACGGCTTCGCGCTGATGGCGGCGTTCTTGGTCGCGCGGTATGAGGAGATTCGCCAGTGGGCAGTCATCGGTTCGGCGACGGCGTTGATCATGGCCTTCCTCGGCCTGGCCAGCACGCTTCACGAGGAGTTCAAGACGATGGACGGTCTTTCGGGCCTGTCGGTCTATACGCAGGGATTGATCCTGACGCTGCGGGATGGTCTCAACTTCCACTCGGTGGTCGCATCGCTGGTTTTGTTCGGGTTGACCATCGGAGTTTTTCTCCTGGTTCAGGCAGGCAAGAAGCGGCTGCCGTTCTTTGCCTTCATCGGCCTCGTCGGACTGACGCCTTTCTGGTCCGTCATGTCGCACTGGTATGACAACGAGCAGAAGGACCACTATTTCGGATACTGGTTCGGGCACGACATGTTCCATCCCGAAATGGATACAAAGATGGCCCCGGCTCCCAAGGGAACCGACGGAAAGCCGCTGTATCCCGCGATGGCGAAGGACGCCGTGCTGTTTGGCGGAACGGATCCCGGCCGATTCAACCCGACCTACATGATCTTCAGCGAAAGTTTCGTAGAAGCGAAGGATAGGGCCAATCCCGCATTCGACCGTCGCGACGTCTACATCATCACTCAGAACGCCCTCGCCGACGGCACCTACCTCAGTTACATCCGCGCCCACTACAACCGGAGCACCCAGAAGGATCCCCCGTTCTTCCAGGAGTTCGAATACACCAGGTTCCTGCCGGGCGCCAAGTTGATGGACAAAGTATTCCTCGGAATCGGCGACAGCATCGAGAAGGAACGCCGTGTCGGGGCCTCCTTCTTTAAGGCGGACCATTTCAAGGATCCGGCAGCCCTCGCCGCGAAGATCATCGGCAAAGGCGGACCTGCTCCCTTGGGGGCTTTCCTGCGCGACAAGGTCTCGCCCGAGACACGGAACCTTCTCGGCGGCGCCGCCGCCGCCCGGTTGTCCGCCGCCTTTGCCAAGGATCTGAATCTCATCATCGATGGACCGTCCATCTGGGAGCCAAGCCGATTTGCCGGCGTCACCATCTCGCCGTATCTGACCAAGTTCATCGCGGAGAATCCCCTGGGCCACACGCGTGTTCGCTTGAACCGTCTCCTGCTTGAGGCCGCCTATCCGGAGATCGTTCCCAGCGTCGGTGGTTTGTATCCGGACCGAGAGATCCAGACGCCCTCGCCGGAAGACTCAGCGAAGGCCTTCAACGACTACCTGACCGACGCGCAACTCCGGCACTCGCGCCAGCAGTTGAAGCCCGGCGAAGATTTCCGGATCGATCCGTCCGGCCGGGTCCAGGTCTCCGGCCAGGTCGCGGTCATGGCCATCAACGGTCTTCTGACCAGGGTCATCTTCGACAAAAATCCGCAGAACGAGTTCTACGTGGAGGAGAGCTTCCCCCTCGACTGGATGTTCCCCTACCTGACTCCTTTCGGAGTGATCATGAAGATCAACCGCGAGCCTTTGCCCGAGCTGACCCAGGACATCGTTGACCGCGATCATCGCTATTGGAGCGAATACATGGAGCGCACGATCGGCAAGTGGATGACCTACGACACCTCGTTGAGCAACATCTGCCAGTGGGCGGAGAGAACCTACCTGCACGGAGACTACAAGGGGTTCACCGGCGACCGCAAATTTGTGCGCGACGACAACGCCCAGAAGGCATTCTCGAAACTACGGAGCTCGATCGCCGGTGTTTACGCGTGGCGGCTTGGTCTGATGGGCGGAGTGCCGACGCCGCCGCAGTATACGCCGAAGACCCAGGCGGAACGTGAGCGCATGCTCAAGGAAGCCGAGTTTGCCCTGAAGCAGGCGCTGGCGCTGTGTCCCTACAGCCCTGAAGCGGTCTACCGCTTGATCAACCTTCTGGCACCCCAGAACCGTTTCGAAGAGGCCCTGATGGTTGCGAAGACCTGCCTCAAGTTCGATCCCGACAACGGCGCGATCGTGGGCCTTGTCCGGGACCTCGAGCGCATGAGCAAAGGCGGCAACGCGGACGTGATGAAGGATGCCTGGAAGGCTTTCGGTCAGGCCCTTGGCGCAAAGGCGACCAACGAGGCCGTCAACGTCCTCGACCAGATCGTGCAATCGCCGACGGCCGACGCCGCGTCGGTGATCGAGGCGGTCAAATACTACAGCCAATGGGGAATGTTACCCAGGGTCGAGGTCGGCATGCGGCGCTTTGTCATGATCCAGCCCGACAATCCGGAGGCGCACTACGACCTCGCGGCGATCGAAGCGATGGGCGGCAAGGCCGCGCAGGCGCTCGATTCGCTGAGGACGGCGATCCAGTTGAGCAATCAGCGTCTGGCCACCAACGCGAAGGCGCCAGATCTCAAGGCGGCGGGCGCCGCGGACCAGCGGTTTCAAGGGCTGCGGACTCTTCCGGGTTACGCCAGCGCGATCGAAGGGAAATGACCCGATCAGAAGTTCTTTGCGGCGCAGTCCGGCGCAAAAGGACATTTAACTGGTTTGGGATTGAACTGCGAAGTTCCGCTGTGGTTCCTTCTCCGGACCAATTCCCTTAACAAGATCGCTGCTGTGGCTGCCAAAGACGACTACCTGATAGATTTTCTCGTGGAGATGGGCTCGGTTGACCCCGGTCAACTTGCCCAAATCCGTGAAGAGGCAGAAGCCAAGGGTGAAGGAGTGGTCGACACTCTCGTCGCCAAGAAGGTGGTCTCCGCCGAAGCCGTGGGCCAGGCCAAGGCCGGTCACTTCGGTGCGGAGTATGTCAGCCTGTCTTCACAGAGGCTGTCGGACGACATCATCGCCCTCGTTCCCCGGCACGTGGCGAAACGCTACCGTGCGATCCCCGTCGCCAAAAACGGCAGCACTGTTTCCATCGCGGTCAGCGACCCGTCCGACTTGGACATGGCGGACAGCATCCAGCGCATGGTGCGCGGGGACGTCGCCTGGTGCGTCGCGACGGATGCGGACATCGACAACGCGCTGAAGCGTTACTACGGCGGGGATGACGAAGCTGGCAAAATCGCCCAGGACATCACGGAGGGAAATGTAGCCGTCACCGCCAAGACGGCCAAAAAGAAGCTTGAAGGCACCAAAGCGGGCTCGGACGACGCAGACGCGCCGATCATCAAGTTGGTGAACCAGATCATCGTCGAGGCGTTCAAGATGCGGGCGTCCGACATCCATCTGGAACCACTCGCAAAGAACTTCCGCCTTCGCTACCGCATCGACGGCGTTTTGGTGGAGATGAAGGGTCCGCCTAAGCAGCTGCAATTTTCAGTCGTCGCCCGCCTGAAGATCATGTCCAACATGTCCATCTCGGAGAAGCGCATTCCCCAGGACGGACGCATCCAGGCAAACGTCGGCGGCAAGACCATCGATCTTCGTGTGTCGGTCATTCCGACTTCCCACGGCGAGAGCGTGGTCATGCGTATTCTGGACAAGGACGGCCTGCGGCTAGGGTTGGCGGAATTGGGATTCTTCTCGGACGACCAGCAGACGTTCGAACGCCTCATCGGTCTTCCGGACGGCATCATCCTAGTCACCGGCCCGACAGGTTCCGGAAAGACGACCACGTTGTATTCCTGCCTCAACTTCATCAACCGCCCCGACCGTAAGATCATCACGGTCGAGGACCCTGTTGAGTATGTTCTGGCCGGCATCAACCAGGTCCAGGTCAACGAAATCGTCGGCCTTTCCTTCTCGATGGCGTTGCGCGCCATGCTCCGCCAGTCCCCCAACATCATCATGCTGGGAGAAATCCGTGACTTGGAGACCGCGACCATCGCGATCAACGCGTCCCTGACCGGTCACTTGGTGTTCTCGACGCTCCACACAAACGACGCTCCCGGCGCGGTCACGCGTCTCGTCGACATCGGGGTCAAGCCGTTCTTGGTCGCGTCCGCCACCCGTGCGCTCATGGCCCAGCGCCTTGTCCGGAAGATCTGCAAGAAGTGCGGCGCACACTATTCCCCGCCGGAAGCCGAGCTCCGGATGCTTGATCTGGATCCGGCGCAGCATCCGGACGCCAAGTTCCGCCGCGGTCCGGGATGCGACAGCTGCACCAACGGACATCGCGGCCGGTTCGGCATCTTCGAGGTATTCTGCATCGATGACGAAGCCCGCAAGTTGATCTACGAGCAGGTTCCAACCTCCGTGCTCCGGGTGAGGGCCCGGGAGATGGGCATGCGGACCCTGCGTGAAGACGGAATCCGCAAGGTCCTCGCGGGCCTGACCACGCCGGAAGAAGTGATCAAGGCAACGACCAACGACCATGAGTGAACGGTTCAAGACAATCTCCCTGAAGAAATCCTGATCTATGTCGTATACGATGTCAGACCTTCTCCAGCTCGTAGTGAGCGAAGGAGCAGCCGACCTCCACCTCCGGGTCGCTACGGCGCCTGCGATTCGCCTCCACGGCATCCTTGTCCGCGTCAACGGTCCGAAGTTGAAGCCCGAAGACACCGAGGAGTTGATGCGCAGCATCACCTCGGAGGATCACATTCAGCAGGTCCGCGAACGGGGTGGTGCCGACTTTGCCTTTGCATTTGGTGATCAGGCCCGGTTCCGTGTTTCCGTCTTCAAGGAGAAGGGTAACTTCGCCCTAGTCTTACGGCAGATCCCTTCAAAGATGCTGACCCTGGAGCAGATCGGCCTTCCGCCCGAGACGATCCACAACCTTCTCCACAAGCCGCGCGGTCTCATCCTGGTTACCGGCCCGACCGGATCGGGCAAGACGACGACGCTCGCCTCGATGATCAATCTGATGAATGAGACACGCGATGACGCGCACATCATCACCATCGAGGACCCGATCGAGTATTACCACACGCACAAGAAAGCCGTGGTGACGCAGCGCGAGGTCCACATCGACGTTCCGAGTTTCGCCGAGGCCCTACGCCGCGCCCTCCGTCAGGACCCCGACATCATCCTCGTCGGCGAGCTCCGCGATCTCGAAACAATGGAGGCGGCGATCACGGCGGCCGAGACGGGCCACTTGGTCTTCGGCACGCTGCATACAACGGGGGCGGCCAAGACCATTGACCGTATCACCAACGCCTTTCCCCAGAACCAGCAGGACCAGATCCGAATCCAGCTGTCCACCGTCCTTCAGGCGGTGATTTCGCAGCTGCTCCTGCCGCGCGCCGACAAGCCGGGGCGTGTGGCAGTCTATGAGATCATGGTCAATACACCCTCGATCGCCGCGCTGATCCGCGACAACAAGACCTTCCGAATCGGTTCCGACATTCAGACCGGCGCCAAATACGGAATGGTCACGCTTGATGGCTACCTGATGGAGAAGTATCAAAAAGGCCTCATCTCGCGCGACGACTGCATCACCAAGTCCTACGATCCAACGACGATGATCCAGAAGTTCCAGGAGATGGATGCCGCCGCCGGCACCCAGTGATTTCACGCCGACAACCCATTTGGAGATAAAACGATGGCCGACCCGCTTCTGCAGCTGATCAAGGAGAAAGGCCTGCTTGATGACATGCAGTTCGAAGAAGTCATGTCCGAGCACACGCGAACCGGGAAACCGGTCAGTGAAGTGCTCGTGGACTTTGGCTTCGTCGACACCCGAACGCAGCTTCAGCTGATGGCTGACCAGCTCGGCACAGAGGTGGTGGACCTGTCGGGCGTTCAATTCACGCCCGAGTTGCTCAAGACCGTCCCGGGAAACATCGCGCGCCTCCATCAGGTCGTTCCGGTCGCGGAATACGGATCCACGCTCCAGATCGCGCTGGCGCAGCCCCTAAACCCTTCGGTGATGGACGAGCTTGGATTCTCGCTCAAGCGCGATGTCGTCCCCGTGGTCGCGGATCCGAAGCAGATCCTGAAAGTCATCCAAGAGCGTTACGGTCCCGAGACCGGTTCCGTCCGTGAAGCCGCCCAGGACATCAAGAAGGATCCGAAGCTCGCCAAGGAAGCCGCGAAAGTCGCTGCGGGCGAGTCCGACGCCGATGATCTCCTAAACGAGGCGCCAATCGTCAAGTTTGTGAACCTCGTCCTGCAACAGGCTGTCCAGGACCGGGCGTCCGACATCCATTTCGAGCCGTTCGAGGACGAGTTCAAGATCCGCTACCGTGTGGATGGAGCCCTCTATGAAATGGCCCCGCCGCCGAAGGATCTGGCGCTACCAGTGATTTCGCGCATCAAAGTCATGTCCAACCTGGACATCTCCGAAAAGCGACTTCCTCAGGACGGACGTATCAGTGTTCCGATCGGCGGAAAGCAAATCGATCTTCGTGTATCCACGCTTCCCACGCAGTTTGGCGAATCTGTCGTGCTTCGTGTGCTAGACCGAAGCGCGGTCAACCTGGACTTGGCGACGCTTGGGTTCCCCAAGCTCATTTTGGATTACGTTTCCGAGGCGGTGGAGCAGCCCAACGGGATTTTCGTGGTGACCGGACCAACCGGATGCGGAAAAACCACGACTCTTTATTCATGCCTCCGCCGGGTGAACACGATCGACATCAAGGTCTTGACCGTCGAAGATCCCGTCGAGTTCGACATCGAAGGCATCATGCAGGTCGCCGTCAACGAGGGGGCTGGAATGACGTTCGGTAAAGCGCTTCGTGCGTTCCTTCGCCAAGATCCCGACGTGATCATGCTGGGGGAAATGCGCGACCTTGAAACCTCGCAGATCGCGATCCAGGCATCGCTGACCGGCCACTTGGTTTTGAGCACGCTCCATACGAACGACGCTCCCGGCGCTGTGACCCGCTTGGTAGACATGGGCGTTGAGCCGTTCTTGATTTCATCGACACTGCTTGGCGTCCTCGCGCAGCGACTGGTCAGGACCGTTTGCCGGAAGTGCCGCACTCCCTTTGAACCAACGGAATCCCAGTTGTCCCAGCTGAATTTGTCCCCGCATGACATCGGCGACAAGGCCTTCTACTACGGCCGTGGATGCTCCAATTGCAACGACACCGGCTACAAGGGGCGCAAAGGCATCTTCGAGCTTTTGGTCGTCACGGAGCCGATCCGCAACCTCATTAACGAACGTGCCCCGACAGTTGTCATCCGGCAGAAGTCTGTCGAGTTGGGCATGGTCACGCTGCGCGAGGACGGCTTGCGCGGCATCTTCGACGGTGATACAACAATCGAAGAAGTCGTCAAATACACCTAACCCGGAACAGCTATGCCCACATTCAGCTATGTAGCGATGGATCAGAAGGGTAAGGAGACCAAGGGAACCCTTGACGTCGCCAATCAGAACGAGGCGATTTCCCGGATCAAGGAGATGGGCTATTTCCCGACCAAGGTTGTGGAGATGGACAAGACCGCCCCGAAGAAGGCGTCCGCCAAGGGCAAGAAGGGCAAAGGGAAGGGGGCGATGGAATTGCGGATTCCCGGGCTTGGCAACGGAGTCAAAGCCAAGGTCCTCGCGACGTTTACCCGCCAGTTGGCCACTCTGGTTGAGGCTGGGTTGCCTTTGTTGCGCGGTCTTCGCGTGCTTCAAAAACAGGAGCGAAATGTGACCCTGAAGAGAATCCTCGGAGAGTTGGGCGGTTCCATCGAAGCCGGCAGCACCTTTTCCGAATCGCTGGCCCAGCATCCCAAGATTTTCAATCGCCTCTACATCAACATGGTGAAGGCCGGTGAATTGGGCGGTGTGCTGGAAGTCGTGTTGAAACGTCTCGCCGAATTCCAAGAGAAGGCCGAGCGCATCAAGGGCAAGGTCATTGCCGCGATGTTCTATCCTGCGGCGGTCATGACTGTGGCCGTCGGGATCATGGCATTGCTGATGATTGTCGTGGTCCCGAAGTTCAAGGAAATTTTCGCCGGCATGTTGAACGGTGCCGATTTACCCGAGTTTACCCGGATCGTCCTCAAGATTTCGGACATCCTCAAGGACCACTTTCTCCTGGCTGTGATCGCAATCGTGATCCTCTTCATCATCTTCAAGTTCGCGGTCAGCACGAAGAGAGGTCGCAAGCTCTTCGATCGTCTTAAGCTAATCCTGCCGGGGGTTGGACCGGTGATCAACAAGGTCGCCATCGCGCGGTTTACCCGCACCCTTGGAACCCTGATCAGTTCAGGCGTCCCAATTCTCCAATCATTGGTGATCGTCAGGGAAACCTCCGGAAATGTCGTGGTCGCGGATGCCGTTCAAGCGGTTCATGAGAGTGTTAAAGAAGGTGAGACAATCACGGCGCCTCTCGAAGCATCCAAGGTGTTCCCACCGATGGTGATCAGCATGGTCGACGTCGGAGAGCAGACAGGCGCGCTTCCTGAGATGCTCCTAAAAATCGCGGACAACTATGACGAAGAGGTCGACAACGCTGTGTCCGCGATGACCTCGCTTCTTGAACCGGTCATGATCGTCTTTCTCGCTGTCATCGTTGGTAGCATCGTCATCGCCTTGTTTTTGCCCCTGATTGTTCTGATGGATAAGATCGGAGCAGGCGACGGCCCCGCAGAGTAAGATTGCCAGTTGACTCTTGGAACTGGCGGTGTAAATACAATGCATACACATTGAACACCGCCGATTCTAGCTGTCATGGACTTCGATTGGGCTAATCCACCTTTCACATTGGAATCCGATCTCCCGCTCGAGGAGGTAGAGAGTTCATTCGATGATCCTTTCTCGCTGAAGTTGATGCCTGATTCCCCCCGGTTTTCTGTTCAGGCTCGGTTCTTCAACTTGGGGGTTGGTTCAAGCGGTTCGGGGATATTCTCGGTCTACCGGACCAATGGAAAATCGATCCGGATCGTTCACGCTCGTCGGTTCGAAGCTGAGGAACGATTTATGTATCAGCGACGGATGGATCAGCAGTTGGAGTTTTCGCCATGAACAAGATATCGAAGTGGGAAGAGGTTCCAATGTTCGACAGCGAGTCGGCGGAGGCGGCCTATTGGGCGGAGACGAAACTCGACGTGCGGCTGATGGAATCGGCGCTCACCCATTCGGCTGAGAACGCGGAATCAGTCAGCATCTCGTTGAGGATGGATCCGAGGCTTTTGGGAAGGATCAAACGTTTGGCAAAGGGCCGTTTCCTGAATTACCAGAGCATGATAAAACAGTGGGTTAGCGAACGCCTGGAAGCTGAGCTTCGTGAGAATCAACCAACCCAGCAGACACGAGTCAGGGGAGGGGGCCGATGAGCCGAAAAATCGAATCCGCGTTCACCCTCGTCGAGATGCTGATCGTGATCAGCATCATCGCGACACTGGCTGCGATGACGGCGGTCGCCACCAAGACGATCACGGAAAAGCGGACAATCAAGCTGGTTGAGGCCCAGATGCGCCAGGTGGAGTTGGCCATTTTGGACTACAAGACCAAGTTTGGCTTTTATCCACCAGACAACGGGAATCAGGGCAATGCCAATTGGACTGCCCTTTCACCGTTGTTCTACGAGTTGACCGGGGCTGTGCACGTTCCTGCGTCCGGTCTTTATCGGAGTGTATTGGGCAACGAGACTATTTCCGACCCGACCCTCCAGAACTTGTTCGGCAGGCAGGGTCTGGCCAATTCCGCCGATGAATCGCGAAAGAATTTCTTCACGAGCATGCTGCCGCTGAACTATCGCGAGATTCCCGCCGGCGCGATTCCCGGGGCGGGTGCGGCCAAGGTTCTCGTAGCTCCAGCAAAGGGTCCGAGCCTGTTTGCGAGCGCCCCGGATTTGAATCCGTGGCGCTACAACTCGACCAGTCCGACCAACAACCCGGGATCGTTCGACCTGTGGGCCGAGATCACGTTTCAAAACAAAACGGTGGTTGTTGGTAACTGGAAAAGGAGGCAGCGATGAATTCTCCCAGGCCCGCCACGAGGTTGATCAAGTTGCCGGTGCGGTGGCATTCCGTGCGCTGGCCGAAGGCGATTTATGTTGCCGCGGCCGCTCCAGGCAGTTCAGAAACCCGGCCCAACCCTATGAAGAACAACACGGAACGGGGATTCACGCTGATCGAACTGCTCGTCGTGATCGCCATTATCGGCATCATCGCGGGAATGCTTCTCCCGGCATTGTCCAAAGTTAAAGAGAAGGCGAAGATCGCCCAGGCCAAGATCGAAATGCAGGCGATCGTCAGCGCGATCAACGGCTATTACTCGCAGCACAACGCGATGCCGTTTCCGTTTGCCGGGGTGCGGACCAATGATTTCACGCTGGGCGACGGAATCATTGCCCCCTACGGCACCGATGGTCCAACTCCCGACGCGCAGTTCAACGCGGTGAAGGACAACAGCCCACTGATTGCGATCCTCATCAACCGTGGACAAACGGCGGCCCTCAAGAATGTGGTGGCACGGAGGAATCCTCAGCAGACAGTCTTTCTAAACGCCCGCCTTACACAGGATCCCAAGGCTGCTGGAATCGGACCCGACGGCATCTACCGGGATCCGTGGGGAACCCCCTACTTCATCTCGTTGGACCTGAACAATGACAACCGGGTCCGAGACGGGGTTTATAGTCGTTCTGTCCTGAACGCGAGGGCCGTGGGGCTCTCGCAAATAGAGGGGTCAGCGGACACTGAATTGGTTGGCCAAGCCATGGTCTGGTCCGCCGGGCCTGACAAGGAATTCAGCACTTCCCAACCCGCATTTCCCGATTCTTTGCTGGATCGTCTGCAGCGGGTCAATCGGGACAACGTCCTTAGCTGGAAATAAGGATGAACCTTGGAACCACCATCCGGTTTAGGTCCGCGTTCCGGCGGGGTTTTACCCTGACCGAATTGCTGGTGGTGATCGGAATCATTGGCATCGTTACCGCCATAGCGATCCCGGTCTCGTCCAGCTTCGGGAAATCCAACGCCATGACGGCCGCCGCCCGGCAATTGCAGGATGACGTGGCGTTCGCCAAAGCCCGGGCGATCAACACACGTTCCACCGTCTACATGGTTTTCACTGGACCGGGCATCGGGGATTCAACCGTGCGAGGACTCGTGCCATCCGATCTCGGGGCCGCCTATACGAACATTGCGACGGCCCAGTTCCAATCGTATGCCCTCTATTCGGAACGGTCGGTCGGCGAACAGCCGGGTCTGATCCGTCCGCGCTACTTGTCGGAATGGAAATTCCTCCCGGAGGGCGTGTTCATCGGCGAGATCAAGTTCCGTGAGCTGGCCAATCCAGACGATCGGTTCACGGAAACAGCTTTCCTCCCGACCAGGGCCTTTGGATACCGGTTCTTCCCGGTTCCGACGAGCGACGGCCCGCCGGTGAAACTTCCCTACATCGCTTTCAACGCGCAGGGACAACTGATTTCGGAGTCCTATGCCGGCCGCTTCCAGGACGTGTCGATCCCTTTGGCGCGTGGCACCGTGGATTATGCGACGGATGGTGGAGGCGGGTATCTTGGCACCCCCAAGCAGGAACCGTTTGGCAACTCGGTCAGCAACTTCTATCGCATCCACATCGAATGGCTGACGGGCCGGGGCCGGATCGACAAGCCGGAGCTCAACTGATGATTCCCTCCACACATAGAAACCGGAACAGGCGCCTGAGGGCGGCCGGTTTCACGATGATCGAGATCGCCGTCTCGATCGCGATCGTCGGTTTTGCGCTCGTTGCTGTTATCGGCGTCCTGCCGGCAGGCATGAACACCCAGCGGGACAACCGCGAGGAGACGATGGTGAACCAGGACGCGCAGTATCTGATCGAAAGTCTGACGCATGGGATCAAGCAGAACGGGTATCTCAGCAACGTCGTGAGTCGCATCGAATGGCGGGATACGAACGGGACTCCGTTCCTCGTGTTCCTCCCGTCCGGGAGTCCGTTCTTCAACGAGCAGGTCATCGGGCTTCTGTCGGTCCGCCACGGCTTCCAGACGAACGGATCCGAAGTCGCCAGCGCCCACGCCGTCATGCGGTCGATGAACGGATCGGCGACCTTGGGTTGGTCTCCGACAGACACGACTTCCCAAGACTTGGCTCTTTGGTATTCCGTCGACGTCCAGATCCAGCCCTCCACTAGCGCGATCCCCACGTCGAGGGATCCCGTTCTGGACGGCAGGATGCGGGCCAACCTTCGGGCCAACCTTCATGAATTGAGGGTGACGTTCCGTTGGCCCAGCAATCCCGACGGAACCATCGTCGGCAACAACCGGCTGGTTTTCCGCTCCAATTTCAACGGCGAGATCATTGATGCCGGCATGTTCGGGGGAACCCAGCTGTTCTCCGTCAGGCCCTATTCCCTGAAATCGCCGAAGGGATCCCTGTAATGCAACCCGGACACTCAGCATCCCGCAGATCCGAGTCCGGCATCACCCTGGTCGAAATGATCGTGGCCGTCGGACTGCTCGTGTTGATCGTGACGGCGCTCCTCGGGGCTTTCAACCAGACGACGCGGGCGTTCAAGACGGGCTTCAACCAGACCGACGTCCAGGAATCGGGCCGGGCCGCGATTGAAATGGTGACCCGGGTATTGACCGACCTTTCGCCTTCGGGGCGGGGAAACATTAATCCCGACGCCTTCAGTCTGCTGACGCCACTCCAGTCGGCGTCGGGTGGAGTGACTCTTCCCCTAAACGTCGCTTCCCCCAGGCAGCAGCTGTTCATGCAGAAGCTGCTGGTCCTCCACCGTTCCCAGGATGAGTGGATTCGGACTGCGTTCCTTGTGGCTCACCTTGATTCCAATGCCTACCCATGGGACTCGCCGCAGGACGTCGTGATCGGAAGCCTGTATCGGTACCAGTCCTCCGTCCTGACCTCGGTGACAAATCGTCTGTTTCTTGATGACAGTTCGGCGAATGGGCTGATCGAACCGACGATTACCAAGATCAGCAACATCGATCCGACCCGGTATTCCCGCGTGGTTGACGGTGTCGTTCATTTTTCAATCCGGACCAGCAATGTCGGGGTGGAGCGGGTCGAGTCGGGCCGCGTCACGAACCTCGTATCCGAATTGGGCGTTTACCGGCGGCTTCCCGGGTTTGAGACATTGGGCGTTTGGTCCCGGTTCCCGGACGGTGTTTCGGAGATATACACCGGTGACATGCTTCCGTCGTATGTCGAGGTTGAGATCGGTCTTCTGGAGCACGAGGCCTTGACCCAGGTTCGGGCTTTGCTCGCCGACAAGGTGGCGACTTCGGACTTCCTGAAGCGCAACGCCCATCGAGTCCATTTCTTCCGCCAACGCGTTCCCATCCGGCTAGGCGTATCCCTGTGAATCTTTCCCGTCACGAATTCCGTAAGGGTGTGGCCCTGGTGGTCACGCTCCTCCTGTTGTCGGTGATCACTTTTCTCGCGGTCGCATTCCTCGCCCTGTCGCGCCGCGACCGCCAGTCCGTTGTGATCTCCATCACGCAGACCGAGTCCAAGTATTTCGCCGAAGCCGCCGCCGCCCGGGCACAGGCGGAAATCTTCGGATTCGTGGCGGCCAAGGGGAACCTTGGGAGCGCCCCGTTGATGGTGTCTCGGACGTATCAGAACCAAGCCGGGTTTGATCCCGGGGTCAGCAGCTTCGACAACGTGAATTGGGACCGGACGATCGCAGGCGGGGCGCTCAGCGAACCCAACCGCCTGCAGATGTTGACCAACCTGTTCTTCGATCCTCGCCTGCCCGTGTTCGTCCAGACCAACGCCAATTCTGCGGCAGCCCGCGAGTTCCGGTATTTCCTCGATTTCAACCGCAACGGCCGCTTCGACACAAATGGCCTGATCGCCAACCTTGATGCCCTGGGTAATTCCATCGGATCGGTCAACGCCGTGGGTGATCCCGAGTGGATCGGCGTTCTCGAGAAACCCCAGTTCGGCCACTCCAAGACCAACCGTGCGGTCGGCCGTTTCGCCTTTGTCGTGCTCCCGGCGACCATGTCGCTCGATGTGAATCGGATGCACAATTACTCGAAGGGCAACTATCAGGGCGGTGGCCTTCCCGCTACGATGGGGAGCGATGGTTTCCTCCGGAATCAGGGCGTGGGTTCATTCGAGCTCAACCTTGCGGCGTTCCTCAAAGACCTGAACACGAATGTCTACCTGCCGCTCGACTACGAGTATTTCAACAGCGTCGCGGTCAACAACCGGGGCAGGGCGTTCGACGATGCCAACTCGATCCTCCGCTATCGTTACGGGCGCAATGCCAACAACCAGTTGAGCGTGCGTTCGATCCTTGGTGCAAACGGGGTCACCAATCTCCAAAACGATCTCGTCGATGGTTACGCCAAGGCGCCTGTCTTCGCGCCCCCGTTCTCATCGGGGATTGATTTGGATGATGCGACCCAGCCTTGGCCGGGCAGTCCGAGCACCAACGTCTTCACGGACGTCCAAGATTTCTTCAACTCCTCGAAATCACGAGCCGCCTTTGTCCAAGGTCTCCAGGGAACCAACAATTCGACCTACGATCGCTACACATTCTACCGCCTGCTTTCCCAGATGGGCGTCGCCTCCGAGCCCGAGACCGGCGGCAAGATCAATCTCAACTACCTCAACGATCCGGCCGTCAATGCGGTCGGTCAGGTCCTGACAAACTGGAGTCCGATCGCCTTCTTCACAAACGTCGCCGACCGGCTCATCCGCGACGCCGTCCGGGGCACGAACCGTTTTGCGGGACTGTTCATCCCGAACGGATTCAGCATAACCAACATTCCGGTCTACCCCACGAACCATTACACCCCTGCGCTGCACCGGCTGCTCCAGCTCTCGGCCAATCTCTACGAAGCCACTCGACCCAATCCGCGGCCGGTTGTCTTTCGCCCATTACTCTATAAAGAGGGAAACTTGGTTCGAATCTCCGGCTACCAGGTGGAATACGGCACCAACATCCTCGACCAAGGACGCGTCCAGAATCGGGTGTTCGACCTCGGGACCATCGCGACCAACTCCAGCGTCGGCCAGGCAGGTTTGAACGTGGATCGGGTCGCCTACGGCATCCCGATGGTCATCGGCTCGCGGAAAGGCCTGCCCAACCTCAACGAAGTGGCGCTGCTGTCCCGTGTCGCGATCCAGCGAAAATTGCAGGTCACCAAGATCCAGCCCGGCACGCTTCCCGTCCGCACCAATCAGATGCTGATCTTCGGGATCACCAACCAGTTCGCGATCGAAGCGTGGAATCCCTACACCAACGCCTACCAGCCGACAGCGAACAAGTTGAAGATCATCGGCAATTACCAGCCGGTGTTTTCGCTGACGAACAGCCTTGGAATTGTGCGGGGTGCCGACAGCCTGTTTCTCGGCGCAAGCACCCTTCCCCAGCGGTTCGCGGTAAACCTTGATTCGGGATGGGCCGGCACCCGGTTCGTTCTCCCGTTGATCGCCGAGACGCTTCGCATTTCAAACTCGGTCTACTACGTCACCAACAACCAGTTCCTTCCGGCGCAGGGCTACACCAATCTATGGGCCGGCGGGCTCGCGACTCCGGACATGCATCTGAACGTGGCCTACCGGCTGCAGTTCGCGATTGTCGATGCCACGGCGGTGGACCCCACGACCGGTCAGCCGGGGGTCATCCTAGACTACGTGTCCCTCGATGGACTTGGTTTCTCCACAAATATCCTGGCGATGCTCAACGATCAGGCGTTGGGCAGCCCGGGAAACAATTCTCCGAGTTTCTGGGCGACGAACGGAATCCAGAGCCAGATGGACATCAGCCTTGGAAACGTCTCCCAACTTCCGCCGCCGTATCAGTGGAACGACGCCCTTGGGATCGTTTCCCAGCGGCAGAAGGAGATCGATGCGTTCCGTGTTTTCTGCGGGCTGCGGCCGATCAGCGGGCTGGCAACGAATCCGGCGGTTGCTTCTAGCATTGCGTGGAAAGCGCCGTTCGACGTGGTCGACAGTCTGAACATGGTTTCCGTCTACTCGGCCAACGACCCTTTGGTCCACTACACGACGGCCGACCTGACGGAGCCAACGATCGCCAATCCGATTCGTTTGGCGCGAACCCTTCCCGGATCCCCGTCGATTATTACAGTGACAAACTCGGGAAGCATTCTCGTGACGATGGGAGGGCTGAACGTGCGTTACCGCCCTTGGGGGAACAAACGCTTCCCCGGCACGACCAAAGCTCTCCAAGACACCGTCTCTTCCGATCCCGACTTCGTGGCCAATGTCCTCTACAAGGATCCTCTCATCCGTCAGGCGGACGACTGGGATTTCCCGACGAACAAGCTGGCCGGGGTCGGCCAAATCGGGCGGGTCCATCGGGGCACTCCATGGCAGACGATCTACCTGAAATCCTGGCCCGATCCGAAAGACAAGTGGCTCACCTGGGCTGGCTATGCGGAGTCGCATCCCACGAACGACTGGAAGCTGGTCGACACCTTCACGACGACTTTCGCGGACGCCGCCAACACAGGGCTGCTTTCGGTAAACCAGCCCGACATCGCATCCTGGTCGGCTCTTCTTTCGGGAGTGGTGGTGATCTCGAACAACCTTCCCGCTATTGATGAGTTCGGCCCCGCGCCCCGATTCGAAGCCTACACGATCAAGCCGTCGTCGTCGGGCCTGCAGTCGATCGTGACAAACCTGCATTTCTTCCGCACGAACCAAGCCCCCAGCGGCATGTTCACGAAGGTGGGCGACATCCTCAGGGTCCCACAGATGACGATCGAATCGCCGTTCCTCAACAAGGCTCCCGGCCAGATTGCCAGCGGAATTTCCGATGCCGCCTACGAATGGATCCCCCGCCAAACCTTGTCCCTCCTGACGATCGGCAAGCCCCGATACATGATCTACGCCTATGGACAGGCACTGAAACCCGCCGAACGTTCGATCGTGTTCAATACGGGATACGAGAACATGGTCACCAACTACCAGGTCATGGGCGAATACGTCACCCGGAGCCTGATCCGGTTGGAGGGGTCCATCACGAATCCCGTGGTGGTGCTGGAGAAGTTCGACGTCCTGCCGTCCGAATAGGCGCGTCCCGAGTAACAAGATTTCTATGCGACTGAGTGTAAAAGGTTGGGCCCTCCTGAGTGCGATGCTCGTCGTGCTCGCCGGCGCCCTGCTGTGGAAAGCGGACCGTGTCCAGCAGGCGAAACGCGAGGCCGGAGCGGTTGGCCTTGATGCGGGGCCAGCCACGCTGTCTGTGCCGGTGCCCGCCGCCGGAACAGCTCCCCAGGCCAAGAGCGAGACCACGAACCGGTTTCCGTTCCGCCTGAGCAACTCGGCTGAGAAGCCGGCCGCCCTCTTCAACAAGACGTCCGCGATCCTTCTGGAAAACGCGTTCATCGATTCGGCCGTTGGAACTGTGCTGGACATTGCGCCGGCGTTGCGCGGCAACCCGCAGATGAACCGTAGTTTCATCGTCCAAGCGCGCGGTGCGACCGACAAGACGTTCCGTGACGCGATCGCCTCAGCGGGTGGTCGGGTGATTTCCTATATACCGAACAACGCCTATCTCGTCCGGGCCGACCCCGGGGCGGAGGCGCGTCTGTCGGGCAATTCGCGCATCCAGGCCGTCGTTCCTTTTGAGCCCTATTACAAGATCCAGCCCAAGTTGATGGCGGCGGCGATGGGGCAGGGGAGCCTGCCGGCTGACAGCGCGCTTTCTGTGACTTTGTTCCACGACACGGCTGCGGCCGGGCGGGCCGCCGTTGAAGCCCTTGGCTTGAAAGTTGTCCGCGAGGATTCGTCGCCGTTCGGCCGCCGACTGATCGTCACCGGGGCGTCGATGGATGTCGCCGCGCTCGCGCGGATCGACGCCGTGCAGTCGATCGAGAATGCTCCTACACGCAAGCTGGCCAACGATCTCACGCGTTTCCGGCTCCGCGTCACCACGAACGTCATCGCCACCAACAACTGGCTCGACCTCACGGGCACCAACGTCCTCGTGGCGGTGACCGACTCCGGAATCGATGCCACTCACCCCGATCTGAAAGGCCGTGTCACCGGCGAGAATGTCGGCGTGTTGACCGACGTGGAAGGGCACGGGACGCACGTCGCCGGCATCATTGCCAGTTCCGGGTTGAATTCACCGCCGGCAACCAATGCGCCCGGCTCCACCGACGGAGCAAACTTCCGTGGCATGGCGCCCGCGGCCCGGTTGCACGCCTTGGAGCTGAACCGCCTTATCGGGCCGGCCGTTTCGGACGCCTTCCTGCAAAGCTCCGCCGCGCTGACGAACGCGCTGATCTCGAACAACAGCTGGGGCTACCTCCAGACTTTCGAATACGACGATTCGGCCGCCAGCTTCGACGCAGCCGTTCGCGATTCGTTGCCCGAGGTTTCCGGATCGCAGCCGGTCCTGTTCGTGTTTGCCGCAGGCAACGAGGGCGCCGGAAACGACAACGGAACCTTCGGAATTGCGGACTCCATTTCATCGCCTGGCACGGCCAAGAACGTCATCACGGTGGGTGCTTTGGAGCAGCTCAGGAACATCACGAACGAGTTCATCCAGGGGAATGTGACCAACCAGATGTTCCTGCCTTGGACGGACAGCGACAACCAGGTTGCCGGATACTCGAGCCGCGGCAATGTCGGCGAGGGAACCGAAGGCACCTTCGGACGCTTCAAACCCGACCTCGTCGCGCCTGGCACCTTCGTCCTTTCAACCAGGCCGACAAATTTCCTCAACGCCACCGCTGGTGGAATTGCCGGTGGAGGCACCCCAGGGTTCATCGTTTCCCTCCATGAGGACGTCCGTATCCAGCCCGGAGCCACGAACTATTTCACACTGAACATCCCGACTACGCCTCCGACGGTTGGCGTCGTCCTACAGGTTGTTCCCAACGCTGATTCGCCGGTCAAGATACCGCCGCTGGTGTTCGTGGCCGACGTGGGATACCCGCCGACGACCTTCCGGGGCACGAACCTGGCCGTGATGGTTCCGTCCCCGTTTCCCCCGGGCCTGGTCGACTACGGCATCGGAAATACCAACCGGTTCGCGATCTCGGTCAACGTCCGCTCCATCGTGGTGACCTCTGATGGGTCCGGCGGGATATCCGCGCTCCTCGACCAGATCGATGCGCCGGTAAAACCGTTCTACGGCTTCGCGACGGGGACGAGCATGGCCGCCCCCGCTGTTTCCGGAATGCTCGCCCTGATGCAGGAGTTCTTTGAGCAGAAACTCCCGACGGCCCTCCGCCGAACGAATAGTCCGGCCATGATGAAGGCGCTCCTCGTCAACGGTTCCAGAAGCGCGAGTCCGTTCTACGACTACCGCACGACGTCCCGGATGAACCATCAGGGTTGGGGCATTCCGCGTCTGACCAATTCCGTCCGTGAAGCGATGTTGTCCGCGGATGAAAACACATGGCCGGTCCGGATGTTCGACCAGAGCCCGACCAATGCGCTCGCCACGGGCGACGGCTTCACGCGCCAAGTGACCGTTAGCGACACGGCGGCGGGTCGACCGTTGCGGGTCACGCTGGTCTGGACGGATCCGCCGGGCAATCCACGGGCGGGCGTGAAGCTCGTGAACGACCTCGATCTCGTGGTGACGAACCTGTCCACGATGGAGGTCTACTACGGCAACGTCTTCGGCGGCGGCTCCGATTTCTCGGCCGCGATCGACACCAACGGGGTCGCATCCGCCGACTCGGTGAACAACGTGGAAAGCATCTTCATCGCTCCTCCGCTGGGGACGAACTATGCCGTCGCCGTCATTGGCCGCCGGGTCAACGTCAACGCCGTGTCGGCCCATCCGGACGATGTTGTCCAGGACTTCGCGTTGGTCATTTCCACCGACGACACAACGGCGTCCTCGATGACGGTCACACCGCAGCCCGACAGTTATTTTCCTGGTCCGAAGCTGACGACGTTGACGAACGGAGTTCCGCTGACCAGCCAACGTGTGGGTGCGAGTTCGCCGTTGATCGGCGCATATCCGGCGAACGGCCAGACCAACCAGTGGCGGTTCTTCGTCTTCACCAACCTGACTACCGACGGCGGCACCAACCTGCTTATCCGGACGTTCTTCCCCCCGAACCTTTCGCGCGCCCGCGCTTCGGATGAAGCCGACATTGATCTATATCTGTCGTCCGATCCGAATTTGACGAACCTGTCACCGGTTGTCTTGGCCGGTGCCTTGAAGTCGCGCCGCCGGGGCGGCGAGGAATCGATTTCCATCATCGGGGCGGCGGTCGACACTTCCTACTACATCGGGGTCAAATCCGAGGACCAACAGGCTTCTGAATTCAGCATCTTCGCGAGCGCTTCGAATGATCCGTTCTTCGACCGCGATGAAACGGGGGTCACTTTGCGTCCACGCCCCGTCCTGCCGCTTTCGATTCCCGACGGTTCGAACGACAAGCCCGGAAGCGCGGTGGTGTTCTACGTGGGACCCGGCTCCGAGGAGCGAATCCAACGCGTCGTCGTGACCAACGAGTTCACCCATGAGCTGTTCGGCGACCTCTTCAACGAACTGCGGATCGTCGATCCGGCCCGAGGAAACGCCTTCGCCGTGCTGAACAACCACAGCTTTGGTTTCAACACGGACTCGGGATTCCGTCGCCTCGTCCAGGACGATAGCGGAATTTTCGACAACCTGTTCGGACGACCCACGGACGGTCCTGGTAGCCTTCTGGACTT
The DNA here is from genome assembly GCA_043775315.1 of Verrucomicrobiota bacterium. Taxonomy (GTDB): domain Bacteria; phylum Verrucomicrobiota; class Verrucomicrobiia; order Limisphaerales; family CANJSG01; genus CANJSG01. The sequence goes on from JAYVSO010000120.1 coordinate 80,154, forward strand.
TGTGGGCAAAACCGCGTCGGACTTCCAGTTGACCCTGGTCGACAATTCGCTGAACCACACGGGCCGGGTCGAATTCTCCCGCATCAAGCTGTTCCTCCAGCCCACCAACACGGATGAATTCACCTTCATCGCCATTCCTGGTTGGAACGCCGCCTACGTCAAGGACGTCGGACCCGAAGCGGACCGGTTGGACATAATAGTCACCTACAATGGCGTAGCCCAAGCCCAGGCGCCCGTCGACCTGTATGCCCGGCGGGATGCCGTGCCCCAGTTCAACGCCTTCGACAAGAGGTTGACCGTGCAGCCGCCTCTTGGAGGAACTCTTTCTATTGGACGGACGGATTCGCCGCCCCTGTCGGTCGGAACTTATTACGCGCGGGTATTCAACCCGAACCCATTCAACGTCCCTCTGCGGCTGCGTTTCTTCGTGAACCTGGCTGCGGAAGGAACGCGGCTTTCGCAGTCTGGGCGGACCAACTCGACTGTGGTTGTCGACGACGCGTTGTCCCGATCGACTCTTTCACTGACCAACATCGAGCGGATCGCCGCCATGCAGCTCCAGTTGGACCTCACCCATCCACGGATCTCGGACCTGGCCGTGACATTGATCAGTCCGTCAGGTGACCGTTCCCTCGTCTTCGAGAACCGCGGTGGAACCGACGTCAACGGCTTCCGCGGCGTTCTCTCCGACACAAACTACCTTCCGACCTTTTTGGGCTACGCCCCGCTCTATGTCATCCGGACGAACCAGACGATAGTGACGAATGTCCTCCTGACGACGGGGTTCGAGGACATGCCGGTCAAGGTCTACCAGACAAACGCGATCATCTCCGGACGTTGGTTGGTCGAAACCGGAAGCATCGATGTCGCGGGATTGGGCCGTGGTCTGATCGGGCCTTCCTATGAAGGAACCAACGCGGTCGACCTGGTCGGCAATCCCGGAGAAGAGGGGACGATTGTCGCCGCTCTCACCACGATTCCAGGAACGAACTACACGCTCCGGTTCGCCTATGCCCGCAGTTCGGAACTGACGAACATCCCGGCCGTCCCTCCATCTGCCGCGGTGTGGGTCCAGGGAACGGTGTTCTCGAACACGTTCTCCGCCGGATCGAGCAACTGGGTTTCCCTGACCAACTCGTTCACCGCTTCGAACAGCGTTTCCTACATCCGCTTCAAGAGCCTGGTCCCGTTCACGGCGAATTCGGGCGTGTTCATCGACGACGTCGACGTGCGCGGTGTTTTCACGAACATCACGATCTCGACCAACATCGTCTTCCCGCCGATCACCGGCACCGTCGTGGAGCCGATCAAGTTCGCGCGGCCTCCGTTCACCAATGGGCTGTTCCCGTTTGTCGTCCGGACGTCCTTCACCAACGGCTTCGAGCCGGCGCAGATCGCCACCAACGGAACCTATGCCGCCGTCACGAACATCGGTGGCTGGCAGGTGACCGACGGTGAGGTTCGCGTTGAATCCCTGCTTGGCAGCGGCACCAACAACATCTTCGCGGTTCCCGCGATCCCTGCCGGTGGCGCCCAGTTCCTCGCGCTGAATGGACAACTCAACTCGAGGATCGTCACCAACATGGCCCTGAGGGTCGGCTCGGACTATCGCCTGCGTTTCGCCTACAACCGCGATCCGCTCTCCTTGGTGCTTTCCAACACGAGACCCGAAATCAGTGTAACCGTCGGGCCATTGCCGCTGCTCGTGGTTCCGGCCATCAACACCAACCTGGGCAACTCGATGGTCTGGGCCCGGACATCCGTCGTTTTCCGTGCGACTTCCAGTTCCACGAACCTCGCGTTCCAGGCGATCGCGGCGACAACCAACGGATTTCTCCTCGATTCGATCGCGTTGGAAGAATTGCCGAAAAATCCCGACCGAATCTTCCTCGCGGAGGAAAGGCTGAGCCCTTTCATCGGCCAGGTCGCGTTTGGAGACTGGACGCTCGAGGTCCGCGACACCCGGGTTGGCGGCGGCGCTGTTCCGGCGGTGATCAACGAATGGTCGCTCCGCTTCATCTTTCAGCCGACCGACTTCGGGGCCGTGGTCCTGACGAACGACTCCCGCGTGACCAACATCGTCCGCGGCGCCGAAGTCCGATACTATTCGGTCGAGACCCCCTATGTCGCATCGTGGGCCACGAACGAACTCCGTTCATTCAGCGGCAGCCCGCTCGATCTGACATTTAACCAGACCGGCCTGCCCGGCCAGGGCCTGCCCGGGGACATCACCCTGCTGTCAGCCGTGGGCGTCCCGGGAACAGGAACCAGCGTGCTGGGCACGAACGTAAACGTCTCGCCGTTCTTCCTACCGGGCCAGCGCTATTACCTCGCGGTGAGCAACGTGAATCCCAACGTCACCAGCACGTTCAGCCTGCACATCCAGTTTGACCGGATTCCGACCAATTCGTCCGCCATCCCGGTTCTCACGAACGGCTTCACCCTCAGCACGAACATCGAGCCGACAGCGCTGATCCAATACTTCGCCGTCGACATTTCGACCAACGCCATCGGCGCGGTCTTCGAGGTCCTGAATCCGAGCGGCGACGTGGACCTCGTGGTCAAGAACCGGCTTGGCCTGCCCAATCCGGTGGACTTCCAGCTCATCGGGGCGAATCCCGGCGCGAACAACGAACGGATCGTGGTTACTTCGAATTCGCTGCCGATTCAGGTCAGTTCAGGACGCTGGTATCTCGGCGTCTACAATCTGACATCTAGCAATGTCACCTATGGTGTCCGGGTAACCGAGGAATACGCCTTCGCCGTGACCAACGTCGTGGACCTGGTCCTCGACGTCCCGCAACCGGCTTTGGCCACACCCGGAGCCGTCGTAACCAATTTCTTCCGGTTGCGGCTGACGAATGCCGCGTCGGCGATCCTGTTCGAGATCAACAATCCGTCGGGCAACGTCGACCTTGTCATGCGGCGTGACGCGTTGCCGAGCTTGGTGAACTACGATGCGGTCAGCCGCCAACTGACCAACTACTCGGACCAGATCATCGTCCGGACCAATTCGTTCCAGACGAATCTCGTGGGCGACTGGTATTTGGCCGTGCCGAACAACGAGACCACCAACGTCACGTTCAGCATCCGGGCCAGCGTTTCCACCAATGGGATCCTGCAAAGCGCGAACCCGGCCACGACCAACATTCTGGCCAACGGCGTTCCCGTCACGATGACGGTGGCCCCGACAATTCTCGTCACGAACTACTTCCAGTTCACCGTCGTGGACACCAACGCGGCCCTCTACTTCGAGGTCTACGGGTTGACCGGCGATGTCGATCTGTTGATCGGCAAGGGCGGAATTCCTTCTGCCAGCCTGAACTACCTCAGCGCCCACTCCGGCACGGTGAGCGAGTTTGTTCTTATCCGAACTAACTCCCCCATCGTGGCCGAAACGGTCATTTTCCCGAATCTTAACGGCAGCTGGCTCCTCGCCGTGCCGAACTACGACGTGAACCCCGTCACGTTCACGATCCGGGCTACGACCAGCAATCCCGTCGGTCTCGTCATCCCTGGAGCCCCGACCATCATCACTCCACGGATCGACCTCGGCGCCGGCACCTACACGCTCACGTGGAACACGATCCCCGGGGAGCACTACCGGATCGATACCTCGATGGATCTGGTGACCTGGACCATCGGTGTCTTGCCGCCAGGAATCATCACCGCCCCTGGATCGACAACCTCCGTGGTTCTCAACCTCGCAGTCCCGGCCGAACCGGCGTTCTTCTACCGCATCGTCCAGATCCCTTAGTCGACGGTTTGAATCCTCGCCCGCCCGGGTCCATTGTCGCATCGCATGCCGAAGGACAGCATCCGGGTCGAAGGTGCCCGCCAGCACAACCTGAAGAACATCTCGGTCACCATTCCCCGTGACCGGTTGGTGGTGATCACGGGCCTCAGCGGCTCTGGCAAATCTTCTCTCGCGTTCGACACGATCTACGCCGAGGGTCAACGCCGCTACGTGGAGACGCTGTCGCCCTACGCGCGCCAGTTTCTCGATCAAATGGAGCGGCCTGAAGTCGATTCGATTGACGGCCTGAGCCCGGCCATTTCGATCGAACAAAAGACCACCAGCCGCAGTCCGCGATCGACCGTCGGAACGATCACCGAGATCTACGACTACCTGCGCGTGCTGTACGCGCGCGCAGGGGAGCAGCGCTGTCACCAGTGCGGCGGCGCGGTCGCCGCGCGCTCGGCCGCCGAGATCGTCGACGAGCTTTTGGCTCTGCCCGGTCGCGCCAAGGTCACCCTGCTCGCGCCGATGGCCGAGAACCGCAAGGGCGAGTTCCGTGAGCTGCTCGAGGACGCGCGCAAGGCCGGCTACGCGCGCGTGCGCATCGACGGCATGATCGTGCGGCTCGAGGACGTGCAGGCGCTCGACAAGCAGAAGAAGCACACCATCGAGATCGTCGTCGATCGGCTCGACCTCGAGCCCAAGGGCAAGTCACGCCTCACCGATTCGATCGAGTCGGCGCTCAAGGCCGCGGCCGGCAACGTGCGTGTGCTCGTCGATGGCGAGGCCCAGCACCGCGACTACTCGGAGAAGCGCGGCTGCCCCACCTGCGGCATCGGTCTGCCCGAGCTCTCGCCGCAGATGCTGTCGTTCAACTCGCCGCTCGGCATGTGCCAGACCTGCCATGGCCTCGGCGAGATCGACT
>JAYVSO010000121.1:0-75781 GCA_043775315.1 Verrucomicrobiota bacterium
CGGCGTGCAGGAATCCGGCGTCGGCGGGCTCATCCGCGCCACGTATCACCTTCTCGGGCTGCGGACCTATTTCACGGCGGGCGAAAAGGAGGTCCGCGCCTGGACCATCCACATCGGCGACACCGCGCCCAAAGCGGCCGGCGTCATCCACAGCGACTTCGAGCGCGGCTTCATCAAGGCTGAAACCGTGGCCTACAAGGATCTCGTGGAATGCGGCTCCGTCGCCGCCGCGCGTGAAAAGGGCCTCTACCGGATGGAAGGCAAGGAATACATCGTCAAAGACGGTGACGTCCTGCTCTTCAAGTTCAACGTGTGATCAGAGGGCTTCTCGCCCTCATGCAGCCGCCGCTGGGAATCGGCTCACTGATACTTGACCACGACGTTGGTCCCCATGATCCGGACCGAGGTGATCGTCCGTTCGGAACAGCCGGCCGCCCGGAAGAACTTCGCGTTCCCCTGGATCGGCGTCGTGATCGTTCTCGTCACCGGATCCACCACGGCCGCGGTGTCGGTGGAGTAGGGCCCGGCCACGTTGGAGGAATGTTCGAGCCGGGGCGCGGGATCTTCTGGCAACGGTCCGTTGATGACCGAGTTGATCCAGGCGACGTGATCAGAGATCCGCGTCGAGTAGAACTTCGACGGCACGTTGATGGGAGTGTTCGGGGTCAAATTCCACCTCCCCTCTCCGCCCGTGTAGAGGCCGCCCTGGTCGAAGATGGCCGCAAAGAAACCGCCCCCGCTCTGGTTGGTGTTATAGGGCCCGTCGACCCCGTAGTGGATGCCGGCGAGTTTCCACACTCCGGCATCGAGGATGAAGGCCCCGCCGCCTGAGTCGCCGGTGGAAAGCGTGGCTTCGTTGGGGCTGGCGTCGGCATCGAAGGTGAAGGCCAGGAAGTTCCCCAGCGTGCCGCCGGGAAGCGACACGACCGTGTTCCCGTCGATGATGGCCGTGACCGAATTGGAGCCCCAGCGCTGCACGCCGTCGGATGGACCCCATTGCCAGCCCTTGGTTTCGGTCGACAGCCCATTGCCGACCGCAACGGCCACACCGCGTTGGGTGCCACGGCCGAAAATCAGGGCGGGTTTGGCGATCTCCGCCACCCCGGAATAGAGCGGGGCGAACTCGGGAAACGTCCCGCAGACGGACCAGAGGCGCAGGTCGCTGTCCGGACTATCGAACACCCCCGTGGTCACATAATCGCGTCCGCGGAACCGGAACACGCCGCCGACCGTTCCCCCAACGTGCCGGGCCGTGACGAAGACCTTGGGCGACACCGGCGTTCCCAGGAAATCACCCCACGTTCCCTCGAACTGCCAGCCGCTATTGGTCAACGAGCCCGTGGGAGCCGACGTGTTGTGCGCGGGATCACCGGTCGAATAGACCATGACAGCCTGCGCCGACGTCCAACAGGAAACAAGCATGACCACGACCAGTCCATACCAGCGCTTGAACAGGTTCATGGCAGCGACGATAGCGCAGACATCGCTTCGCGCCAACAGGGAGTCTGGGCTGCGGGCAAAATCAGCGGACGTATGGCCGGGGCCCAACCGTTCCCCGTCATTTGATGAACCGGATCGTCAGCGGATAGCGGTAGAGTTCGCCGGAACTGGCCTTGATCGCGGCGATGATGACCAGGATCAACGCGGCGATGCCCAGGGCCATCAAGAGGAAGATCCCGATCACGACGAACATCAGCAACAGGCAGACGATGGCGTAGATCGCGACGGAGATCTGGAAGTTGAGCGCCTCCTTGCCGTGGGCGTCGACTGCGGGAATTTCGGCGCGTTTGATCAGCCAGACGACAAGCGGTCCGATGATATTGCCGAACGGGATCACCTAGCCGGCAAGCGCGGAGACGTGGCAGAGGACTTCCCAGGTGTGGGATTGGCCTGGAACAGGAGGATGGACATTCATGGAGGTAGGGAGGCTGGGTTGTTTCGGACGGCCCTCTTATGGATCGAAAGACCGCTACCGTGAACTGGAAACAACCGCCCGCCACTCCGACGGATGAACGAAACCTATCCGCTGCCTCATCCATCAGGCGAGCTCGCCCAATCCTTCGCCCTGCCTCTTTCCATACTGAGGGGGCTCCTCCTTGACGGAATAATAGTGCGCGGCATCCGCCTCGGCCTGCACCGGGTCGAGTGTCCGCACCAGCGCGGGATTCGTGCTCGTGTAGGGTGGATACCCGGCGGGACGGATACAGTCCTCCGTCACCAGCTTCTTCGGGTCTGGATGGTTCTTGGGGACGCCTGGCGCGGTGACGGGTTCGCCGCGTTCGATGCGGGCGGCGACCTCGAGGTTCAAGGCGAGGAGCTGGGCCAGCAGGTCTTTCTTGGCGCTGAAGCCGTAGGCGGCGAGGACGGCGGCGGCCAACGCGGCGTGGGCGTCCTTGAGCGGATTCGCGCCGGGGAGTTCAAGCGTGCGGTAGAGGGCGCGAAGACCGCCTTTGAGTTTCTCCAACGCCGCCGTGCGCACGAGCCGCAGTCGCTGCCCGGCGGCGGCCACGTCATTGATCTGCTTCACTGTCGGCTGCTGCGGCCAGGGGAAGGTGTCGAAGACCGTATCGCCCGTGTAGCGGAAATCGGATTTCAACTTGGAGCACTTCGCGATGAACCACTCCCAGTGCGCGTTCGACTGGAGAACGCCGAAGCTATAGTCGTCCTCAAACGGGAACACCATGAGCTGCATGTCAGGACGGATCTCCCGACTGACAAAGGCGAAGATGGGTCGTTTGGTGACCCGTGGACAAACGATGTAGCGTGCGACCGAGTTTACCGCCGCGACGGTGCCGGGCATCCAGTCCCGGAACTGCCACCATCTTTCGGCCATTCGGGTCCAACGGGTGGTGGCCTTGCCCGTGGCCGCCTTTTCCTTTTCCGCCTTCTCCAGCACATCTCCCATCACCCGCTGCTTCAGCCGTTCAAAGGCGGCGGGATGCTCTAGGGCCTTCAGCATGTCCCGTTGTCCAAAGTCGATGATCCATCGTGTCGGCCCAACGACGACGACGAGATCAAGGCCTGTCATGTAGGGGAACAGAACATCGCGATGTCCGGGAATCTTTTCGGCCATCTCGGTTGCCTCATCCGGCGTCAGCTTAAATCCCTCGTGGCAGGGATTCTGGCCGGTGAACACCCGCTTGGGCTCCGCGTTGACACGGAGCACACGAGCCGTCGCCACATCGGTCTCATCGGAAAGCGTAGAGCTGATGAACCCGCACTCACGGACGTCGAGCTCGAAGTCCTTGGAGGCGATGACGCCCTTCTTTCTCTCTCGCTTGGCTTTCACCGCAGCCGCCAGCTCGATCTTGGACCAAAGCCTACGTCTTTCCGGAAGCAGCGCCGGGTTCTGCGTCCTGACCCAATTCGCGATGGAGACGTGGACGTTCGCCTCGCCGCTCCAAGGTTGGTTGTCTACGGCTTCGATGATCGTTCCCGATCTGGCGATGTGGTCGAGTCCGCCTTCGCGGGACGCTCCGTTGCGTATGTTCTGCGTGCCTACGAGGCCGGCGCGTCCAGCCAAGGGGTCTTCCACGGTGCAGGCGGGAAGATGGTCAACCGCTTTGCGAAACCAATAGACGCAGAGATCGGCCATCTTCGGCACGTCGGGAAAAGCGGCGTGAACCTTTCGCGCGTAGTCGTAGCCGTGTTCCTTGGCGAAGTAGCGTGAGCCCAGAAACGGCGGGTTGCCGATGATGACGTCGGCCTTGGGCCAGACGGTGGGTTTGCCGTCCGGCGTGATCAGCGCGTCGGCGGTGGTGAAGTTCTGGTCGAGGTTGTCGAGCGGCAGGGCCTTCTCCGTGATGTGCAGCTCGTCGATGGCCAGCTTGCGCGCGATCATCATCGTGACCTTGGCGATCTCCACGGCGAAGGGCTGGATGTCCAGGCCGTAGAAATTCTGCGCGCCGAGGAAGGAGAGGCGCATCTGGTCGGACTTTTTCGCCTCGCGTTTGAACTCGGCCTCCATGCGCTCGAAGATGCGGGCCTCGACGCGCTTGAGTTCGCGGTAGGCCACGTAGAGGAAGTTCCCCGAGCCGCAGGCCGGATCGAGCACGCGGAAATGATGGAGGCGGTCGGTCAGCCGGTAGAGTTCCTTCAGGGTCTTCGCCTTCTCCACCTGTTCGCTCCACGGCTCCACGATGGTCGGCCCGACGATCTTCATGATGTCGGACGGATGGGTGAAGTGCGCGCCGAAGGCATGGCGCTCATCCTCGGCCATCGAGTGCTGGAAGAGCGTGCCAAAGACTTCGGGCTGCACCTTGGACCAGTCGTAGGACGCGGCTTTCTTCAGGAGGTTCAGCTCGATGTCATGGATTTCCACGCGTGCCGGATTGGCGAAGAGGCCGCCGTTGAAGTAGCTGACGCCCTTGAAGCGTCCGCCGGCCTTGGGCGGGTTGGTGTTCATGGCCTCGAACAGCCCGCCGACGAGGTCGAAGCCGTCGGCCGGCTTGGTGCAGTCCGCGAGCACCTGCGAAACGAAATACTTGGGCAGAAGACCGATGTCCTCGGCGAAGAGCGCGACGAGCATCTGGAGGACGAACCGCTGGGAGAGTTCACGGGATTCCCCACGCTTCAGGAGCGTGCGGAAACATCCGGCCAGCAGGTCCGCCGCCGCGCGGGTGACCGTCTCGCGGTCGTTGTCGAAGGTGGGCCTGGGATTGCCGGGCGCGAGGAATGCGAGCGGCCCCCAGCGCTCGGGCAATTCCGTCAGCGCGACGGTGTCCTTAGGCGCGTCCACGTCCGTGTCGAAGTCGTAGACGCGGAACTCGTCGAAGTTGCAGAGGATGACATAGCGGGGGCGACCCGGAACAAGGCGATGCCAGTAGCGTTCGGCCTGGGAGCGGTGCCTTTCCAGCTTCTCGCCGCGCCTCTTCATTTCAATGAGGACGACGGGCTTCCAGACATAGTCGGCGAAGGAAACGCCGCCGCCGTCCTCGGCGGAATTGCGGACGCGGAACTCCGTCACGCCACCGACATCGAGGCAGCCTGGCTGGCCAAAGGCTTGGAAGAGACGGTCGAGGAAGATCTGCGCCTGGCCCTTTTCATCGCCGGTGACGTGCTTCGCGCACCAGGCGACGAATTCCTTGAGCTTCTCCACGTTCAGCATGGCGTGGATTCTAGGCGGCGAAGGGCGGGATGTCACGGCGGGACGCGATAGATCTGGGCTGCATCTGGAGAAATGAAACTGGAAATCAATTCACTTCGCCGGGAAGTCCTGCCGGTAGCGTTTCAACAGGGCGTCGGGGTCATTGGGAACGATGTATATCTTCTGGCGCACAATCTTGGTTTCACCGGGATCAAGGCCACCCACGGCGGGATCGCTGTGGAAACAAACGTAGACGCCCTCGAAGAGTTCGTGGGTGCGGTCGCTGGCGGTCGCGAGGATCCAGCGGTCGTCCGCCGAGAAGCAGCCGATGAGGCCGTTCACCGGACGGTCGAGGGCGATGGGGCGGGGATTGGCGTCGGCCTCGGCTACGCCCGGCATGGGGAAGACCTGGCCGCCGAGGTAGAGGGCGTTGGTCGTGCGTCTCAGCTGATCGAGCGCGGTCCGTCCGTTGGCCGTGTAGAGGAAGGTGCGCCGGATGAAGTCCGCCTGGGTGCGCCCGGTGAAGGCGGCCACGCGGATGCAGGCGGGTTGAAACCACTGGAGATCGATCCGGCTGGAACCGCGATTGGTCAGCATGAAGCGGATGTCGAGTTCGTCGGCGCTGGCGCGGATCTCGTGACGCACCTCGACATTGGTGGCCACGACGGTGAGGAACTTGAGATGCGACCCATCGGCCGCGCTTTCCAGCAACGTGGTCTTGTGGCGGAGGACGGACTGGTTCCAGTCGCGGCCATTGGCGCCGGATCGCAGGAAGGCTTCGAGATACCAGATTTCCAAACGCCCGCCGGGCAGGTGCGGCGCGGTGACGGCGAGCACGTTGTTGGTCCACGAGATCCGCAGCGGCTCGGCGGCACGGAGCGGGCCGAGGGCGAGGATCGACACGAGGAAGATGAAGATGCGGCGGTGCATGAAATGGGAACTGGACAAGGGAGGCACGCCCGACGGCGGATTGCACGCCGGGAACGCGGCTCTGGCGGTGCGGCGGGCTTCATGGTTCAGTCGCCGCGCTGGCATGGCTTCGACTGATCTGCTGACTAATTTGCTCCGGGATGTTTCGCGCTCGTTCTACCTGACGCTGCGCGTGCTGCCCGCGCCTGTGCGTCGGCAGATCGGGCTGGCGTATCTGCTGGCCCGCGCCACGGACACCATCGCCGACACGGCACTGGTCCCGGTGGAGCGCCGGTTGCAGGCGCTGGATGAACTGCGTGGGCGCATCCAAGGCTCGCGGACAATTGCGTTGAACCTTGAGCAACTGGCCAAGGCCCAACCGGCGCTTCCAGGCGGTGGGCTTCATGCGGAGCGGGTGCTGCTGGAGCGGATCGAGGAAGCGCTCACGGCGCTCGGCCAATTCACGACGGAGGATCAAAGACTGGTCCGCGCCGTTTTGGAGACGATCACGGGCGGGCAGGAGCTGGATCTGCGGAGGTTTGAAGTCGGGGAAGAACATCGAACAACCAACATCCAACATCCAACATCGACGGAAGGCGCGTTGCGCAGTCTGCGGACGATGGCGGAGCTGGACGACTACACCTATCGCGTCGCGGGGTGTGTGGGCGAGTTTTGGACGGAGATCTGCCGGGCCAACCTTTATCCGCAGCATCCTTTCACGGACTACGCGGCCTTCCTCGCGGACGGCGTGCGTTTCGGCAAGGGGCTCCAACTGGTCAACATCCTCCGGGATCTGCCGCGCGATCTGCGCCAAGGCCGATGCTACATTCCTTCGGACGAGCTGCTGAAGATCGGGCTGAGTCCGGAGAGCCTCTCGAAAGCCGAGAACGAGGCCCGGTTCCGTCCGCTTTACGATTCGTTGCTGGACCTTGCGACGGATCATCTCGCAGCCGGTTGGCGTTACACCTGTGCGAATCCCCGCGACCTGCGCCGCGTGCGTCTTGCGTGCGCGTGGCCCATCCTGATCGGCATGGAGACGGTGCGCTTGCTTCGGACGGGGCGGGTGTTGGATGCGGCGTCCCGGATCAAGGTGCCGAAGTCCCGCGTGCGTTCGATCCTGTTCGGGTCGGTGCTGAAGCTGCCGCTCCGCGGTTCGTGGGAACGGCAGTTCTCGGCGCGCTGATCGAAGCTGATCAGTTGACCATCGTGACCATGTTGGTCTGGCCGGGAGCGATGATCTGCCACTTGCCGCGGATGAGCGTGCGGAGTTCGGGCGTTCCCGGGGGGAGTTTGGTCGAGTCCATGAAGTTCAGGTCGAAAGCCCAGTTGCGCGTAGGAGGACTGTAGACGTTGGCCTTGCCCCAGCGATTGGTCGCATACTGGCTCGGGAACATGACGACCATGGAACCGTTGTAGGTGAGCGTGTCGCTGGACCAGTTCTCCAGGAACCGGGGGAAGTTCTCCACGCCGCCGCTGTAGTTGCTGAAGGTCTTGCTCTCAACAATTCCGGCGAGGAACGCCGCATTGACGGTCGTGTTGCCTGCGTTCCTCGCCGAATAATTCGTCGAGTTCGAGTCGCTCCATGAAGTGGAAAGGATGTTGATCGAGTCTCCGAGGAGAGCAGCGGGCTTGGTGTTCGAAGTATTCGTCGTCCCCAGATGGCCGGACGTCGGCTGGTTGTAGTGGCCTTGGACGTAGATCGGACGCTCCGTGGAAATGGTGAGGCCGAGATCGGGGAGCGTCTGGCCGTTCCGCACCCGGACCGCGGCGAGATTGGCGGAGTTGAGCGGACGCAGATCGCGGACGTAGACGCTGCGGACGTCGCGATTTCCCAGGGAAACCCTGAGGAGCGCGTTCGAAGCGCTGAAGGTCCGGAGATTCCCGACATCAAGGTTGAGCGGTCGGATCGTCTTGCCCTCGCGCTCGTCCCAAAAGGAGCCGTTGGTGGTCGCGAGGAAGCTCACCTCGTTCGACGAAAGCGTGAGGGGGACGGTCGCCGGAAGCCCGGTTCCGATGGAGACGCCGTTGGTGTTCACCGTGATGATCAAATCCGACTTGTTGTAGAAGCGCTGCTTTCCCATCAGCGAACTCGAAGCCTCGGTTCCCGGCGGAGTCTGGAGGATCGCACGGACGGCCTCGGGCATGTTGTTGGTGCCGATGGGCATCGTCAACGCCATCGTCTTGGAGTCCACCTCGCCGTTGTAGACGATGGCACCGGTTTGGAGCGCCCGGCTGTCGCCCGGGGCTTTCGCATCACGTATGTCACCCACGGCGGTGACGTGGGTGTTGAAGGTCAGCGTGCCGGCGGGATCGGTATAGAGGCTGCGGTTGGAGTGGACCCGGCCGTTCACCGTCATGTCCGGTCCGTTCATGATCTCCATGTCGAGGTTATAGAAGATGGCGAACTGGAAGACCGGGATGTTCGCGACCTGGACCTCCTGACCGACCGCGCCAAAGAAATTGTAGGAACCGTTCGTCTGCCGGGCGTTGGCGATGATGCGGTAGCCGGAAGCCATTCCCCTGAGGCCGGTGTATTGCGATTCGAGATTGGTGAAGACGTTGGCGAACTGGCGCTCGACCAGCGTCCGCCCGCTGGTGCCCGCACCGTTCTGGAAATCCCAACCGCTCCAAAACGACGATTCAGAACTGGAAGGGACAAGCTGCCGGTAGTTGGCGATGTTCGCGAAGACGAGGCTTTCCCCGTCCTGCTGGAAGTCCTGCGAGATCCTTGTCAGGACCTTTTCCGTGGCCGCCTCGGCGGCGGAGACGGAGGTGAAATAGAGATTGTTCCGCTCGATCTGCTTCGAGTTGCCGGAACTCCACGCGATCACACCCGCCAAAGCCAGAAGGCTGATCGCGGAGAAGCCCACGACGACGAGCAGAGCGAAACCCGAGGCGGATCGCCGAAGGGACGTGGTGCGGCTTGGGGCGAATTTCATGGCGTCAGGTCATTCCAGCGCTCGACGGGTGATCCGTGTGCGCAGTTGGTAGAAGTCGTAGAGCCCACCGGGACCGATGTTGATGGTGGGATACTGGAGCTGGTAAAACTGGAGGGTGAGGCCGATGACGCGGTTGTTGTTGTTGTTCGTCAGGACCTGCCCGAGATGGTTTTCGGCGGTGAAGACGACCTGGTTGCTGATGGCGTTGGCCACGACGTAGACCGCACTGACGCCGTTGGTGGTGCGCTTGAGGCGGTTGTCGACCGAGTCCCAGTAGTAGCGGACAAAGCTCGTCGTGTTGGTCGTCGGATAGACCTGGATCGCGTTGCCGGACTGGGTGTCGGTTATGCCGCAGGTCGCGAAATTGGTCAGGCCGCCGCTGCCGATGCGGATGATCTTGGCCGAGCGGATTTCCTCCACGAGCTTGCTGATGGCGCGGCGGGCTTCATCGCTGGCCCCGAGCTTGGAGCGGGACAGCTGGAACAGTCGCATCCCGTAGATGTGGCTGAAGACAACGCCACCCATGACGACGAGGAACAACGACATGGCGATCAACGCCTCGGGCAGCGTGAAGGCGAGCGTCCGGCGAAGGCGAAGACGATTCGGAGAGATGTCGGATGAACGTCTCATTGGTCGGGCCCCCGGTAAGTGACCACGGAATTGGTGTGGGTGGATCGCCCCATGAACGACCAGACACAATCGACACGGAGGCCCTTGAGCGGCGGATTGGCCGACACGCTCCAAATCGAAACGTAGTTCGTCGCAAAAACAAAACTGATCCCGTTCGTCGAAGCCTGGGTGACGATGGCCGCGCAGTTGGTCCGCGGCCGCGGAAACTGGAGGGCGAGGGTTCCCGCGAGGGCGTTTCCGGTCACCGGAATGTCGAGAATATTGACCTGATCGACGAAGTTGGAAGCCACCAACTCGTCCACCGGCGGATCGGACAACTGGTCCCATTTCGCCGCCCGGGCCTGTTCAAGCTGCTGCATGGCCAATGATTGGGTCGCCAGCGAGTAGGCGTTCCATTCGGCCCGTTTCGCCGTGAAAACGTAGCCGTTGACCACGCCGACCACCGTGACGCCGGCCACCACGAGAGTGATGACCACCTCCATGATGGTCATGCCACTGGAGCCGTTGGGCGAAGGTTGATGTTGGACGCGGATATTCACTTTGATGGCCTGCACCAGCCAATCTCCGTTCCCGGATGACCAGCCTCCCGCTTGAGCGCAGGACATATGCCAGTCACCAGCCTGCGAATCCCGCTTTGATCTTGCTGGAAACACGATCCGAAGCAGATTGCGCCGCATGTTCTTGAGGACCCTTCCCGGTGGATCCCGTCTTTGGATCGCCGCCATCGTCGCCTGTGGTTTTGCCAGCCCGGCAGCCGCCGCCTTCGTGATCAACTCGGCCGATCCGTCGTTTGGCGTGAGAGGCGCATCGATCCAGATCCAGGGCTCCGGCTTCAACGGCGGCGCGGGACTGCTCAGGGTCTATTTCAACAACGTCCTCGATTCCACGACCACCGCCCCTTCCGCCGACACGCAGATCAACGCCACGGTCCCGCCGACGGCAACCACGGGACCCATCCGCATCGAGCGAAGCGGTGGAGGCGTGGTCCCGTTCACAACGACCAACGACTTCGTGGTGGTGACCAACCAGCCCTACATCCGCTGGTTCGATCCCGTCTCAGGATCGACGAACGCCAACATCACCCTGGACGGTCTCAACCTCACGACCGTTCCCCTTCCCGCAATCCGTTTCGGCGGAGTGCTGTCGCCCTCGGTCCAGAATGGAGCCGGCCAGAACCAGATCGTCGCCCGAATCCCTGCCAACGCCCTGCCGGGGCCGATCACGGCGAGCAACTCCTTCGGTGTCTTCACCACGTCGAGCAACTTCACCGTCTTCGGCAGCGGCCCGCAGGTGCTGTCCTTCGATCCCCCGACCGCTGCGGCCGGAGCCGATGTCACGGTCAATGGACTCAACTTCATCGCCGGCAACACGACCGTCCGCTTCGGCGGCACCAACGCGCCCTCGGTCAACGTCACGGCCCCGACGCAGCTCCACGTTACGGTCCCCTTCAACGCCGTCACAGGACCGATCACGGTGGCCACGCCCTTCGGCACCAACACGACGTCGACGAACTTCGTCTTCGGCCTCGCCCCGCAGATTGCCGGCTTCAGCCCGGTCTTCGGACCCGTCGGAACCAACGTGACCATCGACGGCGCGAACTTCGTCACCAACGGGCTGCGCGTGAGCTTGAACGGCTCGAACATTCCGCCGGCCAAGGTGACCGTCGTCAGCGGCACGCAACTGCGGGTAACGATCCATACCGGTCAGACGAACGGCCCCTTCACCGTCGCCACGATCTACGGGACGAACACGACCTCCACCAACTTCGTCGTCACCGGAGGCGCTCCAGTCATTTCCGATTTCACCCCGCAGTCCGGTCCGACCAACACGACGATCGTCCTAAACGGCTTCAACCTGATCGACGTCACCAATGTGGCGGTCGGCACAGTGCGCACGGCCAACTTCGTCGCAGTCTCGCCAACCCAGATCTCGATGAAGGTCCCGGCGCACGCCACCTCCGGTCCGATCACGGCGCAGAACCCCTACGGCTCCTTCACCACTTCGAGCAACTTCTCCCTGCCTGTCATCTTCACCGGCCTCAATCCAGCCACCGCCCCGATCGGCGTGACGTTTTCCGTGTCGGGCACGAACTTCACGGGCGCAACCGCGCTGCGGGTCAACGGCACACCCACGCCGTTCACCTTCGTCAACGACCGGCAGATCGACGTGCTCGTCACCGCCTCGCTGGTGTCGGGGCCTGTCTCCCTCACCACGCCCGCCGGAACGTTCGTGACCACCAACTCGTTCATCGTCCAGCCGTCGGCTGATCTGGGAATCACGCTGGCTCCCGACCGATATCCCATCGCCTTTGGCGAGATTGCCGGACTGGTCGTTACCGTGGCCAATCTCGGCCCGCGAACAGCGACCAACCTGGTCGTATCGGCCGGGTTTCCGATCAACTTCCTCCAGATCGGCGGAACGCTTGGCGGGGTCGGTGGAACCGTCACGACGAACGAGTCCACCATGACGGCGGAAGTCGCGCTCCTCGGCGCCTCCAATTCGTTCACCTTCACCCTCACGGCCCGAGCCATCGGCCTGGCGACGAACACCGCCTCGGCCTCGGTCACGAGTGCAACCCCGGATGGCCTCCCGGGAAACAACGTCGCGTTCGCCGCCTTGGCCGTCGTCAACCCGCCACGGCTCGGCCTGCGGCTGATCGAAACGAACGTCGCGCAGCTCTACTGGCCTTCCAACTGGCCGGGCTTCCAACTGCAGACGGTTCTCCAACTCCCGGCAGGACTGTCCTGGGCCGTGGTGACCAATCCGTCCTTCATCTCCGGCACGGAACTGCGGGTTCAGACCGCCGCGACCAACGCGGCCTCATTCTTTCGACTCATCCGCTGAACACGGAAGTCGCCACCAAAGAAAAGCGCCCGGAAAACCGGGCGCTTGGTCGGGGCTTGGGATGGGAAATCGGAGAACCTACCGGTTCGTGGAAGCAGGACGGTTGGTCGTCACCAAGGTGGCGGTCGACAGCACGCTGTTCGTCGGGGGAGCCAACACCGAACTGACTGGCGCGGGCGTGCCGGCGACGGGCGCCACCGCCAGAGTCCGCCCGATGCCTCCCTTTCTCGAATTATGCTGATGGTTGTAGGCAACGCTCAGCGTGATCGCGAGCAGGAAGAACGCGACGACCGTGTATTTGGTCACCGTCGTCAGGGCATTGCCCGAGCCGGCGCCGAGGAGCGCGTCGGCCGTGCCGGCGCCGAACGCCAAGCCGGCGCCGGCTTCCTTCTTCGGCAACTGGACGAGGACGAGAAGGATGAGAAACAGGGAGGTGATGACCAGTAGGGCGGTCAGAAGCCAGATGAACAGCGTGATCATGGTAGACAGTTCGGTTTAGAGGGAATTCTTGATGATCTCGACGAAGCTGCGCTCCTCGAGGGAGGCACCGCCAACGAGCGCGCCATCCACATCGGGCTGGCTGAGGATCTCGCGGGCATTGCCGGGTTTCACGCTGCCGCCGTATTGGATACGGACGCGGCGGGCGGTGGGCTCGTCGAACATGGAGACAAGCAGCGAGCGGATGAAGGCGTGCACCTCCTGAGCCTGCGCGCTGGTGGCGGTCTTGCCGGTGCCGATGGCCCACACGGGTTCGTAGGCGAGGACGGTCTCGACGACCTGCTCCTTGGTCAGACCCGCGAGGCTGCCGCGCGTCTGGGTCTCGACCACCTTGTTGGTCAGGCCGCCTTCGCGCTCCGAGAGGGTTTCACCGATGCAGACGATCGGGATGAGGCTGGCGGCATGCGCGGCCTTGGCCTTCGCGGCGACCAGCGCGTCGGATTCCTTCTGGAACTGCCGGCGCTCCGAATGGCCAAGCACGACATACTTCACGGAAAACTCCCGAAGCATTCCCGCGCCGATTTCGCCGGTGAACGCCCCGTAGTTGTGCTCGCTCATGTTCTGCGCGCCGAGCCGCAGGTTCGAGTCGATCGTCTCCTTGGAGACGTCGCTCAACGCGGTGAAGGCCGGGCACACGACGATGTCGATGTCCTTGACCGATCCCAGTTCGCGCTTGAGGGCGCGGATGAGATCGAGGGCCTCGGCCACCGTCTTGTTCATCTTCCAGTTGCCCGCGACGATCAGCTTGCGTTCTTTGTCCATGCTCAGTTTGAAATTTTAGGAATCACGAACGCAGGTCCGGGAGATAATTCCCCATCCGGAAAGGCCAGCATCCTAGGGTTGAAATCACTTGTCGGTCAGCGCCACCACGCCGGGAAGGGGTGAGCCTTCGAGGAACTCCAGGCTGGCGCCGCCGCCGGTGCTCATGAAGGTGACCTTGTCCCCGAGTCCGGCCTTGTTGATGGCCTTCACGCTGTCGCCGCCGCCGATGATGGTCTTGGCGCCGTTCTTCTGGGTCGCTTCCACCACGGCCTTGGCCACGGCGTTGGTGCCGTCGGCGAAACGTTTGTCCTCGAACATGCCCATCGGGCCGTTCCAGAGAACCGTCTTGGCGGACGCGATGACATCGCAGAACGCCTTCGACGTAGCCGGCCCGATGTCGAGGCCTTCCTCGGTGTCGGGGATGTCGCCCGTGTTCACGCGGGGATTCTGCAGGTCGAAGATGGGTTTGCCCTTCTTGTTCAGCTTGTCGGTCTTCACCGGCGTGGCGGTGATGTTGTCGCTGGGCAGGAGGAACTGCACGCCCTTGGCCTTGGCCTTGTTGACCGCCGACGTGGCGACGTCCGTCTTGTCGGGCTCGACGAGGGATTTGCCGACCTTGCCACCGGCCGCGAGCCGGAACGTGTAGGCCATCGCGCCACCGATGAGGATGGTGTCCGCCTTGTTCAACAGGGTGTCGATGACCTTGATCTTATCGGAAACCTTCGCGCCGCCGAGGATGACGACGAACGGACGGGCCGGGTTCTGCAGCTCGTCGCCGAGGAACTTCAACTCGCGCTCCATCAGCAATCCGGCCACGGCTTTGCCTCCGCGTTTGACGACGATATGAGGCACTCCATCGGTCGAGGCATGGGCACGATGGGCGGCGCCGAAGGCGTCGTTCACATACACGTCGGCGACCTTGGCCAGCTTCTCGGCGAAAGCGGGATCGTTGGCCTCTTCCTCGTTGTAATAGCGGACATTCTCCAAC
Source organism: Verrucomicrobiota bacterium (assembly GCA_043775315.1). GTDB lineage: Bacteria > Verrucomicrobiota > Verrucomicrobiia > Limisphaerales > CANJSG01 > CANJSG01. The sequence continues at coordinate 14,657 of JAYVSO010000121.1, forward strand.
AGCAGGATGTCACCGGCATTGAGCTTCGCAACGGCGGCTTCGACGGCGGCGCCGATGCAGTCATCGACGAAGGCGACGGGTTTGCCGACGAGTTCGGAAAGTTTGGCGGCGACCGGCTTCAGGGACATCGACGCATCGCGCTGGCCCTTGGGGCGGGCGAGGTGGGCGGCAAGGATGATCTTAGCGCCCTTCTCGATCAGGAGACGGAGAGTGGGCAGCGTTTCCTGGATGCGGGTCTGGTCGTTGATGACCATCTGGCCGTCCTTCTCCTCCATCGGGACGTTGTAATCCACACGGACGAAGGTGCGGAGACCTTGGAACGAAATGTCTGTGACGGTCAGCTTGGCCATATGGGTGCCTGAAAACAGGCGCGCCAGCCTAGCGGAGGTCGGTTTTCAGTCAAAGGGGATTTCTGGTGCCCGAAGCCGCACCCGGATCACGCCGCCGAAGGCTTGTCCGAAAGGGCGGAATGCTTCTTCACCCAATCCCACAGCTCCTGCATGTCGGGATCGTTCAAGGCCAGCTTCCGCAGCTCCTTGCCCTCCGCAAGCTTGGCGGACTCGTTGAACCAGCGCTTGGCCTGGTCGAGGTCGTTCAACTTCACGCAATAGCACGCGAGATTGTAGCGCAGCGGCCACTGGTCCGGGAACTTCTCCAGCACGGCCGTGGCGCTGGCGTGCGCTTCGTCGTAGCGCGCCTGCCAAAAGAGCGCGTTCGCCAAGTTGATCCAGCCCTGTGGGTCGGCCGGGTGGACCTGCGCATGATGACGGCCCCAGCGTTCGCAGTCGGCGAAGGCCTTCTGGTGCGCCGCGATGGCGAAGCGCAGTTCCAGCACCGCCGGATGGTCCTGGGATTGGGGCCGGATGGAATCCAGCTCCGCCGAAGCCGACGTGAAATCGCGGAGACCCATCCAGCCGGCGGCGGCTTGCAGGAGGAACTGATCAGGATGTTCGAGGCGATGCGGCATCGTGCTGCGGAAACAATTGGTCCGGGAGACTCCGGCAAGGCAACGCCGATTGCCAATCCGGAGTTGTCCTGTGTTCGATCAGAGGAGCGTAGGATTGCCGGTAGGGCGCGTCACTCCGTGCGCGCCGTCGGAGTGACCTGACGGACCGGGTTAGTCGGTTGGCAAACGGCGGCGGGCAGAGGACAGCTCTCCCGACCCGCAGCGGTGCGCCGATCTCCTCCTCGGCCGGAATGTTCGTCGAAGCGCGCAACATCAAACAACCCACACGCGACACCGGAGATCGATGTAGGACGCCTGCGTCGTATGGTAAACGGACGGACCAGTCGGAGCCGCTGCGGCCTGGAAGGCCGCGCTCCGAGGATCACTCGGGCCGTTCGACGGTGAAGGTGAGGTCGTAGCGGTCTTCCGGCTTCGGATCGGCGGGCGGTTCCTTGCCGCCGTCGTCGGAGAGGTCGCGGCCGATGCTGTAGACGACGTAGCCCTTGGGGAGCTTGCGGTAGCGGAGCGGCTGGCCGTCGAAGAAACAGGTCAGAGGCGAGCCAGAAGGAAAGAGTCCAAAAAACGCTCGGCTTATGCCGAGCGCGAGTAGATTGAAAACCTCTTACTCGACCGCAAATCCAATAACACGCTTGGGTTTCGACGGTAATGCAGCCCGCTTTTCAGCGTTCGTCCATATGGCAACACGCCTAGAGACATTCTCCTCAATTGCACGAGCCTCGGCGGCATGGTCTCTGATCTGGACCGAATTCAACGACACATTCGTCTGATTGGTTTCCAGATCGCGAGGTCTATGATTCGTTGGCATAGGTTTCGTTTTATCGGAGTTCAATTAAATTGTTTAACTTGAAAATTCAACATTTCAAGTGCCAACCGTTCACCGAACGGTTCGAGCAGGTCGCGGTATACGTCCGTGGAGTCTTCGAGAAAAACGCCTGGTTTGTTTGCAGATATGCAGAGAACAAACGGGATGGCTTGTTTTCGATAGTCTCTGACAGGAAAGCAGATGAGCGAACAGTTCTCATCCTTCAAGTCATCTCGAGTTACGATAAAGCGGGCATTGTCTCCTTTGGAACATTCCTCCTGAGTATTCGATACCACTACGATTTTTCCTCCATTGATTGACCTTGAGATGCCGCTTTTTGGGTCACGAAGTTTTTCATAGGATGATCGGACGGCCCATTGATGGGGATACCGAAAAGGAAACTCCTCGACGCCGTTGGGACCTATGCTGGCCAAACCAACTTTAATCGTAGCTCCGGAAGCCGAGCTGAATGATTCAAACAGCTGACAAACTCCAAGAACGATCTCAGACATCTGTGGCTTGGCGTCGAACAAATGAGCGATGATCTCCTTCTTCTTCTTGATCTGTTTCCCTGATTTGGCGGAGGAGATCTTTCGCAATTCCTCAATTGCCTCACCCAATCGAGCAGTTTTCTTCCCAACTATTCGAGCTAGAATCTCTGTTAGTCTGACAAGCTGAACGACTGTAAGCGGGTTCTTTCGTTGGTATTTCTTGAAAAAATAGACGGCGAAGATTGGAAAAATAGGCCAGATCACCATCAGAAATTTAACAACTGGGTAGTAGTCGATGAGGTCTCCGACCTCTTTGTAGTATCTGGCAGAACCGAGTAAAGTAGGCGGAAGGAGCGCGATAATCGGGAAAACAATATTCTTAAGGCGTGGACGGGCCTCAATGGACGCAACCCATGAGGTCAAAAGCTCGTTAAGGTTCGGTTTGCTCATATCAGCTCAATCCGCCTGCTCCTCCTCTGAGATCCAGTTTTAATCAGCCTCACAAGGGATTTAGTGATTCAAAATCAACATATTCAGGAAGTCTACGTAGAATCCTAATTTGGGTGCACTAAGCGTGATTTCATCGTTGAACAGCTTCCGAGCTACCACTTCAACGTCTGGAGGCGCTTGGCGACTTCTTCGGCGTTGACGCGGCTGTTGAAGGAGCTGATGCGGAAGTAGCCTTCGCCCTTGGAGCCGAAACCGGCGCCGGGGGTGATGACGACGTTGGCGTCGTGCAGGATGGTGTCGAAGGCCTGCCAGCTGCCGACGCCCGCCGGGGTCTTGACCCAGATGTAGGGCGCATTCACGCCGCCGAAGACGGTGAGTCCGGCCGCACGCGCTCCGTCGCTGAGGATGCGGGCGTTGCCCATGTAGTGCTCGATGAGGGCCTGGACCTGGGCCTTGCCTTCCGGCGTGAAGAGGGCTTCGGCGCCGCGCTGCACGATGTAGGGGACGCCGTTGAACTTGGTGCTCATGCGGCGGTTCCACAGCGGATGGAGCGGGAGCATTTCGCCTGAAGCGGTGGCGGCCTTGAGCGACTTGGGGACGACGGTGTAGGCGCAGCGGGTGCCGGTGAAGCCGCCGTGTTTGGAGAAGCTGCGGAACTCGATGGCGCAGTCGCGCGCTCCGGGAATCTCGTAGATGGAGTGCGGGATGCCGGGCTCGGTGATGTAGGCCTCGTAAGCGGCGTCGAAGAGGATGATGGCCTTGTGCGCCAAAGCATATTTCACCCACGCTTCGAGCTGCGCGCGGGTGGCGGCGGCGCCGGTGGGGTTGTTGGGCGAGCAGAGGTAGATGACGTCGACGTGTTCCTTCGGCGGCTCGGGAATGAAGCCGTTGGCCTCGGTGCAGGGGAGGTAAACGAGCCCGGCGTAGGCACCATTGGCATCGGCATCGCCGGTGTGGCCGGCCATGACGTTGGTATCGACATAGGCGGGATAGACGGGATCGCTGACGCCGATTTTGTTCTTCGACCCGAGAATATCGAGGAGGTTGCCGCAATCGCACTTGGAGCCATCGCTGACGAAGATCTCGTCGTCGGCCACGTCGAGGCCCTTGGCGCGGAATTCATTCTGGGCGATGGCGGCACGGAGCCAGTCGTAGCCCTGCTCGGGGCCGTAGCCCTTGAAGGTGGCGCGCGAGGCCATCTCGTCCACGGCCTTGTGCAGGGCTTTCACGACGGCGTCGGGCAGGGCCTCGGTCACGTCGCCGATGCCGCAACGGATGAGGTGTTTGGCGGCTTCGGGGTTGGCGTCGGTGAACGCCTTCACGCGGCGGCCGATCTCGGGGAAGAGGTAGCCGGCTTTGAGCTTGAGATAGTTGTCGTTGAGGAAGGCCATGCGTTTGTCCGTAGTCAGTGGTTCAAGGTCCGCCGGTTCATCCGGATGGACACCAGAAAATCGAAGAGCGGACGCTACGGCAACGGAAGCGATGGACGCAAGACGGTGGGCGGACTCGTTCTCGGCTTCTTCCAGGTTCTCATTCTCGGCGTCCTCATTCGAGCAGGAGAATGAGAAGGATTCGTTGGGGGCCGAAAACGAAAAAGGCGGAACCGGGAATCCGGTTCCGCCTGTGAAAAAACTATTGAGCGAGTCGCTTAGTAGCGGCCGCCACGTCCGCCGCCGCCGCCGCCGCCGGAGCCGCCACCGTATTCGCGACGTCCACCGCCGCCGCCGCCACCGCCGCCACCGGTCCGCTCTTCGCGGGGCTTGGCGATGTTGACAGTCAGAGCGCGTCCGTCGAGCTGGGCGCCGTTGAGGGCGTCGATCGCCTTCTGGGCGGATTCAGCGGAGTCCATGGTGATGAAGCCGAAACCGCGGGGGCGGCCGGTCATACGATCCATCATCAGGTTCGCCTCAAGGACGGTGCCATGGGCCGAAAACGCGTCGTGGAGCGCGTTTTCAGTCGTATTGAAGGAGAGGTTGCCCACGAAGAGCTTGTTGTTCATGTGATATGTTGTCCGTAACCAACCACTGCATCCGACAGACTGTTCCCGACTACCGGGTTTAGAATCACCACTGAACAACGTTCACTTGAGATCCACCATGCCTGACCAAGAACTTGCGATCGAACAGACGACCGGCAAGTTGAACCCTTTTTCGCGTTGGGCAATGACCAAATACAACTATCTGCGGGGTCGAGCCGGCGCTGAATCTTGGAAACATTTCAAATTTACAGGCTGCATTCCGTGTCCAGTCTCCCATAACACCCATGCGTAAATTCTCTGTTACAAAACTCGGGGCTGCTCTTTTCCTGAGCCTGATCGTGAACTCCCCGATGGTTGCCGCCGAGGGTGACAAGCTCGGAGCGGACGCCAAAACTCCGGCAACCGAAGCCGCTTCTCGCCGCGCTGTAGGCGAACAGGCGGTGAAGCTTCCACCCGGATTCCGCTACGAGATCCTGGTGCAGGGCGACATCCCGGAGCCGCTCTACCTGCAGTTCAGCCCGGACGGCCGACTGTGGTTCACCGGCCGCCGCGGACGGGTCTGGGCGTATGATTTCGGCACCAGGACCCACAGGCAGATCGCCGAGCTCAAAGTCGATTGGCAGCAGGTGAAGGGAAAGGAAGCCAACGAGCGCGGCCTCCACGGCATCGAGTTCCATCCGGACTACCTGAAAAACGGATTCGTCTACCTCTACCACGCTCCGCCCTACGGGAACGGCATCTACTCGAACCGGCTCTCCCGCTTCACGGTCGACAATCCCAAGAAGGCCACCGCGTTGAAACCCGACAGCGAGAAGGTGATGCTGGAGTTCGTCTCGTTGCGGGGCTTCCACCAGGGCGGCGCGGTTGAATACAACCCCAAGGACGGGAAGCTCTACGTCTCCATGGGCGACAACAACGTCTCCTCCGACACAAAGAATTTCTGGAACGATCCGAAGAATCCGCCGCAGGTGCTCGGCATGTATCAGGGCAAAACCCTTCGCCTGAACCTCGATGGCACGGTGCCGAAGGACAACCCTTTCGTGAAGACACCCGGAGCGGCGCCCGAGGTCTTCACCTACGGACATCGCAACCCCTACTCCATGCACGTCGACGAAACCACCGGCCAAGTCTACGTCGGCGAGGTCGGCTACGACCGCAAACAGGACTGGGAAGAGATCAATCGCCTCAAATCCGGCGGGAACTATGGCTGGCCGTTTCTCATGGGAGACGGGTTGACCGTTTTCCCAACCGAGGAAACCAACCGGTTCCCGAACGCAATCAAACCCTTCATCACCTACATCCATGAAGCCGGCGCAAACGTCACGGTCGGGCCGGTTTACCACGCGTCCGGCAAGGGTGCGTTTCCCAAGGAATTCCATGGCGGAATGTTTTACGGTGACTTCACCCGGAAGTGGGTCCGCTTCGCTCCAATCGACGCCAAGACGCAAACGGTGACGAACACCGTCCCGTTCGCGCGAGGCTTCGGCGGTGGACCGATCCAGATGCAACTCGGCAAGGACGGCGCGATCTACATGGCCGAATACGCCGGATGGTTCACCGGGACGCCCAAGGACGCGATCTCGCGAATCGTCTACGTCGGGGAGGACAAAAAGTAACGGTCTGTTCGGCCGCCGAGATTCGCTCTCGACGCCCGGAGGCTTTCCGAGGCTTGGTCGTGGCTTTTCCGGGTGTTCGTCTTTTGAACACCCGAACTTCCCCCTTCTCCGCACCGGGATCGCTCCCTATTTTCCGCGCCATGCGAATTTTGACCGGCATCCAGCCTTCCGGAGCGTTGCACCTCGGCAACTACTTCGGCGCCATGCGGCCGGCCATCGAGCTGCAGGACAAAGGCGAGGCTTTCTACTTCATCGCGGACTACCACTCGATGACATCGCTGACGGATCCGGCGAAACGTCGCCAATACACCCGCGACGTGGCGTTGGACTTCCTCGCCTGCGGACTTGATCCGGCCAAATGCGTTTTCTGGCGACAGTCCGACACACCCCAGCACACGGAACTCGCCTGGATACTCAGCACCGTCACTCCGATGGGCCTTCTCGAACGTTGCCACAGCTACAAGGACAAGGTCGCCCGGTTGGCGGAAGGCGATGCCGGCGCCGTGAACCACGGGCTATTCGCCTACCCCGTCCTCATGGCAGCGGACATTTTGCTCTACGATTCGAACGTCGTGCCGGTCGGCAAAGACCAGAAGCAGCACCTCGAAGTCACCCGCGACATCGCCGCAAAATTCAACCAACTCTACGGTCAGACCTTCGTCATTCCGGAACCACAGATCCGCGAAGACGTTGCGATCGTCCCGGGAACCGACGGCCAGAAGATGTCCAAGAGCTACGGGAATACCCTTGAGATCTTTGGCGACGAAAAGGTCCTTCGAAAGAAGGTGATGTCGATCGTCATGGACAGCCGCACCCCCGCTGAACCCAAGCCGGATGCCGACAAGAATTCAGCGGTCCAACTGCTAAAACTCGTCGCGCCAACCGACACCGCGAAGGATATCGAGGAACGTCTGCGTGCGGGCGGGGTGGGCTACGGAGATTTGAAGAAAGCCCTCTTCGAACACTACTGGAACTACTTTGCCGGCCCACGGGCCAAGAGGGCGGAACTCGCGAAGGATTCGGAATATGTGGAGCAGGTCCTGAAATCAGGGGCACAAAAAGCCCGGATAGTGGCAGAAACTGTCATTACCCGGGCGAAGCGAGCGTGCGGTCTCAGCGCGTGAATATCTGAGTATCGGAGCCAGACCCCGAAGCGTTTTCAGGCGAGACAACGGGCGCGGACCCATTTTGATTGGAACCCGATTCAGCCGCCATTTTCTGGCGGGCCAAACGACCGGGCTGCCCAGACGGCCGGTTACGAGCGGATTGCAAAGTAGCATCCACAGCCAGCAGCATGGACAAAGGAGAGGCAGGTTTTCTCATTTGTGTGACGGCACAATAGCCCAGAACTTGGGCAGATGTGTAACCTATTTTTTAATCGGGCCGCTTTGAAATGCATTTTATCAGATCCTTCCCAGATTTCCTGCTTTGACCGGGGACCTGTCCCCCACTAGCTGATTACCCACCTATCAAGGCATTTCGGGACGAATGATCGCGCCTTCAAAATATCAGCCTCAAAGAACTTCAATCATCTAATGGATAATGGGTTGAGATCTACAAACGTAGACATCAAAACCGCCAGCCAAGCCGGGTGGTTCTCGCCGATTTACAAGCAAGCCGACAAGCCGGCGCCGATGCAGTTTCGGCTTCGTTCAGTCACAACAAGAAATCTAGCATTCCAGAAAAAAGGGAGCGCCAATTCGGAAGTCGAGGGCGCAGATTCGAGGATTTCTCCACCCCAAAAACGCCCAGCGATTGAGGGCTTGGCTATCGTTACCGTTTGCCAAAGTGCCCCAAATCGAAAGCGAGGCACTTGGACTTCAAATGGCCATCCAACTGGATACGTCCCGGCTTGAGGCATATCAACCCGCCCGGCGCGATCCCGACGATGGCCGTTCTCTGGAATCCCGAAATGACCCCATGCCCCAGCCCGCCACAACACCGTCAGGGACCTGTCGTCCGCCTACTTCCCGCTTTCGCGCTGCTTTTCCTTTTCCTTCTCCGAAGCTTCCTCGATAGGCCGGAAATTCCCTTCCTCGCAGCAGTGCACGAACCCCTCGGTGATCGATTTCAACTCCTCCCAGCGCGCGCGTATGGCTTTGGATTCCTTCGCCGTGATGTGGCTGTCGGCGGCTGCGGTGGCGATGACCGAGAGCAGGTCGGCAAAGTCTTGGACGATGTGGTTCGTGGCGGGGACTACGTAGAACGGATGCGGCCACTTCTTTTTCGGGTTCTTCATGAAGAACCCATCCGCATGCTGGGCGAGCCACTGCACAATCCGGTCATCCTGCGTGACGCGGACAAGTTGCGCCATTCGGTCAAGCGGGTTGGTCGCGCCGCTGCCATCCTCAGCGGCCGGCTCCGCCCACTTGTAGATCAAGGACAGTGACAGTCCGAGCTCGGACGAAATCTGCTTCGGACTGGTTCGCTCAAACACCTCCCGAAGCATCTCATGGGATTGCATGGGCAATGAGAGTGGTAATCGGAATCCCCACTGGCAAGCCGGGAGAACCGACAGCGGGCCAGACGCCCCGCCAGAGCCCAGCGGCTCAACCCATCTCGTCCGTATCATTCGCGGCCCGGCTTCTCATCGAGAGATCGCGACAAAGACCGCGTTTTGTGCTCGCAGTGAAATCGATCATCGTCCGCGCAGCCGGGCTGTGGAACCGGCTCGTTGCATCCTCCAGCGCCTGCCGAAACAGAGTCCGCGCCCGAAAAAGCGCGTGATAGACCTGTTTCAACTCGAGCCGATCAGCGGCCGAAAAACCCGCTCGTCGCAGGCCAACGACATTAAGCCCGGCAATTCCATTTCCCCCTCGCGCTATGCAGAAAGGAGGAAGGTCGACGCTGATGGCGGAACCGCCCTGCATCAGCGCAAGCGTGCCCACGCGGCAAAACTGATGCACAAGGGCGTTGGCGGATATGAAAACACGGTCGCCAATGATCGCATGGCCGGCGATCGCCGAACCGTTGCACAGGATCACACGATCGCCGACGACGACATCGTGGCCGACATGGCAGTGGGCCATGAGGAGATTGTCGGACCCGACAACGGTCTCGCTTTCAACCTTGTTCGACCGATGGACCGTGGCCTGTTCGCGGATGACGTTCCGGTCTCCGAAACGGAGGCGGGTGGGTTCGCCGCGATACTTGAAGTCCTGCGGCGCATCCCCCAGCACGGCGCCGGCATGGATGACATTGTCCGCGCCAAAAGTCGTGTGGCCAGTGAGGTAGACGAACGGACCGATACGGCAGCGCGGCCCGACAATCACGTGCTCGTCGATCACGGCCATCGGGCCGATTTCGACCGATGGATCAAGTTGTGCACGCGGATGAATGATAGCGGTCGGATGAATCATCGGACGGAACGCTAGCCGACCACGTCAAAGGCCTGAAGCCCGAAGAATCAAAGCGGACCAATCGGCCTACACGGCCCGTTGCTGGTCGGGCTCGCGGCGTTGGAAAAGGGACGAAGTGTCGGCGAGGTTCAGCTCGACCAGATCCATCCCCTCATCCGGCGCCCGCTCACGCGCACGGTTGAGCTGCGTGGCGATGAGCTGGGTTGTGCTTGCGGCGAAATACTTGATGGCGCCGACACTGAGCGAAGCGCGGAAAATGACGACGAGCAGGAGCTGATCATCCACGTTCTGGACGAGGAGCGAATGCGCCACGCCCTGCTGGTAGACGCTGCTGAAGTCCGACTCGCCCACGAGGCCGGCGATGGCCTGATTGGCGCAGTAGCTGCCGGCGGCGAGCGCGGCCATCGTCGTCGTGTCGAAGTCGTCGCAATTCCCGCGCTCGATGATGAGCGGCCCGCCCTTGTCGATGACAAGGGCGGCCGTCGCTTCGGATCTGGTGATCAGGTCTCCGAGCGCGGCGTCGAGGACGGCGACATCCTCTTCAATGAGCTGTGGAAGGCTCAGCATGGGTATCGCCCTCAGGCGGCCTTGCGCTGGCTTTCATTGATGAACTTATGGAGGAGCAGGCGCGTGATCATGTTCAACGTCTCGAAAACTCCCTCGCACTTCGAGGCGCACGCCTCGAACGACGGCACCTGCACGTCCCGGTTGTTCAGCAGATACTCCAGGTAGTCGACCGGCGCGGCCCCGGGCAGGTCGCGTTTGTTGTATTGGATGACATACGGGATGTCCGCGAGGTTGAGTTTCAGGTTCTTCAGATTTTCCTCGAGGTTCTGGAAACTCTCGACGTTCTCCTGCATCTTGTCCCACTGCGAATCCGCAGCGAAGACGATGCCGTCCACACCGCGCAGCACGAGTTGCCGGGTGGTGTTGTAGATCACCTGTCCAGGGACGGTGTAGAGCTGGAACTTGGTCTTGAAGCCCTTGATCGCCATCGCCTCGATGGGCAGGAAGTCGAAGAAGAGCGTCCGGTCCGAACTGGTCGCGAGCGAGACCAGTTTCCCCTTCTCCTGCACGTTCTGCACGTTCGCGTGGACCTGCTCGAGGTTGGTGGTCTTGCCGCATTTGGCGGGACCGTAATAGACGATTTTCACCTGCAGCTCGCGGGTGGCCTGATTGATGATAGCCATGATGTGACGGTTACGGATTAAGATTGTTGAGCTCGGTCGCCACGAGGGACAGCTGGGCGGCCGGCAGGCTGGCGCCGCTCTGTCCTAGGACTCCGAAATAAACTCGGCCGGTGCGAAAGACCATCATCGCGCAGCCGTTGACATCGATGACGAGGCGGGTCGATTCACCCATCTTAAGCTCGCGGGTATACTGGTTGATGCGCGCGAACATCTGCGGAAGAAAGCCGCAGAACGCGTCGGCGCTGATGTGGGGCGGCAGCTGGGATGCGACGGGGAGGCCTTCCGGCAAGGCGATCACGGCACCCGCCACGCCGGGCAGATTGCATAGCCGCTGCACGATCTCTGCGGGTTCCCAGTTCGATTTCTGGGGCTGCCCGAACAGCGCGCCGAGCCGGGAGACCTGGGCCGGAGCAACCGGCGCGGCGACCACGGTGGCAACGACCGACTGCGGTGCCACGACCGCCGGAGCGACAGGGGAAGGTGCCGACTTGCCCGGGGAAAATGGAATCGGGATCGGCGCTGCGACATCGACCACTTCAGGGGCGGTCGCAGGAGCCTGTTTGGGCACCGCCATTTCCACGACCGGTGCGGGTTCCTGGAAAAGGACAGCGGCCGGCGCCGGATTGACCTGGGGCCTTGTGGGCGCGCCGCTCGCATTGCCAAAGACATCTGGAATGTCCGCACCGACGGATACCTTCTTCACATCCCGGGCCTTAAACCGCGACAGGAAGAGCGATGCCACGACGGACAGGGGGAACTCGAGCCTGAGCTCGGCGTGATCCGGACCGACGGCAACTGCCTGCGGCGTCAGCCATCCGGCCACTTGACGCCAGGTAAAGGCCACCCGGCCCGTCTTGAGAACGGGCTCCATTTCCGACGCCGGAATCGCGATCTGCGAGCCGGCCAGACGGAGTTTGTTGATCTCGACACGGACAGTTTCCGGCCATTTTTCGCAAACCTGCGCCAGCGAGATCGTGACGTGCTCGCCCGCCGGGGCCGCGTTCGCCAATGGAGCGACGGGTGCCGCCGCCTGAACCGGCGCGCGCGGCACCGGAGCGGGAATCGGCGCGGCCGCCAGCGGCTGCGGGGTCGGGATAGCCCCGCCCTTTGCCGGAACGGGAATTGCCGCCATGGCGTTCATCGCGATCGGCTTGTCCTCCAGAGACGCCCGGCTCAACGCATAGAGGAACGCGGTATCGCCACTGGTCGCGGTGGCGTTGGCGGGAAACGATTGTGACGGGTCGAGCGACGGAACCTGGGAATCGTTGAAGAAAGGCTTGGCCGGCTTGATCGTTTCACCCTTCGGCCCGAACAGATTTCCCAACTCCGCAGGCGCATCCCACCGTTTGACCGGCCGCCGACGCGCGAGTTTGGACGGATCCAACCGCGAGACGACTTCGCCCAGCGGAAGCACGATGTCCACATCGTTCGCCAGCGCCGATCCCTTGAAGGCCTGTTCCGGCGCACCCGCGCGAATGACGGAAAGCGGAATCTTGACGGAGCCTCGGGACAACTGCGGCAGCACCAGCGCAAGCGGAATGGCGGACTCGCCCGCCGCCATGGGGAGGCAGACCTGAGCGACCTCGGGCGGAATCCGCCCGGCGATCAGACTCATGGGAATCGCGACGAATCCGGCGGCGGCGGAATCTGCGGATCGGTTGGCAGGAGCGGCGGCAACCGGCGCCCGACCCGCTTGCGGGGCGGCGACCCTTGGAACCGGTGGCGCCGGCGCGGCCACCGGGGCGCGGGGCGACAATTCACCGGTGCGCGGCGTTACACGTGCGGAACTCTGCACCGCAGCCGGGACTGCGGCGCGGGCGGGTGCGATGGGGGGGGGGGGGAAGGTTGAAGTCGTGGCGACCTCCGCCTCTCCGCGGCCGAACATTTTTTTCAGTGCTGCAAACATGATGCGTCAGGCGGGGTTTCTGCTCTTCCCGGCTTTCGTATGGTCGGCGGGACCGATTCCGCACTTAACCGGGATTTGTTTCCGGCCGTTTCCATACATGCGAGAGAGCTCGAATCATGCCCTCCACACATCGAATACTTCTGCTGGACGACGACGTGGACCTCCTGGACCGCTACAGGAAGGCCCTCGAAACCATGCCCACGCGACCTGAAATCGTGACCTGCACCTCGGGCGCGAAGGCCCTCGCACTTCTTGAGAGCACACCCGTCGCGCTCATGGTGTCGGACTTCGACATGCCGGGCATGGACGGCCTCCAGGTCTTCAGCATCGTTCGCCGCCGTTTCCCGAAGCTGCGATATCTCGTGATGATGCCGACGTCGGATCCGGCCATGCGTTCCCGTGCCTACAGCGCGGGTGTGGACCTCGTCTGGGAGAAACCGGCGTCGGACGAGGATCTTGCCCTGTTCCAAAGCTGCATCGAAGGATTGGTCGACAATTTTGGCGGCGGCTTCCGCGGCATCCAGCAAAAGAGCCTGGTCGACCTCGTCCAGCTCGAATGCCTTTCCCAAAGCTCTTCCGTGCTGAAGCTCGAGCACGGAACGAACTGCGGCCGGATCTGGATCAATGGCGGTGAAGTGATCGACGCCGAGGTCGCCAACCTGGAAGGGGAACCCGCGTTTTCGGAGTTGATGCGCTGGAAGGCCGGCAACTTCGAGATGCTTCCGGCCGAGCCTGATCGCCATCGGCGGATCGACGTTTCCTGGCAGGCGTTGCTGCTCGATTCAGCCCAGGCGGCCGACGAACAGCAGGCCGAAATCAGCACCTACGACGCCGAAGGAACCCAGAGGGTCACCGAAGCCCTCCCCTCCAGACTGAGCGAGATGGAGACCACTGCCGGAGTCGAGTTCCTCCTGAGCGGGGCGCTCCCCCTACCCTCTGAACTGAAGGCCGCCACCCCGGCTTCCGATACGGCACCCGGCTCGGACACCGCTGTATTCCAATGGGCACGGACAACCTGGGGCAACCTCGAGGCCGTCGGCCGCAAGCTGGGACTCGGTCCGCTTCGCCAGATCGAGGGCATCGGACTGCAACGCCACGTCGGCATGTCGGCCGTGGAACAGAATCTCGTATGTCTTGGACTTAACCGTTCACTCAGTCCCGCCGAAGTCAGGGAGAAGACCAAGCAACTATCGGCGGCATGAGCCTATTCTCCAAATCACGACCCCCGGCCCGGCAGCCCAAGGAACCCTCGCTCAAGGGCGCGTTCACCATCGACGCCCGCGGCCGCATCATCAGCTCCACCGTTCCGGCCAGCTTCTCGGCGGCTCTCCAAAAGGAACTCGCGGGTGCGGTCCTCAAAGCGTTCCGCGAAGCCCAGGCCGCCCAGCTGACACTGACCGAACTCGTGTTTGAATTCGGCGGCCTGCGCGTCACGGCCAAGGAAATGCGCGGCGGCGCCATAGTCTTTCTCCACCCACAAACTCCGGAATCCCAACAGGCGGCCGCGGCGCCCATCTCGACATGAACACCAAGGAACTCGACCACCTGATCCTCCAGCTGGAGAACTATCTCGAATGCTGGAAGCAGTTCAGCCACTTCATCTCCGCCGCGCGCTCGCGCAAGTTCACGCAGGACGACGAAGTGCAGTTCCTCGACGTGAAGAGCGTCCTCGTGCAGGAGCTGGAGCTGATCCTGTCCAAGGTGGACTGCACCAATCCGTCGAAGGAGGAGGTCATCACCGTCGTTTCATCCGCGCCGTCGCTTCGCTTCCTCGCCGAGCTGCCGGAAGGGTCGCTGCGTGGCATTGAAAACCAGTGGCACAAGGTCTTCATCGCCTGGCAGTCGAATCTGGGGATGCTCAAGGTCAAACACCGCGATCTCGAAGGCCGCAGCTGGTTTTCCAAGATGGTCGCCAAGCCCGCCTGATCTGACCCGACACAATCACCAAAGGAAACGCCGGCCAAAAGTGGCCGGCGTTTCTGTTTGCAGATGAAATATCGGTCAGGCGCGACGGCGGAGCGCACCAAAGAGGCCGAGACCACCGAGGCCGACCAACGCGAGCGTGCCGGGTTCGGGAACGGGAACGATCTGGCCGCGGATTTCGCCGCCGGGGAATGCGCCCGAATGGACGTTCACATACCAGAGCTGGCTCTGCAGGGAGGTAATCTGAGGAGCCGTCAGGCCGGTGATGGTTCCTGCGAGTGTTCCTGAAAGATTGCCGGCTGAAGCGCCCAAAAGGCTGAAAAGCACTCCTGCCGCGGCCGTTGTGTTCGCATCGCCATGGATATGAGACGCGGTCCATCCTGATCCAGTCAGTCCCGAGAATGTGATGCTGTAGGCGAGGCTTGAACCTGTGAGCGTCAAGGTGCCGCTTCCCGTTGCGGTGGTGACCACTGGAGTGGGTCTTTCAGCCGCACCTGTAAGTGTGACTGTGAATGACGATTGCGCATGGGCGGTGCCGGCCGCGCTAATCGCAAGGATGCAGCTGAGTAGAGTTTTCATTGGGTCGAGTTTGGGCAGGGGTTGGTTCGATTTGGCTTACCGCGAACGCCTTGTCAGTGAGCCGTGCTAAAAAGAACTCTTCCCCAGAATTACTGGCAATGTCCGTTCCGACGCACATGGGCCTTGTTTCAGCGGGGGTTCCCGGGTCTAAACAGCCATGCCTGACTGGTTGAGTGCCATTTTTCTCGGAATCATAGAAGGATTGACCGAGTTCCTGCCCGTTTCCTCCACGGGACATCTGCTCATCGTCGAGAACTCCGGACTGCTCCCCAAACAGAGCGATCTCTTCAACGTCGTGATCCAATCCGGCGCCGTGCTGGCGGTGCTGCTCGCGTTTTCCTCCCGGGCCAAGGACCTGCTGGTGAACTGGTCCAAACCCGAGAACAAGGACTACCTCGCCAAGCTCATCGTCGCCTTCGGCATCACCGGCGCGGGCGGATTGGTGATCAAGAAGCTCGGCCTCCAGCTCCCTGAAGAGGTCGCGCCCATCGCTTGGGCCACTTTGATCGGCGGCTTGGTGATTTTCGCCGTCGAGGCGTGGGCCAAGAAGCGGACTCCATCGACCAGGGTCACCTGGGCCATCGCCATCGCGGTGGCCGTCGCGCAGCTCACAGCGGCGGTGTTTCCGGGCACGAGCCGATCCGGCGCCTGCATCGTGTTCGCCCTGGCCATGGGCCTAAGCCGTCCCATCGCCACGGAGTTCGCCTTCCTTGTCGGCGTTCCGACGCTGCTGGCTGCAGGAGGCCTGAAGATCGTTTCAACCATCAGCAAAGGAACGGCTGGACAGGAGAAATGGGGGCTGGTCCTTATCGCGACGATCGCCGCAGCCATCAGCGCATTCGTCGTCGTGAAGTGGCTGATGCGTTTTGTGCAGACTCACACGCTGGTCGTATTCGGCTGGTATCGCGTGATCCTCGGAGCCGCGCTGCTGATCTTCTTCCGGGGCAAGTAAGCCTCGGCCCCCGACAAGGCTGTCGCCTAAATGGTGACCCGTTGTTGGGTCTTGATGGCCTGCTCGAAGCAATCCAGCGCCTCGCTGAAACGTTCGAGCTGGTTGTAGACCCCGCCTTTGGCCAGATGGGCCTGCGTATGGAAGGGATCCGCCGCCAACGCCTGGTCATACGAGGCGAGGGCTTCCTCCGGACGCTTGAGCCGCTCCAGAGCCGACCCCCGGCGGAACAGCGCTTCGGCGTTGCCGGGTTCTTCAACAAGAATGGCGTTGAAGCAGGCCAATGCCTTCTCGGCCTGCCCAAGATTCAAAAGGGCTTTCCCCTTGCCAAGCAGAGTGGACAGCTTGTCCTCGGCCTCGGGATGCTGGCCGTTGCCATTGCCATTCACCAACACCGCCTCTCCAACGGTTGGCCTGACAGCACGGGCCGGTTCTCCTTCGGGCAACGGCGCGGCCGCCGTGTGCTCAAGTTCGTGGATGCGCTTCTCCATCCGTTCGAGCGCTTCCATCAGGCGCACACTGGACGGATCGGGACCGAACTGCACCGAACCGCCTGCGCCCAACAACGACGGGTTCGGTCCGGCACCGATGGATCGCATCGACTGGGTGCCTGACGCGATTTCGGCCAGCCGGTTCATGCCGCGAAGCTGGAACCACGTCGTCACCAGCAAGGCCAACACGCCGACGCTCGCGAACACCCCCGACGCGATGAGCATCGCGCGGGTCGAACTCTGCGCCGCGCGCATTTCGTCGTCGCGCTGGCGGCTGATCGACTTCTCCAGCGTCTCCAACCGGGCCGCGATGGCTTCGGCATTCGTCTTCGCGACGGCGGCCGCCTCCGTCCGCGCTTGTTCGATGGCGAGGATCGTTCCGTGGAGCCGTTCCTGAAGGCGAACGCCGGCGGCCAGGGCCTGTTGCAACTCCGTATTCTCGGAGGCGGTGGCGTTGGTGGAAACGGCTTCGGCGGCGCGGGAATCAGGCAAACCACCGAGGAAAACCAAACCACCCACGAGAACCGTCACAAGAGATTTTCTGAGAGTCGACATGGCCGGGAATTGACAACCGCACGCTAGGAACGACTCCGTTGATTTCAAGGTCAATTCCGGCCCCAGGCGGCCACCGCTGCGCGAAGCAGGCCGAGAAGCTTCTCGCGAAGGGCCTCGAAATATCGCGCCGTCGATTCGAGGCCTCCTGTGCGCGCATAGCGGATGAGCGGATCGAGCAGCCACGCTTCGGTGGGGGTCAGTTCCGGTTTCAGGATGCGGTCGCGCAGGCCCATCGCGAGAAGTTGGACGCTTGACGGCACATGCTGCGAAGGCTTCGTGGCCGCTTGGATCAGATCGAGGTGAAGTTTTTCCCGGTCTTCGTCCGGGCCGTAGGCGCGAACGGCCCGGCCCACCAGGAAGGCGTTGCGAGTGAGTTCGCGGATGTCGTCCTCGTGCTCGGGCGCGTAGATCTCGCAGACCTTCAACGCCCGAAAACCACCAGGCGCGGTGAGCGAATAGATCTGACCCAGCAGATTCGAGCAGAGATTGATCTGCGCCTTGTCGAACTCGAGACGGGTCGGGGTCCTTTCACCGGCCAGCTCAAACCAGGCGCCCCGACCTGCCAACAGCGCGTGGGCCCGGCGACGAAGCGCATCGTCTCCGCCGGCCAAGCGGGTGATTCCCGACGGTCCAGGAACATAGACGGCATGGGCTCCCGATCCCCGGCGGATCCCTGTCTGGATCGTCACGCCGCGGATGACCCGGCCGACGATGCGCGGCATCAGGTCGGGCCAAAGGTCCGGCAAACGTCCGAAGAGCGTGGCCTCTTCCAGCCGCTCGATGAACATCTGCCGCGCCCGCGAAAAGTAGATGCCGTTGGAACTGAGGACCAACGTGGGCATGGCCTGGGGCGACAACTGGTTGGTCGCGAAGAGCGCTTCGAGAAGGCCGACATATTCGTCGAGGACGCCGAGAAGTTGATCCGGGTTCGGGCAAACGAGTAGAACCTCGGGTAGTTGGTTGAGCTCAAGACACACCGGCAATCCCGCATAGAGCAGGCCTTCGAGCGGGATGCTGGCCGCGCTCCCCTCGACTTCGAATCGAAGGAATCCCCCCTTCGCCAGAGCCCGCCCACTGGTGGATCCGCTCCGCCCGATGAAGAACACGGATCCATCGAGTTTCGTAAGGCCGGCCGTGAGCCGGGAGAAGAACGCCGCTCCAAGCGCGCCTGCCGGAAGGATGCCGATGCTGCCGTGGCGGATCGCTTTCATGGCAGCGCGTGGTATCAGGCCGGTAGGGAATTCAACACCTGGGTGGCCCGGGGGAGGTTGGAGACCTTCAAGACCAGCCGGACGGATTTCTCGCCCTGGTCTTCGGTTCCGTAGGCGTAGTCGATGTTGATGTGCGCATCGGCCAACGCCTGCGAAACCGAGGCCAGCATGCCGGGCGCGTCGGGCATGTCGGCCACGATGACGTCGGCCTCGACGATGTGGTGGCCCGCGTCCTTCAACAGCCGGCGCGCGATCTCGGGATCGTTCGGGATGATCCGGATGACGCCCTGCTCGACGTTGTCGAGCAGCGAAAGGTTCCGGATGTTGATGCCGCTGGCCGAGAGGATGCGGCAAACGGCGGCCAGCCGACCGGGCTGATTCTCAAGGGCGACCGAAAGCTGCCGCTGGATCTTGAAGTTCATGGGAGGGCCTTAGTGGCCAAACCGTAGTCCCAACCCGCCCACACGTCTCCCCATAATTCACGCCGCGACCCCCCTTTCCCCTCGCTCTCGTTCTCCATGCGGCGGACGAACGACGCCTTGCGACAACCGCCGCGTCGCGACACCGAGGACCGTTCCTTGACCCGCCGGGAGACCGTTGATTACGGTCCCGACCATGATTCGTAGGTCTGTGCGCGTGGTGCTCCTGTTTGCCGGGCTGTTGGCTTTGCCATTCAGCTCACCGGCGCCCTTGATCTATCGACCCGGCGAAGGCTGGACCTACGATGTGCCTGGCGACGACACCAGCGGCAAGTGGCGCAAGACCCGCGCGAAGGACCAACTGGAGGCGACCAAGGCCGCCTTTGAAGCGGGCAGTTTCCGCACCGCCATCAAATCAGGCCGCCGCCTCGTGAAGACCTGGCCCCTGTCCGACTACGCCCCTGAAGGGCAATACTACATTGGCCGCTCCTACGAAGCCCGGAAGATGGACGAACGCGCGTTCCGCGAATACCAGACGAACCTGGTCAGGTTTCCCAAGGTCAAGAACCACGAGGAGATCATCCAGCGCCAGTTCGAAATCGCCAACCGCTACCTCGGCGGCCAGTGGTTCAAGCTCTGGGGCTACATCCCGTTCTTCCCCAACATGGAGAAGACCTCCGCGATGTATTACCAGATCGTCGGTAACGGTCCCTACTCCCCCCTTGCGCCCCAGGCTCAGATGAACCTCGGTGCCGCCCGCGAGAAGCAGAAGGAATTCCCCCTCGCCGTCCGTGCCTATGAACGCGCGGCCGACCGCTATGCCGACCAACCGGCCATCGCGGCCGACGCGCTCTACAAGGCCGGCATGGCCTATTTCAAGCAGGCCAAGACCGCCGACTACGACCAGTCCATCTCGCAGCAGGCCATCGCCACCTTCGGCGATTTCATGACGCTCTTCCCGAAGGATGCGCGGGTGCCCGAATCGCAGAAGCGGATCGCGGAACTCAAGGTCGAGCAGGCGCGTGGCGCGTTCAACGTCGCCAAGTTCTACGAGAAGGACCGCCGATGGGACGGCGCGCTGGTCTACTACAACGAGGTTCTTCTGAAGGATCCGGAATCCAAGCTGGCTACCTCAGCGCGTGAACGCATCGAACTCCTCAAGAGCCGCCGTCAAGCCGCGGAGGCCCGCAACCCCGCAGCGGCCACCACGGACAAGAAATGAATCTCCGCTCCGTCGTCGGTATCCCGTTGCTCGCTTTGGTCGGCACCGCTCTGGTCGGATGCGCGGGCTACCGTTTGGGCCCCACCAACGGCACGGCCGCCGGCGAAAAATCCATCGAAGTCCGGCCATTCGCCAACGCCACGCTGGAGCCAAGGCTCGTCGATCCCGTCACTTCGACCCTGCGGCGGTCTCTGCAGCAGGACGGCACGTTCCGGGTCGCCACCGACGGCGGGGCCGACGTGGTCGTGAACGGAACGCTCATCAGCTACCAGCGGGGCGAACTTGGCTTCCAGCCGAACGACACGCTGACCGTCCGTGACTACTACATCGAGCTGACGGCCCGGGTCGTCGCGGTGGAACGCACCACGGGTAAAACCAATTTGAACCGCACCGTCATGGGCAGGACCACGATCCGTGTCGGCAGCGACCTCGCCGCCTCGGAACGCCAGGCCGCCCCGATCCTCGCCGCAGATCTTGCCCGCAACATCACCTCGTTGCTCGTGGACGGAACGTGGTGAGTCCAACCCGTTCTTGACCGGTAGCGCCGTTCACTCAGCCTCCCGGGGTGAACTCCCCGCTTCTCCGACTCGCCTTCGCCGCATCCCTGTTCACCGCCTCGTTCGCCCAGGCCGCTGGTTCCGACTGGCCCCAGTGGCTCGGACCCAAGCGCGACGGCCACGCGGCCGCCGGAGCCTTGACCCTGACGAAGCTCCCGGCCGCACCCGCTCCCGCCTGGAAGATCAACATCGGCGGCGGGTTCTCGTCCCCGGTGGTTTCTGGCGACACCGTCGTGATCATGGCAGGACGCGGCGACGAAGAGGTCGCGTTCGGCCTCAACGCCGCCGACGGCAAGGAGCGTTGGAGCACTCCCATCTCGTCGCTCTTCGGCGATGAATGGGGTCCCGGCCCGCGCGCCACTCCGATCATCGACGGCGACCGCGTCTACGTCACGAGCTGCAGCGGCGAGTTCCGCTGCCTCAATTTGAAGGATGGGAAAGTCGTCTGGGGAAAAAGCTTCGAGAAGGATTTCGGCGTCGCCTTCCTCGGCAGCAAGGCCCGCGAAGGCACCGCGTCCCGCCGTGGCAACAACGGCTCCCCGGTGGTCGACGGCGACCTGGTCTTCGTCCCGGCGGGCAATGTCGCCGGGGCCACCGTGGTCGCCCTCGACAAACTCACGGGAAAGGTCGCCTGGAAGGCCGGCCGCGAGGAGGCAGCCTATTCCGCGCTGCAGGTCGCGACGCTCGGCGGGCACGCACAGGTGGTGATGTTCGCGGCCGATTCATTGAGCGGGTTCGATCGTGCCACCGGAAAGATTCTTTGGAGCGAGCCGCTCAAGACGAACGCCAAACGTCACGCCTCAACGCCCGTCATTCTTGGCGACATGGTCGTCGTGAACTCGCACACCTTCGGCACGATCGCCTTCCGGATCGAAAAGGCCGGCGATGGCTGCAAGTCTTCCCGCGCCTGGCTCAACACCGAGATGAAGATCAACCTCGGGACGCTCGTGGAGGTCGGCGGCAATCTCTACGGGCACGGACCGGCCAAGAACTTCGTCTGCCTCGATTCCAACACCGGCAATGCGCGCTGGACCCAGCCCGGGTTCGGCAAGGAGGTCTCCTCCACGGTCGCGCTGGACGACAAGACCCTGCTCGTCCTGACCGATCTGGGCGAACTCGTCCTCATCGCCGCCGATCCGACCGGCTACAAGGAACTCGGCCGCACCCAGGTCTGCGGCAAGACCTGGAGCACGCCCGCCATCGCCAACGGCTCGGTCTACGTGCGCGAGGGACTGACCGACGGCTTCAAGCTGAGCAGCTGGAAGTTCTAGGCCGCCGCAAAGGCGAAGCGCCTTCCAAACACACGCTCGGCCAGATCGGACTTCTTCGCCGCAGCCGCGAGTTCTTCCGACAAATCGCCGACTCCTGCGACCGTCACGGTGACGACGTCATCACCGCACGACACCTGGACTGCGGCGACCTTCGCCAGATGCTGCCGATCCAGGCCGTCGGCGATGCGGAGAACTCCGGCGAGCTTCCCGACGATCTGCCGGTCTGCTTCCGCCAACGCCATGAACTCTTCGTGCGACGGATCGGGCAGGCTCTTCCGATGGTATCGCGCAATCTGGGCGATGATCGCGACTTCCCGCCGACCAATGGCCAGCCACTCGAAGGACGCGATCAGCCTCGCGGATTCCTTGTGGTGCCCTTTCCCGTCAGGAACCACCGACCAACCTATGTCGTGCAGATGAGCGGCGGCTTGCAGCCATTCCCTTCCCTCCGCCCCAACTCCGTGAAGTCCGCTCAACTGGTCGAAGAGATCGACCGCCAGCCTCGCCACTTGGCGGACGTGCTCCGGTTCCGGTTCGTGCTCGCGCATGAACCGGTCGATCTCGTCTTTGGCGATGGGATTCAGGGACGAAAAAGCCCGCAGGCAAGGGCCGGCGGGCTGGTAAACTGGCCGGCGAGGACTAGGCGCCGTTGTCGCCGATGGCTTCGACGGGGCATCCGTCCTTGGCTTCCTTGCACTGGGCCTCTTCCTCGGGCGACTCGGGCTGCTTGTAGAGGTAGGAGTGACCACCGTCATCGTCGCGCTTGAAGTTCGCGGGTGCGGTCTCACGGCAGAGATCGCAGTCGATGCATTGGTTGTCGACGTAGTAGCGGCCTTTAAAGTTCTGGGCGTATGCGTTTGCGAGGTCTGCCATAAATCAAAAATTTCGCCATCATGTTGGGAACCGCACTCCGGCCTGTAAAGCGTGTTTTCCATCGGAAAGGGACAAATCAATCCAGAGGCTCAGTGGCGCTTCCGGTTTTGCCGCCACCTCGCGCACTTCCCGCGCGGCGAAGATATGAGTCGGGGACAATCGACGTCCCCGGGCTCACAACCTCACGCGCCCCAGACAGATGGCCGTCTTCTTTTCGTGCGAGGAGCAGTAGCTGAAGAATGCGAAAGCGGTGAGTTTCATGACGGGAATGACGGCAGCCTGCGTGCGATTTGAGATCGCCGGCAAGCGGCAAGCCGCGCGAAGACGATTCACCGTCCTGTGACTTTCCTCGTCCGCGCGTGAATTGGACTTGCTGGCCGCGCGTTCGTGTCTCCAATAGTATCCTTTAATTGATCGCTGAAATGAGTGATACCTCCGTCGCCAATGGCCCGAAGTGGACCGTCCAGGACTCCCGCTCCCTCTACAACATCGACCGCTGGGGCGCGAAATACTTCGACATCAATGAAGCCGGGCACGTCACGGCCCGGCCGCTGCAGGATGCCGGCGGAGCGGTGGACATCACCGACGTGATCGAGGAGGCGAAGGCCCGGGGCCTGAAATTCCCGCTCCTCATCCGCTTCCAGGACATACTCCGCCACCGGGTCGAGGCGTTGAACAACGCCTTCCGCACCGCGATCGCCGAATTCAACTACCAGGGCCAGTATCGCGGCGTGTTCCCCATCAAGGTGAACCAGCTCCGCGAGGTCGTGGAGGAGATCCTCGATGCCGGCAAGCCCTTCAACTTCGGCCTCGAAGTCGGCAGCAAACCCGAACTCTACGCCGGCATGGCGCTCCAGAGCGAGCCGGGCTCCCTCATCATCTGCAACGGCTACAAGGACGCCGCCTTCATCAAGCTCGCCCTCCAGGGCATCAAGCTCGGCAAGAAGGTCATCATGGTCGTCGAGAAGCTGGAGGAGCTGAAGCAGATCATCACCGTCTCCAAACAGATCGGCGTCGAGCCCATGATCGGCATCCGGGCGCGCCTGCTGAGCAAGGGCGCGGGCAAGTGGGCCGAAAGCGGAGGCGAAAACGCCAAGTTCGGCCTCAGCACGGCCGAGCTGCTGGCCGCCACGGAACTGCTGCGCGAGGAGAAGCTGGAGCACTGCTTCAAGCTGCTTCATTTCCACATCGGCTCGCAGGTGCCGGACATCCTCACGGTGAAGAAGGCCGTGCAGGAGGCGTCCCGTTTCTACGCGAAGCTCCACAAGATGGGCTTCCCCATCGAGTTCCTCGACGTGGGCGGCGGCCTCGGCGTGGACTACGACGGTTCGCGCAGCGCTTTCGACAGCTCCACGAACTACAGCCTGCAGGAATACACCAACGACATCGTCTACTACATCGCCGACGTCTGTAACGCGGAGAAGGTGCCGCATCCGGACATCGTCAGCGAAAGCGGCCGCGCCATCGTCGCGCACCACAGCGTGCTCGTGGTCGAGGTCTTCGGAGCGATCCACAAGTCGCCCGAGGCCGAGCAGTTCACCTTCGGCGAAAACGAACACGCGCTGGTCAAGGAGCTCCTGGACATCCGCAAGAACCTCGGAAAGCTGAACAAGCTGGAGGCCTACCACGACGCGTTGGAGCGCAAGGAAGACACCCACAACATGTTCACCCTTGGCCTCATGGAGCTGCCCGAAAAGGCCAAGATCGAGACGCTCTACTGGGAGATCGCCAAGTCCGTCGTCGATTCCTTCAAGGGCCAGTCCTACATCCCCGAGGAGATCCGCAAGCTGGAGGACAGCCTCGGCGACCAATACCTCTGCAACTTCTCCGTCTTCCAGTCGCTCCTCGACCACTGGGCGCTCGGCCAGCTTTTCCCCATCATGCCGATCAGCCGGCTGAACGAGAAGCCGACCTGCGAAGGAACCCTCGTCGACATCACCTGCGACTCCGACGGCGCGATCAACAAGTTCATCGACCTGCGCGACGTGCGCGACACGCTGCCGATGCACGAGCTGAAGCAGAACGGCAACGGCCAGGAGCCCTACTACCTCGGCTTCTTCCTGATGGGCGCCTACCAGGACATCATGGGCGACCTGCACAACCTCTTCGGCCGTGTGAACGAGGTGCACGTGTTCCTCGAACCCGACGAACCCGCCGGCTACTACGTCGAGGAAGTGATCGAGGGCAACACGATCATCCAGTGCCTCACCGCCGTGCAGTATGACGAGAAGGAGCTCCAACGGCAGATGAAGGCCCAGGTCGACGCGGCCATCAAATCCGACCGCCTCAAACCCAAGGAAGCCATGAGCCTGCTCGACGACTACGAGCGCGGACTCAAGGACTACACCTACCTCGCGATCTGACGCCGCGCCCCGCCCTTCACTGCCAATCCATGCCCGACCGTGCGCCGAATCCAGAGATCCTTCCGGCGCTCGGTCGTGTCGTCCGGGGTCTGTCGCTGTTCTTCTGGTGCCTGCCGCTGATGCTGCTGGTCTACGTGCAGACGGCGCGCACCGACATGTTCCGCTCTCTCGGCGGCCTCGACATCGTCCCTGCTATTGTCGTCACGGCGCTCCTGTGGATGGCGTTGAAGCAGATGGGACGCTTCCGTCCGGACGATCTCCTTTGGGTGCGTGAACTCGAGCGCGGTCAATTTCTCCTGCTCGTCAACCTCGGCTTGGCGCCGTTTCTCGGCCTCTACCACGGAGCACCGTTGGTCCCGATCAACTATGGCAGCGTCGACCTTCTTGCCGTCTCCACGGTGCTGTTCATCTACCGCGCGAACCGGATCATCTCCCGCCTGACCGACCTGTTGCCCGATGAACCGCTGCGCCACGAAGCCCGGCTGTTCACGAGCTTCAACCGCCTTGTCCTCGTGTGCATCCCGGTTCTGCTCGCCGTCTTTTGGGGCCTCGGCTTCGTTCCGGCGCTGTCCGAAACGCTGTCGAGAATCCTCGTGGGCATCGAGGAAATGGGTCCATGGATGGTTGTTTTCCTGGTCCTGTTGCCGACGGCCATGACCATGACGCTGACCTGGAAGGTGAAGGAGTTCATCTTCCATTCGATCTTCGCAGGGCGTTGATCGATCGTTTCGGCATCTGGAAATGGGAGCCGAGATTCCAGCCACTTTCCGGAACGGCTCCGGGTAGTAGCTTCATGACAATGACACTGCTCGAAATCACCGGCCTCGTCGTCGCCCTGCTCGTCATGCTCGTGGGCGTCGCCGGAGCGGTCTTGCCGGCGTTGCCTGGGACGCCGCTGGTCTTCATCGCCGCCCTCGCGCACAAGCTCTGCTTCGGCGACCGCAGCGTGGCCTGGTGGGTCCTCGTCATTCTCGGACTCCTGGCCGCCATGTCGCTCGTCGTCGACTTCCTCGCCACCACCTACGGCGCGAAGAAACTGGGCGCGACCAAGCGCGGAATCGTCGGCGCGATGATCGGAGCCGTCGTCGGGCTCTTCGTCTTTCCGCCATTCGGACTTTTGATCATGCCCTTCCTCGGCGCATTGCTGGCCGAACTCTCCGGCGGCCGCGAATGGAAGGAGTCCGCCAAGGCAGGCGTCGGCGCCACGCTCGGCGTCCTGGCCGGAGCCGCCGGCAAGCTCCTCTGCTGCCTGGGTATGATTGGGCTCTTCGTTTTCAACCTGCTCTGGCGTCTTTTGGGGGCGGGTTGAGGTGCATGATCCCGGTGGTTGGTCCCTGACAATCCGAGGTCTGGAAAATCCCTCTTCCAAAAGGGCTGCGGATTCCCGATTTTCCATCTCCCTATGCTGCAATTCACCGGCACCCACACCGCCATCGTGACGCCGTTCCTCGACGGCAAGATCGACGTTCCCGCCCTGGAGCGCCTCATCAAGTCGCAGATCAAGGGCGGCGTGGACGGCATCGTGCCCGTGGGCACCACCGGCGAATCGCCCACCGTCAGTTTCGAGGAGCACATCGAGATCATCCGGCTCTCCGTCAAGTTCGCCGCAGGCAAGATCAAGGTCCTCGCGGGCACCGGCGGCAACTCCACCGACGAGGCCATCTTCCTGACCAAGGCCGCCGAGGAAGCCGGTGCCGACGGCTCGCTCCAGGTCGCGCCCTACTACAACAAGCCCACGCAGGAGGGGCTCTTCCAGCACTTCCATGCCATCGCCCGCACCACCAAGCTGCCGATCATCCTCTACAGCATCCCGGGGCGTTGCGGCATCGAGATCGCCGTCGAGACCGTCGACCGCCTGGCGCACGACGGCGTCAACATCGTCGGCATCAAGGAAGCCGGCGGCAACGTCGACCGCGTCAGCCAGCTCCGCGCGGCGCTCGGGAAGAACTTCACCATCCTCAGCGGAGACGACGCGCTCACGCTTCCCTTCATGAGCTGCGGCGCCCACGGCGTCATCAGCGTCACGTCCAACGTCGCGCCCAAGGAGGTCGTCCACCTCGTCGACGCTGCGGCCAAGGGCAAGTATGACGTGGCCCTGAAGCTCCACTACAAGCTCTACCCCCTCTTCAAGGACCTCTTCATCGAGACCAATCCCGCGCCCGTGAAGGCCGCGCTCAAGATGCAGGGCATCTGCGGCGAGGAAATCCGGCTCCCGCTGGTCCCCGTCACCGCCAAGACCCGCGAGAAGGTCGCCGGAACGATGAAGTCCCTCGGACTGGTCAAGTGATCGGCCGCAAGAACAGGGTCGCCACGCCATGAGGCTACTTCCCCAGCTCTTCAGCCAGAACCACGCCTGGTCGCAGGAGATCCAGAGACGCGATCCGGATTTCTTCCGCAAGCTCTCCAGCCAGCAGGCGCCCGAGTATCTCTGGATCGGCTGCTCCGACAGCCGCGTGCCCGCGAACGAGATCGT
The DNA here is from genome assembly GCA_043775315.1 of Verrucomicrobiota bacterium. Lineage (GTDB taxonomy): Bacteria > Verrucomicrobiota > Verrucomicrobiia > Limisphaerales > CANJSG01 > CANJSG01. The sequence goes on from JAYVSO010000121.1 coordinate 42,302, forward strand.
CGGCCTTTTGCCCGGCGAACTCTTCGTCCACCGCAACGTCGCCAACATCGTCGTCCATTCCGACCTGAACTGCCTCTCCGTGATGCAATACGCCGTCGACGTGCTGAAGGTGAAGCACGTCATCGTCACCGGCCACTACGGCTGCGGCGGTGTCGGCGCTGCGTTGCGGAACCAGAAGCTCGGCCTCATCGACAACTGGCTCCGTCACGTCCAGGACGTCCGGCAGAAGCACTCGTCCATCCTCGCCGATCTCGACGACGAGGCCCTTCAGATCGACATGCTCTGCGAGCTCAACGTCATCGAGCAGGTCGTCAACGTCAGCCAGACCACCATCGTCCAGGACGCCTGGGCGCGCGGCCAGGAGATCGACGTCCATGGCTGGATCTATGGCCTGTCCGACGGCCGCCTGCGCGACCTCGCCATGGTCGTCCAACGCCCCGACGAGCTCGCCACCGTCTACGCCGCCGCCCTCGAAGCCTGCATCAATCGCAAGGGCGAGAAGCTCAAGGCCCGCAAGCCTCCGGCCAAGGGCTGAACGGCCCCGGAGGAGCGGAATACGAATCGCGGGAGGTAGGGCGAATGCTTCCGCCGAGCCGCCTCGAAATACCCTCCAACAAGGCGCGCTTCAGCGGCCACCGAGCCAGGCCATCCCCCCTGCCTATGGTCTCCCCAGAATCTCCCCGCCGGTCTTCGTCGGCCACAGGGCGGCTCGGCGGGAGCCTTCGCCCTACCACGCCTGGCATTCCGACTTGGTTTGAAACCACGCACCAAGCCTCAATCCTTCTCGTCCAAGTCATCCGGCTGAGGCCAAGAGCAGGTATCGAGATCGGAGCCCTACCCTGCCAATAATCCAGTTGAGCGCGGCCACGGGGCGGATCAGTTTCCGAGAAAGGATTCTCCCATGTGCTGCTTCAGCCAACCCGTCAAACAAGTCGCTTCGACCCGGATCTTCGTGCGCCCGGTGGACCGCGTCCTTCAGGTCGTCGCCTACCAGATGAATTATTCCGCGGCCCAGGATCTGGCCATGATCCTGCCGCTGCCAGTGGCCAAAGGCACAGGCGAGAACGAAGTCCTATTCATCGACTTCAAGGATTACAAAGAATTTTTCGCCGATCTGGAGAAAGGTTTCCCGCAGCCAATTCCGGCTGTGATGACCGTTTCTGCCGCCCTTTCTCCGGCTCCGGCCGCAGCGCCGCTCAAAGTCCAGCAGGTCGGAGACTTTGAAGCATCGTTCGTCCCGACCGTCGCCGACTTCTCCCGCTTGGACGCACGGTTCCGACTGCCCAAGGGCACCTGGGAAAAGCTGCCCGCCTACAGCTCCTATGGCTTCGCCGTCTTCAAGCTCAAACCTGCGGCCAAGTCGGTTCACCCCATGGTCTTCACCTTCCCGCGCCGCGATCCCGCCACCGTGTTCTTCCCGACCGTCCACATCCACGACGGCGAGGTTCACAAGGAAGCTTGGTTCGACCACGTCCTCTACTGCCAACCCACCGCGGATCTCCGCCTCAATGTCTCCGGCTGGCAGGAATCGCGGCAAAACGCCGAGGCGTTCGTCAGCGAAAAGAAGTCCCTGCGCGTCGTCATGGGCGACCACCACTGCTACCGCAAGGAACTCGTCGGCAATCTCCCCAACCAGGACACGTTCCTGCCTGTGATCCTTTGAAGTTGCCCGTGCGTCGGCTTGCCTGCGGACCAAGGCCGTGGTCTGGTTTCTGCACCATGAGAGGAATCCTGCTTCTGCTGCTATTGGCTTCGTCGGCGATCAACAGCTTCGCACAATCAAAAACCAACCGCTTCATCGACCTTGATGCTGTTGAAGCCCTGTTCTTCAAAAAATTCTCCGAAGCACCAGACTTCGGGGGCGGTCGTGACTTTGCGCCACCTAAACTGGAGCTGCCCACAGGTGAGCTGACTCTAAACGGAGCACTCTACTATGTGCTCCCACCTGAGTTGATCGGGTTGGAAACTCAGCCTATCGCCTATCTTTCGCCTTCATCACGACGCATCGTCAATAAGCTTGATCTCAGCAACGCTACGGCTCGCAAACGAATCCAAACACGTCCACTGACTGCATTTGAAATAGTAGCCGTGGACCAACTCAAAGCCGGAACCAATCGAGTCTCCGAGATCCAGCCGGGGCGACAAATCTCAAAGACCGTTTCGCAACCCGACCTATTGATGGTGCTGGCCCCAATCCACGCCAAAGCCGACTGCGCTAAGTGCCACAAATGCGAGGAAGGTAAACTGCTCGGCGCTTTCAGCTACGCACTTGCACGAGTCGATCCATCAGGCGAATCACCCAAGGCGGTTCCAACCACTACCCAGCCCAGTAAAGTCCCGATCGCCTCATCGGACACACCCACCAACACGGTCAAAGGCCTCGCCATCGCCGCCATGCCGGTCCGGTGACCTTCGTTCTTCGTGCTTTCCCGGAGCGGACTTCATTGGAGAATCCGCCCACATGACCAAGCTCATCATCAACGGCTCGAAGGGCCGCATGGGCCACGCGCTCATCGCCTGCGCCGCCCGCATTCCCGAAATCTCCGTCGTCGGCGCCATCGACCAGGGCGACGACCTCGCCGGGATCATCGGCAAATGCGACGCCGTCATCGACTTCACCTTCCACAGCGTCACGCCCTCCGTGGCCAAGACCTGCGCCCAGCACGGCAAGGCCCTCGTCATCGGCACCACCGGCCATTCGAAGAATGAAAAATTTGAAATTGAAAATTTGAAATCGGAAATCCCGATGGTCTGGGCCTCGAACTACTCCACCGGCGTCAACACCCTCTTCTGGCTCACGCGCAAGGCCGCCGAAATCCTCGGACCCGGCTTCGACCTCGAAGTGCTGGAGATGCACCATCGCCTGAAGAAGGACGCCCCCAGCGGCACCGCCACCACGCTCCTCGAAATCCTCGGCGACGTCCGAAAAGTCCAGTTGGACGAACAGCTCCGCCACGGCCGCAAAGGCATCACCGGGGAACGCACCAGCAGCGAGATCGGCATCCACGCCATCCGCGGCGGCGATGTCGTGGGCGACCACACCGTCATCTTCGCGGCCAACGGCGAGCGGGTGGAACTCACCCACAAGGCCAGCAGCCGCGAGACCTTCGCCAACGGCGCCCTCCGCGCCGCCCAATGGGTCGTCGGCCAGAAACCGGGCATCTACGACATGCAGGACGTGCTGGGGCTGAAATAGCCTCCTCCCTCCGGTGAAACCCAAAGGCAAACTTGGTCGGAAGATTGCGGTTGGCCTGGGTCTGCTGATCCTGGGACTCGTCGGGTATGTCCGGGCGAATCCCCGCATCTTCAACGAGTCGTTCCTTGGACACGCCCATTGCATCAAAATGGCCGGCCTCGCATTGAACTCCTACACCTTCGCAAATCACGACTCATTCCCCGCCCATACGAACGGCTACGGCGACGCCCTGCTCCTGCTCGCCCCGGATTACCTGGACTGGTTCGAACCGCTAACCGGTCCATGCTTCAACGGCGACGTCTTCCGGAAAGCCAAAGCCACGGGAGCCAACGTCGATGAATCCCAATGCGGACGGGTCTATGTCCAAGGCTTGAAGCTGGACTCGAATGGGGACATTGCGCTGCTCTTCGACAAGCTCCCAACACCCGGCGACCACTGCCACGGCTTCAGCCGACTAACTCAGCCATTCGGACGGGAGATATGGTATGTGGGTGGCAACATGGGCTTCATCCGATCCACGGCCTGGCCCGCCTTCGCCGTGAAACAGATCAAACTCCTCGTCGAAGCCGGCATCCCGGAACCCGTCGCGAAGTCCTACTACGAGAACCTGCCGCAGTGAAATTCGTCGGGAGCGGTCGATCCCTCCGTCCAACCCGCGCCGGAGCGAGCCAGTAGGGCGATCCGGCAGGCTCGCGGCGCCTGCCAATGCCCGCCGCCCCCGATCGACCGGGGCTCAGTCGCGGCGGAGGGCTTCGATGGGGCTGAGTTCGGCGGCGCGGCTGGCGGGGTAGAGGCCGAAGACGACGCCGACGAGCGCGGAGATGCCGAAGGCGAGCAGGGGGGACCACCAGGTGATGATGGCCTTCATCTCCCAGATCGCGGTGACAACAAAGGGCAGGATGATCCCCAGCACGACGCCGATGAGTCCGCCGCCGACAGAGAGGACGACGGTCTCGACGAGGAACTGGGTGACGATGTCGCGCTTGCGGGCGCCGAGCGCGCGGCGGATGCCGATCTCGCGGGTCCGTTCGGTCACGGTCGCGAGCATGATGTTCATGATGCCGATGCCGCCAACGATCAGGGAGATGGCGGCGATGGAGCCGAGGACGATGTTGGAACGGCGTTTCGCCTCTTCGGCCTGCTTGAGGAGCAGCAGCGGCACGATCATCTCGTAGTCCTTCTTCTCATGGAATTTCACCATGATGGCGTTGATCTGGTCGGCGGCGCTCTCGACGAGATCGGGGTCGTCCATCTGCACGGTGAGCTGGTGGAGCTGCACGCGCTCGGCCTGGAAGCTGCCGGCGCTCCGGCGGATGAGCGTTTCACCGAAGCGTGAGCGGGCGGTGGACAACGGGATGTAGAGGTTGCTGTCGAGCGGCTGGCCTTCGTTGCCACCGCCGGACTGGGTGCGCTTCTGTTCAATGCCGCGCTCACGGACGATGCCGATGATCTGGTAGTAATCGGCGCCGACCTTCACCTGCTGGGTCAACGGATCGGTCGACGGGAAGAGCCTTTCCGCGAGGCTGGCCGTGATAACTCCGACGTTGTTCATGTAGGTCTCGTCGATGGTGCCAAGGAAGCGGCCACGGACGATTTCGAGATTGTTGATGTCCTGGTAAATGGGGTGGGTGCCGATGATCTGGCATGGGAAGGCCACCTGTCCGGCGCGCACTTCGTCACGGATGATGCGTGCCGCCAGGACACGGCGGATGCCGGGCAAGGTTTCCTGGATGCGGCCGGCGTCCTTGTAGGTGATGCCGTATTCTGTGGCGGAGCCGCGGCTGCTGGAGCCGGAGGAGCCAGAGGAGCCTCCGCCCTCGGCGGGTTTGACGCTGCGGATGATGATGTTGGCGCTGCCCTGCTGCTTGATGGCCTGCTGGGCCTCGTAGGAGGCGCCTTCGCCGATGGCGAGCATGGCGATGACGCTGCACACGCCGAAGATGATGCCCAGCATCGTGAGGATGGAGCGCATCTTGTGCAGCAGGAGGCTCTTGATGCCGAGTTCGACGATCCGGCGGAATGGAACGGTGGCTCTCATCGTCGGTTGATGACCTCGCGGTCGATGGCGCCGTCCTTCATGTGGATGACACGTTGGGCACGGTTGGCCACCTCGTCGCCGTGGGTAACCATCACGATGGTTTTGCCGGCGGCATGAAGGCGGTCCATGAGGTCGAGGACCTCGGCGCCTGTCTTGGAATCGAGGTTACCAGTCGGCTCGTCGCCGAGGATCATGAGCGGGTCGTTGACCAACGAGCGCGCAATAGCGACGCGCTGTTGTTGGCCGCCCGAAAGCTGCTTGGGCCGGTGGTCCAACCGTTGGCCGAGGCCGACGAGTTTCGCGAGGTCCTCACAATGGTTCCAGCATTCGACGAGGTCCTTGCCCTGGTAGAAGAGCGGGACGTGGATGTTCTCGATGACGGTCAGCTGGTCGATGAGGTTGTAGGATTGGAAGATGAAGCCGATGCGTTCGCCGCGGACGCTGGAGAGTTCGTCGTCGTCGAGATGGGTGACGTCCTTGCCGCCGATGTGGTAGGTGCCGGCCGTCGGCCGGTCGAGGCAGCCGAGGATGTTCAGCATCGTGGATTTGCCGGAGCCCGACGGACCCATGATGGCGACGTAGGATCCTTCCTCGATGTCGAGGTCGACGCCGGCCAGGGCATGGACCTCGGAGTCGCCCATCTTGAAGACCTTGGTGAGGCCTTTGATGCTGATGATGGCGCTGCGGCTCATGGCTGGGGCAAACGCGGACCCCGATCCCGCGAACCGCCGCCGCCGCTGGTCTGGCCCGGTTCACGAGGCGGGCGATCACGTTTCTTCGAGCCGCCGTCCTGACCCGCGTCCGGGGCGGTCGAATAGTTCGGACGCCGGTTGGTGCGAGCGGGTTCGTGGGCGGCGGGATGGACCCGGGAAGGCTCGCCATTGGTGCCTTCGGCGTCGCGCTTAAACGCGGGTCGGCCGTTCGTATCGCCGTCGTCGGAGAAGAGCGATCCGCTCATGTCGACGTTGTCGCTCGCGGACAAGGGCGACAGGAGGACCTGATCGCCTTCGACCAAGCCGGCCTTGATTTCTATCAGGCGGTCGTTGAAGAGGCCGACCTCGACCGGGACCGGCTCGGTGGTGGAACCCCTCTTCACCAGACAGACCTGTTTCCCGCGCACCGTCGTGACGGCCTGGATCGGGATCGTGAGCGCGGACTGGAGGTTGGTGATGATGATCTCAGCCCGGCCGCTGACGCCGGGCTTGATGTCGGGCAACTGGTCCTCGATGAGGACCTCGGTGGCGTAGACCTTGAGATTGGGGTTCGACCAGCGGCTGCTGGAGTCCGGGAGGACGGCGACCTTGCGGACGCTGCCGCGGAACTGCCGGTCGGGGATCGAGTCGATGGTGATCCACGCGTCGAGTCCCGGCTTGATCTTCTGCACGTGCGATTCATGGACTCGCACTTCGACCATCATCTGCGAGACGTCGGGCAGCTTGATAAGTTCCTGGCGTTGGCGAACGGTCGCACCCTCCTCGATCAGGACGCTGTTGCCGGGGTTCAAGCTGGACGCGTAGATGACGAGCCCCTCGTCCGGCGCGAAGATCTTGGTGAGCTCCACCTGCTGTTTGAGCTGGTCGAGGCGTTCCTTCTGGAGGTTCAACGTCTTCTGGCGCGACTCAAGGTCGGCGTCGGCCTGGGCCATCTGCGACGCGACGCGGGCCTTGAGACGTTCGAGTTCCTTGGACGCCTGTTCGACGTTCGACTGGAGCAGGCGCAGGCGTTTCGGGTAATCATACTTGTCCAGCAGGCGCAGGTCCTCGGAAGTTTGTCCGACTTCGATCTCCTTCCGCTGGACCGCGAGCTGGTCGGCCTCGAGCTCGGACTTGGTGGCGTAGCCCTTCTTGGCGAGCTCCTGCGTCCAGTTGAGACGGTCCCTGGCACGGGCGAGTTCTTCGCCGGCGATCTTGATCTTGGCCGAGACGACGTTGGTCTGCTGCGGGTAGTCCCCTTCCTTGTATTTTTCGAGGTCGGACTTGGCGAACTCCACCTTCAACTCGGCTTCCTTGATGTTGCTGTCGGCAAGGCTGCGCTGGATGCCGACGGCTTCCTTGGCCTGGACGAAGACGAACTGGCTGTTCTGCAGGGTGACTTCCTGGACGGTGCCCTTTTCGCGGAGATCCGAGGAATCCAGCTCCACGAGAAGGTCGCCCTGTTTCACGGTCGTGCCCTCGGGGACGATGCTGATGATGCGCGCGGTGCCTTCCATCTCGTTGCGCACGCTCTGTTCGCGGACGGACTTGATGGTGCCGCCTTCAACGATGGAGATGAGAAAATCGGATCTCCTGACGGTGTAGTAGGCGGTGGCCGGCAGTTGATGGCCGCCGAAGCTGCGGAAGATGACGACAAGCAGCAGGAGCGCTGCGGCACCGATGCCGGCGGCTTTGCGCGGGTGCAGCTTCGACCACGCACGCGCGCGGTTGAACAGTTCAACAGCGCGTTGGCGGAGTTCGGCGGGCTTGGGCAGTGATGGGTTCATCGTCTTTCTTCAGTTGCCGAACAGCTTGTCCGGCGGGATCACGGCGTCGGGATCCAGTTTGGCCCGGCCCGGAACACCCGGGGCCGATCCGGGGGTCTTCTGGTCGGCCAGCCAGAACTTCTGCGGAGCCGAGTCGAGAACGCCGAGGTCGACCAGAAGGTTGAGCCGAGCCAGATGAAAGTCCACCAGCGCCTGGGTCAGGGCGTTGCGCGCCTGGACCTGCGCCGACGCCGCTTCCAACTGATCGCGGATCTGGGCCCGTCCCGCAAGCAGCAGAAGCCCGACGGACTCCACACGCTTGTCGGCGAGTTCCACGGCGAGCTTCTGGATGTCGAAGTTCTGCCGGGCCTGCTGCACGGCGCGGAGATCCTGCCGGAGCTCGTTCTTGGTGTCGTCGAAGGTCTGGGACAAGGAACGCACCTGGCGTTCGAAGGAGACCAGGGCCGAGCGGAAGCTGTTGCGCTCGCGCAGCCGCCAGAAGGGAAGATTGAGCTCAAGGCCAGCGCTGGCCCTGTATTTATTGATGTCGAACCGGTTGTAGTCCTCGTCCGAGGACAGCGAGGCGTTGGCAAGGAAGTTGAGGTCGGCTTTCAGCGCATTGGCCGCGACCTTGATGCGACGCTTGGAATCCTCGAAGCGGTCGATCTCGTTGAGGAGGTCGAGCCGCTTGGCGATGGTGAAGGTGAACGCCTCCGCGTCGGACAACCGGATGTCCTCCAACCCGAGCTTCTTCAAGTCCTCGAGATCGGCATCCTCCAGCATCAGGTCTTCGCCGAGGGGCAATGCGAGAAGCAGTTTCAAGCGATCGACGGCGGCGACATAGTTGTCCGCCGTGGAGATGTAGCGGACCTTTGCCCGCAGCTCGTCCTGCCGCGCCTGGTCCACCTGAAACGCGGGCAGACGATCACGGGAGAGGGCTTCGGCACGTTCTCGGGCAAGGACGAGGTTGTTGTAGTTGTTGTATTCGTTGCGGACCGCGTCCTTCTGCTGGAGCAGCCGGAAGTAGGCCGACACGACGTCGACCGCGAACTGCATCTGATACTGCGAGAAGCTCCGGACCTCGTAGACGACGTTTCGCTCGGACTGCGTCAGGCTTTCGGCGGCGATGGAGGGACCGGCTCCGCGGAGGAGCGGTTGGAACAGGTCGATGGAAACCCGCGAAGCCGCCGAAGGCCGGGGATCACCGGTGAAGTAGCGGAGAAAGTCGTTGGCCACGGCGATGCCGACGCGTCCGCCGGTCCTGAGGACGTCCGACGCGCTAACGCGGTTGTCGATCGTGCCGTAGCGCTCGCCGGACGAGTCGCGCGTGCCCTGGACCGAACTGGAGCCGAAGAGGTGGGGCTTGAATTCGTCACGGTCGCGCGTGAGTTGCAGCGCGGCCAGGTAGACCGTCTCCTTGCGGAGCTGGTAGCTCCGGTTGTTTTTCACCGCGAGATCGACGGCGTCGGCAAGGGTGATCTTCCGGCGAACTCCACCGGAGCGTTGGGCGAGGATCTCGTCAGACTTGATGTCCTCCGGCTTCCGCCCGGAATAGGGCGTGTCGATGTTGAAGGCGTTGGTGGATCCGGTGGCGGCCTTCTGTTTCTCCTGGATGATCCGGTAGGCTTCCTTGTCGGCCGACTTGCGCTGCTGGGAGCTGGTGCAGCCGGTGAGCGCCAGCATTCCGGCAACGACGAAGAACCACGGGAATGCCCGCAGGCGATTCCGGCGGTGCGAAGGGATCCGATGACGTGGGTTTCGTCTCAAAACGGCTTCTCGATTCCGAGGGACTTACGAGCGGGAAGAGACGCTTCGCCGCAGGCTTTTATTCAAGCGGAGGCGGCCGTGGCCCCCGCGCTGGCCGCTTGTCCGGCCGCGGAAAGTTCAAGCGTCAAACCTTCACGGGCGGCTTCGACGATGAGCAGACTTCCGGCCACGTGCACCATTTCCCGGCAGCGATCAACCATGCTCCGGACCCAGGCATCGTCGTGCACCGGGTCATGGTGGAAGATGAACAGGCGTTTCACTCCGGCCTGGATGGCGAGCTCGACGACGTCTTCGTAGCAGCTGTGTCCCCAGCCGACGTGCGAACGGTATTCTTCGGCGTCGTATTGCCCGTCGAAGATGAGGATCTCCGAACCGGCGATGAACTCCCGGAGGCGTTCGTCCTTCTCGGCGGCATAAGCCAGGCCGTTTTGGCCCGCACCCACGTTTTCACGGAAGCGCCGGAAGAGCTCCACATCGGGCAGGTAGCTGATCGATCCCGCGCTCGTGAAGAGCCGGTAACCGGTGCATATGCCTGGATGATTCAGAAATTCTGCCCGGACCCGCACGAGTCCCACATGGAAATCGAGATCGCCGAGTTCGCGGATCGCGATGTTTCCCGGCATCTCGCGCATGCTGATCGGGAAATACGGGCTCTCCATCTGGGAGAGCAGCGTCCGCTCCAGTCCGCGCCGCGCGCCCTCGAATCCGATGATGCGGACGGTGTTGCTGGGGAAGTAGGCCGGCAGAAAAAACGGAAACCCTTGGATATGGTCCCAGTGGGTGTGCGTGATCAGGATCGTGAAATCGAGCGACTGCCCGGGAAACTCCTTCTCCAACGAATTGCCAAGGGGCCGGATCCCGGTGCCCGCATCGAGGATGATGAGTTGGCCGTCCGCCCGGACTTCCACACAGGACGTGTTGCCGCCGAACTCCACGGTCGACGCTCCTGGAACCGGGACCGATCCACGGACGCCCCAGAAACGCAGGGAGACGCCTGGCCCAATCACTCCGACCGTTTCCTGCGGAGCCTGGCCAACCCCGACACCATCGGCCAAGCTGGTGATGAGAGCGTGCAACGACTCCATCTCCAGAGGCTTGACCAGATAGGCGTCGGCGCCCGCTTCCTCCGCCTCAAGACGATCCGCCATGTAGCTGCTGCCGGTGGTGACGACCACTTTGGTCAGGGGCACTCGCAGGCGGTTTTCCCGCACCTGCCGGCAATACTTGAACCCGTTTCCCCGGGGCATCAGCAGGTCGCACAACACGACCTCCGGCCGTTCCTTCAGCGTGATCTGTAAGCCGGTCTCGCCATCGGCCGCCTCGAGGACCCGCCAGTTCCGAAGACGCAGCCACTCCGCCACGGTTTGGCGGAAAGCCACGTCGTCATCGATGACCAGAATGCTCTTCACCTTAGGACCCATCGGAGGAACAACATTCGAACTGAACCGGCCGCATATGGGGAGACAATGGAAGTTGTCCCAGCGATGGACAACCTGGATTTTCCACCTACAGAAAAAATCGCTTGAGGCACCCGGAAGATCCGCTACACATCCCGATTCCCGAATATGACCAAACAAACCCGCCTCCTCCGCGGCATCGCTTTCGCGTCCGCGCTCACCGCGATCGGCTCGTCCGCAATCGCGCAATCCGCCCCCACCACGACCTCCGGATCGAAATGGGAATCCAGCGCAGCCCTCGGCTTCACGCTGTCCACCGGCAACTCCGAAACCCTCCTCGGCACCGCCGACTTCAACGGCACCAAGAAGTGGGACGCCTACGAATGGATCGTCGGCGCGAACCTGACCTATGGCGAAAACGACAGCACCAAGAACGCCGACTCCCAACGCGTCCTGACCCAACTCAACTGGCTCGTCTCCGAGCGCGCCTACGCCTTCGGCCGCATCGAGGCCGTCCGCGACACCATCGCAGACATCGACTACCGCGTCCCGATCTCGGCCGGTATGGGTTACTACTTCATCAAGAACAAACAGACCTTCCTCAGCGCGGAAGTCGGTCCTGGTTTCGTCTTCGAAAAGAAGGGCGGCATCTCCGATTCCTACCTGACGCTCCGCGCCGCTGAACGCTTCGAGCACAAGTTCAACGACAACGTGAAGCTCTGGCAGTCGCTCGAATACACCCCGCAGGTCGACAACTTCGACAACTTCCAGATCGTCGGCGAGATAGGCATCGAAGCGAAGTTGAGCAACGCACTGTCGCTCCGCACCTACATCCAGGACACCTACGTCAACAAGCCCGCCGCCGGCCGCAAGGACAACGACGCCAAGATCGTCACGGCCATCGCCTACAAGTTCTGATTCACCCACGCGGAAGCACGCTTCCCGCAACGACAAACCCCGCCGGCACAACCGGCGGGGTTTTGCTTTTTCTGACCCCGGATCCGGAAGCCCAATCAGGCATCAGGCATCCGCCTCCTAGTGCATCTCCACAGCCACCGTGCCGATCCCGCCGCGGTAGTAATGGAACTCCACGTTCGGATGCTCCGCCAGGAGCGATATGGGGACCGCCGTGTCGACGAGGCGTTGCGAGATCATGAACGCCGTCAGCCGTTGGCCGAACGGGTTGTCGTGGTTGCCCGCGTGCCAGATGGAAACCTTGTCCGCCTTCCACGTTTCCACCGGCCCGACCGTGATCGCCTTCGTCGGGACCATCGAGATGTTGCCGCCGCCGCTGGTGCGGGCGTTCTGCGCGATGGTCAACGGATGCAGGTCGACCACGCGCGTCGCCAACTTCCGATACTCGGCCACTAACGGCGGCGCGTCCTTGTGTTTGCCGCGCCGGGGCAGCGGATCGTTGAAGGCCCAGTGCTTCACGTCGCCCTGGCCGCCCTGCATGACCGCGCAACGAACGCCCGAGTCCCACGTCTTACGGAATGCAGCCACGTCCGCCTTGGGGAAGTGCAGATGCGCATCCGGCATCCGCAGTTTGCGGTCGATGCGGTTAAAACACATCTCGCGATCACAGCGCTCGAAGCTCAAGGGATGCGAGGAAGGCATCTCGCGACCGGTCTCGACGTCGAACCACTCGTCCATCCCCCAGAAGTGGCCGCCCCGCACGTCCAACCCGAGCGCGTTTACGATCCGCGCCACCAACGGCAGCTGCTCCGTCGGTCCGATGGGTCCGCAGATGCCGACGGGATTGTCCGCCGTGCTTTGTTTCCACGCGTCGACGTATTCGAGGGCTTCGGCGAGGTAGAAATCCTCCAGCGTGTCGTGCAGAACGACCTTGAAGCCGGGCCTCGAAAGCTTCGCCAGCTTCTCCGGCGTCAGTTTCGCGGCGGCCGCTACGATCCCGGAATCCAGAGTGGTGTAGTCCCACCAGTCGGGGGCGATGGCGGAGAGTTTGCGCGGCATGGTCGTGGGTGTTCGGGTTCGGAATCAGATCAGCGGTGAAGGCCTTTGCGTGGAGCCGAGCAGAAAGCCTCCAAAACTTCGGCCAAGGGATCGGTGTCAGTTGCGCTGAAGCCGAGATGCAGGTGGCGGCGCCAGCCTTCGGCGAACTTGAGCCTGCGCCCGATCGCGGCCGTGCGCGCGGAAAGTTTGTCCATCGCGGCGAGGTAGCTGTCCATGCCCTGCGTCGCGTCCAACCATTCCTTCTGGCTCGCATGTGCGGCGAGCGCGGCGCGTTTCTTGCCATGCACGGACGCGGTGTCCACCAGCAGGTCCGGCGTCACAGGCTCGCGTAGCGGCGTCACCAAGCCGTGCGGCATCGCGTGGTAAAGCGTCACGTCGCCGTCAGCCGGAGCCCGGCGGGGCGTCGTGTGGAAGTTCGGCATGTTCTTCGCAAAGGCGGCCGTGACCGTCAGTCGGCACGTTTCCCTGTGATCCTCCATGTAGTCGACCGGCGGATGCGTCAGGATGATGCGCGGGTTCACGTCGCGGATCACCGCCGTCAGCCAACGCACGCGTTCGACCGAGTAGACGATCTCCAGGTCATCACAGAACGGCGGATACCACGTCGCCCCAAGGATCTTCGCCGCCGCCTGCGCTTCCTGCCGCCTAACCCGCGCCGTGGCGGCCGAACTCGTTACCATGCTGCCGCAGTTGCCGGTGGAGAGGTTGAGGTAATGGATCTCCCAACCGGCGTCCTTCAGCAGGAGCAACGTTCCCGCCATGCCGAACTCGATATCGTCCGGGTGCGCGGCAATGGCGATGGCGGCGGGCATTGTATCAGTATCCGGGATCTGGAATCAGGTATTCGGGATCAGTTGCCTGATGCCGGATGATGTAGTTCAGAGCTTCACCGGCTTGCCAGTCGCGGCCGACTTGTCGGCGGCGAAGATCAGCTCGTGCGACTTCAGCGCGTCCCAGAAGCTCGTCAGCGGCATCTCCTCGCCGGCTTCGATCGCGTCGAAGAACGCGTGGAACTGCGATTCATACGGATGGTCCTTCACGTCGCCCGAGTCGATCAGGCCGCAGGAGAGCTGGCTCCACTTGTTCTTGTTGAGCGCGCCCAGCTTGTTGCTGTGGAACTTGTCGTCCAGCAACGAGCCGTTCGAGCCGACGACATGCGTGTGGAAGTAGTAGGGCTGGATGCAGTCGAGGCAGCTCGTCGTCTTGCCGACGCGGCCGTCCTTGAACTTCACGATGCTGATCTGCGTCGTAGGGAAGTCATACGGCGCGAAGTATTCGCTCTTGGACGACGTGCTGTAGGACGTGACTTCGGCCGGAACGGCTCCGTCCATGACCATGAGCAGCGCGTCCATCGCATGGCATCCCGCGCTCAGCAGACTGGAACCGGCCTCGGCCTTCTTGTGGCTCCAACGGAACTGGCCATACCACGGTCCCACGCCGTGGAAGTAGTCGACCTCGGCGAAATGGACTTCGCCCAGCAACCCGGAATCGATCACACCCTTGATGGACCGGAACTGCGCCGAGTAACGGACCTCGAAGCACACGCAGGTCTTGACCTTGGACTTCTTGACCGCGTCGGCCACGGCCATCGTGTCCTTCAGCGAGAGCGCCAGCGGCTTCTCGATGATGAGATGTTTGCCCGCCTTGGCCACGGCGATGGCCTGCTTGGCGTGGTCCTTGGGGAACGAGCAGATGTCGACCACGTCGAGCGATCTGTCCGCCAGCATGGCGCCGAGGTTGGTGTAGGCCTTGATCGGATAGCCGTATTTGGTCGCCAACTCGGCCTCGTCGATGGGCCGCGAGCTGTAGATGGCGGTGACCTGGGCCTTGCCCGTGGCGTTGATGGCGGGGATGTGGGCCGAGGCGACCCAGCCGTTGCCGATGATTCCGACGTTGAGCTTCTTCATGATGGGAAATGCCAGTTGAGTGCGCAGACGTTGGCGCGGAGCCCCGCGCGCTTCACGGAATTTCTTCAACCAACGCGGCACTTTCGGACAGGACGGCGGAATTCCGTTCAACCGCAGAAGACGCGGACGAGGCAGAAGCACGGCAAGAGCCGCCTTCTCCAAACCTGTAGCCGCCGATGTGAATCGGCGCACTTGTCCGACAGATCAGCGCAGACTCACGTCTGCGGCTGCACGGGGAACATTCCATCTCTGCTCACCGCACTTCCTTCACCAGCCACTTGGCCATGTTGATCGGCTGGAAGGCATGGAGCTTGGGCATCAGCTCGTCGATGGTCGGCGCGTCGAGGACGAGGCGGCGGTGGTCGGGCTTCATGAAGCCGTGCGCCACGGCCGAGTCGATGTGGGCGAGGAACGGATCGTAGAAGCCGGCCACGTTGAGGATGCCGCAGGGCTTCGAGTGGAGCCCGAGCTGCGCCCACGTGAGGATCTCGCAGAGCTCGTCCAGCGTGCCGAAACCGCCCGGCAAGGCGATGAAGGCGTCGGACATGTCGGCCATGAGGGCCTTGCGTTCATGCATGGTCTTCACGACATGCAACGTGGTCACGCCGGTGTGGCCGAGTTCCTTTTCCATGAGGAAGTCGGGGATGACTCCGGTGACCTCGCCGCCGTCGCGCAGGACGGTATTGGCCAGGATGCCCATCATGCCCGCGTTGCCGCCGCCGTAGACGAGGCGGATGCGATTGGCCGCGAAGAGGCGGCCGGTCTCGATCGCCGCCTGGGAGTAGACGGGATCGTCGCCGGTGGCGTGGCCGCAGAAGACGCAGATGCGTTTCATGGGCGGAGGCTGGCCGTTTCTGTCCGATGGGTCGAGCCCCGGGAAGACATCTTCAAATCGCCGAACCACGCCATCCGCCGCAACGGCAAGACACCTCGTTGCGCGTTCCGAGTTCTGGTCCACGCTGATCGCGTGGCTGCGTCGGCCAATCCGCTTTTCCGGCCCGTTTCATAATGTCGCTCCTGACCATTCCATCCCGCTCGGTGCCGTCGCCGTCTCCCGAACCCGCTCCGCCGGAACTCGACCTTGTTCTCAGGTCGGCCAAAGCCGCGGCCGCCCTCGGCGACCGCATCGACTGGATCCGCAGCCTAGTCGCGTGGATACGGCTTCCCGTAAAGGGCCACGACGCCGTGACCTCGGCCCATCTGCGGCTGAAGCGGCTCTTCATGCTCCTGGACCATCAGCCGGAGATGAAGGACTCCGTCGCCCGGACGCTGCGCAGCCTGATCCGCGACACCTGCGCGCTGGATCTCTTCTGCGAAACCGGATTGCCGCGTGAAGCCGGTTTTGCCCAGGAAGCCTTCCACCGGATTTCCCACAGGCTCCTGCCCCAGCCGCCCTACGACGGGGACGTCGGCACGCTTTTCAACTGCCTTTTCCCGGACAAGGCGGACGCTCTCTGGATCGAGGCGCTCGACGAGGAAATGCGTTTGCGCGTCCGCACATTGTTCCAGTGGAACGAGGCGGAATCCGAGGCCGGCTGGAACACCATTCCCGCCGACATGGAGGACGCGATCGTCCATCTCAGCGGCCAGATCGCGTCCGTCGGCGGCTCCACACCTGTGCGGTCACGGTTGGAGCGCCGCAACTTCCGGGAGCTCCCTTTCGCACGTCTCTGCGAAGTGGTGCCGCGTATGATCGACAGCCATCGCCGGGTCGATTCGGCCGCGCTCGCCGTCGAACTCACCGGCATCAGGGTCCAGCTGGATGCCTGTCACAAGGCCCTGGACCTGACGACCGACCATCTGGAGAAATACGGCGTCAGCCCCGGCCTCGTTTATCAGATCGAACGCATGCGCGCCCAGCTTCTCCGGGTCGAGCGCCTCGTCGAGCTGCTCACCGCGCCCAAGGACTCCGATGGACGCTTCAACGGCTTCCTCGGCGAACTCATCCGCGACAACCAGGAAAGCCGCAGCCTGCGCTCGCTCTTCGGCGACACGTCGGCCCAGCTCGCCCGGCGCATCGTCGAGCGCAACGCCGAGACCGGGGAACACTACATCGCCCGCACGCGCACCGATTATTTTGCGATGCTCCGGCACGCGGCCGGCGGCGGCGCCGTCACCGCGGTGACGATGATGCTGAAGGTTCTGATCGTCTCGGCCGGGATGTCGCACTTCTTTGCGGGGGCGTTCGCCACCGTGGACTACGCCGCCAGCTTCGTGCTCATCCAGGTGCTCGGCTTCACGCTTGCGACAAAACAACCGGCCAACACGGCGCCCGCGCTCGCCCGGCAGATGCACGAAGTGCGGGACCCGGCGCGGATGGAGGGCCTCGTGGATGAAATCGCCTGCCTCGTCCGCTCCCAGGCCGCGGCCATCCTGGGCAACGTGGCGATCGTCGTCCCCGTCGCCATCGTGCTCGACCTGCTGATCCAGCTCGCGAGCGGAAAGCACCTGATGAACCCGGCCAAGGCCGCGGCCACCGTCGCCTCCTTCTCGATCATCGGACCCTCCGTCATCTTCGCCGCGCTGACCGGCGTGCTCCTCTGGGCCTCCAGCCTGATCGCGGCCGCGGCCGACAACTGGTATGCCTACCGCCGGATCAACGACGTCCTCCACCACCACCCCGGGCTCAATGCCCGGCTCGGAGCCGCTCGTGTCGGCGCGCTCGCCCGCTACCTCGACGACAATCTCGGGGGCATCATGGGCAGCGTGGGGCTGGGGTTCATGCTCGGGATGTTTCCTCCGCTCTGGGAATTCATCGGCCTGCCGCTCGATGTCCGCCATGTGACCTTGTCGTCGGGCGCCCTCGGCGCCGCGCTTTCGGCCTCCGGAATCGGGCTGCTTCACGAAACCGCCTTCTGGCTGGCCGTCATCGGCATTCTGGCCATCGGCCTGATGAATGTGACCGTCAGCTTCGCCCTCGCCCTCATCGTCGCCATCCGCGCCCGTCGCCTGCATGCGCCGGAACGCCACCTCATCTACGGCGCCGTCGTCCGCCGCCTTGTCTCGCGACCACTGAGCTTCCTGCTGCCGGAACAGACGGCCAAACCGAACCCGCCGTGAAATGCCGTCGCGACGCGGCCGCTTGAAGGTAGGGCAGTGCATCTTGCCTGCCCTTTGAAGCCAAAATCGGGGAACAGAAATGATTGTCCGATCCCCAACAGACGCTGCCGCGGTAACCCTTGTCAGCACGGGGCAGGCTGGAAGCCCGCCCTGCTCTCTACTGCATGGGTCCGGCTTAGTCCGAATCCTTCTCGTTCTCTTGCTTGAATTTTGATGGAAACGAACGAAAACGGGACCAGAAAGAAGAGGATTTCCCTGCGGCATTGCTGGTCCGGCACTTCACCGGCACCTTGGAGCCATGCGGAAACTTCCGGTCATCCTGGCGCTCGCTGCCCTCCCGGCTTTCAGGCTCTTGGCCAAGTCGGGGGAGAACGGAACGCCCGGCGAACCCTGGGATGTGCTCCAGTGGTTCGAGTTCATGAGCTACGTTGTAACCGTAGTCGCCCTGCCTTTCGCCATTGTGGTCTTCAGCTGGGAACAACGGCGGGAACGGCAGAACGAGGAGGAGGAGATCTACCAGCGGCTATCCGACGAATACTCGAATTTCTTGAAGCTCGTTCTGGATAACGCGGACTTGCAGCTCCTGCGCCGTGGGGTGGTCGAAGTGAAGCTGACGGAGGAGCAGGAGGAGCGGAAGTTCGCCCTGTTCAACATCCTCGTCTCGCTCTTCGAACGATCCTACCTGCTGGTCTACGAGGACGACATGAGCAAGCAGACGCGGCGCCTGTGGCTCAGTTGGGAGGACTACATGCGGGAATGGTGCCGCCGGCCGGACTTCAGGGCAGCGCTGCCCTCACTCCTGGAGGGGGAGGACGAGGATTTCCAGAAACTCATCGCCGGCATCGCCGAGAAGGAAGCGGCGAAACGTGGATGATGGCTTGGCGGGAACTCCAACCGGCGAAATAGCCAAGTTCGGCAACGGTGGTCACAACAAAAGCCACCCGAGCCATATCAGGATTGTAAACACGAGCCATACAGTCTCGAACCACCAAAGCCTCCAGAACCGGGTGCGCTGGACAATTGGTAAGTCTGGAATCCGCTGCGATTCCTAAACCTTGTCGTCAACAATTTCGAGCAGTCCCCACATCGCAAGCAGGCTGCCCAACAACTCGCGGACCACTCTCAAAACAATGAATGAACCGAGTGCTATGAAAATCAGCGTCTTCATGGCGTGGTCACGATGCCTAACGACCCAAGCTTAGCGACCCGGCCCGCGGGACGTGTGAGTTACAATCAGAGCGCATGATTAGGCGGCATCTGAAACACAAAATCGAAATGGTTTACCGCGTGACTCTGACTCCCAACCCGCACACAACGCCGCTCGGATGGCCGCTGCCAAATGGCGAACCAACACAGAATTTTTCGGTGCTGTCTCCCTACCGAATGCTGAGTATGGGAAATCAACAATCAACTCGCGCGTCTGCGTCGGCAGCAAGAATACTGTTACCGAAACACCTCGCAATCCAACGCCGCTCTCAAAAAAAGAGCCATGACGCCGCTCCCAAGAATACTCGATTCCGTCCACTGTTAATGTCTCTCTTTGTTGGGATGCTTTGCTCATACGCGCGGAATGCCGCCAAACATCCTCTTTACCGGTGGAGCAGCGATTCGACCAGCCCTCAGACCAGCCCGAATTCCTTGATGTCCATGGCCCACTTGCCGTCGGTCACACGGAGGCTGCCGTTGTGGTGTTCGTAGACGACCGCCTCGATGTTCACCAGCAGCGGGATTACGTTCACGATCAGGCTGCCGTCGTTGAGCGAGAGGATGCGGGAACGTTTGTCCGGCCGGCGGGTGAACGTGTGGCCCTGCGTCTCGTCGATCGCGAAGACATATCCGGAAGCCCGGATGAGGCCTGCGTCATAGAAATCCACCTCTCCGATGAAGTGTCGGCGGATGTCCTTGTCGAACAGGCGGCGGTGGATGACATGGATTCGTTCGCCAGGTCTCAGCAGGTGCGTCATGCGGCTTTAGGAGTTTCGTGTTTGCGGCGGCGTGTTTCGCCATCGAGAATTTTCTGCGGAAGCTAGGAGCGTGTGCGGTGGCTGTCGAGCGTCGACGTGCATGTCGCGTGATGCGGTTCCGGTCCAAGAAGGGCTCCGCATGGCCATTCTTTTGCGGCCAAGATTTCTCCGTGGCAGGGCCCGGGTTGTCGTTTAATGCTCAGGCGTGTTGTCGAGCAAAGCCAAGTATGCGATCCGTGCCCTCATGAGCCTGGCGGCATGGGAAGGCCCCGGGCCCATGCAGATCCGCGAGATCGCCACGCAGGAGCGGATCCCGCAGAAGTTCCTGGAAGCGATCCTGGTGGACTTGAAAAGCGCGGGGTTCGTGGTCAGCAGGTCGGGAAAGAAGGGCGGCTACCAGCTCCGTGTCCCGGCCTCCGAAATCAGCCTTGGCAACATCATCCGGCACATCGACGGCCCACTGGCCTGGACCCCGTGCGTCAGCCAGACGGCCTACTCCCGTTGTGACGACTGCGACCAGGAAGCCTATTGTTCCCTGCGCCTGGCGATGAAGCAGGTGAGGGATTCGACCGCCGCCATCCTCGAGAACCATTCCTTGCAGAAGATGCTCGACGATCGACGGGCCATGGCCGAATCGAATCGGCCGATGGACTTCTCGATCTGATCGTCCCGGTTCAGATGGCGTAGTCGTCGGACTGGAGCTGTTTGTCCTCGGCGAAGATGCGGACCTTTTCCAAGTGCACGAAGACTTCGTCCTCGGCCTTGAGGTTCAACAACCGCGCCTGTTCGCGGTTCAAATCCACCTCAAACCTTGTCTGGTCATCAAGCCTCTGCAATTCGACGCGGACAATGGGGCCGGCCGAGTTGACGTGGCGAACGATGGCCGGGATGCCGTCGATTCCCTCCTGGGTTCGCGTGATGCGGACGTCGTGCGGCCGGAAGTAAACCGAGGCGGGTTTCTCGTCGAAGGCCTCGGGGTTCCGCACGTTGATGGTGGTGTCGCCGAGGTGGACTTTGCCTTGGGCCAGACGGCCGCCGAAGAGGTTCACGTTGCCGAGGAAGTGGAAGACGAACGAATTCGCGGGGTGGTCGTAGACTTCGGAAGGCGTGCCGATCTGCTCGATGCGGCCCTCGTTCATCACGACGACGCGGTCGGCGACTTCCAGCGCCTCCTCCTGGTCATGCGTGACGAAGATGCTGGTGACATGGATGTCGTCATGCAGGCGTCGCAGCCAACGGCGGAGTTCCCTGCGGACCTTGGCGTCGAGCGCGCCGAAGGGCTCGTCGAGGAGGAGCACCTTGGGTTCGACGGCGAGGGCGCGGGCAAGGGCGACACGCTGGCGTTGGCCGCCGGAGAGCTGGGAGGGATAGCGGTTGCCGAGCGGTTCAAGCTGCACGAGCTGGAGGAGATCCTTCACGCGGCGGGAGATTTCGGCATCGGTCGGCCGCGTCTCCTTGGGGCGCACGCGCAGGCCGAAGGCGATGTTCTCGAACACGGTCATGTGCCGGAAGAGCGCGTAGTGCTGGAAGGCGAATCCGGCTTTGCGCTGGCTGGCCTGGAGGTGGGTGACGTCCTCGCCATTGAAGAAGATCTGCGCCGAACCCGGGTCGGCGAACTCCAGGCCCGCGATGATGCGGAGCAGGGTGGTCTTGCCGGAGCCCGACGGTCCGAGCAGGGCCAGGAGTTCGCCCGGCCGGACTTCGAGGTTCACCGACTTGAGAGCGTGGAACGTGCCGAAGGTCTTGGTGATGTTGCGGACTTCGATGCTCATTTTGGAAAAGGGATCAGTCGTGTTCGGGACGGAGCTGCGCGCCCTTCCACTCGACCCACGTCTTCAACGCGAGGGTGACGAGCGCGAGCAGGCACAGCAGCGAGGCCACGGCGAAGGCGGCGACGAAGTTGTATTCGTTGTAGAGGATTTCGATGTGGAGGGGGAGCGTGTTGGTCTGGCCTCGGATGTGGCCCGAGACGACGGACACGGCGCCGAATTCCCCCATGGCGCGGGCGTTGCAGAGGATGACGCCGTAGAGCAGGCCCCACTTGATGTTCGGCAGGGTCACGAGCCAGAAGGTCTTCCAACCGCTGGCGCCGAGCACAAGGGCGGCCTCCTCCTCGGTCCGGCCCTGCGCCTGCATCAGCGGGATGAGTTCGCGGGCGACGAACGGGAAGGTGACGAAGATCGTCGCCAGCACGATGCCCGGCACGGCGAAGATGATCTGGATGTCCCGGTCCATGAGCCACGGGCCGAGCAAACCCTGCGCGCCGAAGAGGAGCACGTAGATCAATCCCGAGATGACCGGTGACACCGAGAACGGCAGGTCGATCAGGGTGATCAGCAGGTTCTTTCCGCGGAAGTCGAACTTGGCGATGCACCAAGCCGCCGCCACGCCGAAGACGAGGTTCAACGGCACGGCGATCGCGGCCGCGATCAAGGTGAGCTTGAGCGCGGACAGGGTGGCTTCGTCGGCGAACGACTTGAAGTAGGCTTCAAAGCCCTTGGCCAGGCCTTCGGCAAAAACAGCGATGAGCGGGATCAGCAGGAAGACGCCGAGGAACAGAAGCGCGACCGCGATGAGCGAACGACGGACCCAGGCGGGCTCCGTCGTCGAGCGGACGGGCAGCGCGACGGAACGGGCGATGCGGGATGAAGCGGCGGAGGCCATGGCGTCAGTTCGGGTTCTGGTAGCGGCTGCCCCACCATTGGAGGACGTTGATCGTGAGCAGGAGGAGGAACGACAGCATCAGCATGACGACGGCGAGCGCGGTCGCGCCGGCATAGTCGTATTGCTCGAGCTTGGTCATGATCAACAGGGGGGTGATCTCCGTCTTCATCGGCATGTTGCCGGAGATGAAGACGACAGAGCCGTATTCGCCTATGGCCCGGGCGAAGGCCAGGGCGAAGCCGGTGATCAGCGGCGGATAGAGCGGCGGCAGGATGACGCGCCAGAAGGTCTGCCAGCGATTGGCTCCCAGGCTGGCGGCGGCTTCTTCGAGTTCGGCATCCAAGTCTTCGAGGACCGGCTGAACCGTGCGGACAACGAAGGGGAGTCCGATGAAGGTGAGCGCGATCCAGATGCCGATGGGAGTGAAGGCGATCTTGATGCCGAGCGGCTCGAACCACCGGCCGATCCAGCCGTTCGGCGCGTAGAGCGTGGTCAGGGCGATGCCGGCCACGGCCGTCGGAAGCGCGAATGGCAGGTCGACGAGCGCGTCAACGAACCTTCGTCCGAAGAAACGGTAGCGCACCAGCACCCAGGCGACGAGCAGTCCGAAGACGACATTGGCCAGCGCGGCCAGGAGGGAAACGCCGAAGGTCAGCTTGTAGGACGCGAGCACGCGGGGCGCGGTCACGGTGCTCCAGAACTGTTCCCACGTGAGCGACAACGTCTTGATGAACGCCGCCGACAGCGGGACGAGCACGATGATCCCGAGATAGAGGAGCGTGTAGCCGAGCGTCAGTCCGAAGCCGGGTAGGACGCTGCGTCTGCTGTTGCTTGGCATGACTAGATGTTCGCGGCGTAGCTGATGACCCTGCGGTATTCGGTCAGGATCGAATGGAGCGCGACGACGAGGGCCTTTTCCTGGAGGAACTGCGGCGCGTGCTGCGGCGTTTCGAAGACGATCTCGAACGGACGCGGGTGGACTTTCGGGGGCGCCTTGAGGATGCCCCGGTAGCCCTGGCGGATGATGCCGTGGCGGGCGTTGAAGCCGTCGATCACCGCGTCGTCGTTGCGCGGCAGGAACTGCTCGGAGGCCTTGAGCGCCGGCTCAAGAAGGTCCTTTGTCAGCGTCGCGCCGGAGACAAAACCGTAGAGTCCATGGCTCGTATCGTCCGAGTGCAGCGCGATCAGCCCGTGGAACGCGTGCGTGTAAAGCTCGTCCTGGAGCAGGAGCACCTCGGGTTCGTGGGTGGTGTTCCAGAACTCGCGGTTCAAGTCGTGGCCACGGCGCGAACTGCGGGTGCCGTCCTCGTAGCCGGTGGGATTGCAGACCGGATAGAGGAACAGCACGTAGCCCTGGGCGATGGCGGGGTTGCGGACGAGCTGCTGGACAAAGGAGATCAAGCCGGCGGCCCCTTCCGGTTCGTCGCCGTGGATCGCGGCGAAGATGCCGATGCGTAGGGGATCGCCGCCACCCGCTGGGCCATGGAACACGTAACGCGGCAGCTCATAGTCCTCACCATCGACCTCGAACCGCCCGGCGCTCCGCTTCAGGAGGCTGCCGGACACTGCTGCCATGCGCTCCAGCGGCGCGAGGAGGGCTGCCAGGCTGCGTCGTCGTGGGATGGTTGATCCGGAGGAGCGGGACGGTTCAAGGATCGCGGAGTTCATGGAGGGAAGGAATGGGGAACCGTGGATCAGGGCTTGTAGATGTCGTCGAAGATTCCGCCGTCATCGAAGTGCTTCTTCTGCGCCGCGCGCCAGCCACCGAAGGATTCGTCGATGGTGAGGAGCTTCAGCTTGGGGAACTGGGCGGCGTATTTCGCGACGGCCTTCTCGGAGCGCGGGCGGTAGAAGTGTTTGCCCGCGATGTCCTGGCCTTCGTCCGAGTAGAGGTGTTCGAGATACGCCTGGGCCAGGGCCTCGGTGCCTTTCTTCTTCGCCACTTTGTCGACGACCGTGACGGTGGGTTCGGCGAGGATCGAGATGGACGGCGTGACGATCTCGAACTTGTCCGCGCCGAATTCCTTGATCGCGAGGAACGCTTCATTCTCCCAGGCCAACAGGACGTCGCCGATGCCGCGTTGCACGAAGGTCGAGGTGGAACCGCGCGCGCCGGAATCGAGCACGGGCACGTTCTTGAAAAGTTTGCCGACGAACTCCTTGGCCTTGGCCTCATCGTTGCCGGACTTCTCCAGCGCGTATCCCCATGCGGCGAGGTAGTTCCACCGCGCGCCGCCCGAAGTCTTCGGATTGGGCGTGATGACGGAGACGCCGGGTTTCACGAGATCGTTCCAGTCCTTGATGCTCTTGGGATTTCCTTTCCGGACGAGGAAGTTGATCGTGGAGGTGTAGGGCGCGCTATTGTTGGGCAGCTTCTTCTGCCAGTCGGCCGGAAGGCGGCGCGACTTGTCCGAGATGGCGTCGATGTCGTAGGCCAGCGCGAGGGTGACGACGTCGGCCGGGAGTCCGTCGATCACGCTGCGGGCCTGTTTGCTGGAACCGCCATGGGATTGTTCAACGGTGACGTTGTCGCCGGTTTTGGCCTTCCAGTGTTTGGCGAAGGCGGCATTGAACTCGGTGTAGAGCTCGCGCGTGGGATCGTAGGAGACGTTGAGGAGCTTGAGGTCCTTGGCCCAAGCGCTGGATGCCAGAGAAAGGGCCAGAACGAGGACGATACGGGAGAGGTTCATGGAATGCTGAGAAAAGGTTTTGTCGATGGGTTAGAAGGCGACTTGAGCACGCAGGAACAGGGCTTGTTCGCCCTTGTCGAGGAGCGGGGTGGTGCCGCCGTCGAAGTCGGTGAGTTCGTAGTTGAGGGAGAATTTCACATTGCGGTTGAGGTGCCAATTCACGCCGAAGCCATAGGACGTGGCAGCGGAAGCGGCCGTGGCGGAGCTGGCGAACGGACCGGCTCCAGTAAAGGCGTCGTCGTCGATATCGAGCTGGCTGACACGGGCGGCCACTTCCCATGCACCCCAGCCTTCACCGCCGACAGTAAATGGTTTGGCGGGCTGGACGGCCTTGAAGGAATTCTCTTCGCCGGTGAGGAACCACGACGCGGCGACCTGCCAACCGGTGTGGGTCAGCTCCTGCTGCCGGCCATTGGCGGTGTTGCGGAGGTGCAGCGAGGAGACGGCGTATTCCGCGATGAGTCCGAATGGTCCCCAGTAGTAATAGGCCTGCGGGCTGATGCGCCAATGCTGTCCGTCTGCTACAACCGTTCCGGTGTAGGCGAAGAAGGATTGCTGGCCGACGGAGGCGTATCCGCGCGGAGCGCCTTCACGGTCGCCGAAGGTTCCCGCGATGCCGAAACCGAGACCGCGAAGCGCGTCGTTGTCGGAGTTGCGGAAGGGCGTCGCAAAAAGCCGGGCGGCAACATCCTTTTCGTCGTCAAAGTTGGTCGCATCCGTGTCCCCGCTGCTGCCGTCGGCCACGCCGTTGAAGGCTCCGACCTGGTAGTTGAGCGTGTTGTTGAAGAGATCGCCCTGGATCTGGATGCCCACGTCGCGGTTGGGCAGGAGCTGGGTCGGATACGAGCGCTCGATGAAAAGAAGATTGGCTGCAGATTGGAGGCGTTCGAGGCCGACGGGCTCCTTGAACTTGCCAATCTGAAGCTGGAATTTAGGGAAGAATCTCGCGTTGAGGTAGGCGTCCTGGACTAGGCCGTTGTTGTTCGCGGCCACCGGGTTGCCGGAGGGGAAATCCAGCATCACCCGGAAGTCGTATTTGTCGTAGAGCGTGCCTTCGAAGATCGGCCGGACCCGGCGCAGGAGGAAGGTGTCGTTCTTGGTGCCGGAGGAGTTGTCATCCGGATAGAAGCGGGCGTCGGCTTGGACGTAGCCGCGGATCTTGAGGACGAAGTTCGTGTCGGCCGAACGGATCTGGAAACCGCCAGGACCAGCGCTGACGGCGGCCGCAGTTTTGGCCTTTTCTACTGAAGACTCCTTGTCGATCTCCTGTCTGCGTTCGAGCACTTTGACCTTCTGGTCGAGCTGCAGGATGAGTGCTTTGAGTTCGGCGATGGACTCTTCGGCGGCAAACGACGCGGTGGCACCGAAACTGAGGAGACCGGCTGCGGCGAGGGTTGCACGGATGGATTTGGATCTGTTTTGCATCAACGGATGTTTTTTTGGATCCAAAAAATGCGGTGGTCCGCCAGGTCTTCGGGGAAGCTTGAGTATGTTTGCCAGCGGTAGTCCGGAAGGCGGAAACGATTAGCGGGTGGGGTCGAGGCGAAGTTTCTCGGTGCGCTGCACTTGGACGACCTTGGAGTCGTGCACCGTGTTTTCTACGGAACCAAAGTTTATGGCTTCAACCTGTTCCTTGACGACTCGCAGCCAAGTGTTGACCGGGCTGTGTTTTGGCTGATCCACCGTCGGCTGAGATGATTTTTCGCTCATGCGTAGGTGAAGTGATAAGCTAAAAGTCTAGTAACTCAATAGGAAAATAGTATTAACAACATTAACAGCTAAGCCAAAATGGGAATTGATCGTATTGACTTGGGTTTCTTGTGTGAAATGCGGGTTTCTGGCAGGTCGATCGAGTCTTGGATGCGGTGGGGTGCTTGTCTTCGGAGCCCTAATAGCTTTTCGCCCTGCCGCTCGGCGGTTTTATCGAGTGGCGAATCTCGACGAAGAATTGGCAGCGACGCCAATTGCGCCCTAGCATTGCGTTGCATGACAAAGCTGCGAGCAGTGGAAATGACAATGGCTGCGGGGTTGTTGGCTGCCTTGAGCGGACCTGCGGTCGCCGCCACGGGTGGGCCGCAGACGCCATTACCGCCGTTTCAGGAGGTCTACGACCAGTTGCAGACCAACCTGCCCGGCGTGTCCAAAGCCGAGCTGGAAAAGGCCGCTCTGGAAGGATTGGTGGAAAAGCTCCGCGGCCGGTTGCAGGTCCCCGGCCTGAACTCCGGTTCGCCCTCAAATAAGGCGGCGATTGTCCGTAGCCGGGTCTTCGAGGGGCAGTTCGCCTACCTGCGGGTGGGGTTTGTCGGGCCGGAGTTGCCCGCCCGATTGTCCGACTCGCTCCGTTCGCTCGGCACCAATGCCCCGGTGCGCGGCCTTGTGCTGGATCTGCGCAACGCCTCCGGCGGCGACTACGCGGCGGCGGCGGCGACGGCGGACCGGTTTCTCGCGGTCGAGCAGGCCTTGCTGCAATGGCCCGGCGGGGAGGCGCGCTCAAGCATCAAGACCAATTCGATCGGCATTCCGGTGACCGCGTTGGTCAATGGCGACACCCGCGAAGCCGCTGAAGCGTTGGCCGGTTTGCTGAGGGATTGCCGCATCGGTCTTATTCTAGGTTCCGAGACCGGTGGACGGGCGCGTGCCTTCAAGGAACTGAAGTTTTCTGGGGGGCAGTCGGTCTTTGTGGCGGACCAACCGGTCAAGTTGGGATCTGGGCAATCGATGGATGGACCATTGTCGCCGGATATCGCGGTGCCGGTGTCGAAGGAGTTTGAAGCCCTTTGGATCGAAGACCCGTATCGACGCCTCGGCACGACCGCGGCTCCGAGGAACCGGCGCCGGGTGAATGAAGCGGATCTGGTCCGTATGCAGCGCGAAGGGGCGCAATTGGACGACGAGGTGGATTTGCCCATGCCGACCGCGCCTGGGCCGATTCCGAAAACGTCCGAGCCGGAGAAACTTGTGGTCCAGGACCCCGTGTTGAGCCGCGCGCTCGATCTTCTCCGTGCCATCCAGATCGTGAAGCCCCGGCGATGATCTGAAATGGAATTGACGCTCAGGAACCGGACTCGCACCTTGCCCGCTCAGTTTTTGGAATGAAGACCGTCCTTTTCATCTGCACCGGGAACATCTGCCGTAGCCCAATGGCTGAAGGCATCTTCCGCCGCGCAGTCCGGCAAAGGGGAGATTTCCGCGTTCTTTCCGCCGGAGTCGGGGCCATGGATGGCCAGTCTCCCAGCCATAACTCCGTCCGCGCCTGCCGCGAGATCGGCATCGACATCAGCCAGCAGCGCAGCCAGATGCTGACCCGCGAGCTGGTCCAGGAAGCCGACTACATTTTCGGGATGACCCACGGGCACGTGGACACTGTGCTCCTTATGTATCCCCAGGCGGCGGACAAGACGTTCCTCCTCCGCGAATTCGACGACACGCTCGATGCGTATGAGAAGGACATCAGCGATCCGATCGGCGGTCCCCTCGACGTCTATGTGGCCTGCCGCGACCAGATTGAACAGGGCATTTCGACCCTTCTCCGTTTCAT
This sequence comes from Verrucomicrobiota bacterium, assembly GCA_043775315.1. Classification (GTDB taxonomy): domain Bacteria; phylum Verrucomicrobiota; class Verrucomicrobiia; order Limisphaerales; family CANJSG01; genus CANJSG01. The sequence goes on from JAYVSO010000121.1 coordinate 70,955, forward strand.
CGAACAGAATCATCCAACCCCGGCTTCCCTGAAGAAAACCATGCTCTCGATCGGTTGCGACCACGGCGGCTTCCAGCTCAAAGAAACCCTCAAGCGCCATCTCCAGTCCCGAAGCGTGGTCTTCGAGGATCTTGGCACCCACTCGGCCGAATCGACCGACTACCCCGACTACGCCAAGGCCGTCGCCGAAGCCGTCGTCAGCGGGAAAGCCCAGTGCGGCCTGCTCGTGTGCACGTCCGGCATCGGCATGAGCATCGCCGCCAACAAGGTTCCCGGCGCCCGTGCCGCTTTGGTCTTCAACGCCGAGATGGCCTCGCTGGCCCGCGAGCACAACGACGCCAACATCCTTTGCCTCGGCGCCAAGCAAACCTCCCCCCAGCAGGCCATCGAAATCGTCGATGCGTTCCTCGGCGGCAGCTTTGCCGGCGGCCGGCATGAGCGGAGGGTTGCGAAATTCGAGGCCCCGCCGGGCCTGCGCCTTCGCTCGGTCGACGCGGAGATCGCCGACATCGTCGTGCAGGAACGCCAGCGCCAGCTGGAGAACATCGAGCTCATCGCCTCCGAGAATTTCACCAGCCCCGCCGTGATGGAAACGCAGGGCTCCATCCTGACGAACAAGTATGCCGAAGGGTATCCCGGCAAACGCTGGTATGGCGGCTGCGAACACGTCGACGACGTGGAACGGCTCGCCGTCGACCGCGCCAAGAAGCTCTTCGGCGCTGAACACGCCAACGTCCAGCCGCACTCCGGTTCTGGGGCAAACATGGCCGTGTATTTCTCTGTGCTGAAGCCCGGCGACAAGATGCTGACCATGGACTTGTCCCACGGCGGTCATCTCACCCACGGCAACAAGGCCAACTTCTCCGGCAAGTTCTTCGAGATCGTTCACTACGGCGTCCGCAAGGACGACGAAAGGATCGACTACGACCAGCTCGCCGCCATGGCCCGGGAGCACAAGCCGAAGATGATCACCGTTGGCGCTTCAGCGTATTCGCGGATCATCGACTTCAAGCGCCTTGGCGAGATCGCCCAGGAAGTCGGCGCCTACATGCTGGCCGACATCGCGCACATCGCCGGCCTCATCGCCGCCGGCATCCACCCGAGCCCCGTTCCCTACGCCGATTTCGTCACGACCACCACCCACAAGACCCTGCGCGGACCGCGCGGCGGGTTGATCATGTGCCGTGAGAAGTATGCCAAGGACATCGACTCGAACGTCTTCCCCGGCATCCAGGGCGGACCGCTCATGCACGTGATCGCGGCCAAGGCCGTGTGCTTCAAGGAAGCGTTGCAGGACAGCTTCAAAGGCTACCAGCAGCAGATCGTGAAGAACGCCGCCGCGCTGGCCGACGGCATGAAGCGGAACGGTTTCCGCCTCGTCTCCGGCGGCACGGAAAACCACCTGATGCTCGTCGATGTCGGTGCGAAGAACATGACCGGCAAGGACTGCCAACTCGCCCTCGACGAAGCCGGCATCACCACCAACAAGAACACGATTCCGTTCGAGACCCGCTCACCGTTCCAAGGGAGCGGCGTCCGCCTCGGCACCCCCGCCGTGACCACACGCGGCATGAAGGAGCAGGAGATGGCGGCCATTGCCGACATGATCTCCGAGGTCCTTCTCGACATTAAGAATGTCGACGCGGCCCATGCCGTGAGGAATCGCGTGCGTGAGCTGACCGCAAAGTTCCCGTTGCCTTATTGAGCAACTGACAGCACTCTCCGGTCGCCGCAGAGACGCCTTTGGGCCGTCACCCCCCGTTTTTCCCCCCGGACGAGCTGGTTGTTGAACATTGTCCCCGGAAAGACGTCTCAGCCGAGCTTGCTGAAGAATCGTAAATCCCTTTTTTATGCCCGCACGCGCCACCACTAAACGCGCCCCCAAGAAGTCCGGCAAAGCCGCCGAAGAGGTCGTAGCCGAAGAATCCGCCGCACCGGCAGCCCCGGTTGCTGCCGCGAAGCCGACCACCAAGGCGGTCGCCAAGCCAAAGAAAGCCGCCAAGAAAGCCGCGGCGGCAGCGCCCGTCGCGGAACAGCCCGATTTGCCCCCGGCTATGGTTGTTTCCGAAGCGCACGCTCCGGCCGCTCCCCCTGCGCCCTCCCCTGAAGTTGTCGCGGAGGTGAGGCAAGAGGCTGCTCCGGTCCCGGCGGTGGCAGTCAAACCCGAGCCTGCGCCCGTCGGCTCGGCTCCGGTTGTGCGTGAACCGATGTTCCCCCCAGCCGGTCCCGCGTCGGCCCCCGAGCCTCGGCCGGCACCGCCGGTTCGTCCTCCGGCTCCCGCTCCCGTTCAAGCCGGCACTCCCGGACCTGCCCCCGTCCGTCCCGCTCCTCCCCAGGGTCAGCAAGCTCCTCAGCAAGGCCAGCGTCCCCCTCAAGGACCAGGACAGCAGGGTCGTCCGCCCCAGCAAGGCGGCCAGAATTTCCAGCAGCGCCGCTTCGAGCCCCGTGAACAACGCGGCCCGCGTGATCCTCGTTCAGCCCCGCCAGGCCAGGCTCCGCAGCCCCAACCACCGGCCCCTCAGCCGCAGCCGGATTCCGGATACGGCCCCGAAACGCTCCATCCCGAGGCACCACGCCGTCCGATCGACCTTCCCGAGGTCGAGGCGAATCTCCCTGCACGCCAGGCGATCCGCGCCGAGCGCAAGCCGGGCGTGAACCTCAACATCGCCAAGCTCCAGGCCATGCCCATCGGTGACCTGAACAACATGGCCCGCGAGTTCGACATCGAGAACTTCGGCACCATGCGGAAGCACGAGGTCATCTTCCACATCCTCGCCCGCAACGCCGAACGCGGCGGCATGCTCTACGCCGAGGGCGTCCTGGAAGTCCTGAGCGAAGGCTACGGGTTCCTCCGTTCGCAGAGTTTCAACTACCTGCCGTGCCCCGAGGACATCTACGTCTCGCCGTCGCAGATCCGACGCTTCGATCTCCAGACAGGCAACCTCATCCAGGGCCAGATCCGTCCGCCCAAGGAGAAGGAGAAGTTCTTCGCCCTGCTCAAGGTCGAGAAGGTGGACGGCGCGGATCCCGACGCGGCGAAGGACAAGACGCTTTACGAGAACCTCACGCCGCTGTTTCCCAACCGGCGTTTCCTCCTCGAGACCGACGCGTCCGAGCTCAGCACCCGTGTGATGGACCTCGTCTGCCCCATCGGCAAGGGCACCCGCGGCCTCATCGTCGCCCCGCCCCGCACCGGCAAGACCGTCCTGATGCAGAAGCTCGCCAACGCGATGCTGAAGAACGACTCGAACAGCTATCTCTTTATCCTCCTGATCGACGAGCGCCCCGAGGAAGTCACCGACATGGAGCGCACCTGCAAGGGCGCCGAAGTCATCAGCTCCACCTTCGACGAGCCGCCCGAGCGCCACGTCCAGGTCGCCGAGATGGTCATCGAGAAGGCCAAACGCATGGTCGAGCACAAGAAGGATGTCATCATCCTGCTCGACTCCATCACCCGTCTCGCCCGCGCCTACAACACGATCCAGCCGCACTCCGGCAAGATCCTCTCCGGCGGTGTCGATGCCAACGCCCTGCACAAGCCCAAGCGCTTCTTCGGCGCCGCGCGCAATCTGGAGGAAGGCGGTTCGCTCACGATCATGGCCACCGCGCTCGTCGATACCGGCAGCCGCATGGACGAAGTCATCTTCGAGGAGTTCAAGGGCACCGGCAACGCCGAACTGCACCTGGACCGCCGCCTGGTGGACCGCCGGGTGTACCCCGCGATCGACATCAACTCCTCCGGCACCCGCCGCGAGGAACTGCTGCTCGACCCGAAGGAACTCGAACTGGTCTACCGCCTCCGTCGCGTCCTGAGCGACATGAACCCGGTCGAAGCGGTCGAACTGCTCAAGGGACGCCTGGAAAAGGTCCCGAGCAACGCCCAGTTCCTGATGAGCATGAACCTCGACTGATGTCGATGAACTTCGACGGACGACGACGAACCCGACCGGTTCGTGGACGACGCCTCGAATCCGACTACAAAAGAACCCCCGACGGAGCGTCGGGGGTTCTTCCTTGCCCGAACCCGGGTTCCAAGGGTTGGGACTGAACGTCATTATCTGAGGTTATACTTTCATGGCGAAACACACCCCCCGTTTCCTGTCCATCGTGAACGACGCGAAGTCGCGCGTGCGGGAACTGTCCGTCGACGACGTGAAACGGAAGCTCGCGCTGGGGGAGAAGTTCCTCCTCATCGACGTGCGGGAAGACCACGAGTGGGCGGCGGGGCGCCTGCCGGGCGCCGAGCACCTGGGCAAGGGGATCATGGAGCGGGACGTCGAGACGCGGATCCCGGACACGTCCGCCGAGATCGTCCTGTACTGCGGCGGCGGGTTCCGCTCGGCACTCTCGGCGGACAACCTCCAGAAGATGGGGTACGCCAACGTCTGGTCGATGGACGGCGGATTCCGCGGGTGGAAGGACGCGGGCCTGCCGGTCGAAGGCGGGAAGTGAGCAGGGGGGTGGGGGGCGATGCCCGTGAATCGCGTCGAATCCGTGTCGGAGTTCCTGACAGGATTCGACGCGGAGATACGGAGACGAGGAGAGGAGGGGGGGAGTTGTTTGTCGGGCTCTTCTCCGTGTGCTCCGTGCCTCCGTGTTGACCACCTCCGTGGGACCGGGATTGGAAACGGCGCAAGAGAACGCCCGCGGGGTGACCGCGGGCGTGGGGGGAATGGGTCGGGGGACGGCGGGCGCGTTACGGCTTGACCAGGTTCATCCGGCTGATGCGCCCCGACGTGTTCCAGTCCATCACGTAGAGGTTCATGTCCTTGTCGAAGCAGATGCCGTGGGGGGCGTTGAAGATGCCGTCCTTCCAGTCCTTGGGGT
>JAYVSO010000122.1:0-10704 GCA_043775315.1 Verrucomicrobiota bacterium
CTTCTTCTCTTTCTGCACGAGCGCGGCGACTTCGTGAACGACTTGGACCTGGAGGTCGAGTTCCTTCTTGAAGCCGACGAGCGGAATCATGATCTCGGGCTTGGCCTTGAAGCCCTTCTTGTTCGCGTCCGCAGCCGCTTCAAACACGGCGCGGGCCTGCATGGCGGTGATTTCCGGGAACTTGATGCCGAGACGACAGCCGCGGAATCCGAGCATCGGATTGAACTCATGCAGCTCATGGACGCGGTGCATGATCTTCTCGACGGGAACGCCGAGTTTCCGGGCGAGGTCCATCTGCGCTTCCTTCGTGTTCGGCAGGAACTCGTGCAGCGGCGGGTCGAGGAAACGGATGGTGGCGGGATAGCCCTTCAGTTCCTTGAAGATGCCGAAGAAGTCTTCGCGCTGATACGGAAGCAGCTTGGCCAGCGCGGCCTGACGGGCATCGAGCGAATCCGCGAGAATCATCTCGCGCATGGCGTCGATGCGGTCGCCCTCGAAGAACATGTGCTCGGTGCGGGTGAGGCCGATGCCGACGGCGCCGAACGCGAGCGCGTTGGCGGTCTGCTCGGGGTTGTCAGCATTGGTGCGGACGGACATGCGCGTGGCCTGCGAGCACCACTTCATGAGTTGCGCGTAGTTCTTGAACTTCTCGGTGGCCTGCGCGGCTTTGTCGCCGTTGATGAGGCCGGAGACGATCTCGGACGGCGCGGTCTTGATCTGGCCGCCATAGACGAGGCCCGAGGTGCCGTCGATGGAGAGGAAGTCGCCTTCGCTGAAGGTCTGGCCGTCCACCGTGACCGTCTTCTTGTCGTAATCCACCACCAGCGCCGCTGCGCCGCAGACACAGACCTTGCCCATCTGACGGGCGACGAGCGCCGCGTGCGAGGACACGCCACCGCGCGCGGTGAGAATGCCTTCCGCCGCGATCATGCCGCGCAAGTCTTCGGGCGAAGTCTCGACGCGAACGAGGAGAACCTTCTCGCCCTTTTCCGCAGCGATGACGGCGCGATCCGCGTTGAAGTAAATCTTGCCAGTGGCCGCGCCAGGACCAGCCGGGAGACCGGTGGCGATGGCCTTGGCCTTCTTCACTTCCGCGAGATCGAAGATGGGCGCGAGCAACTGTTCAAGCTGGTCGGCCGGGTTGCGCAGGATGGCGGTTTCCCAGTCGATGAGCTTCTCCTTCACCATGTCGGCGGCGAACTTGAGCGCGGCCATCGCCGTGCGCTTGCCGTTGCGCGTCTGGAGCATGAACAACTTCCCTTCCTGCACCGTGAATTCGATGTCCTGCACGTCCTTGAAATGCTTCTCCAACGTCTTGCGGACCTCCATCAGCTCCGCGTAAGACTTGGGCATCTGCGCCTTGAGCTTGGACACCGGCTCGGGCGTGCGCACGCCCGCGACGACGTCTTCGCCCTGGGCGTTGATGAGGAACTCACCGTAAAATTCGTTCGTGCCATTGGCAGGATTGCGGGTGAAGGCGACACCGGAACCAGAGGTCTCGCCGGTGTTGCCGAACACCATCGCCTGCACGTTGACGGCCGTTCCCCATTCGGTCGGGATGTTGTATTTGGCGCGATAAACCTTGGCGCGGTCGTTCATCCAGGAGCCGAAGACGGCACCGGCCGCACCGCGAAGCTGATCCCACGGATTGTTCGGGAACGCCTTGTTAGTCCGTTCCTTCACGAGCGCCTTGAAACGCTTCACGAGTTCCTGCTGATCGGCGGCCGTGAGATCGGAATCAATGATGTCGCGGTGATACTTGTCGTGCTTGAAACCGTGGATGACGGACTCGAACGGATCGTGGTCTTCGCCTTCGCGCTTCTGCACGCCCATGACGACGTCGCCATACATCTGGATGAAGCGGCGGTAGCAATCCCAGGCGAAACGCTCGTTGCCCGTGGCCTTGGCGAGCGCGACGACGGCTTGGTCATTCAAGCCGAGGTTCAAAATTGTGTCCATCATGCCCGGCATGGAATCGCGCGCACCGGAGCGCACGGCGACGAGCAGCGGCATCCCGGAAGTAGCACCGAACTTCGTGCCCATGATCTTTTCCATGTTCACGACACCGGCTTCCATCTGCGCCTGGAGGACGGCGGGATAGGTGCGCTTGTTGGCGTAGAAATAAGTGCAGACCTCGGTGCTGATGGTGAAGCCCGGAGGCACGGGCAGACCGATGCGGGTCATCTCGGCGAGATTCGCGCCCTTGCCGCCGAGGAGGGCCTTCATGCTGCCGTCGCCGTCAGCTTTTTTGTTGCCCCAAGTGTAAACGTATTTCGTGTTCTTAGCCATGTGTCGTGATGCGTAGTGCGCGATCCGTAGCGGGTGAAAACGGGGAGGTGTCCCCGTGAAAACCGTTGAGTTCTGCACCGCCGGAAAAGCGAGGTGTGACGCTAACAAAGGAGGTCCGACCGTCAACGGCTGAAATGGAGGCGTTGTTCTTGTAGGGGAACAACAAAGCTGCAACAGTCATTTATCCCACTGGACGACAACTCCTCTGAAGAATCCCGCTGACCGGTTGAGGGTTTTCGTGCGGGCGTCAGGCATGCCTTTACGTTGGTGCCTACCTCCAACGAATCCCCGGGCCGTTTTGGGCGGATTCTTCAGATGGTTGCCGTTCCTAGGGGACCAGCAGCCCACCAACAACCCTGGTAAAATCCGTTATGTCGCCTGAAGAAACCCAACGGCAGATCGCCGACCTTCGCGACCTTAGGGGCCAATTGACGCGTTGGAGCGTCGGCATCCCCGTGGTCGCAATTCTCATCGTCCTCTCAGGACTTTGGCTCATCACCGACGCCGCACGCGGCCTCGTCACCGAAGGGCCCCGCCGGGAGGAGTTCGTCACCGCCCTCACGGGTGGCCTCAAACAGGATGTGGCGCCGGTTGTCGAGTCGATCGCCCGACGCACCTACACCGAGACCCGTGCCGGCCTTGAGCGCGAGTTCGACCGTCTCAACTCCCGTGCGCCCGAGATCAGCCAGACCCTGGGCGCCGAGGTGGAAAAGCTGCTGAACAACCTGCCCAAACGGGGCGAGGCGGCCCTCAAGGCGACGTTCGGCGAAGTGATCAAGAAGCGCGAGGCGGACATCCGGAAGATGTTTCCCGACGCGACCGAACAGAACGTCACCACGTTCGTCTCCAATCTGACAAGTGAAGCCGAGGAGCAGGCGCACAACCTGACCGCAAAACTCTTCGGCCCCCAGCTGATCGAGCTCGACGGAATCCTCAGCAACATCGACCGGATCCGCGCCTCGGAGAAACTCGGACCGACCGAAGATCTCGCGACCTGGGACACTGCGTTGCTCGTAATCGACCTGCTCCGGGATGAGTTCAAGGAACTGCACGTCCACGAGGTGGATGCGACACCGGTCGCCCGTGGAACGAAGGGAGGTGCCAAATGAGCGCGCCCGACAACACGTCCGCCGAACAATTCCTTGTCGACGAGCTGGCCGCGGCCCGGTCCTCGCTCAAGCGCACCCAGGTGATCGGACTCATCGTCCTTGTCGCGATCGTCGCCTACATGGGCGTGGTCACGATGAAGATCCGTGAGGCGCTTGTGCCGGTGCAGGCGGCCGATCTTGCCAAGGCGTTCATCGCCGAGCGAGTCACTGCCCAGGCGGACGAACTCTCCGACCAGGTGAAACGCCAACTACCCGCGTGGGTCGCCGGATTGCCGGACTACGTGATCAAGCAGCTTCCGGCCTACCGGCTCGAGCTGGAGAAACAGGTCGAGGCCAGCCTCAAAGACCATGGATTCAAGGTCTCCCAAGAACTCGGTTCCAAGCTGGACTCGTTCCTGCAGGCGAACATCGTCCAGGTGAAGGCCATCCTCAAGGCCGGCCAGGACAAGAGCGAATTCGCCAAGCTCGAGCCCGAGATCGATCGGTTCCTTGCCGAATACCTCAGTGCTCGGATGGGTGGCGAAGAGTCGCTCCAGGCCAAGCTCGACAAGACGCTTCACGCCCTGCGTGACATCAAGAAGATGACCGATCGTCTGGCGACGGCTTCCGACCTGACCCCGCAGGAGAAGCAGGCCCGGCACGCCATCGCGATCATCGGCCGCACCGCCGACGCCCAGGTCAAGGCGCTCCAGCAGCTCGTAAAAGCCCAGGAAAAAGGTCTCTGATAGATCGTCAGATTTGATTCACACGCCGGAAGAACCCTGTTCTTCCGGCGTTTTCATTTCCGATGCTGGCCGCGTCCTGGTGGGAATCATCGCGATGAAGACCACACCCCAGGTCGGCCACTCGTTGACCCGCACGCCGATCTCGCGAGTTCGTTCCCCGACCGATTTGGCGATTACGGAATAGAGGCCGAGAGCCCCCAGCAAGAGTGCCCCGATGCCGAGCGCGAGCGTGAGAACCGCCACGGCGGTGAAGCCTGGGTTCTTCAGCAACTGGCGGCTGGCGAATTTGAAGTCGTTCATGGAGGGTCAGCCAATGGTGGAAGCAGCGTTCATTTCGAGGATGCTTTGATCTGTGCGAGCACTTGGCGGACTCCTGAGATGACGATGTCGGGATCCTCGACGTGGAGGTTATGGCCGCCGTTGGCGGACTGGCGGAGCGTGCTGTTCGTTGAGAGGCGTTTGAACTCGGCCTGAAGTTCCTGGGCGACCTTTTCAAGCTTCAGGGAGACGTCTTCGGGAAGGCTTGGGTCCAGGCGGAACTTGGAGCTGTGGTTCAGGATGACCAACGGCTTCGCTCCGAGTCCCCCGGCCACGCGGACCTGCGCGGAGCTGGCCTTCGGATCGATCTGCTCGGGATTCGACGAAGGGGTCGTCCGTGAGCCGAGGAACTCACGGACTTTGCGGATGGGTTCTGGATCGTTTGGCGACGCTGGATCGAAGGAAGCCAACCACCGCTGATCCTGCTCGGGATGCGAGGTGTCGACGAGGACCATGCCGGCGACCTTTCCGGGAAACTGGCTGGCGAACATCCGGATGTGGAGGCCGCCGTAGGAATGGCCGACGAGAAGGTAGGGTCCGGGAATGGCGAGCTTGATCAAAAGGGCGTTGAGGTCGTTCGCCACGTCGAAGCTCGTGCGCGGAAGCCTCGTTGCCGGGTCGCTTTTGCCTAAGCCGGCACGGTCGTAGAGGACGACGCGGTTCGACTTGGACAGTTCATCAACGACCTTGGTCCACGAGCCGCTTTCGATCGGCGGCTCTCCCATGCCGGCTTCAATGACAATGGCGGGATTGCCGGTGCCCCGGATGGAGACGTGGAGCTTGCGTCCGCCGATGTCGACGAGTTCGGTCCGGTCGGCTGCGAGCAGCGGAACGACGAAGGTCAACAGGATGGCGGCGACGATTGGGGTTCGGAGTTTCATTAAAAGGCGGTGGGTCAGTCGGCCCGGAGGGCAATCATCGGGTCGACGCGGGCGGCGCGGGGAGCCAGCAGGCGAGCACGACAACCAGCAGAAGGCCGAACCCGACGAGAATGTAGGTGAGGGGATCGGTCGCGGTGATGTTGACCAGCTGGCTCGCGAGGACGCGCGACAGGCCGATGGCGAGCCCGACGCCTACGAACAGGCCGATGACCACCGGCCAGCTTCCTTGGCGGACGACCATGCGAATCATGCCGGCGGGCGACGCGCCGAGCGCGGGTGGGCGAATTGACCACTTCGACCTTGAAGCCCTGGTGCTTGAAGAAGAGTCCATGGCCTCCAGCACATCGGGCTGGTCATCGGCGATGAGGATGCGTGTCGGAGCGGGGCTGGCCATCTGGCTAATAACTGCCAAGGACCAGCGGTGTGGGCAAGCCGCAGGGTGGTGCGGGAGGTGAATTCGCCTCTGCGGCCGGGAATGCGGGCGTTGAAACGCCCACGGAGCGGTTCCCCGGACAGCTGTTGTCCGGGTTGGATGATAAAAACTCCGGATGCCCAAATTGGGGTTTGAAGCGCGCGACGGGACCGTATCCTGACCGCCCGCCCCGATGTGGCTGGTGTGACTGATGCAGACTTGCGGCAAGATCATCGAGCTTCGGCAATTTCTCGCCGAACGGCTTCCGCATGTCCGTTTCGGACTCGCTCCGGCCGCACCCACGGCGGACATGCTGCCTACGGGGGTGGCGTCCTTGGACCGGACGTTGGGCGGCGGGTTGACGAAGGGCGCGTTCACCGAACTGGTCGGGGCGGGCGACGGTTCCAGCAGCGCCCAGGCGCTGCATGCGTTGCTGCGGCGGGTGGCGCTGGACGGCGGTTTTGTGGCGCTGGTGGACGGGGCGGACAGCCTGGACGTGGATGCGGTGGAGCCCGAAGTGCTGGCCCATCTTCTCTGGGTCCGTTGCACAAAAGCCGACGAGGCGATGAAGGCCGCGGACCTGCTCCTGCGCGACCGCAACTTCCCGCTGGTCGTGATCGACCTGAAGCTGAATCCGGCCGCCGAGCTCCGCCGGATCCAGGGGACGATGTGGTATCGCTTCGCGCGGTTGCTGGAGCAGAACGGGTCGGCTGTGCTCGTCGTGACGCCGTATCCGCTCGTCAGCGGGGTGACGGCCCGCGTGCGGGTGGAGGCCCGGCTCGGCTTGGACGCGCTGGCCCGGCGCCCGGCGGAGTTGGTAGATGGATTGAATTTCACGCTGCTCCGCTCCACCGCGGCGACCGACCGCGAGGAGGCCGCGGGGTGAAAATGTTCCCCGGCCATCACGTCTGCGCCTGATCCATGTTCGCCGTCATTCATCTCGCTCAGTTCCCGCTGCAGGCCGCTCTCCGGCACGAACCCGGGCTGTGGACACGGGCCGTGGCGCTCGTCGATCCGGCAGGCACCACGCCGATCGTCTCCGACGCGACGCTCCCGGCGCGTGACGCGGGCATCGTCGAAGGCCTGACGCCGACGCAGGCATTGGCCCGCTGCGGCACAGTCCTGGTCCGCCACCGTGTGCCGGCCCAGGAGAGCGCGGCCAACGCGGCCGTGCTGCAATGCGCCTACGGATTTTCCCCGCACATCGAGACCACGGCGTCCGGCCTGACGACGCTGGATCTGCGGGGCTTGAGCCGGCTCAGCGGTGGGGAATCTTCCAGGCTGCTGGCGTGGGCCGGAGATCTTCGCACCGCGCTGGCGGGGCAGGGATTGCGCGCATCCATCGGGCTTGCCGCGACGCCCACGGTGGCGCGCCATGCGGCGCGCTGGTCGGACGGATTGCAGCTGGTGACGGATGCGAAGCCGTTTCTCGACACGTTGCCCGTGGCGGCGCTGGAACCGTCCAGCGATGTCGCGGAGATCCTGCGCAAATGGGGCATCAAGAAAGTCGGCGAACTGCTCGCGCTCGGGCAGGCCGCGTTGGCCGACCGGCTGGGACTGGAGGCGTTGGCGCTGTTCGCCGCCGCGCCGGTGGATTCCATCCGGCCGCTCCGCCTCGTGCAGCCGGTCGAGACCTATGCGGAGGCTTTCGACTTCGTGGAACCGGTGGAGACGACCGAGCCGCTGCTGTTCCTCCTGCGCCGTTTCGTCGACCAGCTGGCGCCGCGTCTCGGGATCGCCGGGCTGGTGGCCGAACTGCTCGTGCTCCGGCTGCGGCTGGATTCCGGCGTCCAGGTGGAGCGCCGGCTCCGCGTGCCGCAACCGACCCGCAGCGCCGACATCCTCCATCGGATGCTGGTCACCCATCTTGAATCGTTGCGGACCGATTCGCCCATCGCCGGAGTCACGCTCACCCTCGACACCACGCAGCCCACGCAGAAGCAGTTCGGCCTCTTCGAGGCGGCGCTGAGGGATCCGCACCAGTTCCAGGAGACGCTGGCCCGGCTCAGCGCGCTCCTCGGGGCCGAACGTGTCGGAACGCCCGTGCGCGAAGCGTCGCATCGGCCCGATGCCTTCCGGTTGGTGCCTCCGGATTTCGAGAACGCGCCCGCGGTGAACGGTCCGCGTCCGCCCATGCAGGCGCCGGCGCCCGGTGGTTCCGGCCAATGTCGAAGGCGCGGAAGAACCGTTGGCCATCCGCTGTGCCGTGGCGAATGGACGCCTGAAGCTGGTGGTCGGCCCGTGGCGCGCCTCGGGCAAGTGGTGGGAACCCGGCGCCTGGCAGCGCGAGGAATGGGATGCCACGGCCGCCAATGGAAAAACCCTGCACCTCGTCCGCCAGCCCGGCGGCTGGACGGTCGAAGGCGTGTTGGACTGACGCATGAGCGCCTACGTCGAGCTCCATGCCCGGAGCGCCTTCAGTTTCCTGCGGGGCGCGTCGTTGCCGGAACAGCTCACGAGCACCGCGGCGGCGTGCGGGTTGCCCGCGATCGCGGTGTGCGACCGCATGGGCGTCTATGGTGCGCCGCGTGTCTTCGGCACGGCGAAGGAAGCCGGCATCCGCCCGATCATCGGTTCCGAACTCCTGCTCGAAGACGGAAACGTCCTGCCGGTGCTCGTCGCTTCGCGCATCGGCTATGCAACCTGTGCCGCCTGCTGACGCGCGCGCATCTCCGGGCCGCCAAGAACGAAGGCGTCGTGCGCTGGGATGAACTGCCGGAGTTCGCCGAAGGTTTGATCGCGATGACAGGCGACGCGGAAGGCCCGGTCATCCGCGCGCTGACGGCCAAGGATCCGGGCGTGTCAGCCGCGGACCAGCTCCGTCGTGTCGTGCGCGCGTTCGGATCCGACAATGTCTTCGTCGAAGTCCAACGGCATCGCGTGCGCGGCGAGGAGCGGATCAACCGATGGCTTGGTGATCTGGCCATGGACCACGGCCTGCCGTTGCTCGCCACCAACGGCGTCACCCATGCGAAACCGCAGGGCAGGGCGGTGCTCGACGTTTTCACCTGCCTGCGCCACCACACGCATCTCGACGCGGCGGGCGCGCTGCTCAGCAGCAACGACGAAGCCCATCTCAAGTCGCCGCAGGAGATGGGCCGTCTGTTTTCCGATCTGCCCGAGGCCGTCGCGAACACGTCGCGTCTGGCCGAACGGCTCGACTTCACGTTGGGGAACCTGGGCTACGAGTTTCCAAAATATTCGGTCGGGCCCGGCGAAACCATGGAAGGCGTGCTGCGCGAGTGGTCCTATCGCGGCGCAAAGGGGCGATACGGCGGCGAGATTCCCGAGAAGGTGCGCAAGCTCCTGGAGAAGGAGTTGGCGCTGATCGGCAAGCTGGGGTTCGCCGGATACTTCCTCATCGTGGCCGACCTCGTGCGGTTCTGCCGCGAGAACGACATCCTCGCCCAAGGACGTGGCAGCGCGGCCAACAGCGCGGTGTGCTTCTGCCTCGGCATCACGGCGGTCGATCCTGTGAAGTTCAACGTGCTCTTCGAACGGTTCCTGTCCGAGGGCCGGAAGGGTTGGCCGGACATCGACATCGACCTGCCGAGCGGCGATCGCCGCGAGCGTGTCATCCAGGAGGTCTACCAGCGTTACGGCAAACACGGCGCAGCCATGACGGCGACGGTCATCACCTACCGGGGCCGCAGCGTCGCGCGTGAACTCGGCAAGACGCTCAACCTTCCGGCCGATGTGCTGGACCGGTTCTCCAGCCTGTTCGCCAGCGGGGATTTTCCGCACACGATGGGCCTGCTCGCGCAGATGGAGCAGGCGGGCTTGGCGCGTTCGCATCCGCGGGCAATGCCGTTCGCCACGCTTTACCAGGAGATGAAACGCCTGCCGCGGCATCTCGGCCAGCACTCGGGCGGCATGATCATCTGCCAGGGCGAACTCAGCTCCGTGATGCCGCTGGAGAACGCCGCCATGCCGGGCCGCGTGGTCGCTCAGTGGGACAAGGACGACTGCGAAGACCTGGGCATCATCAAGGTCGACCTGCTCGGGCTTGGCATGATGTCGGTGCTGCAGGATTCGATCACCTTGACCACGCAACGCGGGCGTCCGGTGGATTTGGCCAATCTGCCGGAGAACGATCCGGCGACCTACGCGCTGATGCAGCGGGCCGATACGATCGGCGTCTTCCAGATCGAGAGCCGGGCGCAGATGGCGACGTTGCCCCGGATGAAGCCGGAGTGCTTCTACGATGTCGTCGTCGAGGTGGCGTTGATCCGGCCGGGACCGATCCAAGGCGATCTGGCGCATCCGTATCTCCGCCGCCGCACGGGTGAGGAGAAGATCGACTACTTCGATCCGCTGGTTCAGCCGGTGCTGGAGCGGACGCTCGGAGTGCCGTTGTTCCAGGAGCAGATGTTGGAGATTGCAATGGTCATGACCGACTTCACCGGCGACGAAGCCGAGGAGTTGCGCAAGGCGCTGAGCTTCCATCGATCCGATGAAAAGATGGCCAAAGCCACGGCGAAGCTCCGCGCCGCGATGGAACGAAGGGGCGTGAAGCCGGACATCGTGAATCGCATCGCCAAGGCGGTTGGTTCGTTCGCCCTTTATGGTTTCCCGGAATCACACGCGATCAGCTTCGCGCTGCTCGCGTATGCCAGCGCGTATCTGAAGGTGCATCGCGCGCCCGAGTTCTTCACCGCGCTCTTCAACAACCAGCCGATGGGATTCTACTCCGCCGCGACGCTGGTGAAGGACGCCACGCGCCACGGCGTGCAGATCCGGCCCGTGTGTCTGGTGCGCTCGAATTGGGAATGCCTGATCGAGGCCGACGGCTCCATCCGGCTCGGTCTCCGTCAGGTGCAGGGCCTGCAGGCCGGGCACGCCGGCCCTTCGAGTCGTTGGAGGATCTGAAGACGGTAAGCGTCACGCGGAGCACCCCTATCTGGACGGAGCATAGATGTCGTAGTCGTAGGGTATGACATCTATGACCGGCGGATCGGAGATACTGAGGG
>JAYVSO010000123.1:0-23029 GCA_043775315.1 Verrucomicrobiota bacterium
ATCCGGTATCCGGTATCCGGTATCCGGTATCAAGTATCCCGCATCCCGTGCCGGGCAATCCGGGATCCATCGTCAGCACGGGGCAGGCTGGAAGCCCGCCCTACCTTGGACTGCCTGTTTGCGGCTTAGAGGTCGCCACAGCAGCCGGTGTGGCCGGGCGGGCCGTCGAGGTTTTCTTCGGCGGCGCAGATGTCGGTGGAGTCGGAGGCGGGCGCGACGGCGGCGGGTGGGCGTTTAATCCAGATGAGGAGGATGCTGATGTCGCTGGGGGTGACGCCGGAGATGCGGTTGGCCTGGCCGATGGTGACGGGCCGGATCTTGCCGAGCTTTTGCCGGGCTTCATGGCGCAAGCTGGGAACGGTCTGGTAGTCGACCCACGCGGGGATCTGTTTGTCTTCGAGGGTGCGGAAGCGGGCGACTTCGGCTTCTTCGCGTTGGATGTAGCCTTCGTATTTGAGGTTGATCTCGACTTGCCGGGCGATGTCTTCGGGGAGATCGGGATCGGACTGGGGGAGGGTGCGGTAGGTGATCTCCGGGCGGCGAAGGAGCTGGGCGAGGGTGTGGGTGCCTTCGCGGGTGTGGTTGAGGCGCGCGAGTTCGGCGGTGATGGAATCGCGTTTGGCGGCGAAACGGCGGTGGTTGCGGGCGGGTAGCAGGCCGATGTTGAAGCCGAGTTGGCTTAGGCGGAGATCGGCGTTGTCCTGGCGGAGGAGGAGCCGGTATTCGGCGCGGCTGGTGAACATGCGGTAGGGCTCGTGGGTGCCCTTGGTCACGAGGTCGTCGATGAGGACGCCGATGTAGGCCTGGTCGCGTCCGAGGATGACGGGTGGTTTGTCCTGGACGCGGCGGGCGGCGTTGATGCCGGCCATGAGGCCTTGGGCGGCGGCTTCTTCGTAGCCGGAGGTGCCGTTGATCTGGCCGGCGAGGAAGAGGTTGCGGCAGGTCTTGGTTTCCAGGGAAGGGTCGAGCTGCGTGGGGAAGGAGAAGTCGTATTCGACGGCGTAGGCGGGGCGGAGGATCTCGGCGTTTTCACAGCCGATGATGGTGCGGACGAGGTCGACCTGGACTTCGTAGGGGAGGCTGGTGGAGAAGCCGTTGACGTAGATCTCGTCGGTGGCGATGCCCTCCGGTTCAAGGAAGACCTGATGCCGCTCCTTGTCGGCGAACTTCACGATCTTGTCCTCGATGGACGGACAATAGCGGGGGCCAATCCCTTCGATGACCCCGGAATACATGGGCGACTTGTGGAGATTGGCGCGGATCAATTCAGCCGTCCGATCCGTCGTGTAGGTGATGTAGCAGGGAAGCTGGCGACCAATCTGGGAAAGAATCGACCCAGGAGGATAGGGCGAGGAGGCAGCGCCTTGTTCCACGTGGAACACGGGTTTCGCCATCCCGGGGAAGGCGGAGGTCGGGAAGTAGGTGTCGAATCCTTGGTGGGGGATTCCTGGAAGGGGTGAGTTTGAACTGCCTTCGTGTTCCACGTGGAACAAGTCGTCCTTCCAGTAGGTGAAGAACGGAGCCGGCTCGTCGCCGGGTTGGATGCCGGTCTTGGAAAAGTCGATGGTCTTCTTGAGCAGGCGGGGAGGCGTCCCGGTTTTGAGGCGGCCGAGTTCCAGGCCGGCTTCGATGAGGGAGGCCGAAAGGGACATGGCGGCCGATTCACCGGAACGGCCACCGTGTTGTTGATTGGCGCCGATGTGCATGAGCCCGCGGAGGAAGGTTCCTGTGGTCACCACAACGGTAGCTCCATGATACTCCACATCCAAAGCAGTGCCGACACCGTAGACGGTGCGATCCTCGAGCAGGAGGTGGGTGGTCTGGACTTGGCGGATGTCCAAGTTGGCCTCGCGTTCGCAGACCCACTTCATTCGAAACTGGTAGGCCTTCTTGTCGCATTGGGCCCGGGGTGCCCAGACGGAGGGGCCTTTCTTGGTGTTGAGCATCCGGAACTGGAGCCCGGTCATGTCCGTGCATTTACCCATCTCGCCGCCGAGGGCATCGATCTCGCGGGTGAGATGGCCCTTGGCCAAGCCGCCAATGGCCGGGTTGCAGGACATCTGGCCGATGGTGTCGGCGTTGATGGTCAGCAGCAGGGTCTGGCAACCCATCCGCGCCGCCGCCAACGCCGCCTCGACTCCGGCATGACCGGCTCCGACGACGATGACGGCGTAATGTTTGGGATGGATGAAAGACATGCTGCTTCAAACTTGGCCGAAGGCTGGGCCACCAGGTTGCCCCAAGCTCAGCGACCCGGCGCAAAGGAGGCTCGAAATGCAACCGAAGCGCCCACGCCGGGTTCGATACAGCGCATGGTTAGCAGCGGAACAGGGAGGGGAACCTTTGCCGACGCGAGAACAACAGGAGGATTCTTTTCGTTGGTCTTCAACGATTGAGGGTTCCTGTTACTCAGGAGGCGGTCAAACTCCCCCCATCCCAAATGTGGTCAGCGTCGGGGTAGAACATGAGGCCCCTGGCATTGTTGGTCACCAACACAAGCCAGCCCCCAGGAACTTTTGCCCGATAGACATCGCCCAGCTTGAAGAATTCGCCTCCCGACGACGACGAATTCAATTTGTGCCAGACGAGTTGTCGTTGTTCTGGTTCTTGTGGCGTTTTCGTGCTTTTCTTCATATTCGTTAACCTATCCATTAATTGGATGCCAATTGATGCGAGCCATTTGCAACACTTTTATGACCCGCGGTCAGCCGCCTAAAATCTATTTCAGCATATCGTCATCGCAGCGGTAAGGTTCCGCCCGTGACCAAGTAGAGCACTGCCATCCGCACGGCCAACCCATTGGTGACCTGCTCCAAGATCACAGACCGGCCGCAGTCGGCGATCTCGCTGTCGATCTCCACGCCGCGGTTGATCGGGCCGGGATGCATGACGATGGCTTCCGGTTTGGTCTTGGCCAAGCGGGCCTTGGTCAGGCCGAAGAGCGCGGTGTATTCGCCCAAGCTCGGGAACATGGTCAACCGCTGCCTTTCGTGCTGGATGCGGAGAAGGTTGATGACATCGGCCTCACGGATGGCGTCGTCGACGTTGTGGGTGACCCGGACCGATCCCGGGGCCGATCCCATCTTCTCCAAGATGCTGGGGACCAGAGTCGAAGGACCGCAAAGGGTGACGTGGGCACCGAGTTTGGTCAGCGCCCAGATGTTCGACCGGGCGACGCGGCTGTAGAGGATGTCGCCGAGAATCGTGACGTGGAGCTCGGCGACGCGGCCGAAATGTTCGCGGAGCGTCAATGTATCCAGCAGGGCCTGAGTAGGATGCTCATGGGCGCCGTCACCGGCGTTGACCACGTGGCTGCGGAGGAACCGTGAAATGAAATGCGGCGCTCCGGAGGCGCCGTGGCGCATGATGATGATGTCGGCCTTGAGTGCTTCGAGATTCCGGACAGTGTCCTTGAGGGTCTCACCCTTCTTCAGCGAACTGGCTTCGGCGCTGAAGTTAACCACATCCGCCGCAAGACGTTGGGCCGCGAGTTCGAAACTGATGCGCGTGCGGGTGCTGGGTTCGACAAAGAGATTGATGACCGTCTTGCCTTCCAGCCACGGGTTGCGTTTCCGGGGTTGTTCGCCGAGTTCCTTGAACGATTTGGCGGTGTCGAGAAGAGTCGTGATCTCCTCGGCGGAGAGGGATTCGATGTCGAGCAGATGTCGGCGAGACCAAGTCATGCGAGCATTGAGAGGGTGGCCCGGTGGGCAGTTGGCGTGAAGGGAAAATTGACGGCCTCTCAATCCTCCAGCTCGGCATCCACGATTGGTTTGCCTTCCCAGATCCATTTGCCGGCCTCCTGGACGAGGATCCGTTGGGCGCTGCCCGGAACCGGAGGGTGACTGGCTTTCGGCAACCAGGCCGCGTGTTCGCGCAGCGTGGCGGCGTGTTGCGGTTGCTTGGCGAGGTTGGTCCATTCGTTCGGATCGCTGCGCAAGTCGTAGAGCTCCTCGGTGCCATCGGCGTAGCGGATGAATCGCCAGTGTTCGCTGCAGACGGAGTGGTTGCCGGCGTTGTGCGTGGTGATCGCGGGCCACTTGCGGGCGGTGGAAGCGTCCTTCAATTGCGGCATCAGGCTATGGCCTTCGAGATCAGTGCGGGCCGGAAGACGGCAGAGATCGATGAGCGTGGGATACAGGTCGAGAAGTTCGGCCGGCTGCGCGCAGCGGCCTTTCGCGATGCCGGGTCCAGCGAAAACCAACGGCACACGGGTCGAACGTTCCCAGAGCGTGTTCTTTCCCGTGATGCCCTTTTCGCCGAGATGCCAGCCGTGATCGGACCAGAGGACGACGACCGTGTTCGAGCTGTTGCCTGAAGCCTCCAGCGCATCGAGAACGCGGCCGACCTGGCTGTCCATGAAGCTCGTGCTGGCCAGGTAGGCGCGGACGAGGCTTCTCCATTGGTCATTCTTCTTCAACCACGAGAGGCGCGGTTCCGGCAGTTGCCAGTGCAGATACCAGGAGAAGAATGGCACGTCGGCGCGGTCATTCTCGTGGATGGGCGGCATCTTCAGCGTGGCTTCCGGATACAGATCAAACCACTTCTGCGAGGCGAAACACGGCACGTGCGGTAGGCGGAATCCGGCGGCGATGAAGAACGGTTTGTCCTTCAGCGCGGACTTCAACTGGGCGATGGCGGCATCCGCGATCTTCCAGTCGGCCTGGTCCTCGTCGCGCTCCGGGAAGATGCCCCAGTCCACCGCAGCCATCTTGCTCGGCGTGTTCACGAATTTCGTCTTCGGGGTCGGGATTGGCGGCGCGATTCCCCAGACGTCGAACTCGTTCGTCCGGTCTTTCGGCGCGATGAATCCGTCGTGGTAGACCTTGCCGAAGGTGGCGGTGAAGTAGCCGTTGCGGCGGAAATGTTGAGGGAGTGTCACACGGTCCTTGAGCTCCGCCACGGCGCGAATGCCCGGAGACAACCCGTAGATGCCCGTCGTCGAGGGACGCAGCCCCGTCAGCAGACAGGCGCGCGACGGATTGCACAGAGGTGCCTGGCAATGGGCGTTGATAAACGCGGTTCCGCGCGCGGCTAGACGGTCGATGTTCGGTGTCTTCGCCTGTGAATGACCGCCGAACGCGCCTACCCAGTCGTTCAGATCGTCGACGGCGATGAAGAGGACGTTCGGTCTCGAGGCCTCTGCGGCGGCAACAAGTGGGACCACCACGGCCAGCCAAAAACTGGCGATCACGAAAGCCGCGATACGGTAGGCGGGTCGGGAGTTCATTGAGGAAGCCAACGCATGGGAGCCGAAAGAATTCGACTGAGCCAAGGGAAGTTCCAGCAAAGGTCCGCTTGCCTCGGGTGCCTATTGACGTCATCAACAACAAACCCCGGTTCAACCAACGCGCTCGTCCCATGAGTGAATTCAAGTTCGCCTGCCCCAGCTGCAACCAACGCATCGCCGCCGACGCCACATGGTCCGGCCAGCAGATCCAGTGTCCCGCCTGCAAAGCGCAGATCGCCGTGCCCGCAGCGCCGGCTCCTGCTCCGTCCCAGGCTGCCGCGGCGCCGACACCTCCGCCCAAGGGACGACTCTCCGTTTCGTCGCATGCTCCCGCCGCTGACGCTCCGCCACCGCCGTCACCTTTTCCGGTGGGAGTTCCGGGCCGACCGATGAAACCGACCGGGGGATCCTCCGCTGGCAAGACCGCCGGCATCGCGATCGCATGCGTCGTCCTGGTCGCGGGGGCCGCCTTCGGCTTCATGAAGTTTCGCGCGCATAAGGCAGAGGCCGAGGCCAAGGCGGCCGAAGCCGCCGCAGTCGCGGCCAAGGAAGCTGCCGCGGTTGCCGCCGCCGCGAACACGCCCAAGACGAACTCCGTCGACACCGCCAAGTCGTCAACGGCCACGACGCCCGACGCCTCTTCGGCAACACCCGCAGTGTCGGCAGCCACGCGTCGCGCGGTATCCGAAGCCGAGTCCCGTTATGGCAAGTCCACCCAACCGGCTTCCCCTGGAGACGAAGGCGTTGCTCCCGACCCCTCACAGATTCCCGAGACGCCGGTCTCCGGCACCGTGCAGAACGAAGCCTTCAAAATCACCTCGGCGTCCTATCAGGCTGGCTGGCTGACCCTGGGAGAAGGCTCCGGCGCGATCCCTGATCGGAGCGTGAAGTTCAACCTCTACGTGCCTTCCACCGAATCCATCGAAGGCCGCACGTTCAGGCGTCCCGACCCGAAGGAACGTCGGCCTCTGTCCGTCACGCCAAAGGGTAAACGCATGCCGGGCTCCCCCGCGACGACGGGCTACGCGTTGCAGATGGAGTTCGGCAAGAAAGTGGGCAACCAGATCCCCGGGAAACTCTACCTGAGCATCCCCGGCACCGCGACCAACCAGATCGCCGGCACCTTCAAGGTTGATCTGAAATGATGTTGGACCCTTGCGTCATTGCTTGACGATCACCCCGTTCGTAGAACATTACCTCCGGCGACGGGAAAAAGGTCAGGTGTGACCTCCCCATGCCGATACTTCCGACGAATATGAGTTCAAGCTATATGTCCATCTTCGGCCAATCGTTCGTTTTTGGTTTTGGATTGGCGTGCAATCTCTCGGGCGCATCGGCTTTTCGGCAGAGCCAGTTACAGAGTTTGGTAGAACCGTATTTCGTGGCAGATTTTAATGCGATATGCGGCGACTTTGCTTCGGCTGCCCGGAAACAGATCCCACAGCTTGCCGAAGGCCCGGGTTCTGGTTCGGAGGGTTCTAGGGCGGAACAGCTTCACTTCCGCATCTGATGGCTGAGCAATCACCAAAGCCGATCACGCCTGCCCATTCGACAACAGTCCCACGCCTTCAAAGGGACGTCGGTCAACACCTTGTGACCACTGAAATCTCGGTTTTCAGTGGCCCGCTTCCGCATCCAGAGATTCTCAGGCAATATGAGGCTATCCATGCGGGAACCATGGATCGAATCCTGAAGATGGCCGAGAATGAGCAATTGCATCGGCAGAAGAGGGAAAGCCGACTCATTGAGATCGAGTCTAGGAGCATTCTCTTTGGCCAAGTTTCGGCTTTAGCGATAGCTGTTATCTCAATTGTCGGCGGAATATATCTCTTAGCCGCAGGCCACAGTGCCGTTGGGCTGACAACCATCATCACTGCGGTTGGTGCTTTGTCCGCCGCTTACTTCTACGGCCAACACCAAAAGCGCCCCAAGACTCCTTCTTCTCCTCATCCCCCCGAGTCTCCCGAGCGGCCCCGCGTCTAGATGGCCGGTTGCACGATCACACCGATTAAACAGCGGCTCGATCGTAACTATTCCCACTCGCACAGCCCTTCCACATACGCCGCCGAACCGTCGCGGAGCCAGCCGTCGAGCTGCGCCTGGTCCTTGAGCTGTTGGCCGCGCAGTCGGGGGACCACGACGAACTTGGTGTTGATCTCGGGCAGGGCTGTCAGGTCGCTCCAGAGCTTCTCGAACTGGGCGACGGGGAAGACATCTTCCTGGCCGTGGCCCCAGCGCTTCTTCACGTCCTTCACGGTCACGTAGGTCGGCAGCTTGGCGGCGAGGGTGCGGATGGCGGCGGTGATCTTCGCGTCGCCACCGGAAACGATGTCTTCCCGCGTCAGTCCCATTGCGGCGAGGAACTGGTCGAGGTCGATCCAGGTGGTCATCGTGTTGTAGTAGCTCAGGCGGAACTCGTCCTCCTCGCGCGGCATGGCGAGGCCTTCCACGAGACGCGCACGGCCGTTCACACGAGCGAGGCCGCCGCCACGGTCTTCGAGGCGACGGGTGATGACCTCAAAGGTCAGGCAGGCTCCGCTTTGGATGTGCTGACCAAGCAACGCGGCATCGGGACTCGCGCCGAGCGTGTCGATGTTGTGCAGCATGAGCCAGCGGAGCTGCGGACGTTCGGTCAGCAGCTTGGCGAGGACGCCGTTGCGAAGCAGGTTAGGCAGTTCGAAGAAGTGACCGACGGGGTGCAGGCACTGGAGAGGAACGTTGTCGGTGTAGTCGCCGGCTTCGCCTGTCGAACGTGCCCAGTTCATCAGGGCAGTGCGCAGGCTTTCACGGACCTTCTGCTGCTGCACGTCGAGCACCTGCTGGGGCATTTCCTCCCATTGGAAACGCAGGTCGCGCACGGTCGGAATCATCCGCAGCCCGACGCTCTTGCCCTGGGAAAGATGGAGCGGGCCCTCGTAACCGTAATGTTTCATCCGTGCGAGGAACTCGGCGGTCGGTCCCTGTGTGAGGTAGCTCGTGGTGAAGATGTGGGGAATGGTCGCGCCGAAGATGCGCCCGGCTTGGCGGGATTTGGCCAAGTGAGTCTCGATGAAGGTGCGGTGGCGTCCGCCGAGCTTGGCGTAGGGATGCAGCGCCTTGCAGGTGCCCGCGCCTCCGGTCCAACGCGAACCGGCGCCGGCCGCGAGCGTGATTATCGCGAGTTCGCCGTTCTTGAGCGCCTTCATTCCTATTGGGAATAGGCGCGTTCTAATACGGTCAGCATTGGCGACAATGAATGACAGATCGACCACGTCCTCGTCCTTCACGTCCTCGATGCGCGTGTCGGCGCGGAGACGGTTTTGGGCGAGGCCGATGCGGCCGTCCTTCATGTCGGCGCGGATCTGCTCGTGCTGGGCGCGGTCGAATCCGTTTTGTTCAAGGAGCTCATGCAGCGACGCGCCGCCGGACTTGTCGGACTTGCCGCGGGGCATGAGCGCATCGAAGAGCGTCTGCACCATGCCGCGCAGCTCGGGCCTGGTGCGGCAGGCGACGCCGAACTTGTCCAACTCGGTGCGCCTGCTGTCGGGAAGTCCCGTGAGATCGGTTCGGAGAAGCTTCGGCAGGATCAGCGAATAATAGCCGGAAGGCATGAGGGCATCGTCGCCCGCCAAAAGGTCGGCGAAGGTGCCGTGTTCGTTGATGGCGTAGTCGAAGACCACGGGGTCCATCGCGAAGGGCAACGAAGCGGACAACTCCCGCTTCGTCTCAAGCATGATCTGTTGCAGCCGTGCCTGGGCTTCGAGTTTGCGATGCGGCGCGAAGATGAAACCCATGCCGCCGCCGGACATGCCGCCGAGCATCCAGAAGCCCCAGAAGTCGCCGTCGAATTCGGCTTCGCATTTGGCGATGAGCTGTTCGGTGAAGTAGTTAGAGGCCCACGGAATGATGGCCTGGAGCGGCTCGCGGAAGTTGCGCGTGGTGGCCGCGCCGAGCGCCTTGATGTCGCCCCGCTTCAAGGACGATATCACTTCGTCCAAAACGCTGAGCGCGTCCTGGCGGCCAAGCCATTCGGCGCCGGAGCGGAGCAGATATTTTTCCGTCACCATCTCCAAAATGGGGCCGACGTTCTGGGCCATGCCGCCGTGGACGACGACGAGCGAATCCATCAGCGCCTTGCGGGCGGATTCGGGAACTTCGTCGCGCGTGAAGACATGGTGGACTGGCATGAGCCGGCCGCGTGAGACGCCGAACTCGGGATCACCGTCGGCGGAAGGCACGCCGGTGATGAGCTTGATGCCGGGCCAGACGCCGCCGGAATCCTGCCAACCACCGCCGGAACCGCCGAGCCATTCACCGAGCAGGGCGCGGGCGAGAACGAGACGCCGTTCCGGTTCTTCCAAAGTGCCCGTGAGCGATGCGGCCTGCCCCGTCGCCCTCATGCACACGCTGATGAGCGAGCCGAGGAGGTTGGTGCTGACGGCGAGGCGCGAGCCCTTGGGGATGGCGTTGACGCTGGAGGCGATCTCCAGGCCACGGCCGGGGCCGACGATCTGCGCGAGCAGTTCGGCGAGCGACTGGCCCGAGCCTTCGATGCCCGGCGGAACGATGCCGGCCGCGATCACGGCCGCCTTGAGCAGGCCGAGGTAGTCTTTTGCGAAGTCGAAGACGTCGCCCAGCGTGCTGATGTCGGCCGTCGCGCCGAGATCGACGGATGTCAGGCGCAACACCGGTTCATCGATGACCCGCAGCCAGGCACTGACGGGCGGCCGTGGTCCTGCATCGCGGCCGTGGACGCCGAGATCGACGGAGATGTTGATGACCTTGGCGCCCTCGGGAAAATCCATGCCGAGGAAAAAAATGTCCGACCACGCCGAGTGCGTGAGGTCCATGCGCACGGGCGTCTGCTCGCGGAGAATCGGGAACGTGCCGTCGGCGCTGCGCTGGAGCAGCTCCGGCCGGATGCGCAACGGCTGATCCGCCGGATGCCCCATGCGGAACATCCACTGGTTGCCGCGCACCGTTCGCACGCTGCGGCGGACCTGGTCGGCCAGCGTCTGAAACGCGAGCCGATGATACGATGCGGCCAAGGCGGAGCTGAGGCCGTCGCTGGGGCCGAGTGTCTGCTGGTCGGAGAGAAAGGTGTCGATGGCCTCCTCGAAGCGGCGGTTGAGGAGCTGCTCGAAGCCGTGGAATGGGATGAGAGAGGGAGCCTGATTTCCGATGCCGGATGCCGGATGCCGGATGCCGGATGCGAGTTTCGCGGGGAGATGGAAGCGGTGGATGGCCGCGAGGAAGAAGAGCGCGCGGACGCGTTCGTAGAGGTTGTCGGCCTGGCGACGAAAGAGGTCGAGCTCGGCGCACGCGGACAGAAGGCCTTCGACCGATGCCGCCTTGGCGAAGGCTTCCAGCGACTGATTGCGCACGTCGTCGTCCGGCGAAGTGATGATGGAGATGAGGTTCATGGCCGGGGAAGAACGGTTCAACGGTTGGCCAGGAGATCCACCATGCCGGTGAGGACCTCGTCTCGATCGCCGCCGGACAGGGCCAGCGCGAGCTGCGCCGTGAGAAGGCCGTATTTGAGGCCGATGTCGTAGCGGCGCCCGTCGATCTCGAGCGCGAGGTAGCGCTCGGAGCGGACCGACTTGGCGAGCGCGGGAGTGAGGTGGATGCCTCCCTTGTTCCCGTAGAGAGAGACGAGTTCGTCGAGCAGGTTGAACACTCCGGGCGTCAGCACATGCATGCCGAAGAAGCAGAGGTAGTGGCCCGAACGCAGGCCCGGGACGATGACCCTTTGTTCCGCCTCGGTCGGGGTGGGTTTCTCCAGGACGGCATCCACCTCGTAGAGATGCTGGCGAGCGGCCACGAGTCGTCCACCGATCGCGCCGTAGTAGGGCAGCTTGCTTTCGTGCGTCGGCTGCACGGCCGAGACGATGCAGTTTTCGGCGGAGGCGACTTCGACCAGCTGCTGCGCGCAGCCCTTGGCCGTGCGGCTGAGATAGACGTGGTCCCCCACCATGAGCAGGACGGGTTTGCCGGCGACAAAGTCCCGCGCGCACCAGACCGCATGGCCGTAGCCGAGGCGCTGCTTCTGCTCGATGAACTGGAGCCGCCCCGCATGCCTGCCCGCGGCGGTGCGGAAGGCGGTTTCATCCCAGGGCTGGATGATCAGGGCGATCTCCTCGATGCCGGCCTGGAGGGCTTCCTCGATGATGACGGCGAGGGCGGTCTTGGCGGTCCCATCGCGGTCGACGAGCGTTTGCAGGGGCAGCGTGCGTTGGTTCGCACCGGCGGCGGTGATGATGGCTTTCTTTATTTCCACGGAAGTCCTTTTGCTCTGAATGCTGTCGGACGCTCCCATGCTGACTTGAGGGGGTCAATCCGGCGCCCTTGGTTGGAGGTTGGTTGTTCCGTGTTCAGCCGGGGAAACATGGAACAACCATCCTTGAACTCGGCACATCGAATCGGTGTGGCTGTGTTCCACGCCATGGCCTATCCTCCGGGTTCATGGCCGAACGCACCGAAGTCTTCACCGTCGACCGAAGCCGCCCCGACCTCAGGCTGGACACCTTTCTGCGCGAGCAGTTCCCAGCCGTGTCGCGCGGCATCATGCAGCGCCTGATCAACAACGGCCATGTGACGGTCAACGGGCGGATCGTCAAACCCACCCACCGGCCGTCATGCGGCGAAGAAGTCCGCGTCTTCTTCCCCGAGCCCAAGGCGGCCGAAGCGCTGGCGGAGGACATTCCGCTGGAGATCCTCCACGAGGACGCCGACATGCTCGTGCTCAACAAACCGCCCGGCATCGTGGTGCATCCGTCCGTCGGCCATGACGAGCACACCCTGGTCAATGCCCTCCTCCATCATTGCAACGGCCAGCTCAGCGGGATCGGCGGGGTTGCCAGGCCGGGCATCGTCCACCGTCTGGACAAGGACACGAGCGGCTGCCTGCTCGTGGCCAAGAACGACGAGACCCACTTCGCGCTCACGAAGCAGTTCGCCGAACGCACGATGGTGAAGCTCTACCGCGCCCTCGTCGCCGGCGTCATGACGAACAACAAGGGAGACATCCAGGCCCCCATCGCGCGGCACCCGACGCACCGCAAACGCATGGCCGTTTCGGCGGGCGAAGGGCGCGAGTCATGGACGGGCTTCCGCGTGCTCGAACGCTTCGCGGCGGCCACCGATGTCGAGGCGACGCTGCACACCGGGCGCACCCACCAGATCCGCGTCCACTTCCAGCACATCGGCCACACCGTCCTCGGCGACTCCACCTACGGGGCGAAGCCCAACAAGCGTGTCGAGGAAGCCACCGGCCTCAAGTTTCCGCGCCAGCTGCTCCATGCGTGGCAGATCACGTTCACCCATCCGGCAAGCGGCGAGCTCGTCACCGTCAAGGCCCCGTTGCCGGCCGACTATCAGCAGGCCATCGACGACATGCGGAAGAAGGTCTGAGAAAGACGGCCGTCGCTCCGGTGCCTTGCTAGTCGGTGGGCGCTGGGTTCAACTAGGCTGGCTGGAACAACCATGCCTGCGACCACAACAACAAAGCCGTCGACTGCTGCTGGAGCTTCCTTCCGCGAGGCCGAGGCGTGGCGTGCCGTCGGGGCCGGATGGAAACAGCTCCATGGAAACTTCAAGAACCTCGGAGTCAGCTTCGAGTGGCACGACTTCACCTGCGACGCGGACCTCGATTGGAAACGCAGCTTCCATCCCGACAGCGTGGAGGTCTGCATCAACTTGGCCGGCGTCGGCGACGTCCGGTGCAGCGAACAGACGGCGGAGTTCGCGGACGACACCTCGGGCTTTTACCGCCACGGCGATCCCGGGTTGACCGCATGGCGTCGGGCGGGACAGCCGCATCGTTTCATCACCATCGAGTTTCATCCGGGCTTCCTCCGGACGCATCTCGCCGATCATCGCAAGGATCTCCATCCAGTCGTGCGCTCGGCCATGGATGGCGAAAAGGCTTCCGGGATCTCAACCATCGAACGCATCGGCGGCGATCTCCAGCAGCTCGTGCAAAGCCTGCGCCATCCGCCCGTCTCAGCCGTGGCGCAGCGCCTGTGGTTCCACAGCAAGGCGCTCGAAGTCGCCTCGCTCCTCTTCTTCCAGACGACGAACGAGCAGGAGTTTTTCTGCCATCGCCAGCAACGCCTCGCGCAGGACCGCGTCTCCCGCGTCATCGCCCTGCTGAAGGAGAACCTGGCCGAGCCCCCGCCGCTGGAGGAGATAGCGAAGCGCGTCGGATGCAGCCCGTTCTACCTCAGCCGCACCTTCACCAAGGAAGCGGGCATGACCATCTCGCAATATCAACGGAAGCTCCGCCTCGAACGCGCCGCCGAACTGCTCAAGGCCGGCCGGCACAACGTGACCGAAGCGGCGATGGAAGTGGGCTACTCCAGCATCAGCCACTTCAGCCAGGCCTTCCACGAGATGTTCAAGTGCTGTCCCGGTCTGTATCCGCTGGGCGCACAGAAGAAGTAGGCGGGGGTTGGTTTATCCGCGAAGGGTGCGAAGAAACGCGTTCGCAGCAGCGGTAGGGCGGGCAGTCCCCTGCCCGCCGCCGGACACCCGGCGTGTCGGGAACCTTGAGCAGTCGCCACGGCGCGCACGGAGTGCCGCGCCCTACCTCAGCATCCTCGTTCCATCCGCACCGCTGCTGCCCGGAAGGCCGCGCTCCGAAAGCTCAAGACGAACAACTCACCACTATCTTCTTCAACTCGGCCGGTGGCGGTTCGGCGTAGCGTTCGTAGCCGGGATGTTCGGCGAAGGGATTTCGCAGGATACGCATCAGCGTCTCGATCTCGGAGGTGTCGCGCTGATGGGCGGCATCGATGGCGCGTTGGGCGAGATGGTTTCGCAGGATGAACTTCGGATTCACCCGGTCCATGCGCGCCTTGCGTTCGGCATCCTTGCTGCCTTCGCCGGTGAGGCGTGCGGCGTAGCGTTTGACCCACGCCTCGTAGGCTGGTCGATTCACGACGAGGTCGCGCACGGGGGCATTGTCGGCGT
Source organism: Verrucomicrobiota bacterium (assembly GCA_043775315.1). Taxonomy (GTDB): domain Bacteria; phylum Verrucomicrobiota; class Verrucomicrobiia; order Limisphaerales; family CANJSG01; genus CANJSG01. The sequence goes on from JAYVSO010000123.1 coordinate 14,183, forward strand.
CGGGCGCGGTGGAGAAGGAGTTGAGCGTGCGGAAGAAGTTGGTCATGTCCGTTCCGCGCAGGACTTCAAACGTGTCGCGGAAGATTTCCTCATCCGTGGGGCTCTGGATGCGGAAGCCGTGCTTCGCGCCGAGCAGGTCGAGAAAGTGCGTGGCCAGCGCGGGTTCGTAGTCGCCGATGGCGCCGGTCACTTGGTCGGGCGTCATCAACGGCGAAAGCGCCTGGCCGAGAGCCTGGAGGTTGAAGTGTCCGACGCGCGGCTGCTGGTCGTAGGCGTAGAAGCCCGATTGGTCGGTGTGGTTGCAGATGTGGCCGGGATCGAAGTCGTCGAGGAACCCGAACGGGCCATAGTCCATCGTGAGGCCGAGGATGGAGAAGTTGTCGGTGTTCATCACGCCATGGCAGAAGCCGACGGCCTGCCATTCGGCCATGAGCTGGCCGGTGCGGCGGACGACTTCCTTGAACCACCGGTAGTATTTGTCCTTCGGCGCGACTTCGGCGAACTGCGGATAGTGCTGGGCAATCACATAGTCGGCCAATGTGCGGAGGTTCTCGACCTGGTCTCGGTAGTAGAAGACCTCGAAACTACCGAAACGCATATGGCACGGAGCCATGCGGAGGATCATTGCGCCGGGCTCGGGTGTTTCGCGGAACACGGGTTCATCACTGCCGATAAGACAAAGCGCGCGTGTCGTCGGAATGCCCAGTCCGTGCATGGCCTCGCTGCAAAGGTATTCGCGAATGGACGAGCGGAGCACGGCGCGGCCGTCGCCGAAACGGGAGAAGGCGGTTTTGCCCGCGCCCTTGAGGTGCAGGTCCCACTTGTCGGTCACAAGATTGAGATGGCCGTTGTAGAGGCCCTTCAACGGCGAACGCACCTCGCCCAACAGAATCGCGCGACCGTCACCGAGCTGCGGCACGTAGCTGCCGAACTGGTGTCCGGCGTAGAGCATCGCGAGGGGATCGCTTCCGGGAATCGACTTCCGGCCGATGATGAAATCCAGGAAGTCCGGCCGCCGTGCTTCGGCGGGGTCGAGATCGAGGAGGTTGCCGGCGGCTTCGTTGAAGTGGACGAGCCAAGGATTCTCGAACGGTTTCGGCTGGACGCGTTGAAAGAACGTGTCCGGCAGCCGGGAGTAGGTGTTGTCGAAGGTCAGCGCCTCGATCGATCGCATCCGGCCAACCTAGGCACAGCGCGAGCCTCGAACAAGAGCCGCGCTTCAGGCCCCCAGAGCGTGCTGGATCGCGCGCACGAGGGTTTCGGGATCGACGGGCTTGGCCAGAAGGCGTTTCACGTTGGCCGCGCGAAGATCGTCGTCGCGGATACCGGCGGCGAACCCGGTCATAATCACGATGGGAACCTCGATCCCGCAGCTGCGAACGGCTTTGGCGAGTTCGATTCCGTTCATCCCGGGCATCGTCCAATCCGTGAGGATGAGATCGAAGCCCCCGTGGTCCGAGAGGAGTTGCAGGGCGGTGTCCGGCGACGCGACGTGCTCGCCCTCGAATCCGGCGCGTCTCAGCAGGCGGATCGTGGACAGGCCTACAGCCACTTCATCATCGATCACGAGGATGCGCTGGCCGGATCCATGGGGAATCGCGCGCGCCGCAGCGGCATCGCCGCGGGTGGCCTTGTTGTGGGCCACGGGCAGATAGACGTCGAAGCGGGCTCCGCGACCGGGCGCCGTGTCCAGAAAGATGAGACCGTGGTGGGCTTCGGCGATGCCATGCACGACGGCAAGCCCGAGGCCGGTGCCCTGCCCCGGACCCTTTGTGGTGAAGAACGGTTCGAAAACGCGTTCGGCCGTCGCGGCGTCCATGCCAGGGCCGCTGTCCTGAACGCGGATGCGGAGGTGCGGCTCGTGTCCGAGGCGGGTCAAAGTGCCTCCCAAGGCTGAGGGGTCGGCGATCTCAGCGACATCGAAACCGATTCGCCCCGGCGAACCGGCAAGCGCCTGGACCGCGTTCGATCCGAGGTTCGTCAGCATCTGGTGGATTTCTGAAGTCGCGCACGAGGCGGGGTTGAGCCGATCTTCGATCGAGCAGATCCATTCGATGTTCAAGGGGGCCCCAGGCCTGAGTTGCTCAATGACTTCGCGGACGACCGGTCCCACATCTGCGGTCTCGCGGCTGTTCCCCCGTTTGCGGCTGAAGGCGAGGATCTGGCGCACGACCTCGGTGGCGCGGCGGCAGGCTTTCAGGATCTCATCGAGACTCTCGGACGCGGGGTGGTCCTTCGCGAGGTCCTCGCGGGCGAGGTTGGCGTTGCCCAACATCACGGCGAGCAGGTTGTTGAAATCGTGCGCGATGCCGCCGGCGAAGGTTCCCAGGGATTCCATCTTCCGGGATTGCTGGAGGCGGGACTCCAGTGCGGCGTGCTGTTCCCGGGCCATTACCTGGGACGTGACGTTGCGGACCATGTTCAACAGCGTGTCTCCGCAGGGGACGATGCGGGCCTCGAAATGTTCGGTGCGGCCTGCGATATCGACCGCGTAGTTGAGCAGCTGGACCTTGCCCGTCTGAAAAGCCTCTTCGACGCATAGGTGCCAGGAGTCGGTCACAGACCCGGGGAAAAACTGCGAGATATTGCGTCCGAGAATCTCGTTGATCGGGGCCACCAGTTGGGACGGGTCGTTCGTGTAGACGTCCAGATAATCCCCGGTCCGCGACTGGAGGATCATCAGGTCCGGAATTGCGCTGAGAAGGGCCTTCTGACGTTGGATCGCCTCGAGCAGCTGCTGGTGTTGCAGCCGGGGCTGGGTGATGTCCTCGAACGAAGCCACCACTCCCGAGATCTCCTTGGTCCGGGGGTCAAGCAAGGGCCGGCTATTGACCGAGATCCAGCGTGTCGAGCCATCGGGGCGGCGGACTCCCATGATGATTTTTTCCTGCGGTTTGCCGGTGCGGAGCGTGACCGTCGCGGGATGATCCGCAGTTGGGAAAGGGCTGCCGTCTTCCCTGATCGTCCTCCACTCGGGGTTCATCGAGGCGCTACCGGAGATCTGGGCGGCGGCGAGGCCGAGAATTTCCGAGGCGGCGGTATTGCTCGAGGTTGTCCGTCCGGCGGCGTCCTGGACGACGATTCCTTCGGCCAACGACTCGACGACGGTTCCCAGACGGGCCTCCGCCGCAGCTTCCCTGAACACCTGCTCCCGCATGATGAGCCCTTGGCGTTTGGCCTTGTTGAACATGAACCAGCCCCAAACCGCGGCCAGGGCCATCGACAGCGCGACGCACACCAGCGCGAACATCAACCGGCTGGCGTTCCAATACGGCGGGCCCTCGAGGATCTTCAAATCCTTCAATGACCGAATCACAACCCGGACGTTGGTCGGCCGACCCAGGGAGTCCTTGGTGAGGGACGAAATGCCGGTCACCTCGATCCTGGACCCGGGCCTGACCACAGGCAGCTCGTTAGCCCGATACCGGACGAACACGATGTTGTCGTCTTCAGAGGCGACGATCGCCGGGTTCTCGGATGTGCCCATGTCCCCGATGACCGTCGCGACGATACGGACAAGATGGGCGTCGAGCGTGGCCGCCAGGAGATCGGCCACGTGGACTTTCTCGGGCTCCGGCTCCGGTCCGGATCCGACGACGCGGATCTGGGCCTCGTCGAGCTGGACCGTGGTCGAGTTGGACACGGCGAGGCCTACGACCTGGAGAAGTTCGCCGGGCCGGAGTTCATTCGTCCATTGCCCGCGGGCATAGAGGCTGTCCGTGGCATCCCGCATGAAGAGAGCCTCGCGGGCATACGTGACGACACCCTCCACCTTCACGAAAACCGGAGCACCGGGGCGTGAGGTGAAATTGGTTACCGACACGATCTGGACGGCTGGACCGGCCCATGCCTCCTGCGGGGACGAATGGGACTGGGCGAACACCCGCCCGGCCATCAACGCCGCCAAGCTCAGGGTGGCGGAGAGAAGGCATCGACTGGTTCTGCTCCTGTTCAGATCGAGAGTGGACTGGCTCATGTCGAAGAACGGCCGGTTTACAATCCGGGCATCGCTTACGATCCCGCGGGCGGATTGCCCACGGCGGCCGGGTTCCGGGCTCAGGCCCTAGCGGTTCTCACCGTGAACCGCTCGACCCGCGCCGGCGGGAGATTCATCCAGACAACGGACGCTCCAGTGCGCTCGAAACATTCCGGGAAACGAGTGCGGCGATGGACGGCGTAGGTGTATTGGACGAGCACCCCGCCATCGGCCAGCAGTCGCCGGACTTCGAGAATGAGCCGGGCAACTTTCCGGCATGGGATGGAGCGAAGGGGCAGGCTGGACAGAACGGCGGAGATCTTAGGGATCTTGCCGCCGAAATGGAGCCGGAGCAGGCGGTTCAAATCGCAGGCGTCGCCGGTCAGGACGCGGAGTTTTGGGAAACGCATTTGGAGCGCCTTGGCAAGCGTGGGGGAACGTTCGAGGGCGATGAGACGCTCCGCGGGGACCTTCGCATCAAGGATCGCCGCCGTGATCGCGCCTGTTCCCGCGCCAAGCTCCACGACGTATCCGGAGAAGCCATCCACGTCATGCGCGAGGCTGGCCATCTTTCGGGCCAACGCCGGCGAACTGGGAAACGCGGCTCCCATAGGACCCGGGTTCTGCACCACTTCGCGACCGAACAGGGCCAGCGTTTTGAGTAATTGGGCAGGCATGGCAGGAAAATTCCCGGCGAGGAGTAACCCATGGCTCCGCCAGATGCCAGCGGATGCTTCAGGAGTTTCTGAAGGAGGCTTGGCCTTCAGGCGGCGGGAAGCCTACGGTTCCACATGCTCTCGCTCCTGCGGGCCATCAGTATTTTCAACGCGGCCATCTGGTTGGGCTCGTCGCTGTTCTTCGCCTTCGTCGTCGCGCCCACGCTCCTGGCCGCACCGATGAAGGCCAATCTTGGGCCGTTCTGGGCGGGATTCGCCACGCAGGCGATCATCGCGAAGCTCTTCTGGATCCATCACGCCTGCGCCACGATCGCGCTCGTCGCCTCGGCTTTGGAGCACCTCTACGCAGGACGGCCGATGGAGAAAACGCTGACTTGGGTTTTGTTGCTGGTCCTTGGACTTGGGCTCATCGGAGGGTTCGCGCTTCAACCAGTGCTGAAGGACCTCCACCTGAAAAAATATCAGAGCCGCCCCAACAGTCCCGAGTTGATCGACGCATCGCGATCATTCGGCCTGTGGCACGGAGTGTCGCAAGCGGCCAACCTGATCTGCCTCGCCGGGATTTCGTTCTACCTTTGGAAGACGGCAATTCCCCGGACAGGCCAGCGGGCCGCGTCGATTCCGCGATTCAATGTCTGATCCGGTCTCACGCCCGTGCGGTGGGGAGGCAACCAAACCAAGGGTTGATTCCCTTTCAAACAACCTGTTAATACTCCTTTCCCGCGTGGGCGATGGCAATGGACGGTCCTCGGCCCCACGACAATCGGATTCCGGCAACGAATTAAGTGGCGTGCCCATCGCGCCGATGAAACGGACAGCATGATATCGAACGAGAGACCTTCGCCGTATGGCTACCGCCCCCAACGGCGGTCTTCAGGCCACGGCAGTGGACATGGCGGACAGGGAAACTATGGAGGCCAAGGATCCGGCTTCGGACAGCCCAAACCCCAGGTCAATGAAGACACCCTGCGCACGGAAAAGATCCAGATCGAGCGCAAGACCTTCATCCTGACACTCAAGGAAAACCCGCGCGGCCGTTTCCTCCGGATCACCGAAGACGTGAACGGCCACCGGGACAACATCATCATTCCCTCGACCGGTCTGCAGGACTTCAAGCGGATCGTCGATGAGATGGTGAAGCTGTCCGACGAGACCCCGCCGAACATCCCCGGCGTGGATCCCGCCTATCCGGACTATCCGGTGGATGACGCCCAGCCGCCTTTTGAGGACAACGGCAACCAGGCGCCAGGGCCCGATCAAAATCCCGCCTGAGCGGGCAGGAACAAGCTTTGGCCGGCAGTTCAGCCCTTGGGTTGGCTGCCGGCTTTCGTCTTTTTCTTCGGGGCTGATTTCTTCTTGGCCGCGGCTTTCTTTGGAGCCGCCTTCTTGGCGGCAGCGTTCTTCAGGTCGGGCTTCTTGGTCTTCATTTCCTCGGGCGGAGGATTCTTCGGATCGATGCGCCGTGCGTCGCCCCAGAGGCCTTCGATGTCGTAGCGTTCCCGGACGTCGGGCTTCATCACGTGGATGATGACATCGAAGTAGTCGAGGACCTGCCAGGCGGTGGGATGCTCCCCGTCCACCGATGCGGGCCGAATCCCATGGTCTTCGGCGAGAGATCCGCGGATCTCGGAGATGATGGCGCGGATGTGCGGTTCACTGGAACCGGAGATGAGGACGAAGAAATCCGTGACCGAAGAAATCTTCCGCACATCGAGGATGACAGTTTTCTCCGCCTTCTTGTTGTCGGCGAGTTCGTGGCAAAGCAGGGCCAGCTTGAGCGAATCCATTTCAACTAAACTATGGGCCGAGTCCTAAAGATAAAGCCGATTCGCCGCGATGGCCTCGGCGACGGCCGACGGAACCAGGTGCCGGATCGACAAGCCGGCCTTCACGCGAACGCGGATCCGCGACGATGAAACGCCGAGCGGAAACCCGCTCAACACCGTGCCGCGAAACGGCGACGGAAGAACCGGCTCGGGGTCGCCTGGCCTTGGAATGACGACGAACTGGGCCAGGTCCGCCAGCGCATCCGCCTCGCGCCATTTCTGGAGGACCGGAGCGTGGTCGGCGCCGATCAGATAGGACAACTCGGCCCCGGGGTGTTCGGCTGCGATCTCGCGCAGCGTGTCCACGGTGTAGGAAATCCCTCCGCGTCGGAGTTCCCGGTCGTCGACATCGGCCCACTCCCATCCCTGCAAGGCGAGACGCAGCAGCTGCGCGCGGACCGCCCCGGAGGTCGGCTGGGTGCCGGGTTTGAAGGGAGACTGGGCTGCGGGAATGAAGACGACGCGATCGAGGCCCAGTTCCTCCCGCGCCGCCTGCGCCACGAGCAGATGGCCGAGATGCACCGGATCAAAAGATCCTCCATAAACGCCTAAACGCATCGCGCGCAGTTCAACGGGCTCCGCCCTTTCGACCAAGAACATTCTCCGGAGCCTGATGGCTTGCCCGGGCCAACCTGATCTGAATTACTGGATTGAACACCCGTCAGAACACCGAACATGAAGCCCCACGCGCTCACCCTCCTCGCCGACCCCCACCGGACAACAGGTCGACGGCGCATTCACGAAGGTGGTTCTCGATTCCGACCAGGCGAAAAACGGATCCTTCGAGGACACGCTCAAGGATCCGATGGAAATGGCGGTGGCGAAGGACGGGCGCGTTTTCTACGCCGAGCGCAACGGCATCATCAAGATGTGGAAGCCCGACTCGAAGAGCGCGGTCGTGATTGCAGACATACCCGTGTTTTCAGGGCTCGAGGACGGAATGCTTGGAATCACGCTCGACCCGAATTTCGACAAGAACGGCTGGGTCTACCTGAACCATTCGCTTCCCGAGACCACCAAGGATGCGCGCGGTGAAAAGGACGGCGTCATCCGCGTTTCGCGATACACCCTGAAGGGCGACCAACTGGATCTCGCTTCCGAAAAAGCTGTCATCGACATCAGGACCCAGCGCGAGCAGTGCTGCCACGTCGGCGGCTCGCTCGGCTTCGACTCCAAGGGCAACCTCTACATAGCGATCGGGGACAACACGAACCCGTTCGATTCCGAGGGCTTTTCTCCCCATGACGAGCGGACCGGACACAGCCCATGGGACGCCCAGAAATCGTCCGCCAACATGAACGATCTTCGCGGAGGAATCAGCCGGATCCATCCCGAACCGGACGGCACCTACACCATTCCAAAGGGCAACCTCTTTCCGCCCGGCACGCCCGGCACACGCCCCGAAGTTTACGTCAAGGGAACGCGCAACGGATTCCGTCTCTCCGTCGATCAGAAGACCGGGATCCTGTATTGGGGCGACGTCGGTCCCGACGCTGGCGGAGCCGACCCGAAACGCGGCCCGGCCGGTTTCGACGCAGTCATGCAGGCGAAGCAGCCCGGGTTCTTCGGATGGCCCTATTCCCGCGGCGACAACAAGGCCTATGCGAAGGTCGACTTCGTGGCGCGTGCCCAATACCAGAAGGATCGGGCCGCATACGACAAAGCAGTCAAGGATGCGAAGGCCGCCGGCCAGCCCGTTCCCGCGACCCTCAAGGCGCCGACGCCCTACACCGCTGGTGAACCGATCACGTTCGAACCCGCAAAGCCGGTGAACAATTCGCCCAACAACACGGGCATCAAGCAGCTCCCTCCCGTCCAGCCCGCCTTCATCTGGTATCCCGCCGGCACATCGACCCGGTTCCCCGCTGTCAACGGCGGCGGCGGCCGCACCGCAATGGCCGGGCCCGTGTATTACTACGACGAGAAGAACACATCGAAGACCAAGATGCCCAAGGAGTATGACCATACCCTGTTCATCTACGAGTGGAGCCGGAACTGGATCGTCGCCGTGCACCTCGACGAGAACAACAACATCGCCCGCAACGCCGACGGCACCCCGAAGATGAAACGCTTCTGCCCGAACATGACGCTCAAGCGCCCGATGGACATGGAGCTCGGCTCGGACGGATGCCTCTACCTCATCGAATTCGGCACCGCCTGGGGCAACAACAAGGACACCCAGATCATCCGCATCGAGCATAGCGGGCCCAAGGAAGGGACCGTCGCCTCCAACTGAGTGTTGCCGAGCGATCAAAGTCGCAACAGCGGAGCATGCTTATCCGGTTTGCTGACAAAGCCACGGAGCCCCGAGCATCGCTCGGCAGGAATGAAGGCATTTAGGCCGAAAGCCGAGCGATGCTCGGCGCTC
>JAYVSO010000124.1:0-47301 GCA_043775315.1 Verrucomicrobiota bacterium
TTGAAGATTGGCGCACCGATCGGTGCGAGCGCCTGCCACTGCTGGCGGTGGTTGCGGCGATCACGTTTGATTTTGGGCATTCGCCGGTCCTTCTCTAAATTCACCACTCTGCGGGAACCTTGTCGGCGCGGATTTCTTTGCGCCATTCGTCGAGCTTGGTCGCGTGGTCGCGGCTCAGTTGCGCCGCTGATGCGCCGACTTGTTTATGCAGCGCGGTGACCCAGAATTTTTCCACGAGGTCGAGATACGCCAGCACGGTCTTCGCATCGCCCGCCTCCAGCACCTCGCGCGCGAGGCGGAAATTTGGGCCGAAGGAATTGAGCTGCGGCGAACCCGGTGTCGCGCCCGCCGCGAGCAGAAACGCCGCCGCCGCGGGCTTGTCGCCGTCGCGCAACGCCGCGCGGCCGAGCAGCGAGTTGGCGTCGTGGATCACGTTGCCGTGGTTCCAATCCTTCGCGTCGGTGTTCGCGGCGAGCCGCTGGCGCGCGAGTTTTTTGGCCTCGGTCGTTTCGCCCGTTTCGAGATTGGCGAGCGCGAGCGCGCCCGTGATTTCACCGGCTTGATGCGTGAGCGATTCGTCGCCGGGTTTTTTCCGCAACGCCGCCTCCGCCAGCGCCAGGCCGCGCCGCAAATAATCCCGGCACCCGGCGAAATGCTCCACGCGGGCCGCGCCGCGCAAGCCCCGCGCGGCGCGCTCGTCGCTGGCGAAAATCGCCGCCAGTTCGATGCCCCAGACGTGTTGCGTGGGCGTTTTCTCGAGGCCCTCGAGGGTCTGCTTCACGGCCAGCGGGCGGTTCGTTTCGGCCAGTGCGGAATTGGCGAATGGAACCGCGGGGGTGCCTCCGCGCACTGCCCCCGTAGCGCCGCCGTCCCGGCGGCTCCCGGCGTCCGCACCGCGCCGCCCCGCACTTGGGTCCGCGTGCGGCGCGGGCCGACTGCGGGTGCCGGAAGCCGCAGTTGGGCCGCCCCTCCGGACCAATCACGACGGGAGCCGCCGGGACGGCGGCGCGACGGCCGCGCCCCGGCGGCCGGGTCAAAATGCGCCCGTTCCGCTGGGCGGTTTCGCTTTGCTGTTGGCATTGCCGCGCGTGCCATGAATATTCGCGCCTCGAAAAATTATGGCCGACCCGAAGAAACACGTTTACGACGAGAGCAAGATCAAAACGCTCTCGTCCCTCGAGCACATCCGCCTGCGCACGGGCATGTATATCGGGCGCGTCGGCGACGGTTCCCACTACGACGACGGTTGCTACATCCTGCTCAAGGAGGTCATCGACAACACGATCGATGAATTCATCATGGGCCACGGCAAGGAGGTGCATCTCACGATCGACGAACCCACGGGCGCCGTGACCGTGCGCGATTTCGGCCGCGGCATTCCGCTCGGCAAAATCGTGGACTGCGTGTCGCGCATCAACACGGGGGCGAAGTACAACGACGACGTTTTCCAGTTCAGCGTGGGCCTCAACGGCGTCGGCACCAAGGCCGTCAACGCGCTCGCGCGCGAGTTCCACGTCCGCAGTCATCGCGGCGGGGAATTCGCCGAGGCGAACTTCAAGCAGGGCGTGTTGAAAGGGGAGAAGAAGGGCGCGACGACCGAGCCGGATGGGACGCTGATCCGCTTCGTCGCGGATCCGGAGATTTTCAAGAAGACCGAGTACCGCATCGAGTACGTCGAGAAACGCCTGCGCCATTATTCCTACCTGAACTCGGGCCTGCGCCTGCTGTTCAACGGCAAAACCTTTCAGTCGCGCAACGGCCTGCTCGACCTCGTGATGGAGGATCTCGCGACGGACAACAGCGAGCCGATTTATCCGCCGCTGCATTACACGAGCAAGATGCTCGAGTTCTGTTTCACCCACACGAACAGCCGCTACGGCGAGACATTTTTCTCGTTCGTCAACGGCCAGTACACCAGCGACGGCGGCACGCACCTGAGCGCCTTTCGCGAGGGTTTGCTGAAAGCGGTCAACGAATACTCGAAGGCTGGCTACGAGGGCGACGACGTGCGCGAGTGCATGATCGGCGCGGTGGCGATTCGCCTGAAAGATCCCGTCTTCGAATCGCAAACGAAGAACAAACTCGGCAACACGGAGATTCGCTCCGAGCTGGTCAACAACGTCCGCGAGGAACTGCTCCACTTCTTCCAGCGCAACAAGGAGGTCGCCGAAAAAATTCTCGCGAAGGTCGCCGACACCAAGCAGCTCCGGAAGGAATTGCAGGACGTGAAAAAACTCGCGCGCGAGCGGGCCAAGGCCATCACGCTGCGCATTCCGCAGCTCAAGGATTGCAAGGTCCATTTCGACAAGGCGAAGGACAAGGGCCGCGGCTCGATGGTGTTCATCACCGAGGGCCAGTCCGCCGCCGGCTCGATCGTGAGCTGCCGCGACGTGACCATGCAGGCGATCTTCGTGCTCAAGGGCAAGCCGCTCAACGTGTGGGATCTCAAGCGCGACATCGTTTATCGCAACGACGAACTCTACAATTTGATGCGCGCCCTCGACATCGAGGACAACATGGAGGGACTGCGTTACGACAAGGTCATCCTCGCCACCGACGCCGACGTGGATGGGATGCACATTCGGAATTTGTTGATCACCTACTTCATGAAGTTCTTCGATCAGGTGGTTCACGACGGCCATCTGCACGTGCTCGAGACGCCGCTGTTCCGCGTGCGCAACAAACACGAAACCATCTATTGCTACAGCGAGGCCGAGCGCGACACCGCCACCGCCAAGCTCGGCAAAACCTGCGAGATCACGCGGTTCAAAGGCTTGGGCGAAATCAATCCGAGCGAGTTCAAGCAATTCATCGGGAAGAACATGAGGTTGAGCAAAGTCGAGTTCGCCTCGCGCCACGACGCGGCGGAAATCTTCAGCTTCTACATGGGCAAGAACACGCCCGAGCGGAAGGACTACATCATGGAGCACCTCGTGGTGCCGGTGGAGGAGTGAGGCCAGCAGGCTTTCTGCCCGCTTCGCCGCTGATTTCCCGCCAGCAGTTTAGAGGGCTTGAAAGCTGAAGTTTAAAAGGGAAGAGATGGTGCGCGATGCAGGGTTCGAACCTGCGACCCCTACCGTGTCAAGGTAATGCTCTACCACTGAGCTAACCGCGCACTTGCCGAAGCGGACGAGGAAGAGAGCGGATTCGGAGGACTTTGCCAAGAGGGTTTTTCAGACATGGAACCCTTACCTACATCCTTCCATGCCGGATGATCGAGATCAGCAGCCAGAAGCCCATGAAGCCGCTGAACACGTAGCCGATCAGGCCGAGCACGGGCACGTCGTGCCATTTGGGCGGAATGCCGGCGTGGATGACGAGCGACGAGGCGATGAGCAGGGCAGCCAGGACCAGAGCGAAGGAGAGCCGGTTGCTCGCGCGTTCGAGCGTGTTGTCGAGCGGTTCGAGGCCCTCGTGGCGGAAGGTTATCTTGGCCTTGCCGCCCTTGATCGTGGCCAGCGTCCGGCGGATCTCCATCGGCAACTCCTTGAGGAAGGACGACGCGTCGCCGCCGAAGGACAGGAGGTGGCGGAGGAGGCGCTTGGGCCGGACGCGGTTGATGTGGACTTCGCGCAGGAAGGGTTTGGCCTGGCCTATGAGGTCGTGGGACGGGTTGAGGCGGCTGACGAGGTTCTCCATGAGGCTGAGCGCCTTCATCATGGTGAAGAGGTCGGCCGGCATGGTCAGGTTGTGTTTTCCTGTGAGGCGGAAGAGGTGGGTGACCAGCTTGCCGAAGACCATCTCGCCCATCGGCCGGTAGAAGTTCTGGTGCATGAAGTCCGAGATGTCGGCCTCCAGGCCCGGGCGGGGCGGATCGAGTTCGGCGTCGGAAAGCTTCAGGAGCGCGCTGGACACGGCGGCTTCATCGCGCACGGCGATGCCGGTGACGAGGTCGGCGAAGACTTCGCGCGTGCGCTGGTCGAGGAAGCCCATCATGCCGAAATCGAGGAAGCAGATCACGTTGCCGGGAAGGATGTGGATGTTCCCCGGATGCGGGTCGGCGTGGAAAAAACCGTGGACGAAGATCTGTTTCATCAGGAGGTCCGCGATGCGGGTGGCGATCTCCTTGCGGTTCAATTCCGCCGCTTCGAGCGCTTCCATGTCCGAAGCCTTCACGCCCTCGATGCGTTCCATCGTCAGGATCCGCTGGGTCGACGTCTCCCGGTAGACGATGGGCACATGCAGGGCGGGTTCCTTGGCGAACTGGTGGGCGAAGCGCTCGAGGTGCGTGGCCTCCGTGCGGAAATCGAGCTCCTCCTCCAGCCGTTTGGCGAATTCGGCCACGACCGCCGTGGGCCGGTGGACCATCCAGCCTTCGACGTGGTTCTCCAGCAGCCCGGCGACCTGCGCCATGATCTGAAGATCGACACGCACGATCTTGTCGATGCCGGGCCGTTGGACCTTGATGACCACGCGGTGTCCGGATGAGAGGATGGCGGAATGGACCTGGGCGATGGAGGCGGAGCCAAGGGGAGCTTCGTCGACGGTGATGAAGTTCTCCGAGAGCGGGCCCTTCAGCTCGCGTTCAATGGCCGCGCGGACTTCGGAAAAGGGAATGGGCGGAACCTGGTCGTGCAGCTTGGCCAGTTCGTCGACCAGCGCCTTCGGCAGCAGATGCGAGCGCGTGGAAAGAAGCTGTCCCAGCTTGATGAAGGTGGGTCCGAGCTCCTCGAACGCGCGCCGGAGCCGTTCGTGCGGCGTGAGGAGGGCGATCTCCTGCTGCTGGAAACGGATCCTCTGGAACGACCACCGCAGCGCGCTGGGCAGTGGCAGACGGTGAACGAGGTCCTCGTAGCCGTATTTGAGGAACACGCCGATGATGGTTCGGTAGCGCTGGACGTGTTCCACCGCGCGGCCGATCTGCCTGAATCTCTCGAACAACATGGGGTCGCTTGCTCCGTGAGGATGGAAGCGGTGCGACCGTTTCACGGCACGCCGCAATGGGCCAGCATGGAGTCGCCGGCCGATCAGCCGCCCGTGGGAGACGCCTTTGCAGCCAGGTCGGCCACCTGCTTCTCCAGATCACGGAGACGCCGGACCATCTCGGGGAGCTGCTGGGCGGCGATCCACTGCCGCTTGGTCTGCTTGTCGGGCATGGCGGGAATGCCGAGAACCGTTTCCTTGTCGCCGACGTCGCGCATGACGCCGGACTTGGCGCCGACGGTGGCCTGGTTGCCGAGTTTGAGATGTCCCGCGATGCCGGACTGCGACGCGATCACGCAATACGCGCCCAATCGCGTGCTGCCGGCGAAGCCGACCTGGCCCATGACGAGGCAGTGCGGGCCCATGACGACGTTGTGGGCGATGTGGACGAGGTTGTCGATCTTGGTGCCCTGGCCGATGACGGTCGCGCCGAGCGCCCCGCGGTCGATGGCGGCGTTGGCCCCGATCTCGACGTCGTCGTGGATGATGACATTGCCGATCTGGAGGACCTTGTTGTGACGGCCCTGGTCGAAGAAATAACCGTAGCCGTCGGAGCCGATGACCGTGCCGGCATGGATGGCGACGCGATTTCCCACCTGCGTGGCCTTGTAGAGAACGACGTTGGGGAACAGCCGGACGTCGTCGCCGACTTGTGTGTCGCGGCCGATGTGGTTTCCGCCCATTAGGATTGTGCGGGCACCAATCTTCACGTTGGCACCGATGACGCAGCCGGGCCCGATCTCGGCGGTGGGATCAATCTGCGCGGTTGCGGCGATCGTGGCGGTGGGATGGATGCCCGACTGGGCTTCGTCCGGCGGAAAGAAGAGCGGGAGCAGTCGCGCGTAGGAGGCGCGGGCGTTGGCAACGCGGATGACCGTCTTGGTGGTGGAGGCGAATGGTCCCGAGACGAGGACAGCGCTGGCCGCACTGGCTTCCGCGGCGGCGTAGTAAGTGTCCTTTTCCGCGAAGACCAGATCCCCGGCGCGTGCGTTCTCGGCCGTGGAGAAGCCCGTCAGGGTGATCGAACCGTCGCCGATGAGTTCACCGCCGAGTTTCTCGGCGACCTGGTATGCAGTGAAGGCCATGGATGGATTGGGTTGAAATGACGTTGAAACCCTGACCCGGACAGCTTCGTCCGGCAACCATCCGGACCTGCGATCGTCAGGCCCTGAGGCCAGATTTCAGATCGCGCATGCCGACCATCTTCTGGGCGTCGACGTCCCAGACCTTGAGCCTGAGGCAGCGGGCGATGTCCCATGGAAGGAGCGACGTGGTCTTCGGAGCCTGTAGTTCGGGCAGTTCTCGGAGAACTTCCGGAAGGCGGTAGAACGGGATCTTGGCGTTGAGATGGTGGATGTGGTGGTAGCCGATGTTGGCCGTGAACCACGCCATGACCTTGCTGGTGCGAAGGTAGCTCGACGACTCGAGTGCTGCCTTTTCATAGGTCCAGCCGGCGTTGTCGCTGAAGGAGACTCCCGGGAAGTTGTGCTGTGCGTAGAACAGATAGCTGCCGATGCTGTGGGCGATGAGGTGGGGAATGGTCTGCCCAAGGATCAATGCCGTCCAACCGCCGAACAGATAGAGCCCGACTCCAATGGCGATGTGCAGGAGGAGGGATGCGATGCAGTCGGCGTGTTTTTTGGGATCATTCAGGAACGGGTTGATGCACATGCCGTAGATGAACATAAAAACATAGCCGAACATGATCGTCAGCGGATGGCGGATGAACAGGTAGCCGAAACGGCGGCCCGGCGAACTCTTCAGGAACTGGTCCTTCGTCATGATCGGGAACGAGCCGATGTGGGCACCCCGAAGCTTGGAGTTGTGGTTGTGGTGGTGGTTGTGCGAGCTCCGCCAGACGCTGCTTGCGCTCAGCGAGAACATGCCGAACACCCGCATCAATCCTTCGGCGGCTTTGGACCTAGGCAGGATCGCGTGGTGCTGCTGGTCGTGGTAGATGACAAAGAATCGGAGGATCAGCAGGCCCATCAGCACGCTGCTGGCGATCCGCAGGCCGATATGGATGGCCAGCAGCGTCCCGACGAAGGCGGCCACGAGGAGCGCCAATGTCGACAAGATGCACCACCAACTCCTCAGGGTGTCGTCTTTCGCGTAGATCTTGGTCGCCAAGATCAGTTCCTGTCCGGTTTTCATTCGTATTTGAGGATGGAAGGGTTGTTGATGGGAATTCCTTTGTCCACGGGTAGTTTTTGTCCGGAAGTGGATTTTCCGAGTCCGATCTTGCGGTCGTCCGGCAGCCGCGTGTTTACGCGACGGGGTGCGGCTGTTAAAGAAACAGGTTGATGGCCGCTCCACTCTTGTCCGTGGCAGTCCGCATCCCAGTCCCTCCGGTGTCACTCACCAAGGTCGACATTGCGGGCGCGTCGTCCCCGGAATGGGTGATGCTGGCCGTCGTTGTGGTCGTCGTCCTGGCCGCGGCCGGGGCGGCATTGCTGGCGCGGAATCGGCGCCGGTTCGAGGCGTCGAACGCGGCCTTGCGCGAGAACCAGCAACTGCTGGCCTCCATCACCGACAACATCGCGGAGGCGATCTACCGGACGGAACCCAACGGACGGCTCGTCTTCGTCAACCGCGCCTACCTGCGGCTGTTCGGCTACGAGACGATCGAGGAGCTGAACGCGCTTCCCCGTGAGCGTCTCTACGCGAAGAAGGAGGACCGCCTCCATCTCCTGCGACAACTTGAGGAGAAGGCCACGTTTGCAAACGAGGAGCTTGAGTTCGTGCGGAAGGACGGCTCGAGGTTCTGGGGCCTGATCAGCAGCACCGCCACGCGCGATGGGGCGGGCCGACCGGTGTTCTTCGACGGGATCATTTCCGACGTGACGGAACGAAAGCTGGCCGAGACGAAGATCCTGGATCTGAACCAGTCCCTTGAAGTCCGGATCAGCGAACGCACCGCGGAACTCAGCGCCAGCGAAGCGCGTTTGCGCACGCTGGTCGACCATGCGCCCGAGGCGATCGTCGTGTTCGACGACGACACCGGGCGCTTCATCCAGTGCAACGAAAACGCCCTCCGCCTCTACGGGTTCTCCGAACCGGAAATGCTGCGGGTGGGATTTGCCGACGTGAGCCCGGACCAGCAGCCCGACGGGCACCGGTCGATCGAACTCGCCCGGCAACGGGTGCGGGAAGCCCTGTCCGGCGAGGCGCCCGTCTTCGAGTGGGTCCAGCGGCATTCCTCGGGCCGGCTATTCTCGTGCGAGGTCCGTCTGGTCCGGCTTCCGGCCGAGGGCCGGCATGTCATCCGCGGAAGCATCATCGACAACACCGAGCGCCACCGCCGGGAACGCATCCAGCAGGCCACTTACCAGATCTCCGAGGCCGTCAACGCCGCCCAGGACCTGGAAAGCCTCTACCCGCGCATCCACGCCATCATCCGCGGGCTGATGGAGGCCGACAATTTCTACATCGCGCTCTACGACGAACGGACCGAGCGGGTCAGCTTTCCGTATTGGGTCGATGAAAAGGACCCTCGCCCGGCGCCCGCGGCGTTGAACGCCGGTTTGACCAGTTGGGTCATCCGCAGTGGAAAACCCATCCTCTTCAGCCGGGCGGCCAACTCCCTCAGGCGCCTGGCCTCCGGTTCGGACGACGAGCCCCATGTGGAGTCCGGCACGCCCGCGGCGGTCCGGATCGGCGCGCCGATGAAGACCGGCGGACGGATTCTCGGCGTGATCGCCGTGCAGCATTACGAGGACGATTCGGTCTATGGCGACGACGACAAGCAGATGCTGACGTTCGTGGCCGAACAGACCGCGTGGGCCATCGAGCGAAAGCGGGCCGAGCGTGCCCTGCGCGAATCGGAGGAGAAGCACCGCGTGCTCTTTGAAGCCTCGGCCCAGGGGGTCATGCTCCTCAGCGGCGAACAGCTCCTTGAGGTCAATCCAGCCGCCGTCCGCATCCTGGGCTTCCAGAGCCCCGACGAGCTTGTCGGCCTCAACCCGCTCGACCTCACGGCGCTGTCGCCCGAGGAAAACGCCCAGCCGACGGACCTGGCCAGGCTGAAGGTCCAGGAGTGCATCCATGAAGGGTCTTCCCGCTTCGAATGGGCGGCGCGGACGCCCGCCGGCGCGGATATCGCCCTTGAGATCATTCTTACCCGCATCCCGACTTCCGAAGGCTTCATCATCCAGGCCGTGGTCAACGACATCACCGACCGCAAACGCGCGCAGGACGAACTGCTGAAGGCGCTGGCCCACGAAAAGGAGCTCGGCCTGTTGAAGATAAACTTCGTCTCGATGGTTTCCCATGAGTTCCGCACGCCCCTGGGAATCATTCTCTCGTCCACACAGATCCTCACCGACTACCACGAGGAGCTCGCTGACGACGAACGCGCCGATCAGCTCGCCTCCATCCACAAGAATGTCCGCCGCATGGCCGGCCTGATCGACGAGGTGCTGCTTCTCGGCCGTGTCGAGGCCGGCCGGGTCGAGTTCAAGCCGGAGACGGTGGATCTCGCAGGGCTCTGCCGCCGGATGGCCGACGAGGTCGGCTCGTCGACGGATGCCCGGTGCCCAATCGTGCTGACCGCTCCGGCCGAGACCATCGACGTTTCGCTCGATGAACGACTGTTGAACCACGTCTTCACCAACCTCCTCTCGAACGCCGTGAAGTATTCCCAGGCCGGCGCCCCTGTTCAGTTCCGCTGCGGAACGGATGGCGACGACGCCATCTTCGTCGTGCAGGACGAAGGCGTGGGCATCCCCGATTCCGACCAGCCGTGGCTGTTCCAGGCGTTCCATCGCGGGCGGAACGTGGCGAACATCCCCGGCACAGGCCTCGGCCTGACCATCGTCAAACGCTGCGTCGAGCTCCATGGCGGCGACATCTCGATCGACAGCGCCGTCGGCCGGGGAACCACCGTGACGGTGCGCGTGCCGGCGCAGGCGCGACGGGTCAGGACGCTTGACCCGGGGATCGAAACAGCCGACAGGAAAGGCGCGACCGCATGAAGAAGATCCTCGTGATTGAAGATGAGCCCGAGATGCGGAGGAACCTCCTTACCATCCTCCGCCTCGAAAAGTTCGAGCCGGTGGGCGCCGATAACGGCAAGGCTGGCATCGCCCTGGCGAAGTCGACGAAGCCGGACCTGATCCTGTGCGACGTGATGATGCCGGAGATCGACGGCTTCGGTGTCCTCAAGGCGCTCCGTGCGGATGCCGCGACCGCTTCGATCCCGTTCATCTTCCTGACGGCAAAGGGCGAGAAGATCGACGTCCGCAGCGGGATGAACCTCGGCGCGGACGACTACCTCACCAAACCCGTCGACAAGACCGACCTGCTTTCCGCCATCACGTCGCGGTTCACGCGGCAGCAGCAGCAGGTGCGGACCGACTTCAGGCCGAACTTCGATTCCTTCGAGCCGCTCTGCGTCCTTGGCCTCACGCCCCGCGTCGCCGAGGTGCTGCTCTGGGTGGCCCAGGGCAAGACCAACTCCGACATCGCCTCCATCCTCGGGGTCTCCGAGTCCACGGTGAAAAAGCATGTGCAGGAGATCTTCGAAAAGCTCGGCGTCGAGACCCGCAGCGCGGCGGCGTTGCGGGCGCTTGAGATCCTTGGATCACGGGGCTGAGCCCTGCCGGGGTTTGCATCGGTTCGGGGAGAGGCCTAGCTTTCCGGTGCCATGTTTCGATGCGCCCTCTGCCTGCTGCTGTTGCTCGTCGGTCTTCCTGCTTTTGGCCGCACGGTGGGTTTGAACTCCAATGTCGTAGCGGTGGTTCAGATCCGCGAAAGCCGGCAGGACCAGGCCTTCGACATAGTCGGAGACGAACTCTACGTCCGGCAGAGCAACGGCGATTGGAGGCTCCAGTCCATCGAGCCCAAGCATACAACCGAACTGCTCCGCGCCGAAGCCAGTCGGCTGACTACGGAAGGAACGGAGGCGCGGCTTGTCCTCTATGAATCCGGCAAGGATCGCAGCCGTGTGACCCGCCGCATTCTGACGCCCGAAGTGCTCGTGATCCATTCGGCGGAAGCGGGCGCGAAGGCGCTGAAGGCCCCGTTGGCCGATTCGCGTTTCAAACCTTTGCCGATGGCGGTTGACGGGATGAGCCTCTTTGAAGCGGTGGATTCGACCGGTGCTTTGGATCTGGCGACCCGGCTGAAGGCGGTCCCGGGTGTGCTGCGAGTGGAGCCGCAGTTGGGGCGGTTCTATGAGACGGAATTCATCCCGGCCGATCCGCGTTTCGCGGCCCAGTGGCATCTCGACGTCCAGGCCGATGTGAATGCGCCGTTCGGTTCTTTCGACATCAACGTCGTCGAGACGTGGGACGCCTACCGTGGCGCGGGGATCACCATCGGCGTGATTGATTCCGGCATCGAGACATCCCATCCCGATCTCGCCGGGAACATGCTCGTCAATCTCGGCTACGACTATCTCCGCAACGTGCAGGACTCGAATCCGCAGTCGACCGCTTCCACCGAGTCCCACGGCACGGCTGTGGCTGGACTCGTTGCGGCCGTCGGAAACAACGGCATCGGAGTGGCGGGAGTGGCGTTCGAGGCGAAGATCGCACCGTTCCGCCTGATAACGGGCGTCGCGGTCACGGACAGCCAGGTGGCGAATGCCTTCCTCCATTCCAACGCCGTCATCCACATCAAGAACAACAGCTGGGGTGCCGGCACACGCGGCACCAACATCAACGCACCGTCTTCGTTCCTCCAGGCGGTGATCGACGTCGGCGTGCAGTCGGGCCGTGGTGGCAAGGGGACGATCATGGTTTTCTCCTCGGGCAACGACGGCGACTCGTTGGACAACGTGAACTACAACACGCTGAAGACCTCGATCAGCTCCATCCCTGTCGCCGCCGCCAACGCCGCCGGCACGGTCGCGAGCTACAGCACGCCCGGCGCAGCCATAGTGGTCGCGTCGCCCTCGGGCGATTTCACGAACCAGCGCCTGGTGACCACCGACCGGGTGGGCACGAACGGATACAATGCCTTCGCGCCCTCGCCCAATCCCAACGCCACCGCGAACTACGCGACCGACTTCAGCGGGACGTCCGGTTCCGCACCGATCGCGTCGGGCGTGATTGCCCTGATGCTGCAGGCGAATCCCAGCCTCGGTTGGCGCGACGTGCAGGAGATCCTGATCCGTTCCGCCCGTCGGCAGGGCGTTGGTTCCAACAGCGCGGATTGGCAGACCAACTCCGCCGGACTCGCCTTCAACCACTCCCTCGGCGCCGGACTGGTCGACGCGAGCAACGCGGTCCGCATGGCGCTCTCCTGGACAAACCTGGCGGTGGCCACCAGCCGGCAGCAGTCGTTTCCTGCGCTGATCAAGAACATTCCGGACAACACGGCCAACGGCATCACCAACACCGTCACGTTCTCCGGCTCGCCGCTCCGCGTGGAGCACGCCCGCATCCGCATGGATGTGACGCATCCGCGCCGTGGCGACTTGGAGATCGTCCTCGTTTCACCCGGCGGCATGCGGTCCAAGCTGGCCGAGAAACACAACGACCCCGGTGCCAACTGGCCCGATTGGATCTTCATGTCTCGCCGGCATTGGGGGGAGCTTTCCACCGGCACGTGGAAGCTCGAGGTGCGCGATCTACAGACCGGAAACACCGGGCTGATCAACTGGCTGGAAATCGAGCTCCTCGGCGTTTCCGCCACCGGGTCGCAGATCGCCGGGAGCGCCTTCAGCGAAGCGGCCGGCGCTTCCAACGGCAATGGAACCGTCGAACCCGGCGAGACGTTGGAAGAATCATTGTCGGTGCTGAACACCGGTTCCGTCGATCTGGTCGGCGCCACCGCCACCATCTCGGGCCCGGCGGGGATCACGTTTCTTCGGTCATCCACCACGTTCCCCACGATCCCCAGCGGACAGACCGGCGCCGTCTCGCAGCCCTTCAGCTACAAGATCGCGAAAACCACTCCGTGCGGGACGCTCCTCTCGTTCACCCAGGTCGTGACCGCGGCGGGCAGCCAATTGACCAACATCGTCAACCGCCTGCTTGGCGGCGTCTCGCAGACGAATGTCTGGACTGGCGGGAACAGCGGCTTGTTCATCCCGGACCAGCAGACCGTCTTCGCGACGAACGTCATCAGCCTGCCGAGTTCTCCGGTCATCGAATCCGTGACGGCCGCCATCCGGCTCGATCACACCACCGTCGTCGATCTTGTGATCGGGTTGCAGCATCCGGATGGCACGGAGGTCGTCCTCTTCAACCATCGCAGCGGCAACACCAACGACCTCGGCACGGGCACCTGCGGCGTCAACGACAGCAAGGTTCTCTTCAGCGATGCGGCGTCCCAGCCCATCGCGGACATCGGGTTTCCGCACGTCGGCAGCTTCCGGCCGGAGGACCCGCTCGCCGGGTTCTACGGCAAACCGGCCAACGGCAACTGGCGGCTCCGTCTCTCGGACGAATACTCCAACGACGTCGGAACGCTGCGTTGCTGGACGATCACGACTGTAACCCGTGGGGTGTCCGGTTCCTGCACCGTCTACAACATCGGTCCGAGCGCGACCAACGTCTCTGTCAGCACCCAGTCGGGCGTGGCGGTGACCGGAGCATTGCTCGGGGCGGACGGAGACGGCGACGCCATCACGTTTGTCCGGACGGGCAATCCGGCGAACGGAACCGTCACGGCCTTCAACGCATCCAGCGGCGCGTTCACCTATGCGCCGAACGCCGGGTTCAGCGGGACCGATTCGTTCACCTACGTGGCCAACGACGGATTCACCAACAGCGCGACGGCCACCGTGACGCTCTCGGTGGCGGGAGACGATTCGCCGTTCCGATTCACCACCTTCAGCAAACCTCCCGGCGGCGCCTTCAGCCTGACGCTGACGGGTTCGGTGAACCGGCCCTACATTCTCGAAGCCTCCACCAACCTGGCCAACTGGGTCGCCATCCAGACGAACACTCCGGTTTCCTCGCCCTTCACCTTGAACGATCCCGCGGCGACGAACCTGCCCGTGCGCTTCTATCGGTTGAAACGCTGAGGCTTTTCAGCGGTTGAACTGCGGATGGTTCTTCAGTTTTTCCCACGTCACGGGATTCAACGGCGCCTGGCGGTGGATCGGCTCATGCATCGGTTCGGCCGCGCCCGAGCGTTTGGCGCGGTCGAGCCAACGCAGGTCGAGCGGCGCGGCGAGCAGTGGCAGGTGGTTCGCGGCGACGGTGGTTTCTTCCTTGTCCCCGATGGATTGCCCCGAGCCGACGTAGAATCCCGCCAGCAGGAACGAAACTCGGATCATGGTGGAACGCGAGTAGGTCGCCAGGTTGCACGGGCGTTCCGGATCCAAATGCTGATGCAGCAGCGTCAGAAACGGCAGCGTCCACATCTCGGGATTCTTCCCGGGTGAACACGGGTCAAAGAGGATGGCGTGCGGAGCAGGGCGGCCGGGCGCGGGGATGGCCAGCAGCGCGGGAATCTCGCTCAAGGTCGCTGTCCAGTGGACCGGGCATTCGCCGATCTGGAACCGCGCTTCGCCCGTCGCCAGCAGGCTTTCGATGGCGGACTCGAATCCGCGGAAGTAGCCCAGCTCGATCCGGTGCTGGAAGCCGAACGCGAGTGCGCCCGCCGTGCGGTCGAAGCTGAGGACCCGGATGGGCCGGGACCCGGAATTCGCGGCCGCCTGGCCCAAGGCGTTGAGCGCGGCGCAGGCATTGGCGGCTCCGCCGAGGCCGATGTCCCAGATGACGAACTCGCCCGTCGTCTCGCCGAGGCGCTTCGCGAGTTGGAGCTGTTCGGCGTAGAGCGTGCGCGCTTCTTCAGCCGCGCCGACGACGGGATGGAACGTTTCCGCCGATGCGAGCGAGCGGATGCTGAACGCCCCGTATGGCAGATGGATGAGTTTGTATTCGGCTGTCGTTTCCACGTCCGGCGGACCCTGCCGGATCCGGCGCGGGAACACTCGGAAGAAGTAATCGCGGGATCAGCCGTTGAGGTCGAGGCAGACGACGTCGCCCTTGGCGTTGCGCAGGTAGAGCTTGCCGTTGGCCAGCGCCGGCTGCGTCCACGTCTTGCCGCCAAGGGGCTGGGTGCGTGCTAGGATCTCGGCCTTCTCCGACGTGGCTTTGAGGATGGCCAGTTCGCCGTTGTCGCTGAGAACGATCAACCGGTCGCCCGCCGCGATGACGCTGCCTTGTCCAAATCCGCCGAGGCTCCACTTGATCGCGCCGGTTTTGATGTCGACGCAGCGGAACTCCTGGTTCGCCCGCTTGTATCCGGCGGAATCATGGCCGTAGAGCACGTCGCCGATCGCGACCGCCGTGCAGGTGAAGGTTGAGAGGTTCATGTTCTTCCAGACCTGCTTCGGCTGGCCGCTGGAAAGGTCGAGCAGTTCACCGCCGTCGTCGCCCGAGCTGATGAACACTCCGGCCGGAGTAAGCACGGGATCGGAGCAATGCGTCTCGTAGCCTTTGCCGAACTTGTGGCCGAAGAGGCGTTTCCCATCGGCGAGCCGGAAGCCGATGAGCTCCTTCTTCTGGTGGGCCAGCACCACATCCTCGCCCCGGACTTTGGTAACGACGGGAGTGTTGAAGCTGTTGTTCTCGCCGCCACCGGTGGACCAGATCTTCTTCCCCGAATCCTTCGCCAGCACGGTCGGGCCGTTGCCGAAGTTGAGGATCAACTTCTCGCCCACGACGAGCGGCGCTCCGGAAACGCCCCAGTCGCTCTTCGTCTTTCCAGCCATCTGCTGGAGATCGACGGTCCACTTGATTCCGCCGGTCGCGGCGTCGAGGCAATGGACCTTGCCGCTCTTGCTCGCGGTGTAGACCGATCCGCCGTCCACCGTGGGTGTGGAGTTGGGGCCGCCTTCATACATCTTCGGGTTGAGCGGCTCGGCGTAGGTGAAGCGCCAGAGTTCCTTGCCCGTGCCCGCGTCGAGGGCGACCACGAAGTCCTTGTCGCCGGCCCCGCTTCCCATCGTGAAGGCCCGGCCGTCGGCGATGACCACGCCCGAGAAGCCGGTTCCGACCGACGCCTTCCACAATTGTTTCGGGCCGTCGGCTCCGAAGGCGGCCTTCCAGGCGGTCTCGGTGGAGATGCCGTTATGCGACGGTCCGCGGCGCTGAGGCCAGTCGGTTGCGAAAAGGGTCGAGGACGCGGCGAGCGAGAGGGCGAGGATTCGGGCGATCATAGGTTTGGTCAAAGCCGGCGGAAGCTAGCGGGTGAATCCAGGAATTCCAGTGGCAGATGGGCGGCGTCTGAATCTGCGAGGGTTGGAGGCGTTTCAAGGATCACGCTTCCCGCGTCCCGATGCCGCTGCTACAACGCCGCGCATGATTGATCCGTTGCTGAAGCTCCTCCGTGATAACGCCGCCCTGAAGCCATCCCAGTTGTCCGGCATGCTCGGGCTGCCCGAGGCCGAGATCGTGGCCAAGATCAAGGACTACGAGGCCGGTCAGGTCATCCTCGGCTACCGCACCGTGCTCAACGAGGAGAAGCTCGGCATGGAACAGGTCAAGGCGGTCATCGAGGTGAAGATCACCCCCGAACGCGACGGCGGCTTCAACCGCGTGGCCGAACGCATCGCCAAGTATTCCGAGGTCACTTCCTGCTACCTCATGTCCGGCGGCTACGACCTGCTCGTCATCATCGAGGGCCGCAACCTCCGCGAAGTCGCCACCTTCGTCGCCGAGAAGCTCGCCACCATCCAGGGCGTCCTCTCCACCGGCACCCACTTCCTGCTCAAGCCCTACAAGGAAGCCGGCGTGCTCATGAACCAGGAACGCAACGAGGAACGGCTCGCGGTCTCGCCCTGAACACCACCGGCATCGGGAATCCGGGATCAGGTATCCGGAATCCAGGTGCCTGATCCCTGATGCCATGCCCGAAGTCTATCGCCACAGCTACCGCGTGACCTACGCCGACTGCACCGTCGGCAACCACGTCTACTACGCGCGCTACCTCGACATCCTCGAAGCCGCCCGCGGCGAATTCTCCCGGTCGCTCGGCGCACCGCTGCTTCAGTTGCAGGAGTCGGACACGTTCTTCCCCGTCATCGAGGTGAACGTCCGCTACAAGGGCATGGCCCGTTACGACGACCTTCTTACGGTGGAAGTCTGGCTGACCGAAGCCGGCAAGGTCCGGCTGAATTTTGCCTACCGCATCCTCTGCGGCGACAAGCTGCTGCTCGACGGCTCCACCAGCCACGTCTGCACCGGCATGAACGAACGCCCTAAACGTTTGCCCGACGGAATCGCGGAAAAGCTCAGGCCGTTCGTTGCGGCGCCTGCTCCGGCATAGGGCGGGTCTACTTAACGGACGCGTGCTGGCAGGCCAAGGCGGCCAGTTCTTCCGGCAGCTTGTCGGCCAACGTTGGACGGACTGAGCCGTTTGGCAGGACAATGCCAAAGCCTTCGCCGAAGGCGGGGCCGTTGGCGACGCAGGCATCGGTATTTCCGTCCGCCAGTTGTTGGCGCGCCTTGGCCAGCACACCTTCGCGGCCGCCATCGACTTCGTATTTCCAGCCGACGATGCAGGCCTTGGGGAAGAGTCTGCGGAGCTGCGGCAGGATCTTCGGCGTGGGGATGAGTTCGGCGAAGAGGCGGCCAGTGCGGGTGGAAAACTTACCCGAGTGAATCTCGGTCAGGCCGTCCTCCGGGGTTCCGTCGAAGACGCGGCCGAACTTGAAGTCGCTCACGGCGGCGGCGTGGAACACGGCGTCGGCACCCGTTTTGGCCAGTCGGATGAACGCCGCTTCGAGGTCGCCGGTGCTGAAGAACGTTTCCACCACGGCGCCGGCGACTGGCTGCGAGTAGGTCGCGGCTTCGCCCCGGAGCAGCATCACGTCGTGGCCCAGCGACGCGAGATGGGAGGCCAGTTGGGAGCCGAGTTTGCCCGTGGAGAAATTGGTCAGGCACCGGACGTTGTCGAGCGGTTCACAGGTGGGGCCGGCGGTGACGATGCAACGTAGTCGCATGAGGGGAGCGTCGGGTGCGGGACCGATCGAGGCAAGGGCGGGAACCGCTGGTCCCACCTCCGCCGCCGCTCGTTCAAGCCCGCCGCCCCCGGTCGGTTCATCGGACCTTGGCTCCGTTCCGCGATTCGTCGGCGAGCGACCTGAGCATCTTGACCGCTGCATCGACGAGAATCTCGCCTCCCCCGGCGGCGCAGCGCGCGCTCACGGGTTCGTAGTTGCCCTCGGCGTAGGCGCGACGGTCGGGGATGTAGCCGATGCTGCCGTTGGCCAGTTCGGCGATCATCGTCTGGCGGAAAGGCGAGCGCTGCTTGATGGCGAGGCCGAGTTCGACGAAGATCTCGCCCGGTAGGCTCACCCACGCCAGATCGTCCCCGAGCGTGAACACTTGCACCTCGACTTCCAGCGGTTTGCCTTCGCGTGCCGCGACATCGAGGACCTTGTGGGCGGTAACCAGTTTCATGAAGCCGTCGCGGGTTGAATCCTTCGCCGTGCGGACATCGATCCGCGCCGTCGCGATTTCATCCGGAGTCACGGATGGAAGGGGGAGTTTGACGATCTCCGACCGCGCGCGGAGTTGGGCCGGTGCGACGCTCCGAAGATTTTTTTCCGCACGGAAGATGGCTCCGGCCAGCAACGTGCCGATGCGGTTGGCTTCCTCGGATCCCTTTTGTTCCCGGCCCCACGAGGTGTCGATGTGGTTGATGTTTCCGCAGGCTCCGTTGGCGAAAAGCGTCACGGCGGCCGGGCCGTGGTAGTCGGCCATCCGGCGGGCGAGGGCGCCGGGATAGTCGGCGGAGACCCGGGTCCCGCCCACGGTGTCGGGATGCATGGCGAAGTTCACGTAGACCGCGCGGGCGGCGACGAAACGCGCCGGATCGTGCGGTGGTTCGATCAGGAGAACGGCCACCTCCGGATCGGTGACGCCGGCGGGCAGCACCACGTCGGCGTTGCGTTTGCCGGGATTCCACGCGAGCGAACCGTCACGCATGAAGAATCGCCGGTTGAACGCGAGGTCGTCGCAGCGGCCGACCGTCGCGGAGAGGACGACATTGGAGCGCACGGCGAAGGCGCGTTCGACGCTTTCGGCAATCAGATCCGGAAGGCTGGCTGAGTATTCGACCGCCTTCGGTTCGGTTCCTCCGAGCGCGTCATGGCGGGAGCCGCCATCGGCCAGGACGGGTCCCGTGTGCGCGTGCGTCGCGGAGATCATCACGTGCGTTCCCGGAATCCCCGTGCGTTTGGTGATCGCGACTCGGGCCTTCTCGACGAGCGAGCGGGTGGTGGAGATCAGGTCGAGCGTGACCAGTGCGACGCGGTTCGAACCGTCGTCCAACACCAGCGCCTTGGAGAACAGATCGTCGGCGAGGCCTTCCGAACCCCGGGCGTGGTAGTAGCCGGCCATCGGCGTGCCGTCGGCCGGGTTGATCCGCACTTGGGCAGCGCCGGCGCGGATGAAACGTTCGTTGTCGGCGGCGAGTCCGTCCGGCAGGGATGAAGCCAGAAGCGCGGCGACGAGAAGGGCGGGAAGCCGAGGATTCATGGGCCCATCATGTGCCCGACCGAATCGGCGGCAAGCGCCCATCTCCCGGGCCCGTTGCGCCGGTTCCGCTCAACGCTTCGCCTGGTCGCGGCGGCCTTGGGCGTAGGCTTCGAAGACGCGCTTGATCTCGTCTCGGACACGGCGGAACACGGCCATCTTCTCCGCGTCCGTGCCGATGGCGTGCGCGGGATCATCGAAGCCCCAGTGGTGCCGGTTGAGCTGGCCCGGATACATCGGGCAGGCCTGGTCTGCGTTGCCGCAGACGGTGATGACGGTCTCCACGTCGCGGTCCAGAAAATCGTTCATGTGCTTCGACATGTGGGCCGAGATGTCGATGCCGATCTCCTTCATCGCCGCGATCCCGAGCGGGTGCACGTAGCCGGCGGGCTTGGAACCGGCGCTGGCGACGTCGAAGAGCCCGTGCGATGCGGCGCGCAGGATACCTTCGGCCAAATGGCTTCGGCACGAATTGCCGGTGCAGAGGATGAGAATGAGGGGCTTCGTTGTCGGGGATTTCATGGCTTCCGGGAAATGGGTTTGAAGGTGAGGGCTTGGAAGTTTGTCGGCGGGACACCGCAGCGGTCCTGTGCCAGGCAATCGGCATGGCGAATTCCCAGGCGAATGACGAACGCGGTGTCGGATTCCGTCGTCGTATCCACCGGGAAGATGGACAGGAACGGCGCCTCGTGTTCGACGTCCACCTCGGGATCCAAGTCGCCGAAGAGCGGAGCGCCCTTCTCCAGGATCGAGAGCAACTTGCCAGCGGTCAGGCGGTGGGACGTGTCGTCGGCGTGCCATGTCTGCATCCGGCAAAACGAGTCCTCGCGCCGCACTCCGCCGCAGTCGACGAAATGCTTGGAAATGCGCGCGATCTCGGTGATGTGGGCGTGCGGCGGAATGGCTGAACCGGTGGGCAGAACGAAGCGAACCGCTTTGTCCGGATGCAGCGCGAGGCCGGTCTTGAGTTGGGAGAGTTTCATGGGGGGGGGTGGCAGTGGTCAGCCGTTCGGAGACGATTGACCGTGCAGATAGGAGCTGATGGGAACAGCGGCGGCCGCTCCGGCGACAGGCGCGATGAGGTAGAGCCAGAGATGTTCGAGGTGTCCTGAGACGATGGCCGGCGCCAGCGAACGGATTGGATTCATCGACGCGCCGCAGACAGGGCCCGCGAACATCGCTTCCAGGCCGATCATGCCACCGATGGCGATCGCCGCGGTGATGCCTTTCTCCTTCGCTCCTGTGGAGACGTTCAGGATCACGAGCATCAGGAAGAAGGTGAGGCCGAATTCGAAGAGGAAGGATTGCAGGGCCGAGCCGGACGGCAGGGTTGCTCCGAGTTTTTCATTGGCCGGGAAACCCAGTTTCAGCGCGCCGCTGGCGGCCAAGGCGCCGATCAGCTGCGCCCCGATGTAGCCGGGGACTTCCGGCCAACGAAACCTTCCCGCCACCGCGAATGCGATCGTCACGGCCGGGTTGAAGTGCGCGCCGCTGATGTCGCCGAAGCCGTAGATCAGCGACATGACGACGAGCCCGAAGATCAACGCGACGCCGATGTGGGTGATGCCGCCGATCTGCTGGTCGACGACGATCGCACCGGTGCCGGCAAAGATGAGGGCGAAGGTTCCGAGGGCTTCGCTGACAAGTCTTCGCATCATTGCCCGTTCCTTCCTTTGGGCGGGCAGCAGGCGAAACCGACGCAGCATTGGCCATTCGTCCGGAGCGCCAGCCGCTTCTGAAGTTTGGCGAAGTCGGCTTTCAGCGTCCTGTCGGAGCCGATGTCCGGTTCCACGTCTGTGAAGAAACGGTCGAGCGGGCGGACGATGGCCGGTTCCAGCGCGTAGTAGTTCCACTTGCCCTTGCGGCGGACGGTGACCAGGCCGGCGTCGCGGATGATCTGGAGATGGGTCGACAGCGTGGACTGGGTGACGTCGAGCGTGTCGCAAAGTTCGCAGACGCACAGTTCGCCCTGCCGGAGGGCGCGGACGACACGGAGCCTGGTCTCGTCGGACAGGGCTTTGGCCAATCGGAGAACCCGCTGCATGCTTCTTTCATATCGTGTTAAACCGATATGACAAGGGGCATCTTTGTCCGGTTCATTCCGGGGATTCCATCGGCGCCATTGTGCGGATAGGCTTTGGCCCATGGCATCTCGAAGAACGCCTCCGCCGCTTTGCCCGGTTTGTGACGAGTCGGTTCCACGGAACGCGTCGGCCTGCCCGAACTGCGGTTCCGACTGGGACACCGGCTGGAACGAGGATGGTGACACGTCGGGACGGATCGGGGTCGATACCGAGGAGTTCGACTACGAGGAATTCACCAAACGCGAGTTCGAGGGCAAGGAGCCCGCCCGGCCGAAGCGCACCCTGATCTGGATCGGCTTCTGGCTGGTCGTCGCGGCGATCGCCGCCGCTCTGCTTTGGAGATGAGATGAAACGGCGCCTTTGAGGGCGGGGTCAGTTCGGCTTGTGGACCGGGGCGCCTGCTTGGATCCAATGGATGATGTCGAGGATCTCGGCGGGAGTGAGCTGGCCTTTGCCGGCGGGCGGCATCAGGTCCTCGTGGTCTTTCGGGAGCAGGATCAGGCGGACCAATTCGCTTTCGAGCGGGCTGCCGGCCTTGACGGTGGGGTCCCCGCTGTCACCGCCCTTCGCCCAGCCGTCCGGAACGTCGAGTCGCAGACCGCCCTTCTTCTTTTCGGTGCCGTGGCATTGGTAGCACTGCTTCTGCAGGACGGGTTGCACCTTCTCGGAGTAGAGGAGTTCGCCTGGGGTCAGTCCGTTCAGCGATGCCTCGGGGTCGGCATGGCCTTCCTCGAAGATGTCGCGGATGAATCCCGGCGCGTCCTTTGTCAGGTAGTTCGAGCCGTGGGACAAACTTCCGCCTTGGTGACCGGCGATGCCGAGCGCTGTCAGCGTTGTCACAAGGATCCCCCGATATGTCCAGAGCCAGGCTCTGGACGCCGGATGGCGGCAGACGCCGAGAATTACGACACCGGCGAGGATCGACATGGCTCCGACTCCGATGCCGAACCACTTGTGGAGGCTCAGCGTCGTTTCGTCGTAGCCGCCTTCCGCTGCGCGCATGAGACCCAGGCCGGCGGCGGCGACCGCGCTGGCGGCGCCGAGCACCGTGACGAACCGCGTGATGCCACGGAGTTCCTGCGACGGCCGGCGCCAGTAGAGGATCTCCAGCAGGAACGACAGCGTGACGAAGCCGATGGGGTAGTGGAGGACGAGATGGTGGAACGGCCCGAGGAAGGCCTTCCAGCTGAAGGGCGCCGCCACATGATTGGGCGGCGGCAGAGCCGCGTTGGTCGCCGAGTAGACGATGGTCGCGACCACGAAGAGCAGGGCCACGATCACGAGCCCGATAGGTTTGCGATGAGACTTCACGGTCACGGTTCCGGTCCGGGCACCCTTTGGCGGCGTGTGGTCCGAATACTAAGTTGACGAAGGAATCGGCGGCTTGTTCGACCGCAGATGCGCCCGTCGCGACCGACTATGCGCACGTGACCAGACACGACTGCCAGACGGAAAGTTTCGTCCGATCAGTGGCCCGAGGTCAGGAGGAGCACCTGCTCGAGTGTGGAAGTGCCTTCCCGGACCTTGTCGAGCGCGACCATGCGTAGGGTTCTCATGCCTTCCGCCACCGCGACTTTCCCGATCTCGGAGGCGCTGGCGCGCTTGATCACGAGTTTGCGGATCTCGTCGGTGACAGTCATGACCTCGATGATGGCGCAACGGCCGGAGTAGCCCGAGCCCTTGCAGCGTTCGCAGCCACGGCCCTTGAAGAGCGGCACGTCCTTCCAATCGGACGCCGTCAGTTCCAGATCCTCATACATCTTGTCGGGATACTGGACTGGTTCCTTGCAAGCCGGGCAGATGCGGCGCATGAGGCGCTGGGCGCAGCTGAGGATGACGGCGGAGGAAATGAGGAACGGCTCGATCTCCATGTCGTCGAGACGGGCGATGGCACCCGGCGC
Organism: Verrucomicrobiota bacterium; assembly: GCA_043775315.1. Taxonomy (GTDB): domain Bacteria; phylum Verrucomicrobiota; class Verrucomicrobiia; order Limisphaerales; family CANJSG01; genus CANJSG01. The sequence continues at coordinate 23,350 of JAYVSO010000124.1, forward strand.
GTCGTTGCAGTGCATGGTGCTGAGGACCTGGTGTCCGGTGAGCGCGGCTTCGACGGCGATCTCGGCGGTCTCAGTATCGCGGATTTCGCCGATCATGACGATGTCCGGATCTTGACGGAGGATGGAGCGGAGCGACGAGGCGAAGGTGAGGCCGATCTCCTTTTTCACGGGCACTTGGTTGATGCCGGGGATCTGGAACTCGACTGGGTCTTCGACGGTGACGATGTTGTATTCCGGACTGTTGAGCTCGTTGAGGGCGGAATAGAGCGTCGTGGTCTTGCCGGAACCGGTCGGGCCGGTGACGAGGATCAATCCGTGCGGGGCCGCCACGGCCGACTTGAAGCGCTTGAGCGTGAGCGGATCCATTCCCAGCTTGTCGATGCTCGCCGAGAGGTTCGACTTGTCCAGGATACGCAGCACGCACTTCTCGCCATGGACGGTTGGAAGAAGGCTGACGCGGAGGTCGATGTCCTTGCCCGAAACCTTGACCCGCATGCGGCCGTCCTGCGGGAGGCGGCGTTCGGCGATGTCGAGGTTGCTCATGATCTTGAGACGGGAGATGAGCGCGACGTAGAGGTTTTTGGGCGGCGAAGGCTGGTCGACGAGAGCGCCGTCCGTCCGGTAGCGGAGACGGACCATCTTCTCGAAGGGCTCGATATGGATGTCGCTCGCGCGTTCGCGAATGGCGTTCACGAGGATGAGGTTGGCCAGTTTGATGACCGGCGCCTCCTCGCCCATCGTTGCAAGCGCGCCGATGTCGAGTTTCTCGGCCTCTTCCTGCGTGACCTCGATGTCTCCGGCTTCCTCGCCTTCCTGGGCCTTGAGGAAGTCCTCCATCGAGGACTGCTGGCTGCCGACGTTGTTGATCTTGTCGAGGATCGCCTTTTCCGGGGCGATCAGGGGAGAGACGTCCAGCTTCGTGATGCGCCGGACATCGTCGAGGGCGACGACGTTGAGCGGGTCGACCATCGCGACGAACAGGCGTCCGCCGATGCGGGAAACGGGGATGAGCTTGTGCCGGTTGGCGAGGTCGCGCGGAACGAGGTCGAAGACCTCCTGGGGGATGCCCGTGCGGGGAAGGTTGATCGGCGGGACGTTGTGGACACGGCCGAGGCAGACGGTCAGGTCGGCTTCGGTGACATAGGCCTTGTCGACGACGAGCTTGACCAGCCGGACGCCTTCCTTCTTCTGCTTGTCGACGAGCTCCTCGACCTGCTTGGCCGTGAGCAGGCCGTCCTCCACGAGGGCGTCCGCGATTTTTTCGCCGAAGGTTTTTGCGGGTGCAGCGGCCATGGTCAGTTCAGCGGTAGATCTTTTCGATGAGCCGATGGAGGTCGTTTGGCATCGCGAGATACCACACGATCCGGTAGGCGGTGAACTGCCTCAGCTCCTCCTCCGCGCGTTTGTTGAACGGGTTCGCCGTGGCGACGAAGACGGCCTTGCTCATCTTGTCCATCGGAAGCACGCAGAGGCGCCGGCAGACTTCGCGCGGGAATGTTTTGGCGAGCTCCACGTCCACGTCGTAGCGGTCGAGGTTGATGAACGGCGTGCGGCCGTGGCCGCAGATGGCTTGGAGCGATTTGTCGACCGCCAGGCCGCCGCGATGGGACAAGAGTTGGACGAAGGGATCGGAAACCCGCTCGGGAGGCGTGGCCGCCGAGGCGGTCCAGCATTCGGCGAATTCGGTTGCCGACGCCAGGCGACCCTCGACGAAAACCCGCTGCATCGAATCACGGCCGTCGTCGACGCTTGCGAGTGCGGCCGGCGAAATATGTTTTTTCCGGCCGAAGCCCGTGTCCGAACCGGACGGGGCGGACGTGCTCGCGGCGGTCTGGCCGCCATCGCCTCCGGCCGGCGCGGCGTGCCTGGAGATCTCGGCCATCGCCGTGATGACTTCGACGTCGTCGGGCTGGATCTGAAGGATGGTTTCGTATTCGAGCAGGGCCGATGACAGCTGGCCGAGCTGGACATAGGCCGACGCGAGCCGCTTGGACGTCACGGCCACATCGCTGGTGCGTCCCAGCTTCAGGTAGGCTTCCTTGAGGATTTCCAGGGACTGGTTGTCGAGAGGCTGCTCCTTCGTGATGACCTCGAACATCTCGATGGTCTGCCGAAGCTGCGCTTCTTCGCCTGGAGTCAGATTGCCTAGCATTGTCTCAGTCCCTTGAGCCCGGGCTGGAGGAATCGTCCCCCTTGTTCCGTGCGACGCGCCGCAGAATCGGTCTGCGGTCGCCGGTTCATCGGATACGCCGAAGATGCACTTAACCGGAACCCTTCACCTCGTTTGCGGCCGCTCCGGCCCGACGGCTTCAACTGGGCGAGTTGGCCGGGATTGAACACCCTGGGGGTCACCCGCGTCTGTGTTTTGCGCTTCCGCCTTGCCTGGGTAATCTCAGTTGCCCGGCCGAACCACCGGCCACTACCTTGTCCGACCCGTGCCACGCACTCTAAAGACCAATATGCTCCGAACCGCCTCCGGTGGATTCGCCGCCGTCATCGGCCTTCTGGCCTCCGGCTGCCAACGGGAGGAAGTCCGCGTCTACCGCGTTCCGAAGGAACAGGTTGCCGCCGCGCCGGCGGCGAATGCGCCGTCGGCCGAATCCGCGCCCAAGATCGGTTGGCAGGTGCCCGACGGTTGGCAGGTGAAACCCGCCGACGGCATGCGCCTCGGGAGCTTCGGCGTGAAGGGCGCCGACGGGGCGACCGCGGATGTTTCCGTGATCCCGCTGCCGGGCGAAGTCGGGTCGATCGACTCGAACGTCAACCGCTGGCGCGGTCAGGTGGGCCTCCCCGCAGTGAGCGAGGAAGAAGCCGCCAAGCTTGGGGAACCCGTTTCCATCGCGGGCGTCGACTCGCGGCTGCTCGATTTTTCAGGAACACCTCCCGGCAAATCGAAGGCCGAGCGCATGCTCGTGGCGACGCTGGAGCGGGGCGGAACGAAATGGTTCTTCAAGATGCAGGGCGATGACGCGTTGGTCGCGACCCGCCGCAATGAATTCATCGTCTTCCTCAAATCCGTCCGCTTTCAGGATGACGCTGCGGCACCGTCCTCATCAACCGCCTCCTCCTCGTGGAAGGTCCCGGCCGGGTGGTCCGAGATCGCGCCCGGCCCCATGCAGCAGGCGAAGTTCACCGCCGGAGGCAAGGCCGAGGTCACCATCAGCATCTTTCCCGGACAAGCAGGCGGGTTGCTCATGAACGTCAACCGTTGGCGCGGCCAGGTCGGACTCGGCGCGGTCGACGAGGCCGCCCTCGCCAACCTGATCCAGCAGGCCGATTCGCCTTCGGGCAAATTGACCGTCGTCGACATGAAGTCGGACGACGGAACCAAACGCCTCGTCGCGGCCATCGCCACGCGCGGTTCCGAGTCGTGGTATTTCAAGCTCCTCGGCGACGCCAGCACGGTCGAAAAGGAACGCGCCTCGTTCGTCAAATTTTCCGGAGACCCCCGCTGACATGAAGCGCCTCGTTTCAATCCTCACCTCGCTCCGGCTGACCATCGTCCTGCTGGCATTGTCCACCGTGCTCGTCTTCTTCGGCACTTTGGCGCAGGCCAATTTCGGCCTCTACGACGCGCAGGACCGGTTCTTCAAGTGTTTCTTTGTTCGCTGGAACGACCTTATTCCGATGCTGGCCAGCATTCTGGGCGATGTGCTTGCCGGAATTTTCCGGCTTGAAGACACGTTCAAGGCGTCCTTCAGGAATGCATTTGTCCTCGGGGCGAATATTCCCATCTTTTCAGGCGGCTACCTGCTCGGCTCGCTCCTCGTCATCAACCTCGTCGCCGCACAGGCGAAACGGACGGAGTTAACCAAGAAGAAGGCCGGCCTGATCATGATCCACACCGGCATCGTCCTGATGCTGGTCGGCCAGCTCGCGACCGACATGGTCTCGACCGAAAGCCAGATGCAGCTCTTCGAGGGCGACACGAAGAATTACTCCGAGGACTTCCGCGCCAACGAACTGGCGATCATCGACACGTCGGACCCGAAGGACGACCAGGTTGTCGCGGTGCCCGAGTCGATCCTCGCGACCAAGAAGGACATCAGCACGCCGACGCTTCCGTTCAGCATCCGCGTGAAGGAATACTGGGCCAATGCCGACCTGCTGCGCTCGGGATTCAGCAACGCCGTTCCCGCCAACGCGACGGAAGGATTCCTCAAGAACGCGTTCGTCCTTTCGAAGCCCACGGCCAAGGACATGGAAAGCCGTAGTCTGCCTGCCGCGCTCATTGAACTGACCGACAAGGCCGGCAAGTCGCTCGGAAGCTGGCTCGTCGCCGCAGGCATCCGGTCGGACGACGTCGCGAAAGTCGACGGCAAGGACTACCGCCTGTCGCTGCGGTTCACGCGGCACTACAAGGATTTTGAGCTCAGCCTGCTCAAGGCCACCCATGAGAAGTATCGCGGGACGGACATCCCGAAGAATTTTGCCAGCCGGGTGCGCGTGAAGATGAACAGCAGCCCGGAGGTCCGCGAGACGGTCATCTACATGAACAACCCGCTTCGCTGGGCGGGCTACACGTTCTTTCAGTATCAGATGGCGGCCGATGAACTCGCCCTCCGGCAGATGAACATGGATCGCGCCTCTTCCACCTTCCAAGTCGTCAAGAACCCAAGCTGGGTCACGCCTTACATCGCCTGCGTCCTTGTCGGCGTCGGCCTGTGCTGGCAGTTCGGATTCCATCTGGTCGGATTTCTCCGCCGCCGAAAACCCTCCGTCGCATGAAAGCGCTCACCAAACATCTCCATTGGATCCTCGCCGCGGTCTGCGGGCTCTGGTTCGTCTCCACGCTCCGGCCCAAGTCCGACGCCGGCGTCAAGGCGAACGAGTTCGGCAAGCTGCCCGTGCTTCTCAACGGCCGCATCCAGCCTTGGGATTCCGTCGCGCGCAATTCGCTGCTCCAGATCCGGGAGAAGCAGTCGTTCTCCTACGAACTCCGCAACGAGAAGGGCGAAGTCACCTACAAGACCAATCTGACCGGCCTCCAGTGGATGATGGAGGTCATGTTCACGCCCGACGCCGCGGATGCCCGGCCGGTCTTCCGCATCGACCATCCGGATGTGAAGGGCCTGATGGGACTGAGCATCGAGGAGAAGCACTTCGCCTGGAAGGAGCTCGAACCGAACTGGCAGAAATTCTACGCGCAGGCCACCAACTCGGCCCGGATCGAAGCTTCCCTCCGCACGCCCTACGACCAGGGCCTGCTCAAGCTGCTCAACGCCGCCAAGGTCTACCTGAACATCAAGGCATCGGTCACATCGCCGCAGATCCGTGAACCCTTGGAAGACCTGGTCTCGTTCCTCAAGTCCATCGAACCCGGACGCGCTGCCGCGATCGCCCAGCAAGCGGGCAAGAAGGACTATGACGAAGCGGCCCTCAACACGCTCGTCGGCCACCTCGGCACCTACGACATGATGGCGAACCTTTCCTCCGTCCTCGTCGTGCCTCCCCACCATTCCGAACGCGAAGGCGACAACTGGACCGGCATGGGAACCACGCTCATGGACATGGCGCGCGGCGAGAAGCTGCATGACTCGGTCAAGTTCTACGCCGCGATGGCCAGCAACTTCCGGTCGGGCAACGCCGAGAAGTTCAACAGCGCCCTCGCGGACTACCAGGCGCTGCTCGGAAAGGATTTCGTGAAGGAGACGAAAAAGGGCCGGATGGAGGCGTTCTTCAACCAGATGGAGCCGTTCTACAAGTCGAACATCTTCTACGTGACCGCTCTTCTGCTGGGTCTTCTCTTCTGGATCGTTCCCTCGGAATGGGCACGCCGTTCGGCGTTCTGGCTCATCGTGCTCGGGTTGGTCATCCACACGGCCGGCCTGATCTTCCGCATGGTGCTGGAAGGGCGTCCTCCCGTCACCAACCTCTACTCCTCGGCCATCTTCATCGGCTGGGGTGCGGTCATCCTGGGGCTGGTCCTGGAGCGATTTTACAAGGACGCCATCGGCATCGTCGTCGCGTCGTTCATCGGCTTCGTCACGCTCGTCGTCGCCCACAACCTGTCGCTGGGTGGCGACACGATGGAGATGATGCGCGCTGTGCTGGACACCAACTTCTGGCTCGCGACCCACGTTGTCATCGTGACGCTGGGTTATGCCTCGACCTTCGTGGCCGGATTCCTCGCGATCATCTTCGTCTTCCGCGGGTTCTTCAGCCGCGGTTTGACCGAAGGCACCCGCAAGGGACTCAACCGGATGACCTACGCGATCCTCTGCTTCGCCACGCTCTTCAGCTTCGTCGGCACCGTCCTCGGCGGCATCTGGGCCGACCAGTCATGGGGCCGCTTCTGGGGTTGGGATCCGAAGGAGAACGGCGCGCTGATGATCGTCCTGTGGAACGCGCTCATCCTCCACGCCCGTTGGGGCGGCCTGGTCAAGGAACGCGGTCTGGCCGTGCTCGCCGTCTCCGGGAACATTGTCACGGCCTGGTCGTGGTTCGGCACGAACATGCTTGGGATCGGCCTGCACAGCTACGGGTTCACCGACTCGGGTTTCAAGTGGCTCATGTTCTTCATCGTGAGCCAGGCCCTGGTCATCCTCGTGGGCCTGCTGCCGCTCCGGCTCTGGGCGAGTTTCCAAAACACAGCGCCGGCCGCTGGTGCGTCGCGGCCCGCTTCCGGAAAGACCAAGCCCAGCATGGCCTGACGATTCTCCGAATCTCTTTCCTAAACGCCAAACGCCCGGCCAAGTGAGCCGGGCGTTTGTTTTTTTGAGCCAACGCGTCCCTCCTACCGCCACTTGCCTTCGCCGCCGGGCGGAAGTTCGGTGCCGGCGGGATAGATGAGGTAGACGGTGTTTCCGGATTTCGCCCAGGCCTTGCGGACGTTTTCGCGTGGATAGATCCGGCGGACGCGCTGGCCTTTTTCCAGACGCGCCCACGGATCGTTGATCGCGACGTCGCCATTTTCGGTGAAGCCGGTGAAGACGACGAGGTGTCCGGCGGACGAGGTCTTGGGATTGTCGTTCAGCAGATTCGCCGGCGCGGAAATGACGACGGGCAACCCTTGTCGCAGCCATGCCTCCAGATCGGCGAAGCCGTCGAAGCGGCTGATGCACGCGCGCATACCGGGAAAGCTTCCGGCGTAGGCGGCGTTGAAGGGCCAGTTGCCGGTGCCGTTGTAGTTCTCGTCGAACACGCCGCGCGCCACTTCCGGAACGTCCTTGGCGAGGTCGGCGCGCCCCAGTTTTGCTGACCAGTAGTTCAGCACCATCGAGACGGACGTCGGGCTGCACCAGCCTTCGCCGCCCTGGTAGGCGATCTGGGATTTCTCCGGCACTTCCAGCGACTTGCCCTTCATGTTGGCGCTGACGCCGGGATCGGCCGCGAACTCGCCAACCTTGCGGAAGGAGAGCGTGACGAACTTCAGATTGGCGCTTCCGGTCACCGCGCTGACGAGCGTCAACCGCACCTGCGCGCGCCAGGCGGGCTTTGTCAACACAAGCGTGTCGGTCTTGAGGACGGCGTGTTCGTCCTGTTCGCGGCGCGGACTGCGGCGCGGTTCGGCGACGTTGTCAGGCGTCCAGTCGGCGATCTTGTAGAAGCGGGTGGCGTTGGTGCCGTCGATCGCACGGGCCTCGACGCGGACGATGCTGCCGGCCGGGGCCTCCACATTCCACGAGACGACGAGTTCATCCCAGGCGAAGGGCGCCTCGGTTTCTGGCGACGTGAAGACAAAGCCGCCGCCTTCGGGCAGGGTGGAGAACTGGAAGTCGCGGAAGGAGTCCCAAGCCTTGAACCAGACGGCGTTCTTGTTGGTCGATGCGTTCGAGGTCATGCAGCCGGTGAGGCCGAGGAAACAGCCGAGCAGGATGATCCAGATGCTCTTCATCTCGAAGCGAAGCAGACCGTCCGCCGCGGATGAAGTCACGCTCCGTGGCGGCCAATGTCCGAAAGTAGGCCGCAGCGGCGACGCGTAGCGCTGAGTGGCACTCCGCCGTATCGCCGACTGGCAGTCGGCGTGGATTCTACACGTCAATCCGGAACGATGCTGCTCCAAGGTAGGGCGGGCTTCCAGCCTGCCCCGTGCTGACCATGGTTTTGCCTTGAACCAACGGCCTGATACGTCTGCAACGTTTGGTTTCATGCCGGGAGCGCGATGGGCAGGCAAGATGCACTGCCCTACCTTGGAGCAGCCGCGTCGCTGCCGCAGTAAGGTTCCACTATTTCGGTAGCGCTGACGCCTTTTCACGCAGCTGGAGGACGTAGGCGGCGAGCTGCCAGCGCTGTTCTTCCGTGCTCAGTTCGGCGAACGAAATCATCGGAGTGCCGTCCATGCCGGTGAGGAGGATGCGGACAATCTCCTCGGGCTCACGGCCTCGCCGAATCGAAGGTTTCCGGAGATCCGCCGGACGGATGGGATGATGCCAGTTGTCTTCGAGATCGGCCGCTCCTGGGCCGTTGCCGGAGCCGTCCTCGCCGTGGCAGGCGATGCACATCTGGTTGAAGGCCTGCCGGCCTTTCTCTGCTTGGGCTCTGAGCGCCTCGGGTTCTTCGAACCATGTCGGCCGGTCGGCGATGGTGACGGCCGGCGCGTAGTTGGTCCGCTGTTGCCAACGCGGCGAGAGGGTTTTGATGAACTCGACCAGCGAGCGGACGTCCCGCTCCTCCAGTTGGCTGAAGATCGGCATGGCGGTTCCGGCCAGGCCTTCGCGGATGGTGCGGCGCAGATCCGCATCGGTCGGAAGGAAACCCGCCTGGGTGGAGCGGAACTTGAAGTAGCCCTTGGTGAAATCGCGCGGCCGCGGCGTCAGGCTCCGCGCGAGTTCGCCCCAGCCATCGCCGGAACGCCCATGGCAGACGGCGCAATTCCGGTCGAAGATGAACTGGCCCTGGGGAATGAGCGCCGTGTCGGGAAAGTTGGGCTTCCAGAAATTGGTGACGGAGCGTGCGGCGGCGGCCGTCGGCTTCGAAGTGGCCGTTGGCGTTTCCACCGCCGGACCGGCGATGAGACAGGTCCATGCGCAAAGCAGCAACACCGCCGGACGAGGGATCCGGCGGCGCGCGGAACGGAATGGTTGCTGCCGGCGCATGGCCGCCGAGCGCATCAGAACTTGAAGATCAGGTCCACGGTGAACCGGTCTTTGAACAGGCCCTTCGGCGAGGTCAGGCTGCTCTCGTAGGCGAAGCCGAGGTCGGCCCGTTTGCAGAGCTTCGAGCGGAAGCCCACGCCGCCGACGATCTGCGTGCGGCCGTCCGCGCTGTCCGCGCCGAAATTGATCAGGTCGAAGCCCTCGACGTTCAGTCCGCCGGCGGGCAGGGCGAAGTTCGAGTTGCCGGAGGTGATCACCGTGTGGCCGTTGGCCGAGACGAACGGGATGAAATACCGGCAGGTGTAGTAGTCGAACTGGATGCTGTAGTGCGTGGAGCTGGACTCGGCCGAGAAGTCGTTGGGCAAGCGCACGCCGGCGCTGCCGACGGCGCGGAAGTCGCCCCAGCTCTTGGCCGAGGAGACGAAGACGTCCCATTCACCGCTGCCATTTCCCTGGAACACCTTCTGGTTGCCGGTGGGCAGCTCGATCTTCAGGCCGCCGGTGAGGATGAACTCGTTCTTGTCGTCGACGATGAAGGCGTATTTCAACCCGGCCGCGATGTCGTTGAATCCCTTGCGCGAGTAGCCGGCGAGCGCGGGATGGTCGAACTGGATGTCGGTGTAGCCGTCCTTTGTGGCGATGATCGCGAGGCGGTCGTTGACGGCGTAGCGGAGCTGGAGCGCGTAGACGCGGACGTCGCCCTCGGAGATGCCGTTCAGGCCGAGACCGTTCAGGAGATCGTCGCCGATGCGGTGGTAGGCGAAAATGGCGCGGGCCTCGGTGGTGATGTGCGGGTCTTCGAAGAAAAGGGGATTCGTGACGGGCGAGACGGCTTTGTCCTTCCAGGTGAGGGCCTCGGCGGCGTTCGAGTTGGAGGCAAGCCCGGCGGCCAGAACCGCGGCGGCGGAGAGGGTCAATGAGGTTGTTTTCATGAATCGGCCTCATGTTCAGGAAGGGATCACCACGCGCTCCCCGTCGATTGCCCAAGTCCCGGCGTGGGTTGCTGGCTGTGGATTGCGAAAGCCGACGGCAAGGAACGGCCGGTGGGCTGTCAGGATCACTCGGGGACGAAGAGGCCGAAGTATCTAAGCGTGGGATTGAACTCTGTGACCGGTCCGAGAATCAGGACGGCCGAGCCTTTTGGGACTAAGACGTGAGCGCCGAACGGTCTAAGTGACGGATGATCCATCGGAGGAACAGTGGGGCCTGGAGCGGCGCCGATGGACACTGTTTGATGAATTCTTCCAACAAAATTGAGCGTCAAGCCGCCGAAGCTGCGTTCCTGAATCTCGAACCGCTCATCGTAGGGTCCCCCGTAGCCGGTAGGCGGGGGCGGGGGGAGCTCCGAAGCCGGAAAAGATTGCCACCGATATTTAACGAGCCCGGGTTTCCTGAGGACATCCTGAATGCTATCCCGCTCAGCAATCCAAACACAGACGCCAAGGCTATTTGTAAGGAGCGGCGGTCCGAGATCACTTGGAAGGCTTACGGACACATCGAGGCGATATGAGCTGAAGGGAACAAACTGCGGCGGTTTGATCCACGCTGCGCGGAATCTCTGCCAAGCTGCACTGACGGGCTGGCGCAGCGGCCCGAGAAACTGCAGCCGCGACCGCTGCGTCGGCATCTCAGTGAGGAGTTCGTTTTTGGGCGCGCTGAACCAGATGAGCAACCCCGCCAACAGCACGACCGCCGCAACCGCTGAGACGGCGAGAGCGAGCTTCCTCCGGCTCCAGAACCGCTGCTTCACCCCGGTTGTCTCGTTTGATTCCATCCTTCCCACGTTTCACGCGTCACGGTTCACGTCCCACCCGTCTGGCTCTGGAATCTGGCATCCGGCATCTGCCTTGCGTCACTTCTCATCCAACCGTCCGGCCGCCCAGAGCACGCCGCGGCTGACGTAGTTGAGGAAGGCGGGATCGGCGAAGGTCGCGTCGGAATGGCCGTAGGTGGTGCCGAAGACGCGGGCTTTGCCGAACTGGTTGATCCACGCCACGGGATACGCCTTGCCGTCGGCCTCGCTCACGGAGGTGGCGAGGGCCTTGGCGTTGGGCCAGAGCTTCTCGATGACGTAGAGCTCGTCCATTGGCGTGGTCCATCCGTCCGGGATGTTCTTCATGATCGGATGGACGGGCTGGAGCTTCTTCACGGGATACTTGCTTTGGTGGTCGTGGCGGCGGCTGGTGACGCCGAGGAATTCGCGCCAGTCGTCGATGGCCGTGGCGCGGTAGGTGTGCATGGCGCAGTGGATGACGACGGCCGGCACGCCCGCCTTGTGCGCGGCGAGGATCTTGCGGATGTATACGGGGTCGGTGGTGTCGGCGAAGCACTCGTTGTGGATGACGACGTCGTAGCCCCTGGCCCAGTTCGGATCGTCGTAGAGCGGGAGCTGGGCCTTGGTGCCGTTGCCGCCTTCGTTGACGACGCGCCAGAGGACCTGGGCGTGGGTGGAGACGGCGTTGGTCAACTGGGCGGCCTGGAACGGGTAGTTGTGGCAGCATCCGCCGGTGATGAGCAGGGCGCGGATGGGTTTGCTGGAAGCGGTCTGATGGCCGGAGACGCATCCGGCGAGCAAGACGCCCACGGCGAGGACGGCGGTGAAGTGGAGGAAGCGACGGAGGATCATGCGCGGAGCTTCTGCGGGCGGCGGAAGGTGGTCAATGACGCGGGCCAGCCAAAGGAAAAGGCGTCCTGGTTTCCCGGGACGCCTTTCGAGCACAGACTAAAAAAGCTTACTTCGCCTTGTTCACCGGGCTGGTCGGGGATTCGACCTGCGGGGCGGCGGGCTTGGTGGCGACGGGACGGGGCGGCGAACCCTTTTTGGCGTCGAGGTTGGAGTAGGCTTCGTCGTCGCTGACGGGGGCGGAGTTGATGCCGCTCTTGGGCACGTCGAGCTTCGAGATCCAGACGAGGGCGTTGAGCATGAGGCGGCGCTGCTGTTCGTTCTGCCAGTTGAGGTGGAAGTGGCCGCCGGTGAAGCCGAAACCGCGTCCGCCGTCGGGACGTTCCACGGCCCACATCATCGTCTCGGGACGGCCCTTGTCGGCCTGGATGTGGGGATACGGGCCCGCCGGATAAACGTAGGGTCCGTTGCGCGTGGCGTCGGACGGTTTGGCGACGAGGATGTCTGTCACGCCCGCTTTGCCGTCGCGGAAGCGCATGTTGAAATACCATTCGTCCTTCGTCTTGAAGGGCTTCACACCGCGCGTGACCGGATGGTTCGGGAAGGCGGTGTAGTCGGCGTCCCAGATGGGGTTGCAGGAGAACTGGTTTTCGTAGTGGCCACCGACCCAGTCCTTCCATTCCGCACCGCCCTTGTTCGTCACGACTTCGACGGCGAAATGCGCGAGCCCGAGGCTAACGCCTTTCTTCATGAGGCCGCCGAGGACTTCGAGACGGTTGCCCTGGACGCCGGGGTGTCCGCCGCCGCCGTCGGAGTAGATGAAGACTGCGTCCGCGCCTTCGAAGACCGAGTTGTCGTCCACCTTCTTGCCGTCGACCATCTTCACCGGCCAGCCGTTGGTGATGAGCACCGTCTTGAGGCCGGGAACCACGTCGAGCCGCTTCTGGAGCAGCAGGCTGCCGGCGCGGAACTCGTGCATCAGCGGCGGATGGCTGACGGGGCCGGCGATCATGACGAGCTTGCGATCGGCGGCGTTCACGGCCGCGAGACCGAACACAAAGGCGGTGGCGAGGAGAAGGGTGAGTTTCATGGGAAGACTCGGTTTGGGTTATTTGGAGCGCTTGTAGACGGTCAGGATGCGCTTGGAGTCTTCGCCGGCGGAGAACTCGGTCGGACGCGAGACCGGGCTGTAGCAGACCTTCATGGTGTCACCGTTCATCTCGAAGATCGCGTAGAAGATCTTGATGTCGCCGTCGTCCATGACGACTTCCATGTTCTTGCCGGAGATCTTGAGAGCGCCCCTGATGGTCTGGTCGGGGGTCTCGACTTCGAAACGGTCGCCCTTGATCGAGAGCTTGATGCCGGCGGGATCATCCGACGTGCGGCCATTGGCGATGATCTCGGAGCCGACCCACTTACCCTGCATCTGGTCGAGGGCGCTTGCGACGGAGGCGGTTCCGAGTTCGCGGACGCGGATGTTGCGGAACTCGACGGTCATCGGTTCACCGACGTGGATCTGGAGAGCGAGGATGCCGGACTTGGCGCCCTTGTCGGTCTGCTCGTCGGAGACGATGGAGGTGACGCGGCCGTTGATGATGTGGGTCAACTGGTAGTCGCGGGCGATGACGGTGTAGTCGTTCCAGTCTTCGGCCTTGATGTTGGCCTGGAGTTCCTCGGTCTTGCCCACGCTGCCGACGACTTCGACCTTGGTCTTCTTCGGATCGGCGGGATCGGCCTTCACGATCGTGATCTGTCCGCGCTGGGCGAGGATGCCGCGGCCGCGTTCCTCGTAGTTGATGCCGGAGTAGGTCTTGGCGGCCTCGAAGTCGGCCTGGTAGCCGCCGACGATCGGTCCCTGCTCGCCCTGCTGCACGACTTTGGAGCGATATTGCACGCCGGAATTGCCGAAGGTCTTGTCGTTGTTGGGAACGATCTTGTAGCTGAAGCGCAGCTCGAAGTTGGCGAACTCGGCGTTCGTGTAAACGAGGAAGGTGTTGTGCTTCAGTTTGTATTCCGGAGTCGTCTGGCCATGGATGACACCGTCCTTTACCGACCAGAGCTTGGGGTTGCCGGTCCAGCCGGAGAGGTCTTTGCCGTTGAAGAGGGGTTTGAAGCCATCTTCGGCCGCGTGCGCGGCGGAGCCGAGGGCGAGGGAGGAGAGCAGGGCGAGGCGGAGAAGTGGTTTCATGGTCTTGGGAAGTTGGTTTTGCTGGAGAGTGGAAGCGGCGAAGGATCGGAATGGTTCGGGTAGCATTGCTGTCAGGACCAGCCTCCCGGCGAGCGGCCGCCGGGAGGCTTCGGCGAAAGGGATTACTTGAGGGCCTTCTTGAGGAACTTCAGGCCTTTGACCGCGATCTCGTTGCGGGTCGGCTCCATCTTGCGCCAGATGGCGGCCGCGCGGGCGATGACCTTCACGTCGGTGGTGAAGCTCTCGATGACGACGTCGCCCTTGTATTTGACCTTCTTCAGCGCCTTGGCGATGGGCTTCCAGTCGATGTGGTCGTTGCCGGGAGTGCCGCGGTCGCTGCCGCAGGCGTGGAAGTGGGCGAGGAGATTGCCGGCCTTGAGGATGGCGGCGGCCTGGTCTTTCTCCTCGATGTTCATGTGGAAGGTGTCGAGGTGGAGCTTCAGGGCGGGGCTACCGACGGCTTTGATGAGTTTGAGACCCTGGTCGCAGGTGTTGAGGAAGTCGGTCTCGAAGCGATTGAGCGGTTCGACGGCGATCTGCACGCCGCGCTTCTCGGCGTAGGCGGAGAGTTCCTTCAGGTTCTTCACCACGAGCGCCCATTCGACTTTCTGGGCGGAGGCTTCAACGGCGTCCGCCTTGCCGACGACGCTGTAGACCGGGCCGATCAACGTCGGGCAGCCGAGGACGACCATCTGGTCGATGAGGGCCTTGCAGTAGTCCATGGCGGTCTTCTGTTCTTCGGCCGTGCCGCGGAAGTCGCGTCCCGGTCCCATGGCGGCGCAGACGGAACCGCAGGCGAGCTTGGCCTTGTCGAGCTCGGCCTTCACGTGCGCGGGATCGATGTGCGACGGATCCTCGATCGCGATCTCGATGGTCTCGAAGCCCCAAGTCTTGAACTGCTTGAAGAGCTTGGTGCTGGCGTTGGTGAAGGGGGAGGTGAAGAGGAATGAATTGATGCCGAATCTCATAAAGCGTGTGGAATTCGCCGTGAGGCTAAACAAGGCCGGGGGTCAGTCAAAGCTTTTGGCCGACGCGACCGGGCTGCTCCGTTGCCTTTCGATGGCCGGGTTTCGTAGTTTCACCCCATGCGCACGGCATTCAAAGAGTGGTCCATCGTGGTCGATGCGCTCGGGCGCGGGGAGCAGATCCTCATCCTGCGCAAGGGCGGGATCGCGGAAGGGCGGGGCGGCTTCAAGCCGGAGCACGAGCGTTTTCTCCTCTTCCCGACGTTGTTCCACCAGCAACGCGAGTCGGTCGTGCCGGCGGCGCAGGCGCGGTATGACATGATTGCGCCGGGCTTGCCGGGGCCGGAGACGCTCGGTTTGGAATTTACGGCCGAAGCGGTCTTTGTCCGGCAGCTCCAGAGCCTAGTGGAAGCGGAGCGGTTGAAGGGGCTGCACATCTGGCGCGACGAGCTGGTGGCGGAGCGCTTCGACTGGGGCCGGGACAAGAGCCTCTACGTGATGGCGGCGCGCATCCGACGGCTGCCTCAGCGGATCGATCTGCCGATGTTGTCGGCCTACGGCGGATGCAAGTCGTGGATCGAAACCGTCGTCGACGTGGACGATTCAGAGGCGGTGCCGGTGCTGAGTGGCGCTGAGTTTGCCGCGAAGCTGGCGGCGGTGGAGAAGGCGTTGGCGGGCTGACTTGAATGGGCTGAACGGCAGCTCGGCCCTACCATTCTAGGCTAGGTGGGGCCGCGCTGCTGCGCGGCCTTGAAATCTTCGGCAAGGATTAGTTCGACGGCTGCTTTCACATCCGGAGCCAAGTAGTCGGGCGAAACCGCGTGCCGCTGATCACCGCCGCCGTAGCCCGTGCCGACGAGGATGCTGCGGATGCCGGCGTTCTTGGCGGTCTGGATGTCGGTCGTGGTGTCGCCGATGAACCACGAACGCGTCAGGTCGATGTTCAGGTCGCGGACGGACTGCTCGACCATGCCGGTCTTTGGCTTGCGGCAATCGCAGGCGATCTTCAGCTCGGGACGTTCGCCGGGAAACCCTTTCTCCGGGTGGTGCGGGCAGAAGTAGATGCGGTCGAGGAACGCGTGCTCCATTCCCAGCAACGTCTCCATCTTGTTGTGCGTGCGGCGGAGTTCGACGTCGGAGGTGAAGCCCTTGGCGACGACGGGCTGGTTGGTGACGAGGACGGTCCGGTAGCCCGCGAGGTTGAGCGCGTGCACCGCGTCGGCGGCTCCGGGAAGAAGCTCCAGTTCCTCCGCCGTGCGCAAGCCGTCGCGGCTGACTTCCTTTACCAACGTCCCGTCGCGATCGAGGAAGACGGCGGGTTGTTGGACGTCGAGGGAGCTGCGGGCGATGACGCCGGAGGCAAGCTGTCCGGCGATCTTGTCGTAACGCTCGGGGGTTCCGATATCTTTGATGAACTCAGGCGTGTTGTAGCCGAGCAGGCGCGCGCCGTTGCGGAGCATCGCGGGGAAGAGGTCCTTGCCGAAGTCGAGGAGCTTGGCAGGTGGATCAAGCCGCGCTGCGGCTTGATCGGCAGTCGCAGCGCGACTGCCGCCACCTGAACGCCAGTCGCGGAACGGTTCGAGCGCGCCCTTCTCGAGGATGTAGAGCCCGGCGTTGACGAGATTCTGCCGCCAGACTCCGGCGGGATGCGGGCGGTTGTGGAAGGCGGTGACGTTGTCTTTGTTGTCCACTTCGACGAGGTCGGAATCGAGCGGGTGGTCGTTCGGGTGCAACACGAGCGACGCGGCGGCGTTGGCCTTTTCGTGGGCCTGACGGAGCCGCGTCAGGTCGAGGTTCAGCATCGTGTCGCCGTAGAGCACGGCGAACCGGTCGGCCAATAGATCAAAGCCGTCCAAGACCGCGCCGGCCGTGCCGAGGGGTTCACGTTCCACAACGTGGCGGAGGTGGACTCCAAACTTCGCGCCATCGCCGAAGTGGGCTTCGATGATGTCCGCGCGGTAGCAGGAGAAGATGAGGATGTCGGTGAAGCCGTGCTTCCGGCAGAGCTCGATGTGGTATTCGAGCAACGGCCGGCCGGCGAAGGGGATCATCGGCTTGGGCAAGTCGCCAAGCCGGGCGCGGAGCCGGGTGCCCATGCCGCCGGCGAGGATGATGGACTGATGGGACATGGGGAAAGGGATGGGGGATGAATTATGAAGTATGAAGGGAACGGGTCAGGACGCAGGCGATGGTTTCATGCCTCATCCTTTATCCCTCATACCTGCTTAAAGCCCCTGTTCCGTCGCGACTTCGTTCACCGAGCGGTCGACGGCTTCGTTCGAGGTGAGGCGCGGGCTCCAGCCGAGGCGCTTGAGCTTGTCGACGGAGTATTGGAAACGAGGCACGTCGCCGATCCAGCCCCGGCTGCCGCCGGTGTAGTTGATCCTGGCACCGGGGGAGACGCGTTTGACCACGGCGTCGGCCATGTAGCGGACGGTGGTGAGCGAGTCGGAGGTGCCGATGTTGTAGAACGCGAGATGCTCCGCCGCCGTGTCGACGATGTAGAGCATGGCTTCCACGAGGTCGGCCACGTGGAAGTAGGGCTTCTCCTGCGTGCCGTCGCCGAGGACTTCGAGCTCGGCCTTGTTGCGTTTCAGCTTCTGCACGAAGTCGTAGATCGCGCCGTGGGTGGAGCGGCTGCCGACGACGTTGGGGAAACGGAAGATCCAGGCGCGGGTCAGGATCGTCTGCAGCGCGGTGGAGATGATGGCCTCGGAGGCGAGCTTCATCGCGCCGTAGTTGGAGATGGGGAAAAGCGGTCCGATGTCCTCCGAAAGTTTGGCCGGGTGTTCGCCGTAGATGGCGGAGGTGGAGGCGAAGGCGATGCGCTTGATCGAGAAATCCTTCATCACCTTCAGCAGGTTGAAGGTGGTCATGAACGTGTCGCGCAGGTCCACGTCGGGATTGGTGGCGCCGGCGCGGATGTCGGAATTGGCCGCGAGGTGCCAGGCCATCTCGTAGGCTCCGTCGCCGCCTTCGGTTTCGAGCGCGCGGCGCATGGCGGCGAGGTCGTTGACGTCGGCCTCGTGGAACTTGAACTGGCCGGTGGCGAGGGCCTTGGCGTTGTTGTCGCGCCGGCCGAGCTTGAGATTGTCGACCCCGACCACGGTGTGTCCACGGGCGATGAGGGCATCGACGAGGTGGCAGCCGATGAAACCCGCGGCTCCGGTGACAAGGCACTTGCTCATGGGCGGAGTGTGGGTTGGCCCGGAGCCTGCGGGCAAGCGGGGAGGTTGGCCGGCGGTGTCCTAATCTGGGTTCTTAATCTTCTTCGTAATCCGATTAAGAGAAAGATGAAGAGCATGATTAGGACACTGCCGTTTGGTCGGGGGCGACTTAGCCGGGATCATGCAGTTGAAGGACGATCCGCGAAGCGGCCTCGGCCAGGTAGGGCAGTGCATCCTGCCTGCCCACGGCACTGCCGGTCTGAATCAAACAGTGAGGGCGGATCACGGTGCCGGGCAATCCGGGAACCCTTGTCAGCACGGGGCAGGCTGGAAGCCCGCCCTACCATGAGTCGGATGAACCATGTTCAATCGAAATCCGAGCAGCTCATGAAGTAGTGGCAACGCGGGCAGCGCAGCTTGCACTTCTCGTTGTGCAGCTCATGCCCGCAGCGCGGACACCACCGCCAATGCTCGCCCGGTTCCGCTGATGGTGGTTCTGGAGAAGAACCAGCCGGCTCGGGTTTGGAACTGCATTCGGAAGCGCTCATCGACGCGCCGGAGCTTGTGCGGGCGGCCGGGGATTTCAACCGCCTCGTGGTCATTGCCTGAAAATCGGTTTGACGCGTTCCTCCAATCCGGCGACCACCAAGTCATGGGAAACAGGGCTAAGCCGCAGAGAACTTAACCAACTGTTCATATCCGCCGGCCGTCGGGATTAGCGGCGTTGCGGGTAGCCTCAGTTGCAAGATTCGTCAGCACTACACGCGTATGACCAGCACTGGATACATTCAGCCATTCCGAGCGGCACTTGCATCGGACTGGCGGTCAGCTTATCTGCGCGACGAGTGGTTCTTTACCAGATTGGCAGATGAAACCGTCACACCGCTGTCTTCGAGCGAGGCGTTTGCTGCGGTTGACGAGGTTGTGGAGCTTCTTCCCCAGCAGCCTGAGCTGATTTATGAATGTGGTATTTTGCTCCTCAGACTTGCTTCTCATTCCGACACGACGGAGTTGCCCAGCGGTCTTCGTGGTGCTTGGGATTCAGTCCAGCGGCTTTTGCGCGACTATCCAGACATAGCGGAGCAGCTACGGAGTTTGTATCGTCAGCGATGAAACATTCGCACCAGCGGCCTCCTGAGTAACAGTAACCTTGGTGTGGCCGAAGAATCCGAATGGTCATTCCGGGGAGCCTTGCGGGGGGGATGCGTCCCAGTCTTGTTGCCGAATTGGCGGGCCGTGTTCGCAGCCGGTTTCGAGGCGGCTTGGCCGGAGCCTTCGCCCTACCATTGCAAACCAACGCCGGCTCATTGCCATCGGTTTCGAGAGCCTTTATCCTTGATCATTCGTCCTTCCACGTTGCTCTCATGCCCGACGCCAAACCGCGCCATAGCCGATTCCGCCGCTGGGTTGTCCGGCCCGTCGTCTATCTCGCCGTCATCATGATCTTCTTCCGCTGGTTCGAGCACGCCAACGTCTATCACCCGAGCAAGGTGCTCGACGGTTCCCCGGAGGATGTCGGCCTGCCGTTCGAGGAAGTGTCCGTGACCACGTCGGACGCCGTCAAAGTCCACGGCTGGTTCATCCCCGCTCCCACCAATTCGCCGCGCGCCGGCTTCGTCGTCCTCGTCTCCCATGGCAACGCCGGCAACATCAGCCATCGCACCACCCTCGCCGGTTTGCTGCGTCGTCACGGAGTGGCCGTGCTGCTCTACGACTACCGGGGCTATGGCCGCAGCGAAGGCCGCCCCAGCGAGGACGGCACCTACCGCGACGCGCTCGCCTTCTACGGTTGGTTGAAGCAACGCGGCTTCGCTCCGGAGAAGATCATCAGCTACGGCGAGTCCCTCGGCGGCGGCATCGCTAGCGAACTGGCCCGGCGCGAGAAGGTCGGCGCACTCGTTCTCCAGAGCACATTCACCAGCATTCCCGATGTCGGCGCGGAACTCTTCTGGTTCCTGCCCGTGCGCCTCATCTCCACGATCAAATACGACACGCGTTCGCGTCTGCCGCAGATCCATGTGCCCGTGCTTGTCGTCCACAGCGAGCAGGACGAGATCGTGAAGTTCAGCCATGCGGAGAAGAACTTCGCCGCCGCCAACGAACCCAAGCTCCTCGTGGCCATCACCGGCTCCCACAACGACGGCCTCTTCGAGAAAGAGGAGATGTTCCACGACGGCATGGAAAAGCTTTTGAAGCTGGCCGGGGCTCCGCCAGTGTCCGCCGACAATGAGTAGCCGCAGCAAGTCCGCCTTGTCCGCCCTCGGCCGCCGTTCCGATGCGCCGCCGATCACGTGGCTGATGATCCTCGCCCTGTCGCGTCCGAAGCTCATCTCGCTCGCCGCCGGGTTCACCGACCAGGAAACGCTGCCGAACACCGAGACGCTTTTTCTGCTCACCGACATCCTCGGCGACGCGAAACGCGGCAAGGCCGCCCTGCAATACGGCACCACCCAGGGCGATCCCGTGCTGCGTGAACTCACGAGCCTACGGTTGCTCCAGCAGGACCTCGCGGCGTCCGGCTCCGTCGACACGGCCCCTTACGCGCCGGAACGGATGATCCTGACCCACGGTTCGCAGCAGCTCCTTTATCTTACGTGCGAAGCCCTCTGCGACGAGGGCGACATCGTGCTCGTGGAAGATCCGACCTACTTCGTCTTCCTCGGCATCGCCCAGAGCCGCGCCATAGATTGCCGTGGCGTGAAGCTCGATCCGGATGGCATCGACCTCGATTCGCTCGAAGCGCAGCTGGAGCGGTTGAAGAAGTCCGGCGAGATCAAGCGGCTGAAGTTCCTCTACCTCGTCAGCTACTACCAGAACCCCAGTTCCGTCACGACGAGCCGGGCCAAGAAGGCAGCCGCGCTCAAGCTGCTGCGCCGTTACGAACGCGCCGCCGGCCATCCGATCTACCTGCTCGAAGACGCCGCGTATCGCGAACTGCGTTTCGAGGGCGACGACGTGCCGTCACTGCTGGCCGAACCCGGCGCGGCCGAGCGTGTCATCTACGCGGGCACCTACAGCAAGCCCTTCGCGACCGGCATCCGCGTGGGCTTCGGCCTGATGCCCGAGGCGCTCCAGACCGTCTGCCTGCGTCTCAAGGGCAACCACGACTTCGGCACGGCGAACCTCCTCCAGCAGATCGTCGCGCGCAGTATCCAGACCGGCGTCTACGCGAAGCACGTCGCCATGTTGCGGAAACGGTATGCGGCCAAGGCCGCCGTCATGGTCCACGCGTTGGAGGAACATTTGCCGCCGAGCTGCTCGTGGCTGAAACCCAGCGGCGGGCTCTACGTCTGGACCGCTTTGCCCAAACGCGCGAAGGCCGGTCAGAAGGGGAAATTCTTCCAAGCCGCGCTCGACGCCGAAGTGCTCTACGTGCCGGGCGAAGTCTGCTACGCCGAGGACAAGTCGCGCCCACGTCCCGCGCATGAAATGCGCCTGACCTTCGGAGGCGCCTCCGAGGACGCGATCCGCGAAGGAGTGCGCCGGCTTGGAAAGGCTGTCAGTAAATTCTACGGGAAATCCTGAGGCGCACCTTCGTTGTAGCGGCGGACGGAATATCTCAGCCCACCCGGATGACGAGCGCGGTGGTGTTGTCCCGGCCGTCGTTGGCGAGGGAGGCTTCGACGAGGCGATGTGCGGGATTGCCTTCCGGCTTGTCGGAATCGGGCGCGCGCAGGAGGTCGGTCATCTGGTGGGCATAGAGGCCTTCGGAAAGGCCGTCGGAGCAGATGAGGAAGGTGTCGCCCGATTCGTAGGCCACGGCTCCGATCTGCGGATCGACGAACTGGTTGCCGCCGCCGAGGGCTTTCTGGAGGACGTTGCGGCGGGGATGTGCCCGGGCTTCGCGTTCGTTGATCTGGCCGTTGCGAAAGAGCCAGCCGACATGGGTGTCGTCGTGGCTGAGCTGGCGGACGGTGGTTTCCCCGGCGGGCAGGTAGTAGATGCGGCTGTCGCCGATGTGGCCGAAATACATCCAGTGCGGTGTGAACCAGCAGAGGCTCAGCGTCGTCTCCATGCCCCGGCATTCCTCGTAGCTGTCGCCGAGGTAGACGAGGGCGCGATGGATCTGGGAGTAGAGCTCGTGGAGCACGTCGCCGAAGCCCGCCTCCATTCCCAGGGCGGATTGATGGAACGATTTCGGCAGGAGCGAGGTGATCTTCTCGACGGCAATCCGGCTGGCGAATTCGCCGGCCAGCGCGCCGCCCATGCCGTCGCTGACGGCGAACGCGAAGTCGTGTTTCTCGGTCGAAGCGTCGCCCAGCTTGCCGAGGCGTTGCACTTCACGCCCATCGAACTGGAGGCCGAGGTAGGAGTCCTCGTTGTTCTTCCGCACGCGGCCGACGTCGGTGCGGCCGAACCAGCGGAGCCGCGTGGCGGAGGGCTGTTTCGAGGATGGCTCTTTGGAGGAACGCTTCACTTTGCTTCGGGCAGTAGGGTGGCGAACTCGAAATCGATCAGGCAAAAGCGCCCGTCGGACTGGCGGTAGGTGACATTGCGGAGCTCGGCGTCGTCGTGACGAACGCCGTAGGACTCCAGTTCCGAGAAGAGTTCCCTGAGCCGGGCATCGTCGATGCGCTGGACGCGCTGGCCGCAGTTGGACGTGATGATGCGGAGTTTGGCCTCATCGGCTTCCAGAAGACGCGGAACAAACGGGCAGCCGCGCTCCTCCAGATACCGGAGGACCCGAACCTCATTGGCGAACCGCACGCTCGCATCCGGCCCGTGGTAGGTCTTGAAGACCCGTCCATCGAAACCCAGATGGACCGTTGCCCGGAGCGTGTCTTTGACCTTGAGCATGTGGGTTTCGCCGGAATCGCCGGTTTGGCGCCGTCAGCCGTGTGTAGTCGAATTCTTCGGACGGAGCCAGCGACCACTTGGGCTGATTTAGATCAGCTGCGCCAGAGGATGCAGCACGGCTGGCATATATGGGCGCATCGTGGTCAATTAGAGCCATGCGGGTCGATTGGATTCACCGCCGCCGACAGGGGTTCGGGCGACCACCGTTGTTCCGAAGAAAAGAACGGCCTTGCCAGAGCGTGCTCCGACTCCTATTTCAACCCGGCGCACCACAAGTCGTCCCAATGGCATTTCGGCTGCTCCCTTCAACGGAGACCGCAGGCAGCAACGCTCAGCCGCACTGTCATTTCGCAGGAAGATTTGCCGCACTGAGATCGCAACGAACCAACCTGCATCCACTAACATGCCGAAATACAAACTCGAATACATCTGGCTCGACGGGTATGAACCCGTGGCCAACCTCCGTGGTAAGACCCAGATCAAGGAATTCGCCAAGTTCCCCAAGCTCGAAGAACTCCCGATGTGGGGCTTCGACGGCAGCTCGACGCGGCAGGCCGAGGGCAGAAGCTCCGACTGCATGCTCAAGCCAGTCGCAGTCTATCCCGACACGACGAAGAAGAACGGCGTGCTTGTGATGTGCGAAGTGATGATGCCCGACGGCAAGACGCCGCACGCGAGCAACAGCCGCGCAAACATTCCTGATGACCCGGATACGTGGTATGGATTCGAGCAGGAATATTTCCTGTATCAGGATGGCGCACCGCTCGGCTTCCCGGCCGGTGGAAACTTCCCGCCTCCGCAAGGCGAGTATTACACTGGGGTCGGCTTCAAGAACGTCGGCGACATCGCCCGTGAGATCGTGGACACGCACCTCGATCTCTGCCTCGATGCAGGCATCAACCACGAAGGCATCAACGCCGAAGTGGCGAAGGGTCAATGGGAGTTCCAAATCTTCGGCAAAGGCTCCAAGAAGGCCGCCGACGAAGTCTGGATGGCCCGCTACATCCTCATGCGGCTCTGCGAACAGTATCGCGTGGACGTCGTCTGGCACTGCAAACCACTCGGCATGGAAGTCGATTGGAACGGCTCCGGAATGCACTGCAACTTCTCGACCACACATATGCGCGAAGTCGGTGGCCAGCCATACTTCCTCGCGCTCATGGCCGCGTTTGAA
>JAYVSO010000125.1:0-142669 GCA_043775315.1 Verrucomicrobiota bacterium
CGCGACGTCCGCAAGCCCCACGAACGGCCCTCCATCGGCGTGCTGCTCTGTGCGACGAAGGACACCGAGGTCGTCGAATATTCCCTCGCCCGCTCCCTCTCGCCCGCACTCATCGCTGAGTATCAAACCACGCTCCCCGACAAACAACTTCTCGAACGCAAGCTGCACGAATTCTACCAACTTGCGCTGCCCGCCTCGTCGTCCGCGGCGCGTCGGCGTCGCAAGTCCACCTAGGGTTGAACGATCGAATTAGCATCGCGCGCGCGTCGCTTCCACGCCGTACCGTCGCGGTCGGCGTGCCCTTCGTGCGCCAAATCCGGCTCGCACGTTGACGTGTCGCGGGATTGATGGTGTCCTTGCGCGCGTGATCAACAAGCCAGTTCTTCGGGGCGCCGCGGTGGCGCTGCTGCTTTTCGGTTGGGTGGATTCCCTCTCGGCGCAGAAGGTTCCGGTGGTCGAGCGCACGCTCTCCAACGGGATGCGTTTGCTGCTGGTCGCGCGGCCCGACGAGCCGACGGTCGCGGGCGGCTGGGTCGCGCACGTGGGCGCGAGCAACGAGCGCCCCGGCATCACGGGCATCGCGCATTTGTTCGAGCACATGATGTTCAAGGGCACGCCCACCATCGGCACCAAGGACGGCAAGAAGGACGCCGAGGTCATGGTGGAACAGGAACGCGTCCGCGACCTGATGCGCGCGGAGGAGGCGAAGGTCCGCGCCGCCTGGCGAAGGGGCGACGTCGATGACCCGGCGAAATACGACAATATGACGCCGCGTTGGCGCGAGCTCGAGACGGACTTCAAGAAACTGATCCAGGCCCAGCGCGACATCCTGGTGAAGAACGAATTCGACCGGCTCTACAGCGGCCAAGGCGCGTCCGGCATGAACGCCTTCACCACCGAGGACCTCACGGGCTACTTCATCGTGGTGCCCGCGAACAAGCTGGAGCTGTGGTGCTGGATGGAATCCGAACGGCTGCTGCGGCCCGTCTTCCGTGAGTTCTATGCCGAGCGCGATGTGGTCTTCGAGGAACGCCGCATGCGCGTCGAATCGACGCCGCTGGGCAAGTTCGCCGAGAGCTTCAACTCGATGGTCTGGGAGTCGCATCCCTACGGCTGGCCGGTCATCGGCTGGCCTTCGGACATCCCGGCCATCTCGAAGAAGGACGCCGATGAATTCTACGGCCTCTTTTACCAGCCGCAGAATTTGACCGCGATTTTGGTCGGCAACTTCGAGACCGACGCGGCGCTCGCCATGGCCGAGAAATACCTCGGACGCATTCCGCGCGGTGCCCAGCCCGCGCCCGACGTGATCACGTGGGAAGTCAAACAGCTCACCGAGAAACGCATGTATGCCGAGGCGGAAACCAATCCTCAGGTCGACATCGTCTGGCACACGGTTCCATTCCGGCACAAGGACTCCTACGCGCTCCAGGTCCTCTCGCAGCTCCTTTCCGGCCGCACCGGCCGCCTCTACAAGGGACTCGTCGTCGGGTCCAAGGTGGCGACCGAGGCCTACGGCCAGCAGCAGTCGCAGAAGTGGGCCGGCCTCTTCAACGTCGGCGGCGAAGCGTCCGAAGGAAAGACCCCCGAGGAAGTCGAGACCGCGCTCTACGCCGAGCTCGAGAAGTTGAAGACGGAGGAGGTCCCCGACATGGAGCTGCAGAAGGTGAAGAACCAGTTCGCCGCCGCCGAATACCGCAAGCTTTCCGGCAACATGCCGATCCTCTACCAGCTCATCTTCAACGAAGGCCGGGGCGCCTGGATCGAGATCAACGAAGCCGGAAAGAAGCTTCAGGCCGTCACGGCCGCCGACGTAAAACGCGTCGCCGCGACCTACTTGATCAAGGAAAACCGCACCGTCGCCATCTACACCCGCAAGGCCGGCACCAAGGTCGACGAGGATGCCGATCTGACCGGACTCGAGCCGCAGCAGAAGCCGGTCGTGAAGCAGTTCATCAACGCGATCGCCACGGTCAAGGACGTCGCCCAGCTCGAAGCGCAGAGGGCGCAGTTCGAAGGGCGCCTCAAGTCCGCCAACGACAAGACCAAACCCTTCGTCACGATCATGCTGAAGAAGCTCCAGGCCCGGATCGACGAGCTGAAGGCGGCGAAGTGACAGGTTGAGCTGCCTGAACGCGCACCGTGAATACAAACCAGCCATCACTGGCACGAGACTCCGCTGGATTTCTCCTGGGAGGCATCTTGGCTGCGGTTGCCGCAGGCCTTGTCTTCGTCGCGTTCTTCCCTCTCCCGATAGAGCACAATCCGCGAAACCACACTGGCGAGGCATTTATCATGACGGTTGGCGTCATGTTTTTCTGTGGCGGGTTCATCGGGCGTCGTGGGTTCAGTGCGGAGGCACTGTCAGACCTGGTTCCTTCGGTGGTTGGGACATATGTAATCGCCGTCCTGTTTCCTCTCATCGCTGGCTTGAGCTTTGGCGAGCTTGCCCCGCTGGTTGGCTTCGCTTCGGCTGGCGTTGTAGCGAGTGCGTTTGGTTCGCTGCTCTTGATGAGATGGTTTCCACCGCAGACACCTCACCATGACGTCTAGCCATGTGCCTCGGCGAACGGCGATATGCTGTATGAGCTCCGAATGAAAATTGACTGAGGTGGAACCGGTCTTCCGGCTTCTACCCGACTACGAACCTTTTATCCAATGAACGCCCGCATCCTGTTATTCCTCGCCGCCTCCGTCGGCCTCCTCGCCGCCGACATTCCGGACCGCCCGGAGAAGCTGAAGTTTCCGTCGCTCACATTCACCCCGCCGAACCCAGCCGACTACCGCGTCCAGCTCAAGGCCGGCCCGGTCGCCTATGTCGTGCCCGACCGTGAGCTGCCCTTGGTCAGCATCTCCATCACCGTCCGCACCGGCGGCTACGTCGTGCCCGAGGGCAAGGAAGGCCTCGAAGAACTCACCGGCTACCTCATCGCCCGCGGCGGCACGGCATCGAAGAAGGCCGAAGAACTTGAAGAACGCCTCGCCTTCCTTGCGGCCCAACTCGGTTCGTCCGTCGGTGAAACCCGCGGCAGCGTTTCCCTCAACCTCCTCTCCAAGGACCTCGACGAAGGGCTGTCCATTCTCCGTGAAGTCCTGACCCAGCCGCGTTTCCAGGACGACAAGCTCGCCCTCCGCAAGCAGCAGATGGTGCAGTCGATGAAGCAGCGCAACGACGAGTCCGAAGCCATCGAGGACCGCGAGGCGTCGTTCCTCGCCTACGGGGAAAAGTTCTGGGCCAACCGCCAGACCACCGCCGCTTCCGTCGAGGCCGTCACCCGCACCGACATCGAGGCGTTCCACAAGCGCTGGTTCCATCCCGCCAACTTCACTATCGCCGTCAGCGGCGACTTCGAACCGGAGGCCATGGTTGCGCGGTTGGAGAAGCTTCTGGCCGACTGGCCTTTCAAGGGCGAGGTGCCGCCCGCGATTCCGACAGATACCCAGATGGCCTCGCCCGGAGTCTACATGGTGAACAAGGACGTCAACCAGGGCCGCGTGACCGTCATGCTGCCCGGCATCCTGCGCGAGGACCCCGACTTCATGCCCGCCCGCCTGATGAACTACATCCTTGGAGGCGGCGGATTCACCTCGCGGTTGATGACCCGCATCCGTTCCGACGAGGGGCTGGCCTACTCGGCCGGCTCCAGCGTTCCCGGAGGCCTGGACTATCCGCTGGCCGTCACGGCGTCGTTCCAGAGCAAGTCCCCCACCGTCGCCTACGCCACGTCGATCATCCTGGAGGAGTTGGCCACGATCCGGACGAAGCCCGTGAGCGACGAGGAACTGAACTCCACGAAGAAGTATTTCACCGAGGTCTTCCCGCGCACCTTCGCCAGCAAGGCCGCCGTGGCCGGGACCTTTGCCGACGACGAATTCACCGGCCGCTTTGCCAAACATCCCGACTTCTGGAAGACCTACCGCGACCGCCTCAACGCCGTGACCAAGGCCGACGTGCAGCGCGCCGCGCAACGCATCCTCAACACGAACAACCTCGTCGTCCTCGTCGTCGGCCAGAAGGACGAGGTGCTGAAGGGCCATCCGACCCACAAGGCCTCGCTCAAGGAGATCGGCCGCGGGTCCGTCAGCGAACTGCCCCTGCGCGATCCGCTCACCATGAAGCCGATCACCAGCGGCGAGCCGACGCCGGCCGAGAAGTAGGCCCGTCTGTCGCTTGCGAAAGCAGCAGTTCTTCCATCGCGCGCGCGAAGATTTCCCGCCGCACAGCCGGGGCCGGGCTTGCCTTCGCGGTCTGTGTCCGGCATCAAGCTGGCCAAGCCACTGCGGGAAATCTGACAGTTTCCTGCCGGGCCGATGAACAAGGAACCCGCATGAAATTTAAGACACCTCTCGTAATGACCGCGCTGCTGCTTGGGAGCGGCCTGCTGCTGGCGGCGCAGAACACGGGCACCACGACCACCACCACTCCCAAGGAACCGCCGCCCGTGTTGCCGCCGGGGTTTCCGGCGTTGCCGGACGCGGGATCGCTGAAGCGCCCGGACCCGACGCCGGAGCAGATTGCGGCGGCGGAGAAGGTCCGTGAGGCGCAGGCGGCGGCGGCCAGGGAACGCTGGGAAAAGGAGTTCGCCCCGTGGTTGCACGAAGTCCCGCCCAGGCCGCCCGAGCCGGTGCCCTTCGACAAGGAGAAGGCGATGAAGGCGCACGCCGAGGAGCGCCAGAAGGAAGAAGCCGAGGTGAAGGAGAAGGCCGCGAGGTTGAAGCTCCCGCTGGTGCTCAACGATGAGAAGGGCAGGCGCCTGCGGCTGCGGTTTTCCGGCGACATCCCAGTCTACTATGGCAACGACAACCTGGGCGCCGCCCGCACGGTGCGGGCGGACCAGCTCTGGCAGGCGAACGTCTTCAACCTCCACGGCTCGAACGTGGTCGTGGGAGTGTTCGAAGAGGGCCAGCTCCGCACCACGCACAATGTCTTCACCGGGGGCGGCTTCGCCACCCGCGCCTACAATTTCGAGCAGGGGACCAGCGACTTCGAAGCCGTCCAGCATGCCACGGGTGTGGCCGGGACCATCGGCGGCTACTTCCCGCAGCCGCTCGACACCTCGGGCTTTCCCGTGCCGAACCGGACCAACGCCACCGGCATGGCGCGGGGTGCGAGGCTGGAAAGATTCTCCACGCCAGCAACAATCCAGAACATGCGCTACTACTTCGGGGCGCAGTTGGCCAACTTCTCCTCGGGCGACCGCACCGGCTGGATCGGGATCAACTCATTTTTCAATTCCGGCCCCTTCATCGGCGACTACCCGATCTGGGAAGGAAACATGTCCGTTTCGACCAACGAGTCGCCCTACTTCGGTTCCTATAATAGCTTGGCCGAAAGGATGGACCGGATGCTCTCGACCAACCGTGTGCCGCTGGTCGTGGCATCTGCGGGCAACAACCGCGCTCCTGACTGGATGCCCGCCTCGCAGCCCGCGCCCCACGCCATTTTCCTGGGCTCTCTGCCTTCCGGCATCACCCCGGCGGCGATCAGCACCAACGGCGGCTTCGCCCTCGTGACGAATCTGGTCCACGACGCCAACGGCGGGACCAACGGCTACGACACGCTGGGCGGCTCTTCCACGGCCAAGAACCCGCTCCACGTCGGGTCCTGCGCCAAGAACCCGGATCTGACCAACGCCTGGACCGTGAGTCCGTTCTCCTCCTTCGGCCCGACGGACGACGGCCGCATCAAGCCCGACCTCGTCGCGCCGGGCGAAGCCATCGTCACGGCGTCGCCCACGAGCGACGACTGGTATCAGACCGTGGACGGCACCAGCCTCTCCGCGCCCGTCGTGACCGGCGGACTCGCGCTCGTCGAGGAGCTGGTCAAGCGGCTCCTCGGCACGAACTTCTACTTCAACGGCGCGACCTACAAGGCCGTGGCCATCGCCGGGGCCAAGTCCTTCAGCAATGTGCCCGGCCCCAGCTACCGATACGGACATGGCGTCTTCGACGCGGCGGGCTCCGTCACCTTCGTCTACGCCGAAAGCCAGAACGGCCGGAACTCCATCATCAAGGAACTGCGCTTCACCCAGGGCAAGACGGCGCAGTTCGTGGCCAAGGCGACCAGCTCCGGCACCGTCACGCTCACGCTCGTCTGGAACGATCCCCCGGCCAACAACTACATCTTCGGGGCCATGAACCGGACCAACTCGATGCTCGTGAACGACCTCGATCTGGTGGTCGTCAAAGGCGGCGTGACCAACCGCGCCTACGTCCTCAACCCCTTCAACCCGTCCGCCGCCGCGACGCAGGGCGACAACTGGCGGGACAACGTGGAGCAGGTCACGGTCACGAACGTGACCGCCGGGGAAGAGCTGCTCGTGATCGTGACCCACAAGGGAACCTTGACGACCGACGCCTACAACAACGGCCAGTGGGCCAGCGTCGTCCTCAACGGAGCCCGTGATGAGACCACCCATCCGCTCGTGCTCCAGACGATGCTCGTCAGCTCGAACCAGATGGCCGTGTCATGGCCCGCCCGAGTCGGCAGCCGGTTCGAGCTGCTGGCCAACGATGACCTCGGCACGACCAACTGGACGGCCATCACCGGCGAGATCGTCGCGCTCCAGACCAACGTCTCCGTGCTATTGACCACCACGAACGCGCAGCAGTTCCTCCAAGTGCGGCAGACAAGGTGATGCTTATGAAACCCTTCATCGCGTTGATCGCCCTGTTGGCGATGGGACTCCACACCCAAGCGCAGAGCATCGTTTACTTCAGCTATGGCGCGGGGATCCAAGTTGGATTCCCGGAAAGTTTTGCACCGGTCGCGGAGCTCCTCATGGATCTCAACGGGGACGGCGTGAACGATTTCCGCTTCGTGGGGGAAGACCCGTTCGGCGGCGGCCTCTACCTCGAACCGCAGAACCAGAACGGGGTCCTCGGCTATCCGGCCGATGCCTTCCGCTCTGCCTTCCGGGCGCGGCGGCTCCTGGCCGGGGCCGACATCTCGGCCGGGGCCACGGCCACGGGCCTGGAGTGGGTCGGCTACAACCCCCAGCCGCTGAGTTCGATCACCGGCCCCTACCTGCTCTACAACTTGAGCCGTGGGTTCAACGGCGGGGGCGAGTTCGCCGCCAACCCACCCTTCAATCTCATCGAGGGCTACGTGGGCGTGCAGTTCTTCGCGGCCGACGGGCTGCACTACGGATGGATCCGCGTGCGCGGCGGACTCTACAACGACGGCCGCATCCTCGACTACGCCTACAACACCGTCCCCGGCCAGGGCCTCGCCGCCGGCGTCGTCCCGGAGCCGGGCACGCTGGCATTGCTGGGAGTGGGCGCTCTTTGCCTGTGGCGGTTCCGCAGGACGGTCTGAAGGAGTGCAGATAGACAAACGGGTTGTGGCCCATACGGATCCTAATCTAGCCTTTCCTCACATGAAGATTTTCGTCACGGGTGGTGCGGGTTACATCGGGTCCGTCTTCGTCGAGGAGGCTCTCAACGCCGGCCACCAGGTCACCGTCTACGACAACCTGACCGAGGGGCACCGCTCGGCTGTCGATCCGCGTGCAGTTTTTGTGCAGGGGGATTTCAACGACCGCGCCCACATCTTCGCCGCCGTGGAGGCCGCCGCGCCCGAGGCCGTGGTCCACTTCGCCGCGCACGCGCTGGTCGGCGAATCGATGGTCAACCCCTCGAAGTATTTTCGGAACAATGTCGCGGGCGGATTGAACCTCATCGACGCCGCGCAGCAGAACGGGGTGAAGAAATTCGTCTTCAGCTCCACCTGCGCGACCTTCGGCACGCCGGACCGCGTTCCCATCGACGAGACCACGACGCAGAAGCCGGTGAATCCCTACGGCGAGTCCAAGCTGATGTTCGAGAAGATCCTCCAGTGGTATCACCAGATCCACAGATTGGAGTTCGTCGCCTTCCGCTACTTCAACGCCGCCGGAGCCAGCGAGCGTTTCGGCGAACATCACCGCGTCGAATCGCACCTCATCCCGAACGTGCTCAAGGTCGCTCTCGGCCAGGCGAAGGAGTGCCAGATCTTCGGCACCGACTATCCCACGCCCGACGGCACCTGCGTGCGCGACTACATCCACATCGTCGATCTCGCCCAGGCCCATCTGCTCGCGCTCAAAGCCGGCACGACGGGCTTCTTCAACCTCGGCAACGGCGACGGCTACAGCGTCCGCGAAGTGATCCAGACGTGTGAGAAAATCACCGGCAAGAGCATCCCGGCCATCGAGAAGCCGCGCCGTCCCGGCGATCCGCCGCGCCTCGTGGCAGCGGCCCACAAGGCCTTCACCGAATTGGGTTGGAAGCCGAAGTATCCGAAGCTCGAGGACATCGTCCGCACCGCTTGGAACTGGCATGTGAAGAATCCCAACGGATACCGGGACTGAAGGTCGAAACCAGAAGGCCAAAAGCCGAAGGAAGTCCGAAGGCGTAACGGTTGAGGCTTCGGACTTGGAAATTCCTTCGAGCTTCGGGGATTCGGCCTTCGGATTTCCCCAACGCGTCAATGCTTCGGCAGGAACGTGAAGGCGACGGCGGCAAGGATGCAGAGGAAGGCGGCGAGGTGGTTCCAGCGGAGTGTTTCGCCGAGATAATTGACGGCGAACACGGCGAAGACCATCAGCGTGATGACCTCCTGGATGACCTTGAGCTGCGTGGCCGTGTAGACGTTGTTTCCCCACCGATTGGCCGGAACCATGACGACGTATTCCAAGAAGGCGATGCCCCAGCTGACGAGGATGGCCTTCAAGATGGGCTGGTCCTTGTGCTTGAGGTGACCATACTAGGCGAACGTCATGAAGACGTTGGAGACGGTGAGCAGGACGATGGGAAACCATCGGCTCTGGGTCATGTCGCTCATAGACGGACCGGCAATCCACGCGACGCGAGGTGCCTCTTCACGTCGCCCACGGTGAATTCACCATAGTGGAAGATGCTCGCCGCCAGAACGGCGTCGGCGTGGCCTTCGAGAAGCACTTCGGCCATGTGCTCCAACGAGCCGGCGCCCCCGCTGGCGACGACCGGCACACCGACGGATTCGCTGACGCGCCGCGTGATGATGAGGTCGAAGCCCTTCCTCGTGCCGTCGCCGTCGATGCTGTTCAGGACGATCTCGCCCGCGCCGAGCGCGACGGCCTGCTTGGCCCATTCCAGAGCGTCCAGGCCGGTGTCCTTGCGGCCGCCGTGCGAGAAGACGCGCCATGACTCGGGCGACACGCGTTTGGCATCGATCGAGACGACGATGCACTGGCTGCCGAACTTCTCCGCGCCTTCGCGGATGAGATTCGGCGTGGCCAGCGCGGAGGAGTTGATGCTGACCTTGTCGGCCCCGGCCCGGAGCATCTGGCTCATGTCGGCGACCGCGCGGATGCCGCCGCCGACCGTGAGCGGCATGAAGCACTGGTCGGCTGTGCGCTCGATGACCTCGATCATCGAGGTCCGGCCGTGGGCCGAGGCGGTGATGTCGAAGAAGACCATCTCGTCCGCGCCCTGTTCGTTGTAGCGGATCGCGAGATCGACCGGGTCGCCGACGTTCTTCAGCTCGCCGGCTTCGGCCCGGCCGAACTGGACGCCTCGGGTCACCTTGCCGTCGTGGACGTCAAGGCAGGGGATGACACGTTTGGCCAGCACGGGGATGAAAGCCCGATGAAATCACTTCGCGGGGCTGAACTTGCCGCCGTTGTTCTTGAACTGCCCCTTGGTGTAGAGGACGACGTTGATGGAGGCGAAGGGCTTGTCGGTCGTGAACGTGTAGCCCTCTTTCTTCACGGCGGCGTAGATCTCATCCTTGGTCATGGGCTTACCGGTGGTCACCTGCTTGACCAATTCCTTCAGGGAAACGGCGTTGCGGGTCCGGGGGGTCTTGGCCTTCGCCTTGGCCTTCGCGACGGAACGAACGACGGCGGCAGGAGCCGAAACCGTGGCGGTCTCGGAGCCGAGGGCGTCGTTGATTTCAGACAGCCGTTCCTCGAGGGACCGCTTTTCGTTGACCAGGGAAGTGCGGAGGGCGGCGAATTTCTTGAGCATGTCGTTCTTCATATGAAGCGGTGGAAGTAACTGACTAATTACCGGAACACAAGACCGCATTAGCTGTCCGCACGGTCAGCGATAAATCAGATAACGCTCGCGGCGTTCAAGGAACGAGGCCAGCGCCGCGCTCCATCGCCCATGGGATTCAGGCAGCGACACGCCGTTCTTCACGTCCTGGGTCGCTTCGGGATTTCCGACCAGCGTCTCGAACTTCGGCAGGTTGAACTCCTTCGGATAGTGTTTCTCGAGCGCCGACGCGACCGCGATGCCGATGTCGACGGACCGGAGGAGTTCCCTGTCGGTCACCGTCATCTTTACTCCGTGGCAAAGTTTCTTCGCATGGACACTTGAGGTCGGGGTGAAGGGGGTGGCGACAAACTTGACTCCGGCAAGGTTGAGCGCGGTCAGCTCCTTCGCGAGCAGCGCGCCGTCGATCCACGGGGCGCCGACGACTTCGAAGGGCATGTCCGTCCCCCGGCCGACGGAGACGGGGTTGAACTCCACGAGGCCGACACCGGGATAAAACGCGGCTTGGTCGAGCTTACGGATGTTCGGCGAAGGATTGAGCCACGGGAGCTTCGTCTCGTCGAACCACAGAGCGCGCGTCCAGTTTTCGACGGGCACGACGGCGAGCTTGGACTTGTAGCCGAGCTCCTCGTTGAACATCCGCGCCAGTTCTCCGACGGTCATCCCGTGGCGGACCGGCAACGTGTGGTAGCCGATAAAGCTCTGGAACCGTGTCTGCACCGGACCTTCCACGATGCGCCCGCCGATGGGGTTCACGCGGTCGAGCACCATGATCTCAACTCCTGCCCGCGCGGCGGCCTCCATCGCGCCGCCCATGGTGGAGACGTAGGTGTAGAAGCGGCAGCCGATGTCCTGGATGTCGAAGACGACGATGTCGACCTGCCTGAGAAGATCCTGCCGCGGTTTGCGCGATTCCATGGCGAGCCTGGTGTAATCGGCTTCGTTCATTCCCGCCGGACGCCTCGGGCTTTCCGGATAAAGGCTGTAAACCTTCAGGCCGGTCTTCTGGTCGATGGAGTCGCCGACCTTCTCGTCCACTTCGCCCCGGATGCCGTGTTCGGGACCGAAGAGCATCGTGAGCTTCACGCCGGGCGCGTTGAAGAGCAGGTCGATGGTGGAGTTGCCGTCGCGATCCCGGCCGGTGTGATTGGTGATCAACGCGACCTTCTTGCCCTTGAGCTGCGCGAAGCCGTCGCGCTTGAGGACATCGATGCCGTTGAGGACGGGTTTGTTCGTGTCCGACTGTCCGCGGGGCTGGAGAGCGCCCGCGACCTTGGCGTAGTCGAATCCGTAAAACGCCTGCGCGGACAATGTTCCCAGCGTGCCGTAGAGCGGGAGGATGTTGCCGTTGCCGTCCGGGTGAACGCGGTTGCTGAGGAAGACGTAGAAGGTCTTGGAGAATGGATCGACCCAGAAGATGCAGCCGGTGAAACCTGTGTGGCCATAGCTGCCGACGGGAAACACCGTGCCGCGCGGACGTGAGTAGACCGAATCGATGTCCCAGCCGAGCCCGCGGCGGTTCCACGATCCGGCGGGCGACTGCACGGAGGTCATCAGGCGAACGGTCTCCGGCCTGAAGATGCGGACGCCGTCGAGTTCGCCGAGGTTGAGCATCATCCGGGCGAAGCGGGCGAGATCGGCCGTGGTGGTGAAGAGTCCGGCGTGTCCGGCCACGCCGCCCATCCGGCGCGAGGTGGGATCATGGACTTCGCCCCGAAGAGGTTTGCCCGAGACCTTCTCCGTCGGGGCGATGCGCGAAGCCGGGAAGCGGTTGAGCGGAAGATAACCGCTGTCCTTCATGCCGAGCGGGCCGAAGACCTTCTCGGCGGCGAACTCGTTCAAGGGCTTGCCGCTGACGCGCTGGACGATCTCGCCGACGAGGATGTAGTTCGGGTCCGAATACCGGAAGAAGGTGCCGGGCGGATGCGTGACCTTGAGCGCGCAGGCGAGGGCGATGGACTTGTCGTAGCCGCTCCAAGCCGGCGTGGCGGGCAAACCGGCGATCAAGCCCGACGTGTGGGTCATCAGGTGGCGGACGGTGATGGCTTCCTTGCCTCCGCCCTTGAACTCGGGGATGTAGCGCGACACCGGCGCATCGACCTCCACCTTGCCCTGCTCGATCAGGATCATGATCGACGGCGTGGTGGCGATGACCTTGGTCAACGAAGCCGCGTCGAAGATCGTCGTTTCATCCATAGCCTCAGCGGCCGGATTGAGAGTGCGAGTGCCGTAGGCTTTGTGATAGGGCGAGCTGCGACTTTCCAACCAGTAAACCGCGCCTGGCATCTGCTTCTTCTCGATGAAGGACTCGATGGCCGCGTCGATCTCCGAAAGCTTGGCAGAGTCGAATATCGGCAGAGCTGGAGCATATCGCTTATGGCAACCCGGAGTGGCGAGACCGATTCCAACAAGCAGGACGGCTGTGAGCAGTGAGGCGATGCGGTTCATCGCGGCAAAACATAAGCGCGGCCGAATTGAACCCAAACGAAAAGCCTTGGGGCTGCTGCTACGAAAGTAGGTTTCGGCCCGGCCTGTGGCGTTGCTTCGACCGGTTCGTCTTGGCCGAAGCCCGAAGCGCGGGAACTGGAGAAGGATTGCCATTCATGCGGATTGCCTTTGTTTCATCACAACCCTAGCGTTGCCGAATCGGCTCCATGAAAAACAAATCTGCCTCCTCACGTCGCGGCATCATTGCCGGCGGCAACTGGATCATCGACCAGGTCAAAGTCGTCGACGTCTACCCCCAGCGTGAACAGCTCGCCAACATCCGCGCGCAGCACGAGGGCTCCGGAGGCTCGCCCTACAATCTCCTCCTCGACCTCTCCAAGCTCGGAGCCGGGTTTCCCCTGGTCGGTGCCGGCCTTGTCGGGAAGGACGCCCACGGCGAATCCATCCAGGCCGACTGCAAGAAGAACAAGATCGACACGAAGCACCTCGGCACGACCAACGAGGCCGCCACGTCCTTCACCGACGTCATGACCGAGAAGGACGGCGGCCGCCGCACGTTCTTCCATTACCGCGGGGCCAATGCCCTCTGGAACGGCGCCGACATCGATTTCTCTAAGCTCAGGGCCAAGATTTTCCACCTTGGCTACCTCCTGCTCCTCGACGCCATGGACGCGCCGGACGCCAAGTTCGGCACCAAGGCCGCCAAGATTCTCAGCGCCGCCCAGGCCGCCGGGCTCAAGACCAGCATCGACGTCGTCAGCGAAGACAGCGACCGCTTCGCCAGGGTCGTCGGCCCCGCCCTCAAGGCCGTTGACTACTGCATCATCAACGAGATCGAGGCCGGCAAGGTCACGGGCTTCAAGCTCCGTGGTGCCGACGGCAAGCTCGACACCGTCTCCGTCCGCCACGCCGCCGGGGCGCTGCTCCAGCAGGGTGTGAAGGAACTCGTCGTCATCCATTTCCCCGAAGGCGGCTTCTGCCGCACGCGCAAGGGCGAGGATGTCTGGCAGAGCTCGCTCAAGCTCAGCGCCAAGAACATCGCGGGCACCGCCGGAGCCGGAGACGCCTTCTGCGCCGGAGTCCTCCTCGGCCTGCACGATGAGAAGCCGCTTCAGGAATGCCTGGAGATGGGCGTCTGCGTGGCCGCCGCGTCCCTCAGCGATCCGACCTGCACCGGTGGCGTGAAGAAGCTGGCCGACTGTCTCGCGCTCAAGAAGAAGTTCGGCGTCCGCGCCTCTCTGAACAGCGAGGACTAAACGGTCCGGAGTCGTCACTGCAACGCGGCGGCGCACTAGTCGCGGAGCGACATCGGAGATTAGCCAGCCACAATGTGGCTGGAAACCGTCCAGCAAAGTTCGAGTCCCGGAGGGACGCTGGAATGCCTGAGGCCCTTCGGGCCTTACTGGTTCGGCATCTGTATCCTCACAACGCGGTTCGAGGCGTCGAAGTAGAAGGCGAGATCGTTGGTGCCCGGGCCAGTCATTCGAACCCTCAACCAAGGGAATCCGGAGTTGAAATCGAAGCGGATTCCGTAGCGCCAGGACGCATAAGAAAAGTATTCCGAGTCGGACACGATGGGCGATCCGAGCAGGTCTCGCACTTTCTCCATCGAATCCCCGATTTGAATCTGCCGCGCTCTCGTGAGGTGCCGGTCGTTGATGATCTTAAGGCCAAGGAAAGCGAGGATGCAGACGCCGACAAAGCCGAAGAAAACCAAAGCCGCCTTCTTACTCCGAAGAGTCATCGGTCTCAGGGATCACATGGCCTTCAGCCGTTTCACGAGCACTTTGGAGTTGCGGCCGCTGGAGTCGTATTTGTCGCGGCGGCCGGGGGGCAGGTCTTCGGGGGTGCCTTCTCCGAAACCGCCTTTGGTCTGGAAGTAGGTGAAGGCTTGCGTCGACAGGGTCAGCAGGTCGTCGAGATTGAGTTCTCGGGCCTTGTTTTCGACGAACTGGATGAGCTTCTTGCCGATGCCCTGGTTCTCATGCGTGGGCGCGACGAAGAGGCAGGCGAGCTCGCCCTTGTTCTGCTCCGGATAGAGGTGCAGGGCCACGCAGGCGACCGGGTTGCGGTCGATCTCGTAGAGGTAGTATTCGCTGATCTGCTTTTCGAGCGTCGCCTTGGTGCGGCGGACGAGCTCCTCCGAATCCACGGCGGACTGGATGATCTTGAGGATGGCGGCGACGTCCTTCTTCTGGGCGCGGCGGATCTTCTCGTATTCGTTGGCGTAGACCATCGTGCCGACGCCTTCGTTGGAGAACATCTCGGCCAGCAACCCCTCGTCCTCCTTGCCGTTGATGATGTGCACGCGGGCGATGCCGTTGCGGCAGGCGGTGGCGGCGGACTGGGCCTTGGTGAAGATCTCGGGGGAGAAGTCGGCCTTGCCCTTCGAGAGCATGGCGTCGAGCTGGGCCACGGGCAGATGACGGACAACTTTCCCCTGATGGACGATCCCGTCGGCCGTCGTGATGTAGATGAGCTTGGCCGCGTGGAGGGCTTCGGCGACTTCGAGGGCGACGGTGTCGGAGTTGACCCTGAAGGTCTTTCCCTCGCCGTCGAAACCGAGCGGCGGGATCACCGGGATGATGCCGGAGCTGACGAGCTGCTGGAGGAATTCGGTGTCGATGCGCTCCACCTTGCCGGTCATCTGGTGGTCCAGTCCGTGGAGGATGCCGAGCGGATGGGCGACGACGGCGTTGGTGCTGGCCGCGCGGAGATCGTTCGCGGCCAGACCCTCGAGGATCTCGTGGGTCAGCCGGTTCGCGGCGGTCAGGGCGAGCTTCAAGGTCGCCTCGTCGGTCACGCCGTTGCCGGAAAGGTCCGACGGAATAATGCCCTGCTGCTCGCCGAGTTCGCGGATCTGGAGGGCGGCGCCATGGACGAGCACGACGCGGATGCTGAGCGAACGGAGGACCGCGATGTCGCGGAGGAGATTGGCGAAGTTGTCATCCGTGATGATCGCGCCATCGACGGCGATGACGAAGGTCTTCTCCCTGAAGCTGGGAATGTATTGGAGGATGCCGCGAAGGTCGGTTGGTTTCACGAGTGTCTGTTCGGATCGGATGTCGCAATGCGCTGAGTATAGGATTGCCGCGTCGTTTCAAGAGGATTGTTCAACGGGCGACCTCCTTCGGCCAAGGGCAGCGGAACAATGTCGGGCGGATGTCATCGGGGTGCGTCTTGCGGCCGAGTCCGTTGTTGTCGGTGACCATCCAGAAGCCCCCGGCGTCCACGGCCAGGCCCTCCATGTTACCCGTGTTGAAGCGCGTGAGGTAGGCGAACTCCGGATCGCGTTCGCAGGCGGACCAGTCGTATTCCGCCACGACCCGCCTGGACGCCGGATCGACCTCCAGGATCTGCGCGCGGCTGCGGACGAGGATGAAGAGGTGCCCGTTGTAGGCCGCGAGATCGGAGAAGTGGGCTTCGTTGATCAGCGGGATGTTGTAGGTCGGGCAGAAGTCGTCGATCACCTTCAACGTCGTCAGGTCCACCACGATGATGCGCGGAAGGCTGCGTTCGTTCGCCACGAAGAGATGGTTGCCGATGACGGCGACGCCCTCTAACGACGCGTTGCCGTCTTTCGGATCGAACTGCTTCGCCACCGGCGACCAGTCGATGGCGAGGCGCTCCAACGTGGAACCATCCGGGCTCATGCGGAGAATCCAGCGGTTCGCCTCTTCGCAGACGTAGATGCGGCCGCGGTCGTCGCGGGTCAGGCCCTCGATGTCGTAGCGGTCGATCTTGTCCTTGTTGAAGGGCGCGAGCTGCGAGGGCTTCAGGAACTGCGGGAGGACCGTGAGGCTGGCGGCGTTCGTGCCCTTGGGGAAATCGATGCGGTAAAGGTTCGTGTGGTTGTCGCACAGCGTCCACAGCTCGCCGTTGGGCTGGAGCATGAGCGCGGACGAATCGAAGCGCCCGTCGGACGGAAGGTTGATCTGCCAGGCGGAGGATGGTTTCAGGACGAGCCGCTTGGGAGCGGGCGAGTTGGTTTCCTGGGCGGAAGTCCGGCAACCGGTCAGGCAGAGCACGGCCAGCAGGAGGAGGCTCCTGAGAAAGATGCCGAAGAGCTGTCGGCACGACGTGGATGCTTCAAGGTAGGGCAGTGCATCTTGCCTGCCCAAGGAAGTCTCAACGGTAACGGTGGGATCTTCGGTCTGATCTGATGATGGATTATTCCGGAAGCTCTGGTCAGGACGGGGCAGGCAGGATGCCCGCCCTACCATGGGACGACTTCGTTCCGGCAGTATGCAGGTTTGCGACATCAGAACGGGGAGTTGTTGTGCGGCCGAAGATTCCATTCCTCCAGCAGATGCTTCGGGATCTCGCCGAGGAAGCGCGAGGGCTGCTGGAAGACGTCGCCGGTCATGCCGGGTGTGAAACGCATCAGCGGATAGGTCAGGTAGAGTTCGTTCTTCGCGCGGGTGACGGCCACGTAGAAGAGCCGGCGTTCCTCCTCCTCGCCGTCGACGCTCTCGGACGAACGGCCGGAGGGGAACATCCCGTCGCAGAGCATGATGACGAAGACGATGTCGAACTCGAGCCCTTTGGCCTGGTGGACGGTGGAGAGCTTGAGCTGCTCCTGGTCGCGGGACGCGGCGGCGGCGGATTCGGAGGACTCCACATTCGTCATCAGCGCGAGCTGGCTGAGGAACTCGTCAAGCGACTGGAACCGTTCCGCGAACTCGGCGAGCTGCTTCACGTCCTCCAGGCGCTGGCGGTAGTTCGGGAACTCCTCCTTCAGGTAGTCCTCGTAAACCGCCAGGACGATGAGCGCGATCATCTGCCCGGGCTTCGTGCGGACATCGGGCGCTTCGATCTGAGACATCGTGGCGGCGAACTGCGCCCATGCGGCGGCGGCCTTCTTGGGAACCAGGCCGGAAATGCGTGCGAGCGAGACGGCGAGCGCAGGGCGGACCGGAGGAGGGACATCGGAGGCCGTGTTCATCTCGGCGATCCCGTCTCCCCGCTTCACGCTCGCGGCCATTCCGTCCCACAGCTTGTCCGCCGCCTTGCCGCCGATGCCGGGAAGCATCCGGGCGAGGCGCTTGAAGGCGAGTTCGTCCTTCGGGTTCGACACAATCCGGAGAAACGCGGCGATGTCCTTGATGTGCGCCTGCTCGAAGAAGCGGATGCCGCTGGTGATGGAGAACGGGATGTTCCGCCGCGTCAGTTCGAGCTGCAGCTCCAGCGCGTGGAAGTGCGAACGGTAGAGCACGGCGATGTCGTTCAAGCTGACGCCCTCGTCGCGCAGTTCCAGCACGCGCTGGCAGATGAAAGTGGCCTGCTCGCCCCCGTCGTTGCACGGCACCACCGCCGGCTTCGATCCCGAGGGCCGGGCCGCCGTGAGGACTTTTCTGAACTGCTGGGTGTTACCCGCGATGGCGGCGTTGGCCACCTCCAGGATCTCCGGCGTGCTGCGGTAGTTCGTCTCGATGCGGTGGACGGACGCGCCGGTGTAACGCTCGGGGAACTTCAGGATGTTTTGGAAATTGGCCCCGCGCCACGCGTAGATGCTCTGCGCGTCGTCGCCCACGACGGTCAGGTTGCGATGGCCGGCGGCGAGCACGTCGATGATCTCGCTCTGGAGCGAGTTCGTGTCCTGATACTCGTCCACGAGGATGAACTGGAAGCGGCGTTGGTAGACCTCGCGGACTTCGGCGTGTTCGCGCAGCAGCTTCAGCCAAAGCACCAGCAGGTCGTCGAAGTCCATGCCATTGGCGGCCTGCTTGCGCTGGATGTAGAGCCGGGACACGCGTTCGATCTCGGGCGCGAGGAGGGCGAAGTATTCGTAGAACTGGCCGAGCGTCTCAGCGATGGACTTCCCCGTGTTGACGCTCATCGAAAAGATGTCGCCCAGCACGTCCGCCTTCGGGAACCGCGTCTCCTTCGTGTCGATCTTGGATTCGGCAAGGCAGGTCGTCAGCAGGTCCTTCGCGTCCTCCCGGTCGAGGATGGAGAAGTCGCTCGTGAAGCCGAGCAGCGCGGCGTGCTGGCGGAGCATGCGGTTGCCGATGCTGTGGAATGTTCCGCCCCAGAGAGCGCGCAACTCGGTGCCGAGCAGGTCGGTCACGCGTCGCATCATCTCGCGCGCGGCCTTGTTGGTGAAGGTCAGCAGGAGAATCCGTTCAGGGGCGATGCCCTGTTCCAGCAGGAAAGCAACGCGGTAGGTCAGCGTGCGTGTCTTGCCGGAACCGGCCCCGGCGATGATGAGCGAAGGCCCCGGCGGCGACATGACGGCGGCCAGCTGCTGCGGATTCAGCTCCCCGGCGTAGTCGATCTGGAGATCGGCCGGAGCCTGGGTGTTGTGCAGCACGTAGTCCCGAGACATGGCGGCGATTCAACGGCCCGCCCGGAAAAAGGGAATGCTGAATCCAAGGATGAAGGGGAAGTGGAACCACAGATGACGCGGATCAGGCAGAAGAGTGGTAGGGCGAAGGCTCCTGCCGAGCTGCCTCGTGAGCTTCTGAAAACCGGCAGGCTAAAGCGGCACGTCAGGTTTCCCATGAGAACGCTTCTTGAATGCAGCAAACTTCGAGGCGGCTCGGCGGGAGCCTTCGCCCTACCAACCTTCGTTGATCAGTAACACCAGGTTGGGCGGAGACGCCCAACCTGTGCCCTACACGTCGCAGAGCTTCACGGCTTCGTTCAGCGAGGCGACCTTGTCGCGGAGGGGGATGAACTCCTGGCCGACGAAGCCGTTGTATTTCACGTCGAGCAGGGCCTTCATGATGGGCGGGTAGTAGATCTCCTGCGTGTCGTCGATCTCGTTGCGGCCGGGGTTGCCGGCGGTGTGGACGTGGCCGATCCAGTCCTTGTGCTGGCGGATGCGGCTGATGACGTCGCCGTGCATGATCTGGACGTGGTAGATGTCGAACAGGACCTTTAGCCGGGGTGAACCGATGCGTTTGCAGATCTCCACGGAGCGTTCGATGTCGTCGCAGAAGTAGTCCGGATGGCCCTTCATGGTGGTGGCGACCTTGGAGTTCAGCATCTCCAGGCAGAGCGTGACCTTCTTCTCCTCCGCATAACCGACAAGCTGCTTCAGGCCATCGACCATGTTCTTCATTCCTTCTTCGTTGCTTAGTCCGCGGCGAAAACCGGAGAAGGTGATCACGGAATAGAATCCGGCGGCGGCCGTGGCATCGATGCTCTTGCGGAGGCTGGCGATGCATTC
Organism: Verrucomicrobiota bacterium; assembly: GCA_043775315.1. Lineage (GTDB taxonomy): Bacteria > Verrucomicrobiota > Verrucomicrobiia > Limisphaerales > CANJSG01 > CANJSG01. The sequence continues at coordinate 19,643 of JAYVSO010000125.1, forward strand.
GGCCCACTCTTCCTTGTGCGCGAAACCCTTGGCGAATCCGTGGCTGCCGCTGAGGGCGCAGACGAGACCAAGTTCCTTGAGCAGCGGGAAATTCTCCGGTCCGGTCAGCTCGACGGACTTGAGGCCCATGGCGGCGGAGTGTTTCGCAAGCTCGGCCACGGGCATCGGGTTGAAGCACCATGGGATGACCGACTGTTTGATCCGGCCGTTCTTGGCGACGTAGAGCGGTTCGGCGGCCGAAGCTTTTGACGACAGAATGGCGGGTGCGGCGGCGAGAGCGGCGGCGGACTTTTTCATCCAGTGGCGGCGGGAGGAAGTTTGCAGGCTCATGGCAGGCGGGTTGTTCAGTTAGCCAGCCAAGGCGCGATGCGCCTGACAAGTCCCGTCGCCGGAAAAGATTTGGGGCCGGATCCACAATGGTTCTCGGTTCCTCCAAGTGCCCACCGCAAACCCGGCCCCTGCCTTCAACCCATCCGCACCACACAGTGCAGCGGGAGATCCTGTTCAGCTCATCCAGTTGCGGACCAGCTCGACGAAGTTCGACCAGCCACCGCCGAAAAGGTTCAACGCGTCGGCGATATACCAGACAGCCGCCGCCGCGACGGCCCCGAAGATCACGAACAACATCTTGTCGCCCGCGCTTCCCGCCCTCAGTTCGGCCTCGGCTTCGGCCCGGGTGGCCATGAGCGACCGTGCTTCCGGGCTGAGCGGCTTCTGCGGTCGGGCATCGGCCGTGTCCGGCTGTCCGGGAGCCGCGACCGGTCCGTAGATCTTCGGCAGCGTTGTCGTCGTTTGCATGGTCGTTCCCGTTCTTGCTCTCGTTCGCCATGTCTTACCCGCGACGACGACCCGGAGTTTCAACTATCTAGCGGCACGGTGGACGATTCTCGTGTGACGAACTGGTTTCTTTTCGTGACGGAATCGCAACGGGTTGCCCCGGACGGCAGGGAGTCCTAGCGTCGCGGCTTGCCAACTGAGTCGAACACGAGGGTCCCCGCGAAATCCGGTCCGGCGTCCGGATGGGGCTCCGCCGTGTCGGTCGTGATCCCCACCTGGAACGAGGCGGAAGAACTTCCCGAGACTCTCCGGAGGTTGCGGGCTGCTGACGGGGTCCATGAAATCATCGTCGCCGATGGCGGAAGTGCCGATGCGACCCGGGCGGTCGCCGAATCGACGGGCGCCCGTTGGCTTGAAGCTCCACGCGGTCGTGGTCGGCAGCTGCGCGCCGGCTGTGCGGCGGCGACGGGTGACGTGATCGTCATGTTGCACGCGGACACTTGGGTTCCACGGAACTTCGTTGAAGCGGTCCACCGGAGCCTCGGGAAAGCGGATGTGGTTGGGGGTGGATTCTGGAAAGTCTTCCGGCGTCCGACATGGCTGATGCGGGGGTCGCGGTTGAAATGCTGGCTGCGACTTAAGGCGGGTGGGCTCGTGCTGGGAGACCAGGGGATTTTCGTGCGGCGCGAAATCCTTGTGAGGATTGGCGGGGTGCCGGATCTGGCGATCATGGAGGAGTTCGAGCTTTGTCGGCGGCTGCGAGGCGAAGGGCGACTTGTGCTGGCGCCGGCAACCGTCGTGACATCGGAACGGCGATTCCGGGAGTTGGGGGTCTTGCGCACCTACGCGCGGATGTGGCGGGTCAGCCTCGCGTATCGCGCGGGCGTCCCACCCGACGAACTGAAACGAATATACGAACGGTAACGGGCATGAGGGCTCGATGGCGCGGGGTTGCACGTCGCCGTCCATGGGAGAACGATCAGGCGGAATGGCGAACAAGTTCTACCAGCCGGGAACGGAGCGGGCGCAGAAGGTCAACGACCTCTTCGCCGCCGTGGCCCCGCGCTACGATCTGATCAACGACCTGCAGAGTTTCGGGCTGCATCGGTGGTGGAAACGCCGGATGATTTCGTTGGCGGAGGTTTCGCCCGGGGATGCGGCGCTGGATCTTTGCTGCGGAACGGGTGACGTGGCCTTCTCCCTCGCGAAACGTGGGGCCAAGGTCGTCGGTTTGGACTTCAGCGAACCCATGCTGGCCGTGGCGCGCCGACGCGGCGTCGGGCGGGTGGCCGAAGGAAACGTTGAACCCGAGTTTCTCCAAGGCGATGCGATGAACCTGCCGTTCGCCGATGCGAGCTTCGACGTGGTGACGATGAGCTACGGGCTTCGCAACCTGTCGGATTGGGATCGTGGCTTGAAGGAGATGTTCCGTGTGGCCAAACCGGGCGGACGGATCCTGATCCTCGATTTCGGCAAGCCGGATGACCCTTGGCTGCGTGCGGCCTACTTCGGCTATCTCCGCTGGCTCGTGCCTATTTTTGGCCGCGCCTTCTACGGCGATGCGGATACGCACGGCTACATCCTGGAATCGTTGCGGGCTTTCCCGGCGCAGCGCGGCATCGAGTCCCGCATGCGCGATCTCGATGGCCGCGCGGTCCGCGTGGTGAACCTGCTCGGCGGGGTCATGGGCATCAACGTGGCCGTGAAACGGATTGGATGACGAAGTCGGAACGGCAAACTCCGAAGGACGACGGAGACTTGCAATCTACTTGGGCTTCTCGCTTAGGAGTTCCGCCCAACAGGCGGCGTCAGTAACGCGATTTCTTGCGCGGCTGGTATCTTCCCTGGCCGGACAGCGTGTAATTGGTGCCGTTGATCCACGGCTGTTCCTGCAGATCGAGCTTGAGCGTCCGGGGGAGGAGTTCGATCTCGTGACCGAGCAGGTTGAACGTGAGGGCGCCCGGAAGGAACGTCGCGTCGAAGTAGGGCATGTCACCAAATGCGGGTGTGTTCGTGACCGTAGCAAAGCTGACGACCGTGGGCGGAAGGCGGTTGGTGATCGGCTTGTCGGAAATGCGGACGGTGACGTTCGAGATCCCGAGGTAGGTGTGGGAAATGGTCAGCGAAGGATGTCCGGCGTCGTCCGTCGCGAAGGCCACGTTCCACGGTCCCTTCACGACACGGCGATGCTCGAGCCAGCTGAAACCGACCACATAGATGATCAGGGTCACGACGAAAACCGCGACGACCTGCTTGCCAACGCCTTCCGAATTCACCCGCGGACTGTTGGTGCGGAGGTGCCACCCGTCAAGCCACGTGCCAAAGCCGGTTTGACTTGGGAATCGGTTCTGACAAGAAAACGTCGTTCGACTGAGAGGAACGTTAGATGGTTGGTGTCATGGTGTCAGCGGGATGGAATGTCCTGCGGCGGGTTCTGCGGACGCGGAGCGCCCTTTCTCCACGGTTCTTCCGGGCGGTCCAAGTTCATGAGCGAAAACAGACTCTTCGTGGGAAACCTGTCCTACCAGACCCTTGAAAACGACCTGACCGACCTTTTCTCACAGGCCGGTGCCGTCGCGTCGGTCAACTTGATGTTCGACAAGTTCACCGGCAAATCACGAGGCTTCGCCTTTGTGGAGTTCTCCTCCTCCGAGGAAGCGATCAAGGCGGTCGAAATGTTTCACAACGTTGAATTCCAAGGCCGTGCCCTGTCCGTCAACGTTGCGCCCCCCGGGAGGAACCCGCCCCGCGTGAAGGCGGCCACCGTAGTGGTCGGGGCGGTGACCGTGGTCCGCGAGGCGAGTGCGGAGATCGGGGCGGCGGGCGCGAAGGCTTCTGAGGCCCATTCGACCGTTGGATGACTTTGCAAAACGGACCGGGCTACCGGTCCGTTCTGCGTTTAAGGGAATATCGGTTTGACACTTCCAAGCCGCGACAACTAGCGTCCGATCAAATAACCCGTATGTCAGAGAACATTCCTTCTCCGTCCGGTGGCGCCGTGCCCCCCAAGCCTGCTGAAGCCAGCAAGGTTCAACCCAAGCAGGCTACTGTCCGTATCGCCCTCCCGCCCAAGCCGGCCGGTGGCGGTGCGACCATTCGTCTTCCAACAGCGGCCCCGGCCGCTCCTGCTCCGGCGTCCGCGGGTGCTACGGTTCGCCTGCCAACGGCGGCTCCCGCATCGTCTTCCGCTCCGACTGCACCCAAGCCGCCGACTCCGAGCGCCACTCCGGCGTCCGTGTCCAGGCCCGCTCCGGCCCCGACGAAAACTGCAGCTCCGATTGCTCCCGCTACCCAGAACAGGCAGGCCCGCCCCGCTTCGGCGTCAGTCTCCGGTCTCGACAAGGCGCTGAGCGTGGTCGTGCTGGTGGCGGCTCTCGCTGGACTTGGCGTGGTGGCTTACCTCGTCTGGGGTCTTCCGACGACGTTGTAGCCGATCCCTGATCCTACTTCCATGGCATCAGCGAACGTCCTTACCCTTACCAAAGAGAACTTCGACGCCGAAGTCATGAAGTCCACCGTGCCGGTGCTCGTGGACTTCTGGGCTGAATGGTGTGGTCCGTGCAAGATGATCGCTCCCGTTCTCGACGAGATCGCCGCCGAATATCTCGGCAAGGCCAAGGTCGGGAAGATCAACATCGAAGAACAGTTCGAGCTGGCCCAGAACTTCAAGGTCACGTCGATTCCCATGCTGCTCATCATCAAGAACGGCCAGGTCGTGGACCAGTTCGTCGGTGCCCGTCCGAAGTCCGAATTCAAAGCCAAGTTGGACAAGGCCCTTTGACGTCGATGGAACGTCGCCATGCCGTTCCTCGTCCTCCCCAATCAGTTTGAACGACGCGCCGAGCTGTTTCACCAGCTCGGCGCGTTGCTTTCGGCCGGTCTTCCGGCGATCCAAGCGCTCGAACACCTCGCGAAGAATCCACCGGCAAAGGCCTTTCGACGGCCATTGCTCCGGGTCCTCGAACGGATCGCGCAGGGCGACACGTTCAGCGGCGCTCTTCGAGGCGCGGATACCTGGCTGACGGTCTTCGACCTCTCGCTGATCGAAGCGGCGGAGCAGAGCGGCAGGATGGATTCCACCTTCAAGATGCTGGCCGGCTACTACCGGGACCGGGCGACGCTCGCCCGCAAGATCATCTCCGGCTTGTCGTATCCGATCATGGTCCTTGCGTTCGCCCTGTTGATCTTTCCCCTGAACCTGTTCCAAGGATTGTTCCTTCACGGCGAGGTTCTGCCTTTCGTCCTGAATAAAGCGTTGTTCTTCGGCCTCATCCTCGGTGTTCCGATCCTGATCATGAGCCTGCTTCAGCAGAAGACGGCGGAACGGTTCCGGAGCGGGATCGAGTCCTTCTGCCGGCCGATTCCGATCCTCGGCGGCACGATGCGCGACCTCGCGCTGACCCGTTTCACCGCTGCGTTGGGCGCTCTTCTGAGTGCGGGAGTTCCCGTGTTGGGCGCGTGGGAAATCGCGTCCCGGGCCAGCGGATCCCCAAGACTCATCCGGACCATCGCCGGATTTTCCGAAGGCTTCGAGCTTGGGAAAACCCCGGCGCAGCTCGTGGCCGAGTCCGGCGAGTTCCCCGATCTGTTCTGCAATCTCTACGCGTCCGCCGAGATCAGCGGGCAGCATGACCAGACCCTCGAACGCCTCCACGCCTACTACAACGACGAGAGCATTCGGAAGCTGTCGATGCTCGCCGAATGGACGCCGAGGGTGGTCTACATCGCCATCGTCATCTACGTCGCGTTCCAGATCATCAACTTCTACACCGGCTACTTCAGCAACATCGGCAGTCTCTCCTAGTCGCCCATCGACCCGCCATGTCCCTTCGCCGTCTCGATCAGATCCTCTCCAGTTGCGGCTACTGCACTCGCAGTGAAGCGCGCGACTGGTTGCGTGGCAGTCGCGTGACGGTCGACGGCCAACCCGCTTCGAAGCCGGATGCCAAGGCCGATCCGACCAGGATTCTCGTCGACGGAAAACCCATCGAAGCTCCGGATGGTCTTCTGGCGATCTACCACAAACCTGCCGGCCTAGTTTGTTCCCGTGACGAACGGGAAGGCGATTCCATCTATGGAGCGTTGCCCGCGCTTTGGTCGGAACGAAACCCGCAGGTGACGTCGATCGGCCGCCTCGACAAGGACACGACGGGGCTCCTGTTTATCACCGACGTCGGCGAGCTCGTCCAACGCTGGACGTCCCCCAAGCACAAGGTTCCGAAGATCTACGAAGTCTCCGTGGACCACGATCTGCCGGCCGGTCTTGTCGAGCTCTTTGCCGCCGGCACGCTGCAGTTGGAAGACGAAGACAAGCCCTGCCTACCGGCCAAGTTGGAGATCACCGGTCCGCGCGCGGCCCGTCTGGAATTGATCGAAGGAAAGTTCCACCAGGTGAAGCGCATGTTCTCCAGCCAGGGCTGCAATGTCGTCCGCCTCCATCGTAGCCGCTTCGGTGACTTCGGTCTGACCGGCCTCGCGGAAGGCGAGTGGCGGCTGCTGGACTTGCCGGTTGGATTCTCACGTTGAACGGAGGCCGTCGTTACTTGCCCTGCACGCCGCGGAGATAGGCCAGCACCAAGTCCGGCAGGTCGTCGCTGTAGCCGCCTTCCAGCACGCTGAAGAACTTCACGCCGCAGTCCCGCAGTCGCGCGCCGAGCCATTCGAAGTCTTCCGCCTCCAGCAGTTCCTGCGCGATCGGATCCCGGGCGTAGGCATCGAAGCCCGCCGACACGCCGATGAGGTCCGGCTTGAAGGCGAGCAACCGTTCAAGCGACTGCTTCAAGGCGCCGCGGTAGATCTCGCGCGGCGCGCGCGGCGGCAGGGGATAGTTGAAGCAGTTCTTTCCGGCGTCCTTCAAACCGGTGCCTGGATAACACGGCGACTGGTGGACGGACGCGAAAGCCGCGTGCGGATGACCGAGGAGAATCGCCTCGGTGCCGTTGCCATGGTGGACATCGAAGTCGAAGACCGCGACCCGGTTGACGCCCATGGCCAGCGCTTCCAACGCCGCCACTGCGATGCCGTTGAAGTAGCAGAAACCCATCGCCCGATCCCTCGTCGCGTGATGTCCCGGCGGCCGCAACAGGCTGAAGGCGGCTTTGCCTTGGCGCGCCAGTTGCATGGCCTTAATGGCGCCGCCGACGGAGCGGCGGGCGTGTTCGGTGATCTTGGGATGATTGGGAGTGTCGGCGTCGAAGTCGCCCTTGGCCGTGTCCACGTCGCGGATCAGAGCCGGCGAATGCGCTCGCAGCAGTTGATCGAGATCGACCTCGGCCGGCTTGTCCCAGGTGATGGCGACGTCGGTTTGAGCGCGAAGCCGTGCGAGCGTCTTGGCGATGCGCGCGGGTTTCTCGGGATGGCCGGGCGCGGAATACTCCACGCAGCGTTCATCGGTGATGACGATCATTGTGCGACGCTAACGAGATCGCGACGGCTCAGCCATGAACTTCAGGACCATTGGTCCGTGGCATTCCCCATGGCTCACACGCGCGGCTTCAATCGACGGACGATCTCATCAACGTCGAACACGCACCCGCCCCATGTGCCGCCGCTGACGCCCTGGAGCGCGGCCCACAGACGGGTGTCGTCGGGAAGGTTCTTGTGGGGCGCAAGATCGTCGCGGATTGAGCGGGCGCCCAAACGGCGCGCGCCTTCTTCCGGGGAAAAACGTTCGGTGCCCTCCCCGATGAAATCGACGCAACCAACCAGTTGGTTGCGATCAACAACGATGCGGATGACGTCGCCGTCGCGCAGTTTTCCGATCGGTCCGCCGGCCAACGCTTCGGGTCCCACATGGCCGATGCATGCACCCGTCGAGACGCCGGAGAAGCGGGCATCGGTGACGAGTGCGACGTGTTTGCCGAAGGGCAGGAACTTTAGAGCGCTGGTGACCTGGTAAGTTTCTTCCATGCCCGTGCCCATCGGCCCGACACCGGCGAGGACCATGACGTCCCCGGCCTTGATGCCCCCGCCTTTGATCGCCGCGATGGCGGCGCGTTCGCTGGGAAACACGCGGGCCGGGCCTTCCTTGCGATAGATTCCGTCGGCATCGACGACTGAGGGATCGATGGCGGTGCTCTTGATGACACAGCCTTCGGGCGCGAGGTTCCCGCGAGGGAAGGTGACGGTGCTGGTGAGTCCACGGGCTTTCGCCTGGTCGGGCGACATGATGACGTCGTCGGGATCGACACCGTCGCGCTCGCGAAGGATCTCGCGGAAGCGCGTCCGCCGTTCGCCCGTTTCCCAGCCATTGAGCACTTCGCCCAGGCTGTGACCGGTCACGGTGAGAACGTTGGTGTCCAGCAAGCCCAGCCGTCGGAGATGCAACATCACTTCCGGCACGCCACCGGCTAGGAACGCCCGGACTGTCGGATGATAGACGGGGCCGTTCGGCAGGACGCTGACGAGGCGTGGCACACGACGGTTGACGTCGCTCCAATCGTCGACGGTCGGTCGCCGAAGCCCGGCGGCGTGGGCGATGGCCGGGATGTGGAGCAGCAGATTGGTCGATCCGCCAAAGGCCGCGTGGACGATCATCGCGTTGCGGATGCTGGCGTCGGTAACGATGTCACGGCTGAGGATCCGCCTGGCTTCGAGTTCGACCAGGGCTTGGGCGGAACGCACGGCGAGATCGGTCCAGACGGGTTCGCCAGAAGGGGCCAGCGCACTGTGGGGAAGGGAAAGTCCGAGGGCTTCACCGACGACCTGCGACGTCGCGGCAGTCCCGAGGAACTGGCAACCGCCTCCGGGCGAACCGCACGCACGGCATCCGAGGTCGGACGCCTCCTGGAGCGAGAGAAGGCCATGCGAGTAGCGTGCGCCAAGTGTCTGCACCGCTCCGAGGTCTTCGCCGTCGGACGGAGGCAGGGTGACGCCGCCGGGAATAAGCGTGACGGGCAGATCACGCATTCCGGCCAACGCCATCATCATCGCGGGAAGGCCCTTGTCGCAGGTGGCTATGCCGAGAACACCCGACCGGCAGGGCAGGGAACGGGTGAGGCGCCGGAAGATCTGCGCGGCGTCGTTTCGATAGGGCAGGCTGTCGAACATCCCGGCGGTTCCCTGGGTCCGACCGTCGCAGGGATCCGAGCAGAAGGCCGCGAAGGGAATCGTTTTCAACTTCCGGAACTCTTCGGCTGCCGCCTGCACGAGCAGGCCGATCTCCCAGTGGCCCGTGTGGTAGCCGAGTGCGACGGGTTTTCCGTCCGGCGCGCGCACGCCGCCCTGGGTGCTGAGGATGAGATACTGTTTCCGGCCGACTTCCTCAGGATTCCAGCCCATGCCGACGTTCTGCGTCAGGCCGAAGAGGTCGCCGCTCGGGCGGTTCAGCAACATGTCGGCGTCCAGAGGGAGGCTTCCCTCAGGCCCCGGCGCCCGGGTGCGGATGCGGTAGATCTCGGGATTGTCCGGGAACAGTTCGAAGGGCATTCGCGGAGTGAAGCAGCGTCTGCCGACTAAGGAAGACGAAATCTTTCCCGCCCTTCATTTCGCCGCAGCGGCTTTCCGGATTTCGCCCACGAGATCTTCGGCCGTCCATTTGTTCTCCGGGACGATCGCCTGGACCCGCCCGGCGGCGTCGATGACGACGGTGCGGAGATTATGGCTGATGGAATTGCTGGCCTTCCAAAACTTCAGGCCGAAGTGGTCCGCCAGCGCGGTGATCTCGATCAGGTCGCCAGTGACGAAGCTCCAGCGTTTCGGATCGTGCTTGTAGCGTGCGGCGTAGGTCTTGAGGACGTCCGGGGAATCATTCTCCGGATCCATCGTCACGGACCACATCCGCCAGTTTTTTGGAGCTGAAGAATCGGTCGTCAGTGTGGCTTGGGCCTTCCGAAAGTTCTCGGACATCAGCGGACAAAAGGTCGGGAACGGGCAACTGGTGAAGATGAAGGTCAGGGCGACGGCGTTGCCCTTGAGCGAATGAAGGCTGACGGCTTTTCCCAGTTCGTTGGTCATGGTGAAGTCGGGCATGATGTCGCCCAGCTTGAGCTCCTCGACGGCTCGGGACGGGCGGAACTGGGGTTTGGGCTCCGGTGCATCGGGCGATTCACTGCCGACCTTTTTGATCGATTCGATCCAACCGTCGTCCGGCGTGACAACCAGTTTGAACTGCACGATGTCGTTCGAGGCGAGTCCGGACATGAGTTTACGGTCCTTTACTGCGATCGGCATGGTCATCGCCTTCATGTAGCCGGGGATCTCCTCGTGCCGGATGACCAGTTCCGAGTCCTTGGACCGGACTTCCCGGACCACGCCTTTGACCACATACGACTGCTGGTTGGTTCCGACGTTGCCCGTGGCCGCACAGCCGGTGATCGAGACGATGGAAGCCAGAAGGGAGGCAATACGCGTGAAGAAGTTCATGCTGGAGGTCAGAATTCGCACTCCATCGACCACCGGTCAAGCTGTCGCCCGGCCGCTTGACACGAAGGGTCTCACTGATAGGCTGCGCGGCCCTTGAACTCCGGCCGGTTGCCGGAGCGGGGACTATTTTATGAAGCGCCAGTATCAACCTTCGAAGATTCGCCGGAAGCGTCAGCATGGTTTCTTGGCCCGTAGCCGCAGCAAGAGCGGCCGAGAGATCCTCCGCCGCCGCCGCAATCTCGGCCGCAAGCGCCTCACCCCGGTTTGATCGTCTGAATGTCTGCCGCCGGTCCAGCCCGCCAGACGCTGCCGGCGCAACGTCGTCTCCGCGCTCCGGGCCAGTTCGCCCGGGCCCGTGAAGAGGGCCAGCGGCTCGCCTGCGGGTCCTTGATCCTTAACTGGGTCTCGGCGCGGAATGCCGCGACCGGGCTTCGCTTGGGGGTCGTTTCGAGCAAGAAGGTGGGACCCGCCACCGTCCGAAACCGGGCCCGAAGGCTTCTCAGGGAAGTTTTCCGCCGTCACCAGCATGAGATTGGCCGGCCGATGGACCTGGTCCTCGTGGCCAGAAATTCGATTGCACGTAAGTCGTATTCCGAGGTCGAGCGGGATTTTCTCAAGGCACTCCGCCAGCAGGGTTTGTTGAAGGCCAATCCGTGATCCAGCGGTTGATCATCTTTGCGGTTCAGCTTTACCGCTGGACCCTTTCGCCGGCCAAGCGGTTGCTCTTCGGAGCCTCGGCCGGGTGCCGGTTTTATCCCTCCTGCTCGCAATATGCCGTCGAGGCCGTCCAGCTTCATGGCGCCGGTGCGGGTTCTGTTCTGGCCGTTCGCCGCCTGTGCCGCTGCCATCCTTGGGGTGGATGCGGCTTGGATCTCGTTCCGCCGGTCGACCGTCCTCAATCCTCCGAAGCCCTCTCCTGATTTCTCATGGATCGTAAGTCCATCCTCGTCATCGCCCTGTCGCTCGGCCTGATCGTCCTGTGGCAGGTCGTGCTCGTGCCGAAGATCTATCCGCCGAAGGTGATTCCTGCGGGAGCCTCCAACCTGGTTTCTTCGGCTTCCAACATGGTTGCTCCCGTGGTTCAGGCAGCCGCCGCGATTTCAACCGACGTCCCGGTCCGACCGGTGACGTCGGTCGCCGAGCAGTTGATCGTCATCACCAATGGTGCCTCCGTCCTCACCTTCACGTCGCACGGCGGTGGCTTGAGGGAGATTGGCCTGACGAACTACAAGGCCATCATTTCGCGCGATCGAAAGACCAACAGCGGGCCGCAGGCGGTCGCCACCTTGAATGCCGGGGCGCAGTTGCCCGCGTTGTCCCTGCTTGGCGGCGTTGCGCTGGAAGGCGACGGAATCTATTCGCTTACCCAGGTCGGCGCGGGCGTCAGGGCCGAGAAGGCGCTGCCCGGTGGTCTGGTCATCATCAAGGAATTCCTCCCGACCTCGAACTATCTTATCAGTGCCAGCACGCGGCTCGTGAACCGGGGCACCCAGCCGCTGCTCATCCCCGAGCACCAGTTCCTCGTGGGCACTTCCACGCCGCTTACTCCGCATGACCTGCCGCTCAACCAGGGCGCGATGTGGTATGACGGTGGAACCCCAACGCTCGCGGATGAAGGATGGTTCGCGAACCGCACCCTTGGATGCATCCCGGGAACCCCGCGAACCGAGTATCGCGCCGGCAACAGCAACGTGGTCTGGGCCGAGGTCCACAACCAGTTCTTCGCCATTGCGGTCATTCCAGCGACGAACCAGCCGCCTGCCGCCGTCTACGTGAAACACTTCGACCTGCCGCCGCCTTCCAAGGCCGTCGTCGATGCGGACTCGCGGGCCAACCCGAAGCCCGTCGCCTTCCAGGCCGGACTGGTCTACCCGGCGCAAAGCCTCGCGACGGGCGAATCGATCTTCCGTGGATACACCGTCTATGCCGGACCGAAGGAGTATGACCGCGTCGCCAACATCGGCACCGAGCTGAACAACAACCTCGATGCGTTGATGAACTTCGGCCGGTTCTTCGGCTTCTTCGCGCGCATCCTCCTGATCGCGATGAACGGCCTGCACGGTCTTGGCCTGTCCTACGGACTCGCGATCATCGCCATCACGGTCATCATCAAGCTCCTTTTCTGGCCACTGACCAACGCTTCGACGAAGTCGATGAAGCGCATGGCCGCCCTCCAGCCGCAGATGAAGGCCATTGCCGACAAGTATAAGGACGATCCGCAGAAGAAGAACCTGAAGACGATGGAGTTCATGAAGGAGCACAAGGTCAGTCCCGTGGCCGGCTGCATCCCCATCTTCATCCAGATCCCGGTGTTCATCGGCTTTTACACGATGCTGAACAGCGCGATCGAACTTCGGGGGGCCAGTTTCCTCTGGGCCTTCGACCTGTCGCAGCCCGACTACCTCTTCACCATTCCGGGACTGGGTCTGCCATTCCACCTGATGCCGTTCTTCTGGGCCGCGAGCACCTGGTGGCAGACCAGCCTGACGCCGACATCGCCGGGCATGGACCCCGCGCAGCAGAAGATGATGAAGCTGATGCCGTTCATGTTCTTCTTCTTCCTCTACAGCACGGCCTCCGGTCTGACGGTCTACTGGACTGTGCAGAACCTGCTGAGCGTGCTCCAGACCAAGATCACCAAGGCCGGCGAAGACCCCGCCAACAAGGCCAAGAAGGCCGTCATCGTGAAGGCCAGGAAGTAGCCCGACGCCGCCGGACCCGAAACTCTTTCAACACCATGTCAGCCATCGCCAAAACCACGCTCGAAGAACTTCTCAAACACCTCGGCTTCGAAGCCACGGTCGAGGAACTCCCCTCCGAAGACGGCATCCTGCTCAACGTCACCACTGCCGACTCCGCCGCCCTGATCGGACGGGCCGGGCAGACCTTGGCGGATCTCCAGTCTCTCTTGAACCGTCTCGTGCTGCAGAAGGATTCCACCATCCCGCGCGTCACCGTCGATGTGGGAGGCTTCCGCCAGCAGAACGCCCTCGCCCTCGTCCAGAAGGCCAAGGAAGGCGCCGAACGCGTCCGCCGTTTCGGCGACGTCGTCGAGCTGGAGCCGATGAACTCCTACGACCGCCGTGTCGTGCACCAGTCCCTCAAGGACGATCCGGACATCGAGAGCCACAGCGTCGAGATCGAAGGCTCTGCCAAGAAGGTGATCCTCCTCCGTCCGAAAAGCGCGGCGTAGTCCACTGCCCGCCGGGAATTGTTTCCAAGAGAGCCGCGCTTAACAGCGCGGCTCTTTTTTTAGGGTGTGGCTGCCGATGCCATTCAGTCCTCCCGCTTCGTCGCGTGAAGCTTGCGCAGTTCGGTCTTCAGGATCTTGCCGGTGGCGCCGCGTGGGAGCGCCGGGAGGACGAATGTGCGACGAGGAATCTTGTAGTCGGCGAGATGGCTCTTGAGGAATTCGGTCAGCGCCCGCTCGTCGAGGGTGAGGCCCTCGTCGAGCGAGACGTAGGCCACGGCGCGTTCGCCGCGACGGTCGCAGGGTTCGCCGATCACGGCGGCTTCGCGGATGCCTGGGAACCTGTAGAGCACCTCCTCGATCTCGCGTGGATAAACGTTCATGCCGTTCGGCTTCAGCATGTCCTTCTTCCGGTCGGTGATGTAGAAGTAGCCTTCCGGGTCCGCTTTGCCGATGTCGCCGGTGAGGAGCCATTCATCGCGCATGGATGCGGCGGTCGCGGTCGGGTTGTTCCAGTAGCCTGCCATGACGTTGCCGCCCCGGACGCAGATCTCTCCCTCTTCTCCGACATCGAGGGAATTGCCCGACTCGTCCTGCACGGAAACTTCCACGCCGTGGATCGGCACGCCGATGGAACCGGCTTTCCACGGGCCCTGGACCGGGTTGATGGTGACGACCGGACTGGCTTCACTGAGGCCGTAGCCTTCGATCAAGGGAACCTCCGGGAACCGTTCGTTGAACATCCGCAGGATCTCGCCGGGCAATGGCCCGGCCCCGCTGATGCAGAGCCGGAGCGGAAGTTTTGCGCCGGCAGGGAGGCCGGCCAACGCGCGGAAGAGCGAGGCCATCGCCGGCAGGATGGAACCTCGGTTCGAGATGATCTCCTGCACCATCGCCTTCTGCTGGGTCAGGCCCCGGATCAAGACGATCGAGCCGCCGGTGAGCAGGGGCAGGAGGATGCAGACGGTCAGCATGAAGCTGTGGAACATCGGCAGGAGGAGAACGAAACGGTCGTGGTCGACGATGCGGAGAACCTTCCGGCAGGACTCGACGTTGTGGAGCAGGTTGCCGTGCGTGAGCATCGCACCCTTCGGATGGCCGGTTGTTCCCGAGGTGTAGACGATGACCGCGAGATCGCCGGCTGTGCGCGTGGCAAGCGGCGCGGCGTCGATCCTGGCCTGTCCGAGGTCCTCCAGGTGTTCGACGTCCCAGGTGCGCAGATCCGGCAGCCGATCACGGAGGACCGCCAGCGTCTCCTCCATCGCCTGTTCCGTCAGCAGCACGTCGACTCCCGCGTCGTTGATGATGAAGGTGATTTCGTCCGGCTTGAGGAACGTGTTGAACGGAACCACCACGGCGCCGGCCATCAGCACGCCGAACATCGCGGGCACGAACTCGGGCCGATTCTTCAACAGCAGGCCGACGCGCATGCCGGGTTCCACGGCGAACTTCTCCTTCAGCATGTGGGCCACGGCCCGCGCCTGATGGAGCAGGGCGCCGTAAAGCACGGAGGAATCGCCCCAGTGGATCGCGGGCTTGTCCATCGACGCCGTGGCCGAGTTGGTGAAGGCGGAAGCGAGGTTCATGCCTGCAGAAGTTAGCGATGAGTTTTGAAAAATGAAGCGCCGGTTGTGTGGTGGCCTTCCGCCATTGGTCGGATGCCCGTTGGATGGAGGTGGACCGAACCTTTTGCTTCCGGTGCCAGCCCGTGTCGTCTACACCCGCCGCGATGGCTGGAACCTGTTTTGTCACCGGAGCCTCGGGCTTCATCGGCGCGAACCTCGTCCACGCGCTCAACGCGCGCGGATTCGCCGTCCGCGCCCTGCTTCGGCCCGGTGCCGATTTGCGCGGGCTCGAAGGCGCGGACTACGAACCCGTGCCCGGCGATTTGCTTGATTCACCCGCGAAGCTCGCCGCCGCCCTGCGCGGCTGCGACCGGTGTTTCCATGTCGCGGCCAGCTACCACCTCTGGCTCCGGGACTACGCGCCCATGTATGCCGCCAACGTCGACGGCACGCGCAACATCCTCACGGCCGCCGCCGAGGCCGGATGTTCACGCATCGTCTACACCAGCACCGTCGGCTGCATCGGACTGCCCAAGGCCGACTCCCGTGGACGCTTCACGCCGACGGACGAAACCACGCCCGTCTCCGAGGCGCAGATGAGCAACCACTACAAGATCTCCAAGTGGCGCGGCGAAGTCGTGGCCCGCGAACTCGCGGCGAAGGGGATGCCCATCGTCATCGTGAATCCCAGCGCGCCTGTCGGTCCGCGCGACGTGAAGCCCACGCCCACCGGCAAGGTCATCGTCGACTTCATCCACCGCCGGATGCCCGCGTATCTCGACACCGGCTTGAACTGGGTCCACGTCCGCGACGTCGCCGAGGGCCACATCCTCGCGGCGGAGAAGGGCCGGATAGGCCAGCGCTACATCCTCGGAAACGCCGACGGCAACTGGTCGATGAAGGACGCGTTGTTGGCCCTGCAGGAAGTCTCCGGCGTGCCCGCTCCGAAGATGCGCGTGCCCTACTTCGTGGCCTACGGCGCGGCGGTGGTGGACGAAGGCATCTCCAAGCTCACCGGCAAACCACCTAAGGCTCCATTGGCCGGCGTGAAGATGGCGGCCTACAAGATGTGGTTCAACCCGGCCAAAGCCATCCGCGAACTCGGCCTGCAGCAGACCCCGCCCAAGCAGGCGCTGGCCGACGCGGTGGAGTGGTTCCGAGCGAAGGAATGCTAGTTTTTTTCAAATCTCAATGCCGATTTAAACCGACAAGGCTAGATAGAGGTCGCCTGCCTGTTGCGTGAGCAGTGATACGGAAAATCCGAGGTCAACAAAACGAGTGTTAGGAGATAGGATGCACAAGTATGGAAGTTCCCAGTCATGACCCTGAACACGCAGTTTTGCCACGGGCGTTCGAATGGGAAATCGTGGGCATGAACTGGCAAGCCGAGCCAAATGACCAAGCGGATCCTTATCTTGAATTGACGCTTCGTCGCAGAGGAGACCGTCGAATTCTAAGGTTCTATCGACCTAGGGAGCTGGAAATCGAAAAGGGGGGTCCTGCCTTTACCGGTGGATTGGCAATCTACGACGTTAGCGCCAGAGGTTTGGAAGATATGCGAGTGAGAGTCGGGGATTTTGAGGCTTCGCACGGTGCAATATCTTTTTGGGCTCGTGATGTGGTCGATGTTTCAGAGACAGCTGAACGATGAACCCATTCTTGACCGATCATCCGACAAGCAGAGGAGGGGAAGCTGGTGGAGCTTGGTTGATTCCCATCCATCTGCTGCGGCGTGGCCGGTGCCTGCGCCTTGGCTGCAACTGAATATCTCTTTATTATGTTTCTCGTCTTTCATGGATCAACTGAATCGGCAACCAGCTGGTCGGGGGGGAGGGTTGCCACCCAAGCCCAGTCTGTGGCCCGGGTTACTCGCCCTTTGTGCGTTCGATCTTGGCGCCGAGCGCGTTCAGCTTGAGCTCCATCCGTTCGTAGCCGCGGTCGAGATGGTAGACGCGGTTGACCTGGGTGGTTCCCTTGGCGGCGAGGCCGGCGATGACGAGCGCGGCGGAAGCGCGGAGGTCGCTGGCCATGACGGGCGCGCCGCTGAGCGGCCGGCCGCCCTTGACGATGGCGCTGGGGCCTTCGATCGAGATTTCCGCGCCGAGCCGCGCGAGTTCGCTCACGTGCATGAAGCGGGCTTCGAAGATGCGTTCGGTGATGATGCTGATGCCGGGCGTGAGGCACATCAGCGCCATCATCTGGGCCTGCGCGTCGGTGGGAAACCCGGCATACGGCTGCGTGGTGATGTCGACGGGCTTGAGCTTGCGGCTGCGGGAAACCTTCAAGTCGGGGCCGACGCGGTCGAGCTTCACGCCGGCTTCGCGGAGCTTGTCGAGGACGGCGTGGAGGTGGTCGGTGCGGATGCCCTTGAGCGTGACTTCGCCGTCGGTCGCGGCGGCGGCGATGGCGTAGGTGGCGGCTTCGATGCGGTCGGGAATGACCTCGTGCTCCGCGCCGTGGAGTTCCTTCACGCCCGAGATGGTGATGGTGGGACTGCCGGCGCCGGTGATGCGCGCGCCCATGGCATTAAGGAATTTCGCCAGGTCGATGACCTCGGGTTCGCAGGCGGCGGAATCGATGACTGTGATCCCTTCGGCGAGTGAGGCGGCCATCATGACGTTGGCGGTGCCGAGAACGGTCGGGCCCGCGCGGCCGCCGAGGAAGATGCTCGTGCCGGAAAGATTCTTGGCCACGGCCTTCACGTCGCCGCCTTCGATGGTGATTTTCGCGCCCAGGGCCTCGAATCCCTTCAGGTGAAGATCGATCGGCCGGGCGCCGATGATGCAGCCGCCGGGCAGGGAGACGGTGGCCTTGCGCGTGCGGCCGAGGAGCGGGCCCATGATGCAGACGGAGCCGCGCATCTTGCGGATGAGTTCGTAGTCGCCGACGGGCTTGAGCTTGGCGGCGCGGATGCGGACGCAGTCGCCGTCCCACTTCACCTCGCAGCCGAGCGATTCGAGGATCTGGCCCATGAAGCGCACGTCGCTGAGGTTGGGCACGCGGCGGATGACGCACTCGCCGGAGGTGAGGAGCGTGGCGGCCATGAGTGGAAGCACGGCGTTCTTGGCGCCGCTGATCTGCACGTCGCCGTGGAGCGGCACGCCGCCTTTGATGAGAAAGCTGTCCATGTCGGGTCTGGGGTAAATCGGGCGCGCGGATTAACTCCCGGCGGTAGCGGCGGAGCAATCAGGATTTGTTCACGGGCGAAAAGAAGCGCCGAACGGTGCGCTCAGCCGCCGCGGCAAGGTAGGGCAGCGCATCTTGCCTGCCAATGGCGCTGCCGGCTTGAAATCAAACAGTCCGGGCAGATCACGGTGCCGGGCAATCTGGGAACCCTTGTCAGCACGGGGCAGGCTGGAAGCCTGCCCTACCTTGAGCTGCATCGTTCCGGTTTATGCGGGCAGCTAGCCGGCAAAGCCCAATCCGGCCCAACCCAACCGCTGAGCAGCCACAATCCGGCAGGAGGCTCCGGCCCATTCGAACTCCAACCGGCGGGCGTGGAGCATCTGGTTCTCACAAATCATCCGCCGCGCATCGTCCGGGGTCATCCGGCCCTCGACCAACCGGAGGTAGATCTCCGGATCTCCGCCATATATCTTGTCGCCGACGATCGGGTGCCCGACATGCGCCAGATGGATCCGAAGCTGATGTTTCCGGCCGGTCTCAGGTTGAAGATGGAGAAGACTGAAGCGCCGGCCGGCGATTTCCACGCGCTTCGCGACCAGGTAACGCGTCGTGGCGGATTGTCCATCGGCCCGGACACAGTCCTTGATCGCGACGACGCTGGATTCATCGCGGCCCAACGCAGCCACGATTTCCCCGGCATCGTCCGGCGGATGGCCATGAACCCAGGCTACGTAATGCTTCTGCACCACGCCCTTCTCGAGGAGCCGTCCGAGACTTCCAGCGGCGCCAACTGTCTTCGCAATCAAGATGACGCCGCTGGTTTCGCGGTCCAGACGATGGATCAGCCGGGGCTCCCAGGCGCCTGCGGCATACAAGCGCAACCTGGAAATCAGGCTGGACCACTCGTCGGTCTTGGTCGGGTGGCAGACGAGGCCCGCGGGCTTGTTCACTGCCACGAAGTCCGCCGTTTCGCACAGGACCTCGATCCGCGCGTGGCGGGCACGCTCGGCTGGAGGGGCGGTGGCAGGGTCGAACATCATCTGGCGCGGTGCTTGTCTGTTGGCGGTCCACGGGTATCCTCCGCGCCGGTGAAAGGAAAGATCGTCATTCACACCGTGCTGCTGCTCGTGCTGGCGGCCACGCGCTATCCCGGCCTGCTGCCGGCGAATTTCAGCGCCGTCTACGCCATGGCGTTCTGCTCTGGGCTGTTCTTCCGGGGGCGTTGGGACTGGGTGATGCCGATGGCTGTATTGATGGCCTCGGACATCGCCCTGAATCTCTCCTACCAGCGGACAAGTCCCGAAATGGACGCGTTTTCCGGTTCGGCACTGGGTTATCTATTGTGCAACTACGCCGGATACGCGGCGCTCTTCGGCTTGGGCCGCATTTTCAAGCCGCGCCAATGGATCGGGTCGTTGGTTGCCGGGAGCGTTTTGGGCGCGGTCCTGTTCTATCTCATCACCAACACGGCGGCCTATCTGGTGAACCCTTTCGGGAATTCCGAGTATGCCGTGAAATCGTTGGCCGGATGGATCGCCGCGCTGACCAAGGGCGTCAGCGGTTATCCGGAAACGTGGACTTTCTTCCGTAATACCCTCCTCAGCTCCGGACTCTTCTCCGCCCTGATGATCGTCACCGCGCGGATCACGGAACCGGCCGAAGAACCTGCGGATGCGCCCGAAGGAACCGAGGTTGAAGGCGAACCGGAAGCCGAAGCCGGAAAATGACCGCCCACGGTCCAGCCACCAAGAAGGACGGGCTTCGCTTCGGGATCATTTCGGACACCCACGGGCACCTGGATCCGCGCGTCCGCAAAATCTTCGCGGGCGTCGACCACATCTTCCACGGCGGAGACATCGGCTTCGCTGCCATCATCATGGAGCTGGAGGAGATCGCTCCCACGACCGCGGTGCTGGGCAACAACGACTGGGGATTGGACTTCAAGGAAACCGAGTCGATCTCCATCGAAGGCTGGAAAGCGATGGCGCATCACATCGTCACGCCGACCAATCTGCACGACTCGCTCAATAAGCGCGTGACGGGCTTCAAGCCGGATCTCCTGGTCTTCGGCCATACCCACAAGCAGTTCTCCGAGAGGCTCGGGGACGTCCACTACGTCAATCCCGGCTACTCCGGAAAACCACGCCTAGGACTCGCCCGCAGCGTCGCGATCGTCGAGGCCAGGGGAGGCGGTCTGGAAGTTTCCTTCATTTCCCTCGGTTGATTTTCTCAAGCCTTGTCGGTTCGCGCCGTTAAGAACGATGGACTGCGGGATGCTCTTCTCGCTCTCCAACGTTATATATGGGTTGGCCAAACTTGAACGGACTCCCGCGGAAGCGGGACTCGATACTCTCGATAGACCTCGGGAGCCGCACCACCAAAGCCGTGCATCTGATGCGGCGGGGAGATCGCTTTGCCCTTGCAGGCTACGTGATCCGCGAGACGCCCGGCGGCGACCAACCGCTCGACCCGGCGGCCCTCGGGGAACACATGCGGGGAATCTGCCAAAGCCTCGATCCGAAGACCAAACGGACCATCGTCTCGCTTGGCGTCCAAGACTCGATCCTCCGCAACGCCGAGATGCCGCAGGTGCCCGTCTCGGAAATGCGCCAACTTCTCAAGATCGGCACACAGACCTATTTGCAGCAGGAACTGCCGAACCACGCGTTCGCCTGCTTTGTGCCCACTCCCCGCCAAGACCCGGCGAAGCCCGAACCCGCCAAGTCCAACGGTAAGTTCAAGGTCTGGGTCGGCGCGGCGCCGAACAAGGTGATGAACAACATTCAGGCGGCGCTCAAGACAGCCGGTCTGGCCGCGGACAGCATTACCCCGGGCATGCTGGGACCCGTGAACGCCTTCGAGGCCGCTTTCCCGGAAGCGTTCCAGAACGAGGTCGTCGCCCTTGTCGACCTTGGCTTCAGGAACACTTCGATCAGCATTCTCAACCACGGCGACCTCGCCGTTAACCGCGTGGTCGCGGTCGGCGGCGACAAGCTCACGTCCAGCTTGGCCGAAATGATGGGCGTCGGCTATTCGGAGGCCGAGGGAATCAAGATCGGGATGCCCCACGAGGTCGAGCAGGCACTCCTGCCGGTGCTCCACGGCATCGGCCGCGAACTACGGGCATCGATCGACTTTTTCGAGACCCAGAACGACCAACCCGTCTCCGTCGTCTACCTGTCGGGCGGCGCCGCGCGGTCGGAGTTCTTCGTCCAATCGCTTCAATCCGACCTGATGCTGCCATGCAAGGCGTGGAGCCCGACCGGCTTCCTGAACTCGGAACTTCCCCAAGGCCAGGCCGAAGACCTGGAACAGCTCGGGCCGCAGCTCGCCGTCGCGATCGGTGCGGCCACGACCCTCTTCTGATCCCCCCATGCCAATCCGCATCAATCTTCTCGAAGAGAACCTGGTCCAGGAGGAACAGCGCCGTAAGGATCCGGTGAAGCGCGCCGCCTGGATCGGCGGTTTCGTCGTCTTCCTCGTGGGGCTCTGGGCCCTGCGCACACAGACCGCGCTGATGTCCGCACGCAGCGAACTCGCGCGTGATTCGGCCTCCTTCCAGGCGATCGAAAAGAAATTCTCCAACGTCTCGGAGGACAACCGGGCGCTCGGGGACATCGACGTGAAACTCGGGGCGTTGGCCCGCTATTCGACCAACCGCTTCCTCTGGGGTTCGGCCCTGCAGGCGGTCCAGTCCTCGATCACGGACGACATCCAGTTCACCCGCCTACGGACGCTGCAGACCTACCGGGGCATCGAACCGGAACCGCCCAAGAAATCCGGAGGCAAAACAATCCCGGGAAAACCCGGCGCCTCGTTCGAGTCGATGACGATCACCGTCGATGCCAAGGACTACGCCCGGCCGTCTGCCCAGAACTACAACCGCCTGAAGGCCTCGATGACGACGAACTCGTTCTTCAACACGTTCCTGAAAGGCACCGACGGCTTCAAGCTAGCCAACGTCTCACAACCCGTGGCCGACCCCGCCGAACCCGGAAGGCAGTTCATCGCCTTCACTGTCGAGGCCGTCTTCCCGGAGGTCCAACGCGATGAGTAATATCTCCAAAGAAAAGAAGAGCCAGATCGTGGCCGTCTGCCTCGGCACCACCGCGATCTGCGCCGGCATCTGGTTCGGCCTTGTCGAAGGGCTGAACGAACGTCTCAAGTCCATCGACAAGCGCCGGACCGAGATGGGCGAGAAGCTCAAGAAAGCCGAACGGCTCACCAAGAACCGGGCCGCGCTCCACGAGGAACTCGTCGCAAAGCGAGTCCTCATCAACGAGGTCGAGGACGTCATGGCGTCCGGCGACATGTATGCCTGGATCATCGGCGTGATGAACCGAGAGGTTCCCGCCTTCAACCTCACCATCCCGGTCTACAGCCGCGAGGCGGTCGTCGACATCGGCGTGCTTCCCAAGTTCCCCTACCGCGGCGCCTTGTTCTCGATCCGCGGTTCGGGCCGGTTCCATGACTTCGGCCGCTTCATCGCCCACATGGAAAACCGCTATCCGTTCATGCGCGTCCAGAACATCGAGCTTTCCCCATCATCCGACGGCCGGGGAAAAGTCGAGTTCCGCTTCGACATCATCGCGCCGATCAAACCTTTGCCGGCCTCGCTGGCCACCGTCTCGAACTCGTATTGACCATGAGAGCCTTCTTCCTCGTCCTTGGTCTTTCGCTCACGGCCTTCATCTCGACGGCCGCCACGCCGGCACCGATTCCGACGCCGACGGCAGCCGTTATCGTGGCAAAGACGAACGAGCCGGCGCCGGCCTTTCCGCGCATGGTCAGCGAGAGACTTTCAGTCTTTGAACCGTCCGCACCCGGAGTCCGCGATCCGTTTTTCACGCATTCGGCGCCCGTCGTCGTCGCCGTCGCCCATAAAACGCCGGCCGCCGGCCAGCCTCCACGGAACATCTTCAGCCAACTCCGCCTGCGGGGACTAGTGGCCAACCGGCTCGCCGTGATCAACGGCCGCACGTTCGGCCCCGAGGAGGAACTGATCGTGACGCTCGACGACGGCGGCACGGCCAAGATCCGCGTCCATGCGATCGCGGAAAAGGGCGTCACCATCACCGTCTCAGGGGAAGCCGAGAAGCGTGTCCTGCGCAACTTGGGTTCTCAGAAATGAAAGAAAACAGGGCTTGGGAACCAATCCAGCTAGAGGGGAGCAATAGAACTATGATCAAAGAATTTAAGAACCGAATCCTTCCGACCGTCGCGGCCATCGCGCTGCTTCGCCTGGGGGCGCTCGCAGCCGAACCCGCCGCCACGACCGGCGGCGCGGATTCGACCGGCCAGGTGAACCTTGCCGGCGGCGAGGTGATCCCCGTCATCCAGATGGAAGGCGCGGCCCTGACCTCGACGCTCGAATCGCTCGGACGCCAGTCGGGCATCAATTTCCAATTCGACCCGCGCATCGTCACGCCCACCGTGACGGCCGACGGGCGGACCAATGCCCTCGCCACCGTGACCTTCCGCTTCGAGAACGTGACGGCCGCCCAGGCGTTCTTCGCCGTTCTCGACAACTACGGCCTCCAGTTTCTCTCCGATCCGCGGACCAAGATCGGCCGCGTCACGCTGAAGGATGCGGCCGCCGCCGAGCCGCTTGTCAGCCGCATCGTGAACCTCAAGTTCACCCAGGCGACCAACATCGTCGCGCTCGTCCAGCCCTTGATGGGGCAACGCAGCCGGGTGCTGCCCGATCCCCGCACGGGCCAGCTCGTCGTCTTCGCCACGGAGAAGGAACTCGCCACGATCGAGGACTTCGTGAAGAAGCTCGATCGCAGCCTTCCCCAGTTCATGATCGAGGCCCGCTTCCTGGAGACCTCCAAGAACCCCCGCTCGGCCAAGGGCCTTGACTGGTCGGACACGCTCTCCGCGCAGAGGCTCACCTTCGGCAACAGCTCGCTCGTCACGGCCGCAGGCGGCGCAGGCGGCGGCGCCTCAGTCGAGAACAGCTCCAGCGCCCTCCCACGCAATGACGCGTTATCGAGCGCGCCTCGCGTGTTGCTCGACACGGCCAAGGGATTCAACCCGAACATCGGCATCCTGTCCGCCGAAGGCGTCCGCGCCACGCTGTCCTTCCTGAACTCCGACTCCGACACCGAGTCCCTCGCCACGCCGCGCGCCGTCACGATGGAAGGCATCCAGACCGAACTCTCCGTCGTCCGCAACGTGCCCGTCTTCGAGGAAAGCCTGGCTCCCGGCGGCGCCGGTGGCGCCCCCGCTTCCGCGGTGAAGCCCAACTACGATCTGAGCGTGGGCGGCAGGACCCTGAACGAAGTCGGCATCAAGCTCCTCGTCACTCCCCGCATGCAGGGTGACTCGAACATCTTCCTCGATCTCAAGCCCGAGATCTCCGACCAGGAGCTCACTCCCGCCGTCGCCACGCTGAGCGGCAAGCAGAGCACCGCTCCGATCTTCTCCCGCCGCCGCCTCACGACGCAGGCGGTCGTGCCGGACGGCCACACCCTCGTTCTCGGCGGACTCGTGAGCGACTCGAAGTCCGACGTGAACTCGAAGGTTCCACTGCTCGGAGACATCCCCGGACTCGGCGCCGCCTTCCGCAAGAACTCGAAGGAACGCAACAAGCGCAACCTCGTGATGTTCGTCACCCCGACGATCATCAGCAAAGACGACTACCAGGACGGCCAACGTCCGACCGAGTTCTTCAAGACTTCCTCCTCCATCTCGCCCGACGAGCCGAAGACCGTCTGGAATTCCGCCAAGGCCGAGAAGGACTGGACCAAGCCCAAGGCGCCGTAAATCCGCCTGACATTTCAAACGAGAACGCCGCCGGGCTTCCCGGCGGCGTTCTGCTTTCAAGAAGACAAAGGATCAGGCGATCGACAGTTCCTGCTTGATGCCGAACTTCTCCACTCGCTTGCGCAACGTGGCGCGGGTGATGCCGAGGAGTTTCGCGGCCTGGACCTGGTTGCCCCTGGTTTCGCGAAGGGCGTTGATGACCATTTCCCGCTCAATGCTTGGAAGAATCTTGAGCTTCGGATCGCGCCGGGCCCACTCGAAGAGCATCCGCGACAACCCGGCCATGTCCGTCGGTCCCGAGGAGGACAATACCGCAGGGCCCGGTTCGCTCGACGGCACGCCGGAAGGCCCGGCCGCGATCGGCGCAGAGGCGACAGGGGAGCCGGCAGCGACCGCGGCGCAGATTTCAGGAGGCAGGTCCGCGGTAAGCAGGACGTCGCCCTTGGCCACCACGGATGCACGGAGGACGGCGTTCTCCAGTTCCCGCACGTTGCCGGGCCACCGGTAGCGCTCGAGGATGGCCATCGCGTCCTCGGATATCGACCGGGGGCGGGCCATGCTGTTGGCCTTGGCAAACTTCCTCAGGAAATAAGTCACCAGCAGCCGGATGTCGCTGGCGCGCTCCCGCAGGGGCGGAAGCTGCACGCGCATCACGTTGAGCCGGTAGAAGAGGTCTTCGCGGAATTCCTTGGCGGCCACGGCCTGCTCCAGCGGCCGGTTGGTCGCCGCGATCACGCGGACGTCGACCTGGACGGGCTGGTTGCCTCCCACGCGCTCGAATGTGCCGGACTGGAGGACGCGAAGGATTTTCGTCTGGGTTGGCAACGACATGTCGCCGATCTCGTCGAGGAAGATGGTGCCGTTGTTGCACTGCTCGAACTTGCCGATGCGCATCGCGGCGGCGCCGGTGAAGGCGCCCTTCTCGTGGCCGAACAGCTCGCTCTCGAGCAGATTCTCGGGAATGGCGGCGCAGTTGATGGCCAGGAACGGCTGAGTGCTGCGGTCACCGTTTTGGTAGATTGCGCGCGCGACGAGCTCTTTGCCCGTGCCGCTTTCGCCGGTGATCAGGACGGTCGCCTTGGACCCGGCCAACTGGCCGATCATCTTGAAGACGCCCTGCATCGGATCGCTTCGGCCCACGACGCCGATATCGACATCCTCGGCTTCGAGCTCGGGTTGGAACGCCACGACCTGACGCATGTCCCGGGCGGCCTTCAGCGCCCCGAAGACGATGTTCTTCAGCTTGGGGACGTCGAACGGCTTGAGGAGATAGTCGTAGGCGCCGAGCTTCATCGCCTCGATGGCGGTCTGGGTTGTGCCGTAGGCGGTCATCATGATCACAAGCAGCCGGGCATCGATCTGGCGGATGCGGCGAAGGGTTTCGAGGCCGTTCAGCCCGCCCATCCGGATATCCATGATCACGAGATCGGGGCGGAGCTTGGGGATCAACTCCAACCCGGCCTCGCCGCTGTCGGCGGTGGTCAGTTCTATTTCCGGGGAGTCAAAGATCCGTTTGAAGGAGTATTGAACGTCGGTCTCGTCATCGATGAGCAGCAACTTGTCCATAGGGGGCAAACTTCGGATCGGCAAAATCTAGGTGATCGCAAGAGCAATGCCAGTTCCTCGGGCCAACCTTTTCAGCGGCCCTTCCCTCCGAGCTTCCGCTTGATCAACTGGGCTTTCAGAAAGGTATCAGGGGGCGCCTCTTTCCACGCGGTGAGCCAGAGATCCCCCAAGAACTGCCCACCCTTCAGGATCTGGCCTCCGATGAACGCTTTCCCCTCCGCTTCTGTGCCCGGCTCCGCCGACAGCTTCTTGTCCTTCTCCAATCGATAAAGGGGATCCACCATCGCGTGTTGGGCAACGATGAAGCCCACAGCCACGGGGAAGACTTCGTGCGGCCGGTTTGGCGGAGCGATGGTGTCGAACAACGGCTTCGCCGCGCGCACTTTGCCCGAAAGCTCCTCGAACTTCAGGCCGCTGCGGATGTTGAATCCGCCGTCGATCCACGAATGGAACGCCGTATTGGTCGTGTAGCCGGCCGGGTTTGCACCGACCCAGCCGTTGTAATGCCGTGTCGTGTGGAGAGGTTGGGAGGCATCGCCCGCGTAATGCCCCATCACACCCATGATGTAGATGATGTTCTGCTTGGCGTTTTCGATTTCGTCCGGAGTGCCGTTCTCCTCGAAGGCCTTAAGATAGGAGAAACCTGATTTCAGCTTGGCGTAGTTCTCCGCGATGGACCACGGCAGGAACCCGATCAATTGGCGGTTCTGGTTCTGGTTCTGGTTCCGAGCTTCGGAAACCGCAGGAACCGTCGACGGATTGGCCTTCCGGCCGTCCGCCAACGCCACGGTGAAAACGTGGCGGAACGGGCTCAGGTTCGATACGGAAAGCCCATGCGGCTGGAGATCTTCGATGTCGAAGAAGTGGTCGGGTTCGTTGACGTGGCGCAGTGCGGTATCTGGGCTGTTGCGCCACCGATCGGCTTCCCCGGACAGGAAGGCGATCCGCTCCGCGGCGGCTGGCTCGCGGATAAATGCGGGGAACTCCTTTGGCAACGACGCCAATGCGATTTGATTCACCATCCGGTGCCCTTCGTAGTCCCAGGCAACCGACGACAACGGAGCCAACGCCAGCAAAACCGCCGGCAGCAACGATACACGGAATTGAAAACAGGCCTTCATCGGCTCCAAGTGTCCACACTGGCGAGCTCGACGCAAATTTCTTCCCGCGATCCCGCCATACATGTCTCGAATCGCTCGCACGGAACATAAACCAGCAGCTGGCTGGGCAAATTTCGTCGCATCGAAAGCGGCCTCAAAAATCCAAATACCCAAGGGCAAGAGCAGTTTGCTGCTTAAGTAGACCCGCCAAAGAAAACTCTTTCGCTTTCACGCCCAGCGGACAGATTAAATCTAGTTCGAGAGCACCCACGACCACCATTCCCTGTCCCGTCTCTTCAGGGCGAAATGGAAGTGGATCGGCCCGCAATTCCACCCCACCTCATGTCAACCAAGATGAAATCTCCAACCCCCGGCCTACGCCGATTCCTCATGCAGGCGACCATTGCCTGCGCAGCGATCCTGGCCGCAGCCCGTGCCCATGCGACGCCCTACGCATCCGGCCTGACGAACACCGGCACCCAGATCATCTTTCGCCTGAACGAAGCCGCCGATTCGGTGAAGGTGATTTCAAACGGCGGAGCCACGACGAACGACCTTCTCGCAAGGAGCGCGGGCTTGGTCACCAACACCGCGGTCATCGTAGGCCCCTACTCAGTGGAGGTATCCCAGAATTTCAACCTCGGCTACAAGCACGGCACAGCCCGCAGGGTCAGCGACGACGCCAACGTCTTCGCCGGTTACAACTCGCCCCGCGGAGTGGCCGTTAACAAGAATCCCGGCAGCCCGTTCTTCGGAACCATCTACGTGGCGAACAGCGCCACCACCGCCACCGCGAGCAGCGCACAAAAGGGCGACGGCATCTACATGATGAACGCCGATCTCACGTCACCAGTCGGCCTGGCCACGAACTATTTCAATATGGGACTAACCAACGCTTTCACAGCAGGCGGTGCCAGCAGTCCATTCCGGCTTGAAGTCGGGGAAGACAGTTTCGTTTACCTATCGGACTTCTCCACGGCTACCGGAACTCTCTACCAGGCGACAGCCAACTTGACTTTCGCGACCAACGTCTTCACCGGCGCTGGAGAGGGCGCTGCGGCCATGGCCGCCAATGGACACGGCAGTATCGGTTCGTCCGCAATCGCGGTCGGATCACTCGCCGCCGGTAATCTCAGCATCTACGCGTTGGACACTTCAAAAGCACCGGCAAACTCCCTCCGCCGCTATGATTTCGGATCAGGTCCTTTCCCTCTCGCGACGAACCTGACCGAGAACACACCGATCCTTTATCAGCCCGGTCCACTCCTCGCAATTGCGGGTGTCACAGTCGACTTGGAACGCGGTCCTGACGGCACGATCTACATGACCCAACTCCGTTCCGCCGGGGCAGAGGCCGCTTTGTTTGTTCTGAAAACAAACGCCGTTACCGGAGTTTATGAACTGCTGTGGGATTCTCTCGGTTCCACCATCATCGAGTCGAATACGGCGACGGCGGATGCCTTCACCTCGATCCAAGGCGTGTCCGCATCGCCCGACGGCAAATGGCTCGCGCTGAATATCTCCGCCGGAGCGGCTCCCAGCGACACTTGGATCCTTCCGCTGACCAATGGTGTTCCGGATTTCTCCAAACGCGTGCGCCTCGACACGGGAACCATCGGCAACGGGCGTGATGTCGGATTCGACGCTGCGGGCAACTTCTACACGGTGAGCTCAGGCGACGCTCGCCTGCGCATCTGGTCGCCGGGCGGAGCCACGACGGCAAGGACCACTTCGGCCGGAGCTTTCGCGGTGGTCGACACTTCACCCACCAACCAAGTGACGGTGGTCGCAACCTCCCCTGCCGGCTTCGAACAGGGGACGGTCCCGTTGACTTTCACCATTACCAAAAGCGGCGACACCAACAGCCCGGCCCAGGTAAACTACACGCTGAGCGGCACCGCCGTGAACGGAACCGACTACACGACCAACGTGCTGACCGCGACGATTCCCGCCGGATCCAGCAATGTGGTGATCACCATCACCCCGATTGACGACTCGATTTCCGAAGCGCCTGAAACCGTGATACTCACGGTTACGCCCTCGTCGAGCGGCGTGCCGGGAGTCCCGGCATCTGCGTCCGGCATCATCGTCGACAACGACACTCCAACCCTCTCGATCGCGACCGTTGCATCCACCATCTACGAGCGGGTGCCTTCCAAACATCTGGCGTTCACCGTAACCCGCCTCGGGAGCACCAACGCCGATCTGACCGTGAACCTCACCCAATCCGGCACCGCGGTCCTCAACACCGACTATACGATTGATCCCTTGGCCATGCCCGGTGGCGTCACGCTGGCGAGCGTCTTCGTAACGCCGATCGACAACAACGTGTTCGCCGCCGACAAACGCCTGACGAACACGATCGCCGCAGGCGCAGGATATGTGCTCAGCACCTCGACCAACGCGGCCCTCACCATTCTGGACGATGAACTCGGAACCGAACGCGTCCTCTGGCGGGACGCCTTGGACTCCGTCAACTCGGCCACCAACTACGCCGTTCTTTTCGGCGCCGTGAATGGCATCCGGGACTACAGCCTGACCTTCGGCAGCGACTACAGCGTCGACGGCGTCGTGGCTGCTCCTGGAACCAACTCCACCAAGGGCGTCCGGATGACGGTAAACAAGGACGAGGCGACACTCGAAGGTGCGGCGGGCTTGAACCTCTACGTCACGAACGCAACCTTCGCCGGCGACTACGCCTTCCGCTTCAACATGCACGCCTCGGTCGGACTCGGCGGCGCGACCACGGAGTCCGTCACGTTCGGCATCAACCATTCTGGCACCAAGACGAACTTCGTCACCCAGAACACCGACACCACCCTCGCGACCCGCGGCGGAGACGGCATCTGGTTCTCAATGGAAATGGAATCAGGTGGCAGCATCAATTACGGCGCATGGAGGTCCGTGAACAACGTCCAGACGCAGATCGCAACCGCGCGGAGCTACACGTCTTTCACCAACGTATTCCAGAGCCCGCCGTTCTATGATCGCAACCAGAGCGGTGGCCTCAACGTCCTCGGCGGTTCGCCGAGCTTCGCGGCGGATTCGACCAACAAGTTCTGGATCGACGTCGAAGTGCGGCAGCAAAGCAACTTCATCACCTTGTCGATCAACCGGACGACCATCTTCTCCTTCACGAACTCCTTCGGCGTCACCAACGGAACCGTGATGCTGGGATACAACGACCAGTTCAATTCGATCGGGCCGGCCGGCCAATTCGTCATCTACGACAACGTGCGCGTGGTGAACCTGAACTTCACCCAGCCCCAGATCACCAAGACGACCGTCTCCGGCGGAGTCGTGACCATCGACTTCACCGCAGTCAACGGCTTCGTCAGCGAGATGTCGCTCGAATCCGCCGGCGCGCTCACCAGCCCCCCTCCCACGTCCTGGTCCCCCGAGCCCACCGCCGTCATCACCAGCACGGGGCCCGGAACATTCCGCGCCACCATTCCGACCAACGGCAACCCGCGCTTCTACCGCATCAAGCGCCAGGGTTGAGACCTCGTCCAATGGGCGGCGGGGACGATCTCGTTTCCGCCGCCCTTTTTATTCCCATGAAAACCACGCCCTCCATGCCCCGTTCGTCCGCGAAGGCCGGATTCACCCTC
Source organism: Verrucomicrobiota bacterium (assembly GCA_043775315.1). Classification (GTDB taxonomy): domain Bacteria; phylum Verrucomicrobiota; class Verrucomicrobiia; order Limisphaerales; family CANJSG01; genus CANJSG01. The sequence goes on from JAYVSO010000125.1 coordinate 50,709, forward strand.
ATAGAACTGCTGGTTGTCATCGCCATCATCGCGATCCTGGCGGGAATGCTTCTTCCGGCTTTGAGCGGCGCGAAAGCGCGCACGCTCTCCACCCAGTGCATGTCCAACACACGCCAGATGATGCTCGCGTGGACGATGTATCGGGACGACAACAACGATCAGCTCGTGCCCAACGCTCCCCTCGGTGCCGCCAGTTCCGGAGGTTTGTTCTGGGTGAATCCCCTCTTCATGGATTGGAACTTCAGCGACGCCAACACGAACGTCGCCAAGCTCAAGGACGGCCTCCTGTCCCGCTACGTCGCCGACAACTACAAGATCTACAAATGCCCCGGCGACACGGTGGCCGCAAAGAACGGGGACCGTGTCCGGAGCATCTCGATGAATGCCCAGGTTGGCCACGTCCGGAAGCTGTCGCCGCCCCCTGTCTACATCACCGTCAACTTCTATCCCACCTACCGGATCTACTCCCGGGCGTCGGACATCACCGCGCCCCAACCGTCCAACTTGTGGATCTTCACGGATGAACATCCCGGAAGCATCAACGACGGCTACCTCCAGATCAGCCTGACGACTGACGAGTTCCCCGACGTTCCGGCTTCCAACCACGGAAAGTCCGGAGCCTTCGGATTCGCCGACGGACACGGGGAGATCAAGAAATGGAAGGGGCTCTATCGGCCAATCAACGCCGGCGTCACCGTGGCCAGCCTCGCCGCTCCCCCGAACAGCGGCGAACTGGAAGACCTGAAGTGGATCCGGCTCCGGACTTCGGTGAAGAACTAAGCGGTGGCTACCGCGTCTTGATCTGGGTCCAAACCTCGTCGTAAAGGCGCGACTTGGCGCCGAGATCTTCCAAAAACTCCAGCTTCTCCATCACCGACGCTGGAGGATAGATGGCTGGATTTGAAAGTTCCTCCGGTCCGAGGAGCTTTCTCGCTTCCGCGTTCGGCGTGGCGAACTGGGTGAACTTCGAGAGCCGCGCCCCCACCTTCGCATCCAGGATGAAGTTGATGAACTTCTCGGCCAGGTCCCGGTTCGGCGCCTTCGCCAGCACCGCGAGATTGTCCTGCCAGATCTGGCTGCCTTCCTTCGGAATGAAATAGCGCGTCGCCTTGTCGTCCGTCATGCCCCGCGCCGCCTCGCCGCTGTAGACGATCCCGGCCTTGAGGCTCTTCCCGACGACCTTGTTCTTGGCGGCCACGCTGCCGTCGAAGCTCGCGCTGCGTTTCTTGGCTTCGATCACCAGGTCGCGGGCTTCGCGGAGTTCCCTGGGATCGGTGGAGTTCAGGCTGTGCCCCTTGAACTTCAGGGCCGCGCCGATCATGTCGCGCTGGGAATCGATCAGGCCGAAGGGCTTCAGCTGTTTGGAAGGATCGAAGAAGAGCGACCACGACTCCTCCACTTTCACGCCCGGCTCCGCCCGGTAGAACACCCCCACCGTTCCCCACTGGTAGGCCGCCGTGAACTTGTTGCCCCGGTCATACGGCGGACTGGCGAACCGTGCGTCCAGGTTCTTCAGGTTTGGCACGTTCTCATGCCGCAACGGCGCAAGGAGGTTCAGCGCCACCATCGCCTTCACCAGATGGTCGGGCGGCACCACCACGTCGTAGAGCGACACGCCGCCGCCCTGCACTTTCGCCAGCATGCTTTCGGCCTCCTCGTAGAGGTCGATCGTGACCTTGCAGTCGAACTGCGCCTCGAACTGCTTCACGATCGCGGGGTCGATGTATTCGCTCCAGATGAAGAGCCGGAACTGCTGGGCCGCGCGGGCCTGGAGGACGGCCAGGGCGACGATGAGGAGGGACAACCACGCGGTCTTTCGCATGGCGGAAATGTCACCGGGCGTCGCGTCGTTGCAACATCATTGCCACCACCGTCGCGATCACGGAGACGGCCATCAGCAACGTCGAAAGCGCATGGATCTCCGGCGTCACGCCGCGCTTCACCGACGAGTAGATGTAGACCGGCAGCGTCGTTGATCCGGGACCGCCGGAGAAGAAGCTCACGACGAAGTCGTCCAGGCTGAGCGTGAAAGCCAGCATCGCCCCGGCGACGATCCCCGGCATGAGCAGGGGCAAGGTCACATGGCGGAAAATCTGCCGGGGTGTCGCCCCCAGATCGCTGGCCGCCTCGTCAAGAGCCGGATCCATCCCGGCAAGCCGCGCCCTCACGACCAGCGCCACGAAGGGAATCTGGAAGGTGACATGACCAGCGACGATGGTCGTGAGCCCCAGCTCGAACACCCCGACCCACGCACGCATCAGGCCGAAGAAAATCAGCAGAGCCGCCGCGAGCACGATGTCCGGCACGAACACCGGGACCGCCAGCAGACCTTCCACCAGGTCGCGGCCGCGCCGGAAGTGCTTGTCCAACGCGAGCGCCAAGGTGGTTCCAAGAACCGCAGCCATCGCCGTGCTCGCCACCGCCACGATCATCGAAACCTTGAGCGCCGACCGGACCTGTTCATCCGCGAAGAGCCGCCGATACCAGTCCAGCGTTCCGCCCTGCCATTCCAGGCCGGACCGAGCCGCGTTGAACGAGAAGACCACCACGACGGCGATGGGGGCGTAGAGCAGCGCGTAGACCATCCACGCGACCGCCGAGTTGAACCAACCGGACCGCCTCACTCCGCCACCTCCTTCGACCGGTTCAGCCAGCGTTGCACGGACAAGCCGGCGCCCATGACCACGAGGCCGACACAGGCCATGGCGGAACCGAATGGCCAGTCGCGGCTTTGCCCGAACTGCTGCTGGATGGCATTCCCGAGCAGCGCCGTCTTCGCGCCGCCCAGAAGGTCCGGAATCACGAATTGTCCCGTGGCTGGAAGGAAGACGAGGACAAAACCGGCGACCGCTCCCGGACGGATCTGGGGCCAGACGGCGTGGCGAAACGCCTGCCAACGATTCGCCCCGAGATCGGCCGCCGCTTCGGCCAACGTCCAGTCGAGCTTCTCCACCGAGGCGTAGAGGGGCAGCGCGAAGAATGGCAGGAAGTCCGCCACCATCCCGACCGCCACGGCGAACCATGACGGATAAAGCCCCTCGCCGGCATCGATGAAACCCAACGCCGCCGCCGCTTCGGACAACCAGCTTCCCGGCCCGAGGATGAGCTGCCACGCGTAGGTGCGCACGAGCAGGTTCGTCCAGAAGGGAATCATCACCAGCATGAGCGCCACCGACCGGCGGCGCGGGCCAAGTCCGGCGATGAAGAAGGCGAGCGGCAAGGCCAGCAGCAAACACAGCACCGCCGTGCCGAAGCCAAGAGCGAGGCTACGGCCGAGGATCACGGGATAGAGCGGGTCGAAGCCGAGTTCGCCCCAGCCGGCGAGCCGGCGGTAATTCTCGAACGTCAGCGGCATTCCATAGCCGCCGTATTCGCCGCGCGTGAGGAAGCTGACGGCGAAGACCGCGAGCAAGGGCAGCACGAGGAAGACACCCAGCCAGCCGAGTCCGGGAACACCCAACCACCAGCCCCTGCCCTGGCTTTGCGCGCGGGATCTCATTTCAATCCTCCAGCAGCATCAGCGCGGACGACGGCAGATCGACGACCACGTTTCGCCCAGGCCGCAACGGCTCCGCCGCGTCGGCCCCGCTCGTCTGCGAGGCTCGCAGGGTCATCTCCGCTGCCGACAAGGTGAACTGCGTCTCCGCCCCGGTGAACGTGGCGTCGAGAAGTCCGGCATGGAACGAGTTCCGGCCCGGCACGTCGGGATTCAATCGCACGCGCTCCGGCCGGATCGCCAGGGTCACCTGGGAGCTCGCGGGCAAGGTCCCGTGATCCGCGCGCACTTCGAGCGGACCGACGTTGGTCGCCACCGTCAGCACGTTGCCGGAGCGGGCCGTCACCGTGCCGGGGATCAGGTTGCACGCGCCGAGGAACCGGGCGACGAAGCGGTTCTTCGGCCGCTCGTAGAGTTCGCGCCCCGACGCGACCTGTTCGATGCGGCCCGCGTTCATCACGGCGATGCGGTCGCTCAGGGCCAGCGCCTCCTCCTGGTCGTGCGTCACATGGACGAAGGTCATGCCGAGGCGCCGCTGCAGGGCGCGAAGCTCCGTCTGGAGCTGCCGCCGCAGGCACAGGTCCAGCGCGGCCAGCGGCTCGTCTAGCAGCAGGACGCGCGGTTCGTTGACGATGGCCCGCGCGAGGGCGACGCGCTGCTTCTGGCCCCCTGAGAGCTGGGCCGGCTTGCGCGCGGCCATGGAACCGATCTCGACCATCTCCAACGCCCGTTCCACACGCGGCGCAATTTCGCCGGATGAAAGGCCCTTCATCCTCAGGCCGAAGGAAACATTGTCGCGCACCGTGAGATGGGGAAAGAGCGCGTAGGACTGGAAGACCGTGTTGACCGGACGCCGGCTCGCCGGGATCCCCGTCATCTCCCCGCCGCCGATTGTCAGGCTGCCCGCGTCGGCCGAATCGAGGCCGGCGATGATCCGGAGCAACGTCGTCTTGCCGCAGCCCGACGGGCCCAACAGCGAAAAGAACTCGCCCGCCTGGATCGAAACGGACACGCCATCCAGCGCCCGGAAGGTGCCGAAGGAGCGGACAAGTCCGCCGGCTTCGATGCCGGCGCCATGTTGGGCGGATGGGTTTGGCGAAGCGGTCGCTTCGGGGACTTGCTGCACGGAGCAATCTGCTAACAGACGGACCCACCAGGCTCAATCGCGCGTTCCATCACGCCGCACATTTCATCGGAGAACGCAGTGGCCCGATTCAGCCGGCGGTCGCAGACGGAACGAGGACGCGGAGCCGCTTGGGCTGGAGCCGGAATGTCGCAGGCAAGGTGCCGACCAGCTCGCCGTCGAGTTCCAGGGGTTCATCCGGGACTCCTTCGAATCGCAGCTCGGCCGACTGGTGGTAGCGCATTCCGCCGGATGGCTTCCGGGTCTTGAAGAACATCTGCACGGCATAGGACGGCAACAGCCACGCGGACGCCGGCTGAAGGGTGAGGAGATCCAACCGGCCGTCGTCGATGGCCGCGTTCCAGAAGACGGCGATGCTTCCACCGTAGAGCCGGCCGTTGCCGATGAGCGCCTGGCCGCAGGGAAACCGTTCGCCGTCCACGACGACATGGACGGGCGGCCGCCGGCTGAAAAGGGCTTTCAGTCCGGCCCAGACATACGCGCCCGAACGCAGCTTCTTCTTCAACTCCCAGCTCACGCCCGCCACGGCCCGCGCGTCCACCCCGGCCCCGGCCATCTGGATGAAGAACCGGCGTTCTCGGCCGGCGGTCGTCTGGAATTCGGCTTCGGGCAGGTCGATCAAACGTTCGCCCACGCCGCGCTGCAACGCGTGCCAGCAGGATTCGATGCGGAGGGGCAGGCCAAGTTCCCGGGCGAAGACGTTCATCGTTCCCATCGGCAAAACGGCCAGCCGCGCACGCTCGAAGCCCTGGTCCGCGTCGCCCATGCCGTTGAGCACTTCGTTGACCGTGCCGTCGCCTCCGGCCGCGAAGATGGTTTCAAAGCCCTCCTCGACCGCCTGCTTCGCGCAGATGCGGGCCGTGCCGGGCGCCCAGGTGGGTTTGAGGGCGATGCCCGCGCAGAGCTCCGCGAGACGGCGGTTCAGGGAACCGGCCTTCGCTCCGCGGGCGGCGGGATTGAAGATGACGCAGGCCGTTGCCGGCCGGAGTTGTGACGACACGTTGGTGGCTCAGACCGCGAGCACCCGGTTCACATCGATCCGGCGGGGCTCAAGCCTCAACGGAAACGCGGCGGGCTGCGGACTGGCCTCGTGGAGGTAATCCCTGAAGAGCGTGATGGCAACATTCCGGTTGTCGCGGATGCACTGCTTGATGGCGGCCGGATCCTTCTCGCAGTGGAGGAGCGTCTTCCATGAATTGATGTGCTTGGGCTTATGAAAGTCGCTGTTGGCGACGAACGGAAGCTGCTTGAGGCCGACGGGCGTGAAGATGTTGTTCCGGTTGGCGATCTCCCACGCGTCGAGCAGGGGCGCGAACGTCTCCTGGTTCTCCCACAGGTAGAGCGTGTCCTTACCCCACTCGCTCTTCATCACATGGGGATGCGACGCGATGGCCAGCCCGCCCTGCGAATGGATCCGGGCGATGGTCTCCTCAAGGTCGAGCGCGGGATCGATCCGGTCCTGGAGATCCACGCCAAGAAGATGGGCCGAGGACTTCTTCGACAGGCCGTCCTTGTTGAACTCGATGCCGGTCATCAAATGCATCCCGTAGCGGCGGAGCGCACGGCGGCGTTCGCGTTCGATGACCTCGAAGTATTCCTCCAACTGCGACGGGGCGAGCGTGAGGTTGGTCAGCCGGCTCAGCTTGCCGATGAGGCGTCGCGGATCGGCCAGGTGGTCGGTGATGCAGATGCAGTCGAAGCCGTGCTTGCCGTAGAAATCCACGACCTCGGCCACGGTCAGCTTTCCGTCGGAGTAGTTGGTGTGGATATGGAAATCGCAGAGCAGATTGCGGTTCACGTTCGATGGAACGAACGCGGGCGCTCCCGGCATCTCGCCCGCCGGGCGGGGAAACGCCGAGATCCTGCCGTTACCGGGGCGGTCCTGCCGGGAACAATCCTCCAGCACCATCTCCGCAATGCGAAGCGATGCATCGGGACGGGAGACGGCCTCCAGGTTCTTCCGCCAGCGTTTCCAAACCGCAGCCCCGTCGTCGAACGCATCTTCCACCGCGCGGGCGACGTCCTTGTTCCCGTCAGCGACGATGCCGCCTTCGAGCTGCTGGATGAGCGTGGCGTTGCCCTCCTCCTGGCCGGGGATGACCTGGTTGATGACCATCGGACACGCGGCCGCGATGGCCTCCTGCACGGTGGCCCCGCCGGCCTTGCCGATGATGAGGTGATGCGTCCGCATCAGCTTGGGCATCTGGTTTGTCCAGCCGAGCACATCGACCCGGTCCCGGAAATCCTCGGTCCGTTTGGTCAGCTCGGTCTTCAGCTCCGCGTCCCGGCCGCAGGTGATCGTCAGGTGCAGGCGGGGAATCTCCAGCAGACGGTCGAGCATTTTGCCGGCTTTTTTCTTGCCCGTGTTGATGATGTAAAGGACACGCGGGCCGTGACGTGCCGGAGACTCCAGCGGCGGCGAAAGCGGTTCGGCGAAGACACGGTTCACCGGAAAGCCGAGCGCTTTCACCTGGTCGGCGGGGATGCCGTTCTTTCGCAGGACCTGACCAGTCGGCTCGTTGGCCACGCAGAACCAGTCGCTGGGAGCCTTGAACCACGCGGAGTTCACCGTGATCGAGTCGGTGATGATCGTGCCGAAGCGGAACGGCCGTTCCTGGTGGTCGCGGAACAGTTCGCGGATGGCGTGGGCGTAGGCCGGGTAGCACGAAACGACGCAGTCCGGCTCCATGTGCTTCAGCACGTCGGCCAGGGCGTGGTTGAGCCGGCCCATCGCGCCGAGATTGCGGTTGGCCATCTCCGACGTGTCCAGCCAGCGGTAGACGCCGTTCCAAAGCCCCGGCGCATAGCGGACCAGTCCCAGATAGGCCTTCTTCGCTACCTCGTTGAGCCGGCCATAGCCGACCTCGAACAGGTCGAGCACTTCGACCCGTGCCGAGGGATCAACGTGTTCGAGGGCGTCACGGAGGCTGCGGGCGGCGGCGTTGTGGCCTTCGCCGAACCCGGCAGTAAGGATCAGGATCTTCTTCACGCCTTTGCAGCCTGCATCAGGCAGAAGGCGGCCATGTGGCGGTTGTGTGAAAAGTTGTTCACACCGGAACCCGGGTCCGGCCGCGCCGACCATGGCTTGCCTTGGGTGGCCAGCCGGTGGAGAACTTTCACCACCATGAACCCCCTCAAGCGTCTCGCCCTGTTCGCGCTGCTCTCCGCCACCGCCACATCCACCGTCCACGCCGCCGACAACACGCTCACCGCCGCCGAAAAGAAGGACGGCTGGACCCTGCTCTTCGACGGCAGGACCACGGCCGGCTGGAGGCTCTACGGATCGACGAATGGTCCCGGGCCCGGTTGGCAGGTCACGGACGGCGTGCTGAAGAAGATCCATGAAGGCAAGGGCGGCGACATCGTCACCGTGAAGCAGTTCGACAACTTCGAGTTCGCCTGGGATTGGCGCATCGAACCCGGCGGCAACAACGGCATCAAATATCTCGTCACCGAGAAGCGCAAAGGCGCGCCGGGCCACGAATACCAGATGCTCGATGACGCGAAGCATCCCGACGGCAAGATCGGTCCCCAGCGCCAGACCGCCTCGTTCTACGACGTGCTGGCGCCCGCCGCCAACAAGCCCTCGAAGCCCGGCGGCGAATGGAACAACTCACGGCTCCTGATCCAGGGCGCCCATGTGGAGCATTGGCTGAACGGGGCGAAGGTCCTCGAATACGAACTCGGCAGCGACGCGGTGAAAGCGGCCGTGGCCAAGAGCAAGTTCAAGAACGCCGAAGGCTTCGGCACCAAGATCTCCGGACACATCATGCTCACCGACCACCACGACGAGGCCTCCTTCAAGAACATGAAGCTCCGGGAACTGAAGGCGAAATAGGCGGCTCGCCGCCGGTCCATTTCCTCAAAGCAGAACGGCGTCCGCAAATCGGGACGCCGTTTTCGTTCACCGAAAGAGACCGGCCTACTTGCCGGAAGGCTTCCCGAAGTGCCGGTCGGCGAAGTCGAGGTAGCGGTGCCAGTCGTAGTCGGTTATGTCGTGTTTGCCGGTGCGGAGATGGTAGGCCACGTGGTTGCCGACAGGCTTGTCCGGTCCGGGCTGCTCGGAGACTCCCACGCCTTTCTTGCCGAAGAGCGCGTAGACCTCGCCCGCATGGTAGGCGGAAAGGAACTCGCCCTTCGGATCGGCCCATTGGTCCTCGGTGGCGCTGGCGACGTAGAGCGCGCGCGGGGCGATGAGCGCGAGCAGCTCGTGCTGGTCGACGGGCATCCTGGCTTCGTTGTCGTTGTATTGTTTGAAGGTGCCGTTGAACCAGTGCGGGAAGCTGGTGTTGATCCGCGCGGTCGTTTCGCCGAACCAGCGCCGGGCCAGGGCTGCGCCGCCTTCGCCGGAGTCGTTGGAGATGACGATGCCGAACCGTTCATCCTGCACGCCGGCCCACAGCGCGGTCTTGCCGAGCCGCGAATGGCCGTGGAGCGCGATGCGTTTGAGGTCGATGTCGCCGGACTTCACGAGGTAGTCGGTGATGCGGCTGAGTCCCCAGGACCACGCGCCGATGGCGTTCCAATCGGTCGGGGAAAGCTCCTTCTGGAAGAGCGCGATCACGGAGTCGTTCAGGCCGTTGGCGCGGTCGGGGAAGATGTCGCCGTAGTAGGCGGTGACGACGGCGTAACCGCGCGCGACAACTTTCTCCACCTGCCAACGCGTCGACTGGTTTCCGCGCCCCAGCTCGGACGCGACGTTATTGGTTACTCCGAGCTTGAGATCGTTCGGCAGCCAGGTTGTCGGCAGGATGATTCCCGGGTCGGCATGGACGGTGTGGTTGCCCTGGAAGTTCAGCCCGATGAACGCGGGCGACGGGCCTTTGGCTTTGGCCGGAAGGTAGACCAGCACGTCGACATGACGCTTCACGCCGTTGCGTTCGAAGGACAGCCGGACCTGCTTGCGGGTGGCGAGACCGTTGAGCGCGGGTTCATGCTGGACCCATTCCTCCCGGACCGTGACGTCGCCCTTGGGCGTGCGGCCGTAGACGTGTTCGGCGAAGATGTTAAGCAGTTCGGGACGTCGTTTCGTCTGCCATGTTTTTGCGTCGGCGACCTTGGTGCCATCGAGGCAGGTCAACGCGTCGGGCAGCGTGTAGGCGGGGACTTTGGATTCGTCGTAGTTGAATCCGGCGGGCTGGGCTTCGGCGTCGTCCATGGCGGAGAAAAGAACCGACGACGCCAGCAGCGGAAGCGCGGCTAGGCGGCGGAGTGAAAGGCAGGAGGTCATGGGCCGAACCTAGGAAGGCCGGTGCGAGTCGGCAAGGTGGGAACTAGCGGAGCTGCAGGCAGGCTTTTCTGTTGCCCGGTGTAGAGCCGCGGCAGACCGCCTACGGGTCAGTGCGAGTGCGGCTTGCCCGTCCCGCACATGCCGCAGGAGCTGGGTTGGCCGGAGCAACTGGCATCGGCGGCCTGGCCGGAGACGCTGCTGGAAAAGGTCGAAAGACGCTTGGCGAGCTTCTCGGATCCGCAGTGCGGGCAACGGGCTTCGCCTTCCCACCGGGTCGAGCGGACGAGGATCTCGCTGTCGTGTTCGCAGGTGGAGCAGTGAAATTCGTAGATCGGCATACGAAACTATTTCGGCTGTTGAGCTGCTTTCTTGACGTCATCCGGCGTCACCGTCGGCCCCGTTTTCTCGGACGACCAGACCGTCGTCGAGTAGGACTTCGTTCCGGTGATCGGATCGACGCGCTCGACCGGTTCGTGGGTCGCACAACCAGAGGCGACTGCAAGCACCCCGAGGACAGCAAGCAGAGGCAGGCAAACAATGATTCGGCCGACAGTATTCATGGCTTGGTCAGCGCTTGGACGAAAAGATCCGGTTGGCTTCCTCGAGGGTCTCCTTCGATCCGATGTCATACCAAAGGCCGGGAACGGTCCACGTGTAGACCGGCGTCCGCGTATGCAGCCACTGGATGAGGCGCCCGGGTTGATCGGGGTTGTTGCCCTCGGCGATGTATTGGTCGATGAGCGGGTGAACGGCCTTCGGGTAGTAGTATAGGGCGATGCCGACGCGCGTGCTGGCGGGGTTGGCGGGCTTCTCGATGAACGACGTGATCTGGCCGGTCGCATCGGTCGCAACGACGCCATACTTCTTGGCCTGGTCGAGGGTGCGGACGTCGTAGACGCCGAGCACTGGGGCGTTCTTCTCCAAACAGAACTGGCCGAACTCCGGCAACGGCTGGCTGAACAAGTTGTCTCCCGCGACGACGACGAGGTCGTCGTCGATCTTCTCGCGTTTCAGGACGAAGTGCAGGTCGCCGATGGCGCCGAGTTTGTTCGACTCGTCCGTGGAGCCGTCGTCCACGATGGTGAAATCGAGGTTGGTCTTGTTGGCCCGATAGGCGTCGGCCCACTTCTGGAAGTGGCCGGCGAACTTCGTGTTCGTGACGACGTAGACATGGTCGACGGCCGGGATGGCCGCGAGGTTGTCGAGGACGTAGTCGATCATCGGTTTGCCCGCGACCGGCAGCAGCGACTTCGGCTGCGTCAGCGTCATCGGATAAAGGCGCGTGGCATAACCGGCGCCGAGGATCAGCACTTTCATGACGGGTTACTGGATCTGGTTCTCGAAAAGGCTGGGGGCGATCGACCGCGCGAGCTCGCGGCTACGGACGAGGATTTCCTTCGCGCTTTCGCAGCCGAGCGCGAACTCGGCGAGCGCGCGGGCCTCGTCCATCTTCAGGCGGCGAATCAGGAACTTCACCGGCGGCAAGAGCGCGGGCGACGCGCTGAGCTCGTCCACTCCGAGGCCCAGGAGCAATGGAACCATGACGGGATCGCCCGCCATTTCACCGCAGACGCTGACGGTGAGGCCGTGTGTGCGCGCGGCGTCGACAGTCATCTTGATCAGGCGGATGACGGCGGGATGCGAAGGCTCGTAGAGGTGGGCGATGCGTTCGTTCAGGCGGTCTACGGCGAGGGTGTATTGCGTCAGGTCGTTCGTGCCGATGCTGAAGAACTTCAAGCGCCGGGCCAGCGCGGGCGCGATGAGCGCGGCAGAGGGGATCTCGATCATCGCGCCTATCTCGATCTGCTCGTTGAACGGCTTGCCCTCGGAGCGGAGCTCCGCTTTGCACTCTTCGAGAAGAGCGTTGGCGGAATCGACCTCCTCCACCGTGCAGATCATGGGATACATGACCTTGATGTTGCCATGGGCGCTGGCGCGGAGGATGGCCCGGAGCTGGGTGCGGAAGAGCGCGAGTTCACCGAGGCAAAGGCGGATGGCCCGCCAACCAAGGAAAGGATTGGCCTCGCGGACAATGTCGCCACCCGCAAGGAACTTGTCCCCGCCGATGTCGAGCGTGCGGATGACGACGGGCGCGGGCTTCACCGCTTCGGCGGCCTGCCGGTAGGCGGCGAACTGCTCGTCTTCCGACGGCAATTCCTCGCGATGCATGAAAAGGTATTCCGTCCGGAAAAGCCCAATGCCCTCACCGCCCTGGCTGCGGATGGACGCGGCGTCGGACGCCTTCTCGATGTTCGCAAGGAGCGGAACACTGACACCATCAAGCGTCACGCCGGGCTTCTCGATCGCGTCGCGCAGCTTCTCGTTGAGATCGACCTGCTTGCGGACGAGTTGGCCGTATTCGAAAAGCGTCTGATCCGTCGGATTGATGATCAGGATGCCATTGAAGCCGTCGAGGAGGGCGTATTCGCCGGTGGAGAGGACGGTGCTGGCGTTCTGGAGACCGACGATGGCCGGAATCTCCATCGCGCGCGCCATGATTGCCGAATGGCTGTTGCGGCTGCCGGCATCGGTGGCGAAGCCGAGCAGCGTCTTCTTGTCCATCATGGCCGCGTCGGACGGCGACAGGTCGTCGCTGATGAGGATGCAGGGCTCGGAAAGTTTCGCGGGGTCGAACTCGTTGGAGCGGCCGAGGAGATTGTTCAGGACGCGGTTCGAAACGTCGCGGATGTCGGCCGCGCGCTCGCGTAGATACTCGTCCTCGATGGCGCCCAGCGTCTTCGCGTAGCGCTCGGCCACGATGTTGAAGGCGTGTTCGGCATTGGCGCGTTCCTGCTGGATGAGCCGCGTGACCTCGTCCACCAGCGACTGGTCCTCGAGCACGAGCAGATGGGCGTCGAAGATGCTCGCGTCCGCCGAACCGAGCGCCTTGGTCACGCGGCGTTGGACTTCGGTGATCTGCTGGCGGGTCAGGACAAACGCGTGCTGGAGCCTATCCAGTTCGGCTTTGACCTGGGATTCCTCGATCAGCCGGTGCGGAATCGTGTGGTCCGGCTTACCCACGACCAGGATGCGGCCACGACAAACCCCTCCCGAGACAGCCATGCCTCGAAAGATGCGTTCACCGGGTCGTGCGCCTTGCGCCATGTCAGATCATTATTCGCCACGCTGGAGGGATGAAAAGGAATTCTTCCCCGCCCCACGCAGGACGCCCCTTCCGGTCCGATGACGACCGGCCAGGCGCAACCTGCGTCCGCGCGGAAGCGCCGCCTGCTCGACCCAAGCCGTAGCTGTCGTCGCGGCTAGTTCCTCCGCCGAACCGCACCGGGTTCCGCTGGGCAGACAGGCGTAGTCCCAAGGCCACTTCATCAGCAGGCGCGGCCAGCGCCCAAGCCAGTCGTGCAACGGCGCAGGCAGGTCGAGCACCGAATGGCCATGGCACTGGATGTCTCCCGCGCGGGGCTCATCAACGGCGGCTTCGGTCGCCTCGACCTTGCCGCGGGAAAGGCACGCGGTGATGCGGTGCTTGGAACCGGTGGGATCAATCCCGACGGGATGCTGGAACACCGGATCGCAGGCGCAATCGACTTGGCTCTGGGCTGACAGGAAGCGCATGGCGATTCCCTGACTAGCGGCAAACTGGTGCCCTGAAAATACGACCTTGGTCCGAAGCTTCCATCCGAGCTCACTGCTTGGCCGGGGCCGGCGAGGCCTTCAACTCCTTCAGGCGACGGAGCATCTCGGCGGCCACCTTGTCCGCCGGATTCACGCGGAGCGCGGGCGCGAAATGCGACTCCGCCCGGTCCAACTCCTGCGCTTCAGCGAGGATCAACCCTAGGCTGCCGTGGGCGCGGGCGTTGTCCGGATTGATGGCGATGGCGGCCTCGAACTCCTTCCGCGCCTCGTCCACGCGACCCTCCATCCTGGCCAAGGCACCGAGATTGTAATGCGGCCGGTCCTGCTTCGGATTCAGCCGGAGCGATTCTTTGAACGCCCCAACGGCCGCCGGCCGGTTCCCTCCGTTGAGCTGGACCAGACCGAGTCTCAGATACGCTTCGGCATTCGTCGGCTCCTGTTTCACGGCGAGTTCCTCCGCCACGAGCATCTGCCGATACATGTGGTCGTGCTCCGCATCGTCCAGCGCCGCGAGTTCCGACGGCCGGCAGAGCAGTTGGAGCCATAACTCGGCCATCTCGTCAGACGACTGCGCTCCGAACCGCACGCGCTTCGGCGGATTGGAAGGGTTGTGCGGATCGCCCGTCGAGTTGTCGAAGACCCAGCGCATCGTCAATTCGGTCCCCTTCGGCAGTTGGACGGGCGTGCGGAACTTGTAGTCGGTCTGCCAGTTGAAATCCCATTGGCTGATCCGGATCAACGGCTGCGTCGAGCCATCCGGCAGACGCGCCGTTCCCTCCACTTCGCGCGCGAGGTAGTGCGCGTGCGGGAGCAGCCCCAGCACCTGCACGTCCACCGGCAGGACGAAGCGGTCCTCTACCACATGACGCGGAGCGTTCGCCGGGATGTCGAGCGCCAGCGACATCATGGGGAGCTTGAAGAGTTTTGCGGCTGCGGGCTTGTCCGAGAAATACAACCCCACGCTCACGCGCAGTGGCTCGGGTTTGCCCGTGGGGTTCATATGAAGCTGCAGCACCAGATCGGTTCCCGATTCCAGCACCCACGGAAACCCGTCCGGCGAGACGCAGGCTCCCTGGCCTGGTTGCCAACTGAGGAACTGCCCTTCCGGCATCGCCGTCCCATCGGAAGCCATCAGGCCGGGAAAGCCCGGCTCCGTTTCACGCGCCTCCCGCGAACGGGCCCCGGCCGTCGTGTCGATCTTGATGAAGGCGTGGTGGACGATCCGACGGTTGTCCGGCCGGAACTCGACCGCGCGGACGTTTCGTTTAGCCGCCAGGGAAACGGGCAGGACGAAGTTCCGATAAACATCCTTCCCCTCCGCCGGGAGCGTGAAGGTCCGGGGCATCTCGACGATCAAGTCCGGTTTTCCCAACTGCCACCCGTCGGAGAACTGGGGCGGCTTTGGCAGATCGGCGGCGGCTCCTTCGGGCATTCCGCCGTCGAACCAGCTCTTCAGCCGGGCGATCTCGTTCGTCGACAGCCGACGTTCGCCGATCCAGCCGGACGGATGCGCGTCCGGCATCCACGGCGGCATCGCGCCCTTGCCGGTCACTTCCACGATCATCTTCGCCTTCCGCCGCGCGTCGTCGTAGGTCAGCAATGAAAACGGCGCCGCCTCACCCGGCCGATGGCACTCGACGCAGTGTTTGAAGAGAATCGGGGCGATGTCCTTGGTGAACGAGGGCATTGCCTCGCCCGCGTGGGCCGTGAAGCCACTCATTACGAGGGCGCAATGGCCTGCCAACGCCACGGGCCACCGCCATCGTCTGGAAAAGGATCGGAACATCGTTTCAGCACATCGGGGCCGATGGCCCGATTCAGCCGGAGCCTAGGACCAATCCGCCAGTCCAATGGTGACAGAAAACTTCGGAGACAGGCTGGGGCCGAGCCGCCCCAGTCCAGGTTTCATCTCCTAGCCGGGCACGTATCCACGCCCGACACCGCCCTTGACTCGATTCCCGGATCGGGCGCTTCTGCTCTCGTGCGTCCGCCGTTCCAATCACCGCCGCTGCGGATCTACCGCAAACGCTCCGCCAAGGAGGATATCCTGGCGCAGTGGCGCACAGGCGACTTCGAATCGGACGACAAGGCCCTGCGCCGGGTCGGCAAGACGATCGGCGAGATCATGCCGGGCATCCTCAAGAAGCTCCGCATCGAGCAGCGACAGTCGGAGACGGAGATCCTCCAAGTCTGGAAGAACTTGATCGACCCGACCCTCACGGCCCACGCCAACCCCACCGGCATCCGAAATGGCACGCTCTTCGTCACTGTCGACAGCAGCGTCTGGCTCGACGAGATCGTCCGCTACCGCCGCCGCGAGATCCTCCAACGTCTTCAGAGCGCCTTCGGCCCCCAGCTCATCCAGCGCATCTCGTTCCGGGTTGGTTGAGCCGGACTCATGCGGCAGAAGGTAGGGCGGGCATCCAGCCTGCCCCGTGCTGGTCTTGGTTTTCGCAACGCGCAACGTCCCGATACGACCGCATCGATTGGTTCCATGGCGAGATCGCTTTGGGCAGGCAAGATGCACTGCCCTACCTTGCCGCAGCCGCTTCGCGGCCAAAGGCCAACTGCCTCGTTCCGGCTTAGCGTCCCGTCCAGCCTTGTCTCGGCTCACAGCCCGCCTAGCTTCCGCACCAATGCTGCGGCGTTGTTTCAGCCTGATCCTGTTGGCCGGATTTCTTTCCGGCAGCAGCGCCGCGTTTGCCGCCGCTCGGGTCGTCATCATTTCGCCGCACAACGAGGCCATCCGGAACGAGTTCGGCGCGGGCTTCGCCAAGTGGCACAAGGAGAAGTTCGGCGAAGAGGCCGTGGTCGACTGGCGGGACGTCGGCGGGACGTCGGACGCGTTGCGGTTCGTCCAGTCGGAATTCTCCAAGAAGATCAACGGCATCGGCATCGACATCTTCTTCGGCGGTGGCCCTGAGCCGTATCTGCTTCTGGCCGACAAGGGCTTCGCCGCCGCCTACCAACCTCCCGCCGAAATCATGCGGGGCATTCCGCAGAACCACGGCGGCGTGGAGATCTACGACGCGAAGTTCAAGTGGTTCGGCGCCGCGCTTTCGACCTTCGGCATCTTGCAGAACACGAAGGTCCAGCGGATGGCCAGGCTGCCGTTGGCGGACAGTTGGGAAGACCTGGCGCAACCGGGCTACTTCGGCTGGGTCGGCGCGGGCGATCCTCGGAACAGCGGGACGATGAACACGATGTTCGAAACGTTCCTCCAGTTCTACGGCTGGGAACGCGGCTGGGACCTGCTGGCGCGGCTCGGGGGCAACGTCCGCCACTTCGACCGCTTCTCCTCCCAGACCGCCAAGGACGTGACGCTCGGCGAAACGGCCTACGGACTGGCCATCGATTTCTACGGCTTCACGCAGATCGCGGCGGCGGGAAAGTCCAACCTCTCTTTCACGCTCCCCAAGGACTTCATCGCCTTGAACGCCGACGGCATCGCCATCCTGACCGGCGCACCGAATCTCCAGACGGCGCAGCGCTTCATCGACTACACGCTCGGCGAGGACGGCCAGAAGCTGTGGTTCCTCCAGACCGGACGGCCCGGCGGCGCGGTCAAGGAAGCGATCGACCGCATGTGCGTCCGTCCGGACTTCTACGAACGGTTCAAGGACGACTCGAACATCCAGTATTCGCCCTTCGCCGTGACCAACACCTTCAACTACGACTCCAAGCTCGCCCGCGAACGCCGCGAGGTCGTGGCCGCGTTGATCGGCGCGCTGCTCGTCGACACGCATCCGGAACTCCGCCAGGCGTGGAAAGCCGTCATGCCGCTCAAGGGCAACGGCGACCAGTGGAAGCTCCTCGGGACCGTTCCCATCTCCGGCACCGAAGCCCTGCGGCTGGCCCGGAACGAATGGAAGGACCCCGCCGTCCGCAACCGCCTGAAGATCCAGTGGCAGACCTGGGCCCAGGACAAATACCGGAAGATTGCCAACCACGAATGAGGACGCACATCCACGCCGCCAAATCCGAACGCCAAAGGCCAAAGGCCGAAGGAAGCCCCAAGGCCGAAGCGGGAATTTTCTCGGCAGGGCAGGCTTTGGATTTCCAGGTTTCTGGTTTCCTTCGGCCTTCGTGGATTCGTCCTTCGACCTTCTAATCCCATGCGCGTCGTCATCGAAAACCTGGTCAAGAACTTCGGCGATACCCAGGCGCTCAAGTCGCTCTCGTTCGACATCCGCGACCACGAGCTGTTCTTCCTCCTCGGCCCGTCCGGCTGCGGCAAGACCACGCTCCTCCGCTCCATCGCCGGCTTTTACCAGCCCGATGGCGGCCGGCTCCTCTTCGGCGACAAAAACATGGCCGGCGTGCCGCCGCACCAGCGCAACACCGGCATGGTCTTCCAGAACTACGCGCTCTGGCCGCACATGACCGTCTCCCAAAATATCGCCTACGGATTGGAAGTCCGCTCCGTCAGCCGCGCGGAAAAGGAGCAGCGCGTCCGCGAGGCCCTCGACATCGTGCAGATGACGCCCTACGCCGGGCGCTCGCCCAACCAGCTTTCCGGCGGCCAGCAGCAGCGCGTCGCCCTCGCCCGTGCGCTCGTCATCAAGCCCGATGTCCTCCTGCTCGACGAACCGCTCTCCAACCTCGACGCCAAGCTCCGCCTGGAAATGCGCGACGAGATCCGCCGCATCCACGAACGCACGCGGATCACCACCATCTACGTCACGCACGACCAGAAGGAGGCGCTCTCGCTCGCGTCCCGCATGGCCATCCTCCGCGACGGCCGCATCGAGCAGATCGGCGACCCGCGTTCCGTCTACCGCGAACCGGCCAACCGCTTCGTCGCGGACTTCATCGGCGAATCCAACTGGCTCGACGGCGACGTGATCGGCTCCGATTCCTCCGCGCTCATGCTGAAGGCCGCTTCGGGAACGCTGACCGCTTCGGCCCGAACGGGCTTCTCGACAGGCCAGAAGGTTTCCATCGGCATCCGGCCCGAAGCCATCCGGCTCGGAACCGCGCCCGTGAACAACCTGTCCGCCGAAATCGAGCAGGTCACCTACCTCGGCGAGATCGAGCAATACCGCCTCAAGCTTGCCGGCGGGCTCACGGTGAAGGCCTTCGAGCAGAACCCCGTCGAGGTCCGCCGCCCCGGCGAACGCATCGACGTCCACGTCCGCCCGGCCGATGTGCTGGTCTTCCCCGCCGTTTAGGTCGTCTCTTCAACCCAGATGCGGAGCAACGGAAGACATTAGCGCCGGGCGTGAGCCCGTTTCCGAGGCTTCAAACAAAACTGGCTGCATCCGAAAGGATGTGGGCGGCGTTATGAGATTGGAGAGCCGTCAATGACCCGTCGACGCGGAATCGTTTCCGACACGGGACTTGCGGGCATATCCGGCCTGTGAAGTCTTTCAGACAGCGATGCACCAACAACTCCGACATCAAATAGCCGCGACGCTGCTGGCGTTGTGCGTCGTGGTGTCGGGTTTTGTCGGGATCAACCCGACGTTGCATCGGCTGGTTGAACACGGCGGCCAAGGCCCGGCCCACATGCATCGCGACGGAGCCACCCTTTGGCACGACCACGGCGACGGCCGTCCACACAGGCATGATGCTCCGGTCGAGGTTTCTATTCCGACCACTGCCGAGAGGTTGGAACACGTTTTCCAGTCCCATCCCTTCGGCAGTTTGCCCGTCCGCGAGATTGTAAGCCGCCTGCTGAAACTTTGGTCCGACGACGGCGAATCGGAAGAACCCCACTCAGACCACCAGCACCACAGCCTCGCGCAATCCCTCAGCGATGGTCTGGTTGAATCTGCTTTTACGTGGGACGCCCCGGCCGTTCCTCCGATGCAGTTCTCGCAAGAAGGAACGCCTTCCCGCGACTTCTTCCCCGCTTCGGATTGGTCACCCCACTCGGCCAGCCGCGCGCCTCCCGGCTTCTTGGGCTAGGCGTTCCCCCGACACCTGGAGCGCCCGGTCAAACCGGCGTTTAACCGACGTCGTCCTTCCCCGCTTCAGCCAGCCAGTCGCACCCGGCCGACTCTCTGCGTGTTGTCGTTCCATTTTTTGCCGGAACAATCCCCACCCAATTCCTGATCCGTGTCGGCGCACTGGCGTCGGCTTTGAACCCATTTGTTCCAATGAAATCCCGATTCCTTCGTCGTTCCAGAAAACTGGTTCCCCTCATCGCTCCGTTCGTGATCGGAACCTCGGCCCTGCACGCGCAGAACGCCGTTGTCGCAACCAATGAAGTCCAGAGCCTTTCACCCATCGTCGTCACCGGGCGCTCCGACAGCCTGCTTGGCATAGCGGACTCGGCGGGCGTCGGCACCGTCGGCGCGGCGCAGCTCCAGGCCCGGCCCATCATGCGTCCCGGCGAACTGCTGGAGACGATCCCCGGCGTCATCATCACGCAGCACAGCGGCGCGGGTAAGGCCAACCAGTATTATCTGCGGGGCTTCAACCTCGACCACGGCACCGACCTCGCCACATCGCTCGACGGGATGCCCGTCAACCTGCCGACACACGGACACGGCCAGGGCTATACCGACCTGAACTTCATGATTCCGGAGCTGGTCGAGGCCATCGACTACAAGCACGGCCCCTACTCGGCGGAGGACGGCGACTTCGCCTCGGCGGGCGCGGTGAACATCCGCTATGCGAACACGCTGCCGCAGAACTTCGTCACCCTCGAAGGCGGCAGCTTCGGTTATGCGCGGGCCGTGACCGGCATTTCCTCCAAAGCGGGACAAGGCAGCCTCCTCTTCGGCGGCGAGGCGTATCACAACGACGGGCCATGGATTCGCGAGGACGACTACCGGAAGTTCAACGGCGTGTTGCGCTATAGCCACGGCACCCCGGATCTCGGCTGGAGCATCACGGCGATGGGTTATCACGGGAAATGGAACGCCACCGACCAGCTGGCCCAGCGCGCCGTGGACGGCGGACAGGTGGACCGCTTCGGCACTCTCGATCCGACCACGGGCGGCGATTCCCGGCGCTACAGCCTGTCAGCCGAATGGCACCGGACGACGGCAACTTCGACCACTCGGCTCATGGCCTACGGCTTCTATTACGACCTGGACCTGTTCTCCAACTTCTCCTACGTGCTGAACGACCCGGTCCACGGCGACCAGTTCGAGCAGCAGGACCGGCGCTACGTCGGCGGCTTCAAGGCCAGCCACGAATGGCATCAGGAGTGGTTCGGCAAGCCGGTCGACAACACAGTAGGCCTCCAGTTCCGCACCGACAGCATCCGCAACGGGCTCTTCAGCACCGCCGCCCGGCAGCGCCTCGCCACGACGCGCGAAGACGACGTGCTCCAAGCCAGCCTCGCGCCCTATGTCGAGAACCGCATCCAGTGGGGTGAGAAGTTCCGCACCGTCGCCGGGCTCCGTGCCGACTTCTACCACTTCGACGTGGAGAGCGACAACGCGGCCAACTCCGGGGACAAGGGCGACGGCATCGTCAGCCCCAAGCTCAGCCTGATCTTCGGGCCATGGGCGCAGACGGAGGTTTACCTCAGCGGCGGACTCGGCTTCCACAGCAACGACGGTCGCGGCTCCACCACCACCATCGACCCCGGCAGCGGCGCAGCCGTGATACCGGTCGATCCGCTCGTCCGCACGATGGGCGCGGAGGTTGGCGTCCGCACCACGTTCGTTCCCGGCCTCCAGTCCACGCTCTCGCTCTGGATGCTCGACATCGACTCGGAGCTGCTCTTCGTCGGCGATGCCGGCACCACGGAACCAAGCCGTCCCAGCCGTCGCTACGGCGTCGAGTTCGCCAATTATTATTCGCCGACCAAGTGGCTGACCTTCGACGCGGACTTCGCCATGTCGCACTCGCGCTTCCGCGACGAAGATCCGGCGGGCCGCCATATTCCCGGCTCCATTGAAACCGTCCTTGCTGCCGGCGTCTCGGTGCATGACCTGCGGGGGTTCTTCGGCAGCCTGCGCCTGCGCTACTTCGGACCGCGCTCTTTGATAGAAGACAACAGCGTGCGGTCGGGCGAAACGATTCAGCTCAACGCCCGGGTCGGGTATCAGTTCAGCAAGACGTGGACCCTCAGCGTGGAAGTCTTCAATCTGCTGAACCGGAAGGACAGCGACGTGGACTACTACTACGAGTCGCGTTTGCCCGGCGAACCAGTCAATGCCAATCCCAACCTGAACGGCGGCTACAACGACGTTCATTTCCATCCCGTGGAACCGATCGCCTTCCGCGTCGGCCTGACCGCGCGGTTCTAAAAAGCCACGCCCCTTCAGCCCCGTGACTGGCTGCG
Organism: Verrucomicrobiota bacterium; assembly: GCA_043775315.1. Taxonomy (GTDB): domain Bacteria; phylum Verrucomicrobiota; class Verrucomicrobiia; order Limisphaerales; family CANJSG01; genus CANJSG01. The sequence continues at coordinate 72,418 of JAYVSO010000125.1, forward strand.
GAACCGTCCCGGCGAAACTCCGGCCTCCCGTTTGAAGCCCACGCTGAGATACTCGGCGTGCTTGAAGCCGGTTCGTTCGGCGATGGCTTCGAGCGTCAGGTCCGTGTTGGTCAGAAGCTCCTTCACGCGGTTGATGCGAACGCGGGTCACTTCCTCATGCGGCGTGCGGCCGATGAGTTTCTTGAACTTCGCCTCGAACTGCCGTCGTGAACCGGGAGCCAGCTTGAGCACGTCCTTCGCGGCGATCCCCTCGGAGGCGTGCGCGCGGATGTAGCGCACGGCCGACACGATCTGGGGGTCCTCGATGGCCAGCACGTCGCTCGACTGGCGCGCGGCCACGCCGAGCGGCGGAATGAAGTGCGAGTCCGCCGGAACACGTTCGCCGCGCATCATGCGATCGAGCAACGCGGCCGCGTCGTAGCCCGTCTTGTGCGCGTTCGGGATGACGCTGCTCAAGGGTGGATCGGACAGCGCGCAGAGGAGTTCGTCGTTGTCCACGCCCACGACGGCCACCTCGTCCGGCACGGCGATGCCGCGTCGGCGACAGGCGTCGAGGATCTGCTGGCCACGCAGGTCGTAGCAGGCCATCACGCCGATGGGTTTCGGCAACTTCTCCAGCCACGCGCCGATGTCGGAAACCACCTGTTCATCGTCGGCGGCCAGGCGCTGGGGCTTGTAGATGGCGCAGTCGTAGCCCGCTTCCACCACGGTCCGGACGAAGTGGTCGCCACGCCAAAGGCTCCAGTTGAACCGCGGGTCGCCACAGAAGGCGAAGTGCCGGAAGCCGCGTTCCGCCAGATGATCGAAGACAAACCGCGCGATGGCCGAGTCGTCGGTCTCAAACCACGGAAGCTCGGGGATCAGCTGCGCGGCGCTCACATCGACAACGGGAACGGCCACCTTCTTCAACGCCCGGGCGATGTCCTCGTTTTCGATGCGGGCAATGATGCCGTCGCCGTCCCAGCCCTTCAGCCAAGCGGGCGGCCGGTCGCCGCGCCCATGTTCAGCCAGGTAGATGGACCACGGCCGGTGTTCGCGGATGTAGGCGACCATTCCACGGAGAAGGGCGCGAGCGTAGGCGTTCGACGTCTCGACGAGGAACGCGACGCGCGGAGATTTGCCTGGGGCCTTTCGATTCACGATCGGGAGCCGTAATAAAGCTCAGGAAATACTGCCTCAAAACTCATGGTCCGAACCTGTCGGAGGAATAGTTTGATCTCAATCACTGAATTCCGGCGTGGGCGTTACCGCGTCGACATGTCGAAACCCATCATCTTGCCGATGACTCGCAATTTCTCAGGAATCGCCGTTCTTGTGTCCGGCTCGCACCCGATCACGACGGCGGGCCTCGCCCCGCGGATGGAGCACTTTGCCCGCCTCAACCGCCCGTCTGGAAGGTGACCACATGAACTTCAGGAGCAGGAAGGACGCATTCATCACCAATCCCGACGGGGCTACGCGCAGCTTCCGCCGGAACCGGCCTTCGTCCGCCGGCTGCTCTGAAGCGGCGTGGCAACGGCCAAACACCGCTGCCACGCCGCCCTTAACAGGAAACGAAAGGACCGGCCGCAAGGCCGGTCCTTTTAATTTTGACCATCAAGCCCGTGCCATACCGAAGAACGGCCGCCCCGTTCACCAAACCTCCATCCCGCCCAGCCAATGAAAACCTCGCTATCAATCCTCATGGTCGCCTCGGCCCTGTCAGGCCAGCTCTGCACGGCCCAGACGAATGAACCGGCCAATGATTGGAAACCGGCCACCTCCAACCAGCAGGGTAAGCAGTATCCGCAGGTCAACTCCGAGGGCCGCGTCAAATTCCGCATCGTCGCGCCCAAGGCCCAGAGCGTTGGCGTGAGTTTCCGGGACAGCAGCCCCTTCACGAAGGGCGAGGACGGCGCGTGGATCGGCTATTCGCGCCCTTTGGACGTAGGCTTCCACTACTACACCATCAACATCGACGGAGCAGACGTTCCTGATCCCAACAGCCGGTTCTTCTACGGCTCCAGCCGTTGGGGCAGCGCCGTCGAGATTCCCGCCAAGGACCAGGACTTCTATGCCCTCAAGAACGTCCCTCACGGCCAGCTTCGGGAAATCCACTACTTCTCCAAGTCGAGCAACACGAACCGTCATGCGTTCGTTTACACGCCGCCCAGCTACGACAAGGAAAGCCGGAAGCGCTTCCCGGTGCTCTATCTCCAGCACGGTGCGGGCGAAGATGAAACCGGCTGGGGCAGCCAGGGGCGCACCGGTTGGATCATGGACAACCTGATCGCCGAGGGAAAAGCCAAGCCCTTCATCATCGTAATGGAAAACGGCGGCAACATCGCCGGCGGCCCCAGGCCCGCAGGACCACCGGCGGGCGCAGCGGCTCCGGCCGGAGCAGCCACCGGCGCACCAGCGCGTGGTCCGGCCGGTCCCGGCGCCCGCGCGTTCAACTTCAGCGCCTTTGAACGCGTCCTCATCGACGACCTGATCCCCTACATCGACGCGAACTTCCGCACGATCGCCAACCAGCAGAACCGCGCCATGGCCGGCCTGTCCATGGGAGGCATGCAGACCCGGTCGATCGCCCTTGCCCATCTGGACACCTTCTCCCACATCGGCGTCTTCAGCGGCGGCAGCATCGCGGCGACCAACGTCACCGACATGGCCGCGTTCAAGAAGAAGGTGAAGCTCGTCTTCATCAGCTACGGCAGCCGTGAACTCGGCGGCAACCGCCCCAACATGGGCGGCGATCCGAAGGAAAATGTCGAATCCCTGAAACTGGCCGGCATCAACAGCGTCTTCTACGAATCGCCCGAAACCGCCCACGAGTGGCAGTCCTGGCGGCGAAGCCTTAAAGAGTTCGCGCCCCTGTTGTTCAAGAAGTAGGAACTGATCGCAGCAACCCATTCCCCGAACACCCATGAAAACCACCGTCTCCCTCCTGGCCTTCGCATCCTTCGCCTGGACCGGCCTCGCGGCCGACGTGTCAGGCACCTGGAAAACCGAGTTCGACTCCCAGATCGGTCTTCAGAAATACACTTACACCCTCAAGCAGGACGGCACGAACCTAACCGGCAAGGCCAACTCGGAAATCGGCGACCAGAAGCGCGAATCCGACTTGAAGGAAGGCAAGGTCGACGGTGACAAGGTCTCCTTCGTCGAGATGTTGAGCTTCCAGGGCAACGACATCCGCATCACCTACAAGGGCACGATCTCCACCAACGAGATGAAACTGACCCGTGAAGTGGGCGAGTTTGCCAAGGAGGAGATCGTGGCCAAACGCGAACCCGCGCGCGCGACGGCCGGTGGCCCCGGCCAGCGTGGACCCGGAGGCCGCGGCGGCTTCGGCGGGCCCATCACGCTGGGCCCGGACGACAAGGCTTTCTTCCCGCCGGTGCCGGAAGGTTTCGACAAAGCGGCCGAAGGCATCGCCCACGGAAAACTGGAGATGGTCGAATACGATTCCAAATCCGTCGGCAACAAACGCAAGGCGCTAGTTTACACGCCGCCCGGCTACTCAGCGGACAAGAAGTATCCCGTCCTCTATCTCCTCCACGGCATTGGCGGCGACGAGAACGAATGGCGCAACGGCGGCCATCCCGAGGTCATCCTCGACAACCTCCTCGCGGCTAAGAAGTCCGTTCCTATGGTCATCGTCATGCCCAACGGCCGCGCGCAGGCCGACGACCGCGCCAGCGGCGGCATGGGTTCGGCGGCGGCCTTCGGATTCTTTGACAAGGATCTTCTGGGCAGCCTCATTCCCTTCATCGAGTCGAAGTATTCCGTGAAGGCCGACCGCGAGAACCGCGCCCTAGCCGGGCTTTCCATGGGCGGCGGACAGTCGCTCAACTTCGGCCTCGGCAACCTCGACACCTTCGCCTGGGTCGGCGGCTTCTCCTCCGCTCCGAACACCAAGCCCGCGGCGGAACTGGTGCCCGAGGCGGACAAGGCCACCAAGCAGTTGAAGCTTCTCTACGTCTCATGCGGCAACAAGGACGGCCTCATTCGCATCAGCCAGGGCGTCCACGCCTACCTCAAGGAGAAGAACGTCCCCCACGTCTGGCATGTGGACGAGCACACGCATGACTTCCAGCACTGGAAGAAGGCGCTCTACAACTTCTCCCATCTGGTTTTCAAACCCGATGCCAAGTGACGACGTCGCAAGCCGACTGACCACTCAGGACTGACCCTTAATGAATACAACCAAACAGACTCTGGCACTCATCGCGGGAGGGCTAATGGCTCTCAACACCTTCGCGGCGGAAACGCCGGATCGTCCTCTCCACGTTCTCTACCTCGGCCAGGTCGGCAGAGGCGGCGGCGCCGGTGGCCCTCCCTTTGGCGGCGGCGGCTTCGGCGGCTCGCGCACGAACTACGTCTATCTCCCGGGCCAGACGATGGCGCCCGAGGCGATCTACTTCGACCATCTCACGGATGTCACCCATCTCACGGACAAGTATCTGGGCCACTTCGACGCCGTGGTTCAGGTGCTGCCCGATGCCGAGGTGGGCGCGGATGGGCAGAAGCTGCTCGACGGCTTCAAGAGCGCGGGTAAAGGGCTGCTCAAGTATTCCGAACCCCCCACGGATGCGGCCTTGCGCGAAGCCGTGCTCGGCGCGGTCAGCAAGAAGGCCAAGTCCGACTGGGAAGCATCCGTAGCGTCACGTCCGCCGTTGCAGCGCCTGGACGGCGACGTGCCGAACTACGAGCGCCGCGCGGAGCCGGTGAAGTTCCAAGGTCCTCTGGCGCCCAGGGACAGCCTGCGCTACACGCAGGTTCCGGCGGATTTCGAGCTCCAGCTCTTCGCCGCCGAGCCCGACGTCGTGAAGCCCATGTATGTCGCATGGGACGAACGCGGACGCGCGTGGGTGGTTGAGGCCCGGGATTACCCTCACGGCCTCGTGCCCGAGGGCGAACCCGGCAAGGCGGACATCAAGATCTGCGAGGACACCGACGGGGACGGCAAGGCCGACAAGTTCACCGTCTTCGCCGATGGATTGAACCTCGCGACCTCGCTGGTCTTCGCCAACGGCGGCATCATCGTTTCGGAAGCGCGCCACATGCTCTTCCTCAAGGACACCAACGGGGACGACAAGGCGGACGTGCGCCAAGCCATCCTCCCCGGTTGGGGCACGGGCGACACGCACGCTATGCAGAGCAACCTCGGCCGGGGTTTCGACAACTGGCTCTACGGCGCGGTGGGCTACTCGAACTTCCGCGGCAAGGTCGGCGGCGTGGACCTCCAGTTCGGCCAGGGCGTGTTCCGGTTCAAGCCGGACGGGTCGGCGCTCCAGTTCCTCCACCAGTTCAACAACAACACCTGGGGCTTCGGGCTGAACGCCTCCGGCGATGTCTTCGGCTCCACGGCCAACGGCAACCCGACCTTCTACGGCTATCTGCCTGCCTACATCTTGAACCCGACGCAGCCGAACGGCGGACGCGGCGGCGGGGGCGGCGCTGCCGCAGCCGGCGGTGGTGGAGGTGGATTCCGCCCGGGCTACCGCATCGGGCCTCCCGGCGTGAACGACGTGCCCACGGCCAATGTCCGCCGGGTGCAGTCGGCCAAGGCCATGGCTCCTGGCCTGCGGATGCATCCCAACACGCCGAACGTCCGCATGGTGGACAACTTCGGCGGCTACACGGCCGGTGCCGGACACGCCTTCATGGTCAGCGACGCCCTGCCGGCGCGCCTCCAGGGAAAAGCGCTGGTGACCGAACCGACCGCGAAGCTGATCGGCATGATGGACATTCAGCCCGATGGTGGCGGCTACAATGCGAGCGACGGGTTCAACCTCCTTGCCAGCACCGACGAATGGATGTCGCCGGTCTTCGCCGATGTCGGCCCGGACGGCGCCGTCTGGGTGATCGACTTCTACAGCTTCGTCATCCAGCACAACCCGACGCCGAGCGTCCAGGGAGCGGGCGTCAAAGCCACGACCGGACAGGGCGGAGCCTACATGACGGAGAACAATCTGCGTGACCAGACGCACGGCCGCATCTACCGCGCCGTGTGGAAGGACGCGCCCCGCAGCTCCATCAAGTCCCTCGCCAAGGCGACAACTCCCGACCTCGTCGCCGCGCTCGAGAGCGGCAACCAGTTCTGGAGCCTCACCGCGCAACGCCTGCTTGTGGACGACAAGAAGACCGACGCCGTCTCCGCACTGAAGAAGCGCGTCATGTCCGGCAAGGGCGGCAAGGGCGCGATCCACGCCCTCTGGTCGCTCGAAGGCCTCGGTGCCCTCGACAAGACCACCCATCAAAAGGCTTTGCTGGATAAAGACCCCGCCGTTCGCCGCAACGCGATCCGCGCCCTGCCCGCGAACGAGACCGGACGCCAGATGTTCTTTAGCAGCGCCGTGATCCAAGACCCGGATCTCATCACCCGCCAGGCTGCCTACGTGAAGCTCGCGGAATTCCCGACCATTCCCGAGATTGAAACAGTCGTGGCCCAGCTTGGGCGGACGCCGGTGAACACGAGCGACGCCTTCTTGAACGATTCGCTCACCCTGCTCGGACGCATCCACAAGGTCACCGGCGTTGGCCAGAACGAGGTGAAGGTCGAAGCGGGCGACGCCAAGCGCGGCGAGGCCCTGTTCTTCACCAGTCCCACGGCCGCCTGCGCCGCCTGCCACACGGTCGGAGGCAAAGGTGGCGACGTAGGACCCATCCTCGACGGAATCGCCGTCCGCGCGGACAAGGCCTACATCCTCGAAAGCCTCGTGGATCCGAACGCCAAAAAAGCCAAGGGATTCGAGGAGCTTGAGATCTCGCCCATGCCTCCGCTCGGCCTGTTGCTGAAGGAGCAGGAAGTGGCGGACATCCTGGCGTATCTCGCCACGCTCACGACGCCTCCCAAGGACGGCGTGACGGTTCCGGTGAAGAAGACCAACGCCTTTGAATGACCATGAAGAAACCATTCACCAAGCTGGGCCTTGTCGCCCTTTTCGGACTGTGGAGCGCGACCGCCTACGCAGCCGACACCTCAAGCCTCGATCAGGCTGGATACATCCGTGACTGGGTCATGCTCGCCCCGATCCCCCTCCCCGATGGCGGGGCCGATCTGCTCCTTCGCGACCAGGTCAAGGATGAGGCTTCCTTGAAACCCAAAGCCGGCGACACGGTCAAGGTCGGCAGCAAGGAACTGGTCTGGAAGAACGTCACCACGGCGACCAATTTCTTCGACTTCAATGCCATCCTGAAATCCATCAACGACCAGTCGGCCGGCTACATGGTCGCCTACCTCGAGTGCGACAAGGACATCCCCGAAGTGACGATGACCGTGGGCAGCAACGACCAGGCCCGCATCTACTTCAACGGCGTGGACATCTACGCATTCACCGAGGCCCGCACCCTGGAGCTCGACGGGGACAAGGGCCGCGTGACCCTGAAGAAGGGCGTCAACGTCATCGTGTTCAAAGTCCACAACGTGCAGAACAGCTGGCAGGGAGCCATGCGCCTGACCGACAAGTCGGGTGCACCGTTGAAGGACGTCAAGGTCAAGCTGGCCCCTTGAGTCCATGCCAGTCTCGACGATCCAGGCACCGGTGATGTCGTCTTCCGATTCAATCGACACACAGTCTCCATGACGAACCGGCTGCCCGGATTCCGCGACCAACTACCCGAAACCAAAATGAGAAGCCCCAACTCAAACCCGATCCTAAGAACCGGCCTGCTCGCCTCCATGCTGCTCGCGGTCGGCCTGCCCGCCCGGTCGGCTGAACTGCCCAGCCTGAAGGAGACGTTCAAGGACTACTTCCAGGTCGGCACGGCGTTGAATCGCAGTCAGGCGACCCAGACCGGTGGCGGCCGCCGAAGTCAGGAGCTGACCGACAAGGACGTCGCCCTGGTCAAACACCATTTCAACCAGGTCGTGTCCGAGAACGACATGAAGTGGGAATCCATCCATCCCCGCACCGGGGCCGATGGCTACAACTTCGGTCCGGCCGACGCGCTCGCGGACTTCGGGCTCGCCAACAAGATGACGGTCGTCGGCCACACCCTCGTGTGGCACAGCCAGACGCCCAATTGGGTTTTCGCCGGCACCAACCCTCCGCCCGCTTCGGCGATCAACACCCCGCCGCCCGCACCTGCGCCCACCGTCGCCACCAACAGCGCCGGCACCAACGCAAACGGCGCACGTCGTCCCGGCTTTGGTCCCGGTTTTGGCGGCGGCTTCGGCCGCGGCGGGTTCACCGGACCCAGGGCTTCACGCGAGGAACTCCTGGAGCGCATGCGCACCCACATCCACACGGTCGTCGGCCGCTACACGGGCAAGGTCAAGGTCTGGGACGTGGTGAACGAAGCCCTTTCCGACAGCGGCACCACCAACGTCCTCCGGAGTTCGCTGTGGTCCGAGATCATCGGCCCCGACTTCATCGCCAAGGCCTTCCAATACGCCCACGAGGCCGATCCCGCGGCGATCCTCCGCTACAACGACTACGGCCTGGAGAACCCGATGAAGCGCCGCAAGCTCATCACCATGGTCAGGCAGCTCCAGGAACAAAAGGTGCCCATCCACGCCATCGGTTCGCAGGCCCACATCAACGTCTCCACCACCTTCGAGACGATGGACCAGACGCTCGCGGAAATCGCGACCCTCGGCCTGCCCATCCACATCACCGAGCTGGACATCAACACGGCGCAGGGCGGGCAGCGCAGCACCGCCGCCGATATTTCGGCCAACGCCACCACCACCCAGGGCGGTCTCGTCAGCGACGCCGATAAACGGCTGGCCGATGTCTACGAGGCGGTCTTCCGCGCATTCCTGAAGCACGACAAATCGATCGACATCGTGACCTTCTGGGGCGTGAACGACGCCGTTTCCTGGCGCGCCCAGGGCAAGCCGCTGATCTTCGACGGCGACAACAAACCCAAGCCGGCCTTTGACGCCGTGATCCGCGCGGCCACCCCCCAAGCCGCCAAGGTCCAGTAGAACGAACGGCCATGAAATCCCTGTCCGGACTCCTGCTGCTGGCGGCAATGGCGGTTCTCGCGACGACCGGTTGCGTGACCAGCGGTTCCACCTCCGCCGCGACAAACACCCGCTACGTGTTCCTCTGCTTCGGGCAGTCGAACATGGAGGGCTTCCCCGGCATCGCCGAGGAGGACAAGGGTCCGGTGGACGCACGGTTCCAGATGCTGGCCGCCGTGGACTTCCCCAAGCAGGACCGCGTGAAGGGCACTTGGTATCCCGCCGTGCCGCCGCTGTCCCGGCCGTCGGCCGGACTCGGGCCCGTCGACTACTTCGGCCGCACGCTGGTCTCGAATCTCCCGCCCCACATCCAGGTCGGCGTCGTCAACGTCTCGATCGGCGGCGGCAAGATCGAGCTGTTCGAGAAAGACTCCTTCCAGGGCTACGTCGCGACAGCGCCGCGTTGGATGACCAACACCATCGCCACCTACAGCGGCAATCCCTACCAGCACCTCGTCGAGATGGCGAAGCTGGCCCAGAAGGACGGCGTCATCAAAGGCATCCTCCTCCACCAGGGCGAATCGAACACGAACGACAAGGAATGGCCCAACAAGGTCAAGGCCATCTACGCAAACCTCCTCGCCGATCTCGGCCTGAAGGCGGAGGACGTGCCCCTGATCGCCGGTGAAGTGGTGAACGCCGACCAGAATGGGGTCTGCGCCGGCATGAACAAGATCATCGCCGATCTGCCCAAGACCATTCCGACGGCGCACGTCGTTTCCTCCGCCGGATGCCTTGCCCGGCAGGACCGGTTGCACTTCACCGCCGTCGGCTACCGCGAACTCGGTCGGCGCTACGCCGAAAAGTGGCTCGCATCCAGCAGGGTGAGGGCGACGGAGATTAAGGCCGTTCCATGAACGGACCCGCATCATCCCTTGGGTTTTCTTTCCGCAGTTCTCTGGCGCTTCTCGCGGGTGCGACCGCGTTGCTCGGCAGCCCGGCGTTGAACGCGGCACCGCTCCCGCCGTCGGCGCTGACGTTCATCGACCAGCATTGCGCGGACTGCCACAACCCCGCCGACAAGGAAGCGGGACTGGACCTCACGAGTCTGGCCTACGACCCCGCCGACGGGGCCAATTTCGCGCGGTGGGTGAAGGTGCATGACCGCGTGAAGGCCGGCGAGATGCCGCCGAAGAAGAAGACGCGGCCGCAGGCGGCGGGCCTCGATGCGTTCGTGCAGACGATGTCCTCCACCTTGACCGCTTCCGAGCGGGCCAGGATCGCGAGCGATGGCCGCGCGGTGCAGCGCCGCCTCAACCGCTACGAATACGAAAACGCACTGCGCGATCTGCTGAACGTGCCCTGGGCACAGGTGAGGGACAAACTGCCGCTCGAAGGTGAACGCCATGGCTTCAACAAGAGCGGCGAGGCGCTCGACGTTTCGTTCGTGCAGATGGAGCGTTACCTGGGCGCGGCGGACTACGCGATGCGGCAGGCGATGTCGGCGGCGTTCGAGCGGCCGGCGAAGAGCGTGCGCAAGGTCTACGCGCGCGACGCCATCGTGGGCTATCAACCGCGCGAGAACGGCACCCTGCCGGACCGCCTTGCCTTCCCTGTGCTCGACTCCCACGCGCAGCCCGAGGTGCGCGCCGGGCGCGCACCCACCACCAGTCCCGAGACGCGCGAACGCGAGGCCGTGGGGAAAGTGTCCAGCATCTTTAGCGATGCGGGCGGCTACTCCTGGGGCTTCAGTGCCCCGACTTCCGGCCGCTACCGGATTCGACTGAAAGGCTACAGCGTCTGGGTCAGCGGTGGTGGGATCGGGCGGTGGATGTTTGAAGGGCAAGGAGCGGAAAAGGCTGCCACCTACTGGCTGCCCGTTTGGCACCGGCCCAACGCCGACGAGATCTGGCCGGGCCGCAACCGCGAGCCCATTGGTTTCTACGCCACGAGTTCCGGGCAGACCCGTCCAATCGGGGTGGGGGACTTTTCGCCCGACCCATCGGTCGTCGAAATCGAGGCGCAGCTTGCTGGAGGTGAAAGCGTCCGCACCGACGCAATGCGCTTCTTCCGCACCCGGGTCAACGGCACCGACGAACAATACGTCAACCCGCTGGCGACCCCGGAGGGAATGCCGGGCTACGCGGTGCAATGGGTGGAGGTGGAAGGACCGCTGGAGGACCCAGCGCCAACGGCTGGCTACAACCTCCTTTTCGGTGATCTCCCCATGCGTCGCATGGAGGCGGGAAAGGCCGGTGGAGTGCTGCTGGAGGGCATTTCGTCGGGTGCGTCCGGTAGCGGACGCGGCGGAATTGGCGGCTTCGGTCCCGCCGGGCCGGGCGGTGGACGGGGTGGACCGGGTCCGGCCGGTGGGCGAGGCGGGCGCGGTGGCGGGAGTGGCGGCGGCCTGATGGTCGATGTGTTCTCCAAAAGCCCGGAGCAAGACGCGGATCGACTGCTGCGCGGCTTCATGCGGACGGCCTATCGGCGGCCGGTGCGCGAAGAGGACGAGCAACGCTTCCTCGGGTTGTTCCAAAAGGAGTTCGCGCAAGGCTCGGGCTTCGCGCGTTCGATGCTGACGGCCTACACCGGCGTGCTGGCCTCGCCCGGTTATGTGTTCGTCGATGAGTTACCGGGTCGGCTGAACGACATGGCTCTGGCCACGCGCCTCGCGCTCTTCCTGTGGAACTCCACGCCCGACGCGGCGCTCCGAGCAATGGCCGAGAAAGGCGAACTGCACCGGCCCGAGGTGTTGCGCGCCGAAACGGAGAGACTGCTCAACGACCCGCGCTCCAGCCGCTTTGTCGAGGCGTTCACGGACTACTGGCTGGACTTGCGGAAGATCGACGACACCTCGCCCTCCTCGACCATCTACAACGACTACGAGATGGACGACCCGCTCAAGCTCGCGGCGCTCGACGAGACCCGCCTGTTCTTCGCCGAACTCGTGCGCGCCGACCTACCAGCCCGCAATGTCGTGAACTCCGATTTCACGTTCCTCAACGGCCGCCTCGCCGCGCACTACGCGATTCCCGGAGTCGAAGGCGCGGCCATGCGTCGGGTGGCGCTTCCCGTGGGCAGCGACCGCGGCGGCCTGATGACGATGGCCAGCGTGCTGAAGGTCACGGCCAACGGCACGACAACCTCGCCCGTGCTTCGCGGCCACTGGATTACCGAGCGTGTGCTGGGAGTCGAAATCCAGCCGCCACCGGCGGGCGTCAAGGCCGTCGAGCCCGACATTCGCGGCGCGGTCACCATCCGCCAGCAGCTTGCCAAGCACCGCGAGGATCCGAGCTGCGCCTCGTGCCACATTAAGATGGATCCGCCTGGCTTCGCGCTGGAGAACTACGACGTGATGGGCGGCCGCCGCGACCGCTACCGGGCGGTGGCCGACACTGTTCCGCCCGTGCGCGGCTTCGGCATGAGCGGGCAGGCCTTCGCCTTTCATTACGGCCTCCCGGTGGACCCGGCGGGCGAACTGCCCGACGGCCGGCCGTTCAAGAACGTGATCGAGTTCAAGGCTCTCGTGCTCAAGGACGAGGTGACCGTCGCCCGCAATCTTGGAAAGCAGCTCCTGACCTTTGCCACCGGCGCTCCCGTGGGTTTCGCCGACCGCCCGGTGTTGGAGAAAATTCTTCAAAACGCCGCCCCAGGTCAGTTCGGTGTCCGCACGCTCGTCCACGAAATTGTGCAGAGCGGTTTGTTTCAGAACAAATGATCCTGCCATGAGCAAAAATTTTCCGACGGCCCAGGCCCCGTTCATCGTCACCCGCCGGGCCATATCACGCCGGCGCTTCCTCCAGGGCGCGGGCGTCGCGCTCTCGCTGCCTCTGCTCGACGCGATGCTGCCGCCGTTTGCCCGCGCGGCCACCGGTTCGTCGCCGATTCAGCCGGGCGCGAAGCCGCGCCGGATGTTTGGCATCTGCAACAATCTCGGCCTGCGGCCCGACCTGTTTTTCCCCAAGGACAGCGGCCCGAACTACACGGCCTCCCCCTACTTGAAGCTCCTGCAGGAGCACCGCCAGGAGTTCACGGTGTTCAGCGGCGTGTCCCACCCGAACGTCGATGGCGGGCACCCGGCCGACATCGCGTTCCTCACAGCCGCACCGCACCCGGCGAGCAGTTCGTTTCGCAACACGATCTCGCTCGATCAGCAGATCGCCGAACGCATCGGCACGCTCACGCGCTTCCCCTCGCTCACGCTCGCGGTCAACGGCGGCGGGCGCGGCCTCTCGTGGACGGGAACCGGTGTCGCCATCCCGCCCGAGCAGAGCGCCGCCGAGGTGTTCAATCAGCTTTTCCTCCAAGGCACGCCCGAGCAGGTGCAGGCGCAAATCCGCAAGCTCGACACCGGCCGCAGCATCCTCGACGCGGTGGGTGAGCAGACCAGGGACTTCCAGCGCGGGCTCGGCGCGCGAGACCGGAGCCGGCTCGAACAGTATTTCACCAGCGTGCGCGATCTGGAGCACCGGTTGCAGGAGTCGAAGGGCTGGGAGAGCAAACCGAAGCCCGTCGTCAACGTCGCGCCGCCCGCGGACCCGACCAACCCCGCGCAATACATGGCGAAGATGAAGGCGATGTATGACCTCGTGCGCCTGGCATTCGAGACCGACTCGACGCGCGCCGTCACCCTGATGCTCAACAGCGTCGGCACGCCGGTCATCTCCGACACGGGCGAGACCCTGACCGACAGTTACCACAACCTCTCGCACCACGGAAAGGCCGACGAGAAACTCTCGCAGCTCAGGATCATCGACGAGGGCCACATGAAGCTGCTCGCGGGCCTGTTCCACGACCTCAAGTCCGTCCGCGAAGGCGAAGACACGCTGCTGGATCGCACCATGGTTCTCTTCGGCTCCAACCTTGGCGACGCCAACGCGCACTCGACGACCAACATGCCCACGATCTTCGCCGGTGGCGGCTTCCGCCACGGCCAGCACCTGTCGCTCGATCCGGGCGGAATCTATCCACTGCCCAACCTCTTTGTCTCGATGCTCCAACGCATGGGTTTCGAGGATGAGAAGTTCGCTTCCTCGACCGGCACGATGCGCGGCCTCGAAGCGAAAGGCTCCGCATGAGGCCGATGCTTCCTCGGACGAATTCCTCCGGCGCCGCCATGTGTTCCCGCGCCGCAATCTTTCTCGGCGCCGTGGTGTCCGCCGTCTGCATCGCCGGCACCACATTCACCCCTGCGCCCGGCCCGCTCGCCTCGCCAGCCGCCATCGCGGCGATCCTCGCCGCCGTGCCGCCGCCCGCCGAGGGCGAGACTGTTGTGGACTTTGAGAAGGCGGAGATCGGGACGCCCTTGACGAAATGGGAAGAAAAAGGCGTGACCTTCGAACTCGCCGGCCCACTCAAACGCACCCCAGCGGCGAAACCCCGTGTGATGTTTTTTCCGCACCTCGCCACCGGGCACAAGGGCATCCTCAATGCCATGTCCACCGATCAGGCCGTGCCGCTCAAGATGACGTTGCCGGGTGCCGGCGCGTCTTCGGTCACGCTTGTGCTCTGGGGTTCGACCGGCTGCCCGGCTGTCGTCGAGGCCTTTGATCAGGAAGGAAAACTCCTCGATAAAAAATCCGTCGAAGCCATCCCCGGTCGCAAGGCTCCCGGCGAGCCCGTTCCTTTCTGCATGCTCACGGTTCAAGGCTCGTCGATCGCCTACGTCAATCTCAGCGGCCCGCGCAACGGCGAATTTTTGGCGGCGGACGAAGTGCGGTTCGTGCCTTCAGCGAAGAGCCAGAAATGAGACCCCATCACCCCAATCCACAGGTGTGTGCTGAACAACTTCGTGCAACAACCAGGGCAATTCCCATGAAAAACCTCTCTTTGCTGCTGCTCCTTGCAGTGGCCCTCACGTTCGGATCGTCCGCGTTCGCCGAGCCAGACCCGAATTTCCACATCTACCTCTGCTTCGGCCAATCGAACATGGAGAGCGGAGGCAAAATGGAGGACATGGACCGGACGGTGGACAAGCGCTTCCAGGTCATGGCCGACGCCGACTCCACCAACCGGGGCTGGAAAAAAGGCGCCTGGTATGAAGCCGTCCCGCCGCTGGCGGCGAAAGGCAACGGCATCTGCATGGTCGACTATTTCGGCAGAACGATGGTCGCCAACCTGCCGGAGAAAATCCGTGTGGGCGTGATCAAGGTGTCCGTTCCAGGCGCCAAGATCGAGCTGTTCGAAAAGAACACCTACACCAACTATTCTGCCACCGCCGCAGGTTGGATGCAGAACCACATCAAGCGATACGACAGCAACCCCTACCAGTTTCTCGTCGAGATGGCCCGCGCGGCGCAGAAGAAGGGCGTGATCAAAGGAATCCTCCTGCATCAGGGTGAATCCAACCCGGGCGACAAGGAATGGCCCAACAAGGTGAAGGGCATCTACGACAACCTGATTAAGGACTTGAACCTTAGGTCCGGGGAAGTGCCGCTGCTGGCAGGCGAGACCGTGAACGCGGATCAGGGCGGAAAAAGCGCCGGATTCAACACGATCATGGCCGAACTGCCGAAGACGTTGCCGAATTCCCATGTCGTCTCATCGGCCGGTTGCTCCTGCCACCCGGACAAGCTGCATTTCAATGCGGCGGGTTCGAGGGAGTTCGGCAAGCGCTACAGCGAGAGGATGCTTTCCGTGCTGGGCTACAAGGTCACCGACCCCAAATGACGAAGCACCGGACGGTTCGCCCCATGAAATCCTTCCTCCCTCATAGCCGGCTACCCTGAACCGCACGCGCCGGGTCGCGAGACCGGGCGGTTCATAGCGGTGTGGGGCTGACTAGATATCGTGGACAAGGCGAGGGGCAAGGGGGGGCGAGAAAGCGATCACAAGAGCCCAGTCACCGACTACGTGGATGAATGCCCGTCACTAACAGACGGGGACGCTCCAGCTCTATTTCAATCAGCCCGACCGAACGGCCAATTTCCAGTAAGCTACGCCGCCTGTTCGACTCAAGCGGCCTTGGCCGCGGACTTGGCCTGAAGCGCCGCGATCATGCTCTCGAAGATGAAGCGTCCGTCGGTCGTGCCGAGTAGGGCTTCGCTGGCGCGGTCGGGATGCGGCATGAGGCCGGCCACGTTGAAACGGTCGTTGGCGATGCCGGCGATGTTCTGGATGGAACCGTTCGGGTTGGCCGACTCGGTCACCGCGCCGTTCGCATCACAGTATTGCCAGAGGATCTGGCGGTTCGCCTTGAGCTTGGCCAGCGTCTCGGCGTCGGCGAAGTAGCAGCCCTCACCATGCGCGATGGGAATCATCAGCGGCTTGCCGGCGGGGATCTTCGAGGTGAAGGCGGTGCCGAAGTTGTCGGTCTTGATGAAGACCTGCTCGCAGCGGAACTGGAGGTCGCGGTTGCGGATGAGCGCGCCAGGAAGCAGGCCGGCTTCGCAGAGGATCTGGAAGCCGTTGCAGATGCCGAGGACCATTCCGCCGTTGTCGGCGAACTGCTTCACGGCCTGCATCACCGGGCTGAACCGCGCGATGGCGCCGCAACGGAGATGATCGCCGTAGCTGAATCCGCCGGGAACGATGACGGCGTCGACAGCGCCGAGGCTCGTGTCCTTGTGCCAGACGAGCCCGGCATCGTGGCCGAAGACGCGGACTGCATGGACGCAATCCTGATCGCAGTTGGAGGCGGGAAATTGGAGGACGGCGAAGTTCATGGTCAGTCGACGATCTCGAGCCGGTAGTCCTCGATGACGGGGTTGCTCAGGAACTTGTGGGCCGCATCGTTCAAAGCCTTGGTCGCGGCGGCCTTGTCGGTGCCCGCAGCCAGGTCGATCTCGATGTATTTGCCAACGTGGACGCCGGTGACGCCCTTGTAGCCCATGTGGTCGAGGGCGTTCTGGACGGTTTTCCCCTGAGGATCGAGGACGGCTTTCTTCGGAGTGATGATGATCTTCGCTTTCATGGTCGTCGGGCGGGGCCCTGCTTCAGAAAGGCGATGTTGGGAAAGGCGGCCCGAACTCGCGAGCGAATTTTCCCTGCATCCAGTCGCATCCAGCCGGCGTAGAATATGGAGAAAGCCGTAAATCACTTCCAGCCAACTGCCATGAAGAACTACATCCCCCTCCTCCAGACCCCAATCCGTCTGGGCCTCGCCGCCCTCGCCACGTTGCCTGCGCTTGCTTCCAGCCATCGCGAAGCCCCCTTGATCACGTCGACGCCGAAGATCGACTGCGCCGACTTCTACGCCTTCAACAGCTACGAGGCCGGACGCACGAACTACGTCACCCTGGTCGCCAACTACATCCCGCTGCAGGACGCCTACGGCGGGCCGAACTATTTCCAGCTCGACACCAACGCGCTCTACGAGATCCACGTCGACAACACCGGCGACGCCCGCGAGGACCTGACCTTCCAGTTCCGCTTCCAGAACACTCCGAGGAACATCGCCCTCGAGATCGGCAGCGGCTCCAGCAAGCGCACAAACTCCGTCCCCGTCCTCGCCGTCGGCCCGATCACGGCCGGCAACAACGCGTCGCTCAACGTCGACCAGACCTATACCCTTTCGGTCATCCAGGGCCTGCGCCGTTCGGGAACCGCCACACCGCTCACCAACTCGGTCTCGGGCGTGTTCACCAAGCCCCAGGACTACGTCGGCACGAAGACATTCCCCGACTACAACGCCTACGCCGACCAATACATCTACTCGATCAACCTCCCGGGCACGACCAACAAGGCCAAGATCTTCGTCGCGCAGCGCAAGGACCCATTCGTCGTGAACCTCGGCGAAACCTTCGACCTCATCAACATCTCCACCAGTCCGCTCGGGCCCGAGGACGCCAACCGCGACAGCCTCGCGGACAAGAATGTCACCAGCATCATGCTTGAGCTGCCGAAGGAATACCTGCGCGGTGCCGGCGCCAACGGCGGAATCATCGGCGCGTGGAGCACGGCCAGCCTCATCCAGAACGGCCAGACCAACCAGATGTCGCGCCTCGGAATGCCCCTCGTGAACGAAGTTGTCATCGGCATCAGGGACAAGGACAAGTTCAACACCAGCGAACCCAAGGACGACCTCGCCAACTTCGCCGACTACGTTACGCACCCCACGTTGCCCGCGATCATCGAACTGCTCTACGGCAGCGCCGGCGCCATCGCCCCGACGCTATTCCCCCGCACCGACCTCGTCGCCGCCTTTGTCACCGGTGTCACCGGCCTGAACGCCAACGGCGGCGCGGGCGAGATGCAGCGCCTCAACATGGACATCCCGGCCATCGCCGCCGCGTCGCAGAACCGGCTCGGCGTGATCGCCGGGGACAACGCCGGCTTCCCCAACGGCCGCCGTCCCGGTGACGACGTCGTCGACATCGAGCTCCGTGTCGCCATGGGCAAGCTCATCTCCCTCGGCCTCTTCGGCACTCCCGGCCAGGCTCCCGCCGGCAACGCGGCCTTCACCGACGGCGCCATGGTCAACGCGTCGTTCTTCCTCAGCCGCTTCCCCTACCTGCAGACGCCGATCCCCGGATCGCCGAACAGCGCGCAGTTCACCGTGACCGCCCAGACTTCGGGCACCGTGAACGGACCGTTCGTCGACACCTTCGGCGCCTACGATCCGTCGACCCGCACCCTCAAGGTGGCGAAACCGTCGCCGAACACCGGCTTCCTCCGGCTAAAGGGCGAGGCTCCGGTCACCTTGGAGAAGCCCGCAGTCACCAGCACCAACTTCACGGTGAAGATCAAGTAACCGCGTCAGATTCCTCGTCGTGTGACAGGAAGGCGGATCCCGGGAAAATAAATCCGTGTGCCCCGGGATCCGCCTCAACCTTTCCAATGTTCCGTCCACGAAGGCCACGAAGTTCACCAGGTTCCAGGGCCAACGCCTCCCCTTCGTGTGCTTCGTGCCCTTCGTGGACGAACTCTTTTCCAAGACCATCCCATGAAGCCGATTCTCAGCATGGCCGCCGGACTGATCCTCGCGCTGTCGGCCGCAGCCGAAACCCGCGGCTTCATCCCTCCCTCGGACGACACCGTCATCGAGCGCCTACCGGCCGGATCAGGAACACCCGAGATGCGCCGCGCGCGCGAACTCTCCCGCCGGCTCCGCGAGACGCCGGACGATCTGGTGCTGGCTTCCCGCGCCGCCCGCGAACACATCCAGAACGCCCGCGCCACTGCGGACCCACGCCACCTCGGCTACGCGGAAGCGGCCCTCCGTCCGTGGTGGACCGACAGCAACGCTCCCGCCGAAGCCCTGGTTCTCCGCGCCACCGTCAAGCAGAGCTTGCATGACTTTTCCGCCGCTCGCCACGATCTGGAACTCGCCCTGGCCAAGGATCCGGCGAACGCCCAGGCCTGGCTCACGCTTACCACCATCGACACGGTCCAAGGCCGCTACAACGAAGCCCGCCGCGCGTGCATCCAACTCGCCCGACTCGGCGAATCCTTTTCCGCCACCGTCGCGGCCGCCGCCATCGCCGGCCTGAACGGGCAGTCGGCCTCCGCCGTTCGCCAACTCGAAAGCCTTCTGGACCGCAACACCGCAGCACCCGTGGATCAACGTCTCTGGGCGACCACCCAACTGGCGGAACTTCTCGCCAGAACAGGCCACAGCACCGAAGCGGATGCGCGTTTCCGCGAGGCATTGAAACTTTCCGGATCGGATCCCTACCTGCTCGGTGCCTACTCGGATTTCCTCCTCGACCAGAGACGCGGCGACGAGGTGACCCGCCTTCTGGCCAACCACGATCGACAGGACGGATCGCTCCTGCGCCTCGCCGAGGCCCGCCTACAAATCTCCGACAAATCCGGAACATCCGAACTTGATCGAATGACGACCGAACTCCGCTCCCGCTTCGACGCAGCGCGGCAACGCGGGGATTCCGTGCATCAACGGGAGGAGGCCCGCTTTCTCGTGCGCCTCGGCAACGATCAGACCCGCGCGTTGTCGCTTGCAGTGGAGAACTGGCAACTCCAGCGCGAACCGGCCGATGCGCGGCTGCTGCTGGAATGTGCCGTCGCCGCGGGCCGCCCCTCGGAAGCCACTGCAGCACTTGATTGGATGGCCAAGAACAGGATCGAGGACAAAGTCATCTCGACGCTACGGGATCAGTTGACGACGATGACAGCGGCCACGTCCGCCAAGCCATGAGTCGCAGTCTTCAATCGATCATATCAGCCCTCCTGTTCAGCCTGTGCACGGCATGGACGGCCCGGGCCCACAAGCTCAGCGACGCCTATCTCACGGTCGCGGTCGCCGACGGCCAGGTGACGGGCACTTGCGAAGTGGCTCTTCGCGACCTCGAAATCGTCCTAGCGCTCGACTCCAATCTCGACGGCGCAATCACATGGGCCGAGCTGAAGGCCAAACAGACCAACGTCGTCGGCTACCTTTCATCGCGCGTGCGGGTCGAAGCGGACGGGCAAGCCGTTCCACTCAATTGGGACGGCCTCCAAGTCAGCCTGCATCTCGACGGCAGCTACGCCCTGCTGGGCCTGAAGGGGGACATTCTCCCGACCGCGTCCAAGCTGAAGCTGATCTACGGCCTCCTTTGGGAAGAAGATCCGCTGCATCGGGGACTGTTGAAACTGACCGTGGGCTCCACCACGACGGTGGCTGTCTTCAGCCAGACGTCGCCGAGCGTCACGGTAGACCTTGAGAAGCCGGTCAGCCTGACACGCTTCGACCAGTTCCTCGTGGAAGGCGTTCTGCATATCTGGAAAGGCTACGATCATATCCTATTCCTCGTGGCCCTGCTGCTCCCGGCGGTGATGATCCTCCAGGTCCAGACTTGGCGACCAACGGAAGCCTTCAAACCGGCCGCCATGAACGTGCTCAAAGTCGTAACCGCATTCACGCTGGCGCACTCGATCACGCTCAGCCTCGCGGCGCTCGACGTCGTGCGACTGCCCTCGCGCCTCGTGGAATCCACCATCGCCCTCAGCGTGATCATCGCTGCGGCGAACAACCTGAAACCGTTTTTTCGCGATCGCGGCTGGATGGTGGCCTTCGGCTTCGGGCTGATCCACGGCTTCGGCTTCGCGACAGTTCTCGGAGAACTTGGCCTGCCCGCAGGTTCGCTGGCCAAGGCGCTGGTCGGCTTCAATCTTGGCGTGGAAGTGGGCCAACTAGCGATCGTCGCCGTGTTCCTGCCCGTGGCGTTCCTCATGCGCTCGACGGTGTTCTATCGGCGCGTGGCATTGCAGACCGGTTCGCTGGCGATCGCCTTGGTCGCAGGCCTCTGGCTCATCGAACGTGCCTTCAACATCGGCTTCATGCCGTTCTGATTTATCGCGGGCGGTCCGAATAAACTACAGAGAGAAGTTTAGCCGACACGTCTTCGCTCGGTTTGCGGAAAGTGAATTTGCCGTCCTTTCCAGCTCGAACCGCCATCAGAAAATTCTTGGGGTTCACCTTGAAAGGCGCATCCGCACAAAACTGTTTGAGGAAAGAATACGATGCTGGTTCACCCACAGGAACAGGAATGGCGATTCCCATTGGAAATGAGAATCGACCACCAAGGCGAAGATTTGCAGAGAACATCAGCACCCGCTGCATCTCGTTGCGCAGCTCCATGGAGCCTTCCGGCCACCGAAGGTTGGGCATGGCAGCGTCCCTCCATTTCAGATCACATCTAAAGGACACCCAAATCGGATCGTCTGGCTTTTTTGAAGCAGGATGAGTCTCGAAGATGAACCTCATGACTCGGTCATAGTCGCTTGGTGCTAACGGCCAGTCGTTCGGCATATCCTGCCCACGCTCTCCGAAAATCTGGATCGCCTTTTGCCGTATCCGAGGAACGTGATTCCCCGTGTCGTAGTAGGGACAGAGATTCAACGTTAGACCGGATGGTTCTATTGGCTCAAAGTAGCGCTTAAGAAACGCATGGGTCCTCTGAATTGCCTTCAGGGTATCGTTCGGATGCATCGCAGCGCCCCAACAAGTTCCCTTCGACGCGTTGTATGAGAACATAAAACCTACCCTCCTAATTGAAACGATTACAGCCCGCTGGGATGGTCGATGAAGCTCCACGGCACGCGGAACTTGCGGCTGAGCTGGGCCGCGAGGGCTTTCACCCCAAACGTCTCGGTCGCGTAGTGGCCGGCGTAGAAGGCGTTCACGCCAAGCTCTTCGGCCAGGGAGAAAGTCCAGTGCGGTCCCTCACCGGTGATGAACGAATCCACACCATCGGCGGCAACCTGGGCCAACTCACTTCCGGCTCCGCCGGTGCAGATGCCGAGAGTGCGGATGCTCTCGGATCCGCCGGGCAACAAGTTCACCGGCCCAGCCACGGCCTTCTCCAATCGCTGTTTCAATTCGGCCCTGCGCCATTTTCCAGAAAACTTGAGACCGATCGGTTGGCCTTTGCTGACGAGGAACGGCATGCCTTTCTTCAGGCCCAGCGCCGCCGCGAGGCACGCGTTGTTCCCAAGTTTTGGGTGCGCGTCGAGCGGAAGATGGGAGCTGTAGACGGCGAGGTTGCTCTTGATCAACAACCCGAGAAGTTCGCGCCTTTTGCCGGTCCAGGGAACAGTCGCGCCCCAGAACAAGCCGTGATGCACGATCAGCAGATCGGCGCCGGCCTCGACGGCTTTCTTCACGGTCGCAGAAGAGGCGTCGACGGTCGCCACGATCCGGGTCACGCGCCCGTCGTTCCCGACCTGAATGCCGTTGTGCGCGCCGTCGTAGTCGAGGATCTCCGACGTGCGGAGCGTGGTGTCGCAATGACGGACAATGTCGGCGAGTGATGCGGCGGCCATACGACGAGTTAAGCGAAGCCGCGATGGGCCGCAAGGAAGGTGACGACCGGACCCGAAGAACTTCGCGTTGACGCAACCGACGAGTAAACGGATTTTCGCCGCTCTTATGGCCCGAATCCAACGCGCGCTGCTCTCCGTTTCCGACAAGTCCGGCCTGGTCGACTTCGCCAAGGTCCTCGTCGCCGCCGGGGTTGAACTCGTCTCCACCGGCGGCACCGCCAAGGCGCTGCGCGAAGCGGGACTTCCGACGATCGAACTGAGCGACTACACGGGCTTCCCGGAGATGTTGGACGGGCGCGTAAAGACGCTGCATCCGAAGATCCACGGCGGGCTTCTCTACCTGCGCGGCAACCCCACGCATGAAGCCACCGTGGCGCAGCACTCGATCCGCGCGATCGACTTGGTCATTGTGAACCTCTATCCGTTCGAGCAGACCGTCGCCAAACCGGGAGTGGAGCTGCACGACGCAATCGAGAATATCGACATCGGCGGACCATCCATGCTCCGCAGCGCGGCGAAAAACCACGAGAGCGTCACGGTGATCGTCGATCCGGCCGACTACGCCGAAGTATCCCGTCTGGTCCTGGAATCGGGCGAGACGTCGCTGCCCCTGCGCCGAAGATTGGCGGCGAAAGTCTACGCCCGCACCGCGGCCTACGATTCGGCCATCGCCACCCATCTGGAGAAGGCTTTTGGCATCGCGCAGAACGCCCTTCCATCGACCTTGCGGGTCCATTCACCGATCGCGCAGCCGTTGCGCTATGGCGAGAATCCCCACCAAAAAGCCGCCCTTTACGGAGGATTCCAGAAGCACTTCACGCAGCTGCACGGTAAGGAGCTTTCGTATAACAACATTCTCGATCTGACGGCCGCGGCCCAACTTATCAACGAGTTCGGCGCTGACGGACCGACGTTGGCCATCCTCAAGCACACGAACCCCTGCGGCATTGGCCAAGGCGCGAACCTGCGCGAAGCGTGGGACCGGGCCTACGCGACGGATCGCCAAGCGCCGTTCGGCGGAATCATCACGGTGAACAAGCCGCTCGACGCCGCCTGTGCCGAAGCGATCGCGGAGATCTTCAGCGAGGTGATCGTCGCGCCCGAATTCACGCCGGAGGCGCTGGCAGTTCTTCAGAAGAAGAAGAACCTGCGGCTGCTGAAGATGGCCCGGTTCCCGATGCCCAGCGCTGGAATGGACGTCCGCAGCGTGGGCGTTGAATCGTTCCTTGTTCAGGAACGTGACACCCGGATCACGACGGCCTCGGATCTGAAGATCGTCACCAAACGCCAACCAACGGCGACGGAGATCGAAGCGATGCTCTTCGGCTGGCGCGCGGTGAAGCACGTGAAGTCGAACGCGATCGTCTACGTCGCCGCCGGACAGACCCTCGGCATCGGTGCGGGCCAGATGAGCCGGGTGGATTCGAGCCGGATCGCCGTGTGGAAAGCCGGCGAAGCCAAGCTGTCGCTGAAGAACAGCGTGGTCTGCAGTGACGCGTTCTTCCCGTTCGCCGACGGACTCATCGCCGCGGCCGAAGCGGGCGCAACGGCAGCCATCCAGCCAGGAGGTTCAGTTCGTGATGCCGAAGTCATTGCCGCCGCGGACGACCGTGGCATGGCGATGGCCTTCACCGGGCACCGCCATTTTCGTCACTGATCGGTCAAGCGGTAGATCGCGAAAACCTGCGCCGCAAACAATGCGGCCAGCGCCAACCAGAAGACGGCCTGTGAAAACTCGGCCGCCTTTTGTTTTGCCGGCGTCAACGAGACAAGCCAACGCACGGAGCCAGCCACAACCAAATCCCCGCTCCTGAGGATGTGACGAGTGACGGCTTCGCCGTTCACCAACAGGGTTCCGCTGCTGCAGGCGATCAACGTCGGTCGGCAGAGCTCAAGTTCGACCACGGCGTGCTGATCCCAAACCCCAGGTCGCTCGATCCGGCAGTCGTTGTCGGCTGATCGCCCGATCCGAAAAGGGAAATGGCGGATCACCTGGTCGGTGTCCGCCAAAGTTGGATCAGCCGGAGTAAGCTGAATCATGGGTCAAAAACCCTGCGGCACATCGATGCGGTCCTGTGGATAGACCTCTAGGTCGAGCTTCGGATTCTGCTTCGCCTTCTTGCAGTTGATGATGTGGCGCTCGCCCCCCGGACGGGTCAAAACGACCTTCGTCTTGTCCGCATAGTCGGTGAAGTCACCAGCCGTTTGAATTGCCTGAAGGACCGTAACCCTGCCGATATAAAGCTGACGTCCCGGCAGTTTAACCTGGCCGCCCACGTAATAGACCTTGTCGGGCCCGGTAACGACGACGTTGAGATTGAGGAAATACTTCGGGACATAGGCCGCCTTAATTTCCTTCTCAATGTCACCAAGAGTCTTGCCCGCAACTTTGACGAGTCCGACCAACTCCAAAGAGATTGCGCCGTCCTCTTTGACTTCCGTCTCCACGGTCTTGAGTCCTGCCGCTTCGACGCTCCCAGCTCCGGAAAACTCCACCTTGATCTTGTCACCTGCCCGGACAGTCACCGTGCCAACGGATTGCGGTTTACCAACAGGTGCGTTGGTTCCAGCGGGCTGGGTTGTCTCGCATGCCGTGGTAACCAGCATGACCAGCATCACGCCGACGGCTCCCAACCATTTCAAAATCATTTCACGTCCCATACAGATCATCAGTTAGGTCAGAATTTGCTCTTAATCTCAAGCTTCGCGGCGGCTGATTTCGGTCCCTTCTTGGCTGACTTTTTCGATGCGGCATCGTCGTCATCGTCCTGCTTCGAGTAGTAGTCGTAGTAGTAACCGCTGTAGTAGTAGTAATTTTCGTCAGAGGCCATGTTGATGTTGTTCAACACGATTCCAAGCAGGTTGCCACCGACCTTCTGGATCATCTGCTTGGCGCGGATGGTCATGGGCTGCGGGTAGCGCCGGTATTGGATCACCTGCATGACTATATCGACCTCGCTCGCCAGGATCGCCGCGTCGCTGATTCCCATGATCGGGGGCGAATCGAAGAAGACGAAATCGTAGCGGCGTTTCAACTCGCCGATCAGCGCCTTCATCTGCGGGGAACTGAGAATGCCCATCGAGCTCGACGGAAGTTTGCCGGACGGCAGCACATCCAGCGAGGCGAGGCTGGTCCGCTGGATCACCTCCTCAAGCGTGTTCTGGTTCAGGAGGAAATTCGTCAGACCGAGGGAGTTCGAGACGTTGATGATCTTGTGGATGCTCGGGCGCCGCAGATCGGAGTCGACGACCAGAACCCGCGCTCCGTTTTGGGCGAAGGTCGTGGCCAGATTGAAGAGCGTGGTGGACTTGCCTTCGCCGGCACCCGCGCTGACCACCGTCATCGTATTGAAGGTCGGGTCCTTTCGAGAGAACAAGATGTTGGTCCGCAGGACGCGGTATGCCTCGGCGTGGGGGCTTTCGGGTCCTTCGAAAAGGAGGGTCCCAACATTCTGCGGGATCACCGCGAGCACCGGCGCCTGAAGCGCGCGTTCGACGTCGTCGATCGTCTTCACCGACGTGTCGAGATACTCGATGAAGAACGCAAGCCCGACACCTAGGATCAAGCCGACGACAACACCCAACGTGACGTTCAGGGTGATGTTCGGACGAACGGGCTTGAGGGGACGGAGCGCCTTGTCGATCACCTTGACCATCGATTCCATCGACAGTTCAGTGTCCAAGTTCTGCTGTTCCTTCCTCAGTTCCAGCGCAGCGATCATTCGGTCAAGCCTGTCCGCTTCCTTCTTTTTTTCGATGTAGGGAAGGGACAAGGTAGTCTGATCGGTCATTTCCTGCTTCGAGGCTTCAAGCATCTCGCTCACCTTTGCCAGTCGGTTGGAAAAGCTGCGGACGTTGATCTCCATGCCGTTGATGATGCCCTTGATCCGATTGTCCAACTCGGTCGTCGTGTTCTCGATGAGAGTTTTCCAGACAATGACTTGGGGATGCTCGAGACCCAGTTCACCCGTCAGTTTCGTCAGGGCCGCCTTGTAATCGGTCAATGAGTCCGTCAAGCGCTGGAGCGTCGGATCAGGAACAACCGTATACAGCGACAGTCTAAGATCGGTCGGTGCCAGTTTTACCACCTCGTCCAGTTGCGTTTTGTAGCGGACATATTCGCCTTCGACCAACAGCTTCTGGGAGTTCAACTCGCGCAGCGCATTTGCCTGAAGCATCTGGACGCCCTGCATGGATCCCTCGTCGATGAGCGATATCTTGTTTGTGGCCCGGATCATTTTCAGATCCGCCTGAACAACGGTCAGATTGGTCTCCAGCTGACTCAGTCGCTTCCCCAACTCCTCGACGCCCTTCCTGCTGGTCGATTTGTTGTCCCGTATCCGGGAAAAGCGGTAGATCTCGGCAACCTTGTCGGCGATCTGGACCGCCTCCTCTATGCTGGTGCTACGAGCTGTAATCTCAATCAAACTTGTGTTTCGAGAAAGGCGCACATCCAGACTATTGCTCAAGATTTTTCGCACTTGATCCTTGGTCAAGGTCTGGTTTCCGCCAAATTCCTTCTGCCAAGTCTCCTCCAAATGCAGGTCGTCGATCACTTGATCGAGAATTGATTGGGACGTGATGATCTCAAACTGGGTTTGGAGAAAAAATGGGTCGTATCCACCACCCAACGCGGTATCGCCAATTCCCTTGATGTCGGTTTTGTCCTTGTCGACCTGGATCCGGACCGTGCTCGCGTAGATCTTCTTCATCAACAGCGTCGCAGCGACCGAGGTCATCACCACCAATATGAAGACGATGAAAATGACCAACTTGCGAATCCGAATGATGCGCCAGTAGTCGAGGAAATGCAGCTTTATCTCCCCACCCTCGGGGCTTTTGGAGGCGTCCATAAAATAAAATGAGGCTGAAAACTAAGTTCTCAGCCTCATCAATGACAAGTTGTATCTCGGGTATCAGTAGGTCGCACGGAGACCAACGAACGCCCGATTCCGCGTATAGTCGCGGCCAAGGCTATCGGACTCAAGTTTGTCCAAGGAGTAACCAAACTCAGCAGCCCAATTGCGGGTGAAGTCGTATTTCAGGGTGAAACCCAATGAGTAATAGGTCTCATTCTTTCCATCCAACGAGCCGCCATCAAATGTAGAAGCCTGCACAAAGCCTAGGGCGTTTCCGGAGAGGAACTCTGTGAACTTGTGATTCACGCTGCCGTAAACGGTGGTGGACTGTTGGGCCAAAACAATCTGGTTTACCGCAACTAACCCGGTCACATCGGTCTGAGTCCGTTGGTGACGAACGCCCAACTGAACCGATCCAGCGCTGCTGTAAGAATAGGTGGCGGAAACATCGGCATACGGATCAGTCGATTCCTGACCCAGCTTGTAGGAATCAGTGAACGACAGACCACCACGTGCGGATACCCGCAACTGGCTGCTGAAATCGTGGTCAACTCCCAAGAAAACAGTGTGGGAGCGGCTATTGCGAAGCTTCGACGAGAACCCAGGAACGATGTCGTCATTGCTGGTGTAATCAACAATGCGATACTGGTATCCAAGAAGCGCCGTAGTCTGCGGTTGAACAAACCAACGAAGACTCCCTGAAATCAGGTGCTCCATCCGATCCAAGAGTGCCGAATAGCTGCCAACACCAGACTTCTTGAAGTCGTAAAAACTATTGGCATAGCCGAGGTCGTATCCGAACGTCTTCGAAAAGTCCCCACGAAACAGTATGTCGACAACGTTGCGCAGGTTATCGCCTTCGGACCGGAACGGATTCCCTGCACCGTTCAGGATTTCAGGATCTTGAGACAGCGAAAAATTCTCGTTGACCTTGAGGTTATAGCGTTCGGAGAAGGAGTGATCCAACCCAAGATTGAACTGGTGGGACAAATCCCATTCGTTGCTCGGACGGTCCCGGAAGTATTTTCCGGAGAACTCGTAGCTCCCTACGATCAGCGTCTGATCCAAGGGGACATTGAACCCGATTCGCGGGGTCACCTCAAATCCAATGCTGCTTTCGCTGGTGGCGCTGGGAGCGGTGTTGTAGTTGTCGTCATAGAAGCCGCGAACAGCGGCTGAAACTGTCCAGCCTTTCGAAGCTTCCGAGGTGGTCAAACCCGGTGCGTAGACGGCATGCAAGCTGACAGCTCCGAGTGCCAGTATCCCAAATGAGGAGGTGATGGTTTTCATATCTGCAAATTTACCCTTCCATAATCGGCCGAAGACAAAAAGCCTTAAGGCCGCGAATACTTAGGTTGTCCGGCTCCGCAGTGTCAAATCCGAATTTCTAATTCTGCATCCAATCGTTGATCATCGTTGAGAACTTCCGCGCCACCGCTCCCAATCGCTCAACAATAACTGCCCGGATTCCAGGAACCCGGGCGGCACTTTCCGAAGCGGAAACCCCGTGGGGACCTCGCCCCGAGAAAAGATATCAGACACAAACCGCCCCCAGCTACGGGTCTGCTTCCACATTCCCGAGTGGAACCTGGCATCCAGGGTTCGTGGCGTGAAATAGACGAGCGACACGGTTTTTAGGGAATCGTTTACGAAATAGAAGTCCTCACTGCTGTCGAGCGTCAGCCACATTGACTTCCGGCCTCCATACCAGGCGATGGCCCACGGGACATCCGACATCACCATTTCTTCCGGCCTCATCCATTTTCCAATCTGCCCGAACAGCGGGGGGAAATACGGCGGGTAGGCCAATGGAATTGTCCTTGGAGGCATGAGGTGGAGGACCAAGGAAAGGCTAAAAAGAGAAACGGCTCCCGCCTGGATCACATACCGCAATTGTCTGAAAGGCAGAATGATCTGATCGAGCAGGACCATGAAGAACCCTGAGCCAAAAACCATGACCATGGGGGCGGCAACGATCAGAAACGCGTCCCCATTCACCTCGGGATTCTCAGAGACCCGGAAAGACCTGGACCCGGCGTGGACCAACAGAGCCACCGGGATCGCCATCAGCAGGAACCACCGGAGCCGCCCGATTGATGGGTTCATGAAAGGCAGCAACAGGCCTGGCAGGAAGAACGCGATCACCCATGTGCTTCCCATTCCGGGAACATCTTTCTGCACTGCGTCCCGCAGATTGGAGGTCAGCTTTCGACCGACTTCTTTTGCGAGCGCTCCGAATTCCACGAACCCCGAGGTCGCCTCGTCGGACCCGCGAGCAAGCTTGAAGTCCAAGCTGCGCGGCAAAGTTTCCCCCGGAAAAAGACCCGTATCCTCCAACGCCGAATAGGCAGCCGAGCCAAATGGATTTCCAACAATCTGAACGTTCCGAACCGCCCACGGAGAAAACACCAATAGCATGGTCACCAATGCGACTGCTGGCCCGGCGACCCGCACCGGACGCGCCCAAATCGCCAAAAAAACAACCACCGGCACAACAAAAAAGCCGAACGAGTATCGGGTCAGCATTCCAAGGCCAAGCACAAGTCCGGCGAAAAAACAGCTCAGGAGCAGTGATCCTGACGACGATTTCGTTTCTCCCGAAACCCCACTCTCGATGCGCAAGAGCAACCAAATGAGGGCCAGAAAGAGCAGCATGATGAGACTCGTGTTCATCCCGGAAACCGTGAACCGCCAAAAAACATCTCCGCCGACGAGAAACGCCGACGAGAGCCACGCGGTTTGAACGTCGAACAGCTTCCTCGCGATAAGGAATACAAACCCAACGGATGCGGCAAAGAGCAGTTGATTGAAGATCGCCACGATCCACTCCGGCAGGTAGGTGCTGAACGGCTCTTTCCGGGTTTCGCTGATCTCAAACGCTTTTTCCGGAAGCAGCTTGAACAGGCCCGCAACGATCAAGGGATACAGCGGGGGATGGGAAATATCGGGAACCGCGCCCTTGAGGACCGCCTTTTCGTCGAGGCCCTGCCGTTTCATCTGTTCCTGCAGCAGAAAGACGTCGAACGGTTTGATGAAATCCGTCGTGAACCCCTTACCCAAGGCGATGTTCCGCGCCAGTTGCGCGTTGTCCATCGCATCGGGTGTCTCGAAGTTTCGATAGCACCGGTAATTGAACAGCGCACCGACTCCCACGATCAGCAGAAGCGCGACCGTGATCCGGACCCACTTGGCTCCGCCGCCTTCTTCAAGTTTGTAGATCAGCTCTTGCAGTCCCGCCATGGTCAGAATCCTTCCAAGTGATACGTGTGCAGCTTCCGGTGCAGCGTGCGCCGGCTCATGCCAAGTTTTTGTGCGGCCAGCGTGCGGTTTCCACCGCTCTCCTGCAAGGCACGGATCATCAACTGCCGTTCCGCGTCCTTCACGGAAAGCTCCGAGCTTGCCGGCGCAGCGGCTCCGGGGCTTGGCGCAGCGACACTCGGCGAAGGCACCGCAGGCGCCCGGACGGACGGCGGCAAGTCACGCAACGTTACCCGATCCGCCTTCGCAAAGACCACCGCGTGTTCGATCGATGTCCGCAACTCGCGCACGTTGCCGGGCCAACCGTAGCGCATCATCGCTTCGAGTGCGTCGACGTTGAAATCGCCGATTTTTTTTCCGTTCTCCTTCGCAAACTCCTTCAAGAACGCGGACGCCAGGAGCGGGACATCCGCCAATCGTTCTCGCAGGGACGGCATGTGGATCTCCACAACCTTGAGGCGCCAGAACAGGTCTTCGCGGAAGGTTCCGGCCTTCACCATCTCCTCAAGCTTCCGGTTGGTCGCAGCCACGAGGCGAACGTCCGATGTCAGAGTCTTGTTCGAGCCGACCCGTTCGAAGGTCCTCTCACCCAGAAAGCGCAGGAGCTTCACCTGGATGATCGCGTCGATCTCGCCGATCTCGTCGAGAAAGAGCGTTCCACCCTGCGCCTGCTCAACCCGCCCGATGCGCCGTTCATGGGCTCCGGTGAAGGCTCCTTTTTCGTGGCCGAAGAGTTCGCTTTCAAGCAACGCCGCCGGCAACGCCGCGCAATTGACGGTCACGAGCGGCGCCTTGGCCCGCGGACTGAGTTGGTGAATCGCCTTGGCGATGACCTCTTTGCCGGTGCCGCTTTCACCCTGGATCAGCACATTGCTCCGGCTCGGGGCCACTTGTTTGATCGTGTCGATGATCTCCAACATCTCCGGCGTCTTGCCGATGATGTTCTCCAAGCCGAAGCGCGTATCCAACTGCTGGCGAAGCTCCGTGTTCTCCGTTTCCAGCTTCTGCCGGCGAAGCGCGCGCCCGATCCGCATCTCCAACTCGTCGATCTGCAGACGCCCCTTCGCAATGTAGTCGTCCGCGCCCCTCTTCATCGCTTCGACGGCGATTTCCTCGCTGCCGTAGGCGGTCATGAGGATGCAGACGGGTGGTTTGGAAAGCGCTTTGGCCCTGGCGATGAGCTTCAAACCATCCTCATTCGGCAGGCGGAAGTCGGTCAGCATCACATCGAAATGCTCCTGCTCCAAAAGAAGTCCCGCCGCCGCCGCGTCCTCGGCCACGTAGACGTCGTAATGGTCCTCCAACGCCGCGCGGAGGCCTTCCCGCGTGGGTTTTTCGTCATCAACGATGAGAAGCATGGGCTTCACGTCCATGCGGGAAACTCAATCACAACGCTCCTCACCCGCACAACCTGAATGCCAAAGTGTCCCAGCAAGTCGGCCTGACTATTGAGCCTGGTTGGCAGTCAACACCCCGTTCAACCAGCGGGCTCCGGCATCCCGTTCACACCCTCACGCCGGCCCAGCCAGCAGCTTCGGCTGCCGTTCGGCCAGGGGGAACCACAGCCGGAAGACCGTCCCCTTGCCCACGTTGCTCTCCAGCTCAATGCGGCCGCCGTGTTCGCGGACGATCCGCTGGACGATCATCAGGCCAAGCCCCGTCCCCTTGGTCTTCGTCGTGTAGAACGGCTCGAAGATACGGTTGATCTGTTCCTGCGGAATGCCGCCGCCGGTGTCGGTCACGCTGACCCAGACGCCTTCGCTGGTCTGTCCGGTCGCCAACGTCAGGGCGCCGTCCTTGCTCATGGCCTGCATGGCATTCTTCACCAGGTTCACCAGGGCCTGCTTGATCTGAGCGACATCCAACGGCGCAGGGTCCAGCCGTCGCACGCACTTTTCGCGGACGGTGATCCCGCGGTTCTCCATCTCGGGCCGAAGCAGGTTGAGGGTGTCCAAGACCACCTCGTTGAGCGATGCCGGCTTCAGGTTTGGCTTCGTCGGGCGGATGGCCTGGAGAAACTGCGTGATGATGTAGTCGAGCCGCGTGATCTCTCCCTTGGCGACGTCAAGGTAGCCGTCGACCTTGTCGAGGATTTCTGCGGCATCGACCGGGGAAGCAGGTTTGCGTTCGCGGAGCAGAGCCCCGTCCCCCACGCTGCCGTTCAAGGCTTGGCGGAGCTTCTTCGACTCCCGGGTGATGAGTTGCAGATGGATGTGGAGGGCGTTGAGCGGATTGCCGATCTCGTGGGCCACGCTCGCCGCCAGCAAGGTCAGGGCTTGGATGCGTTCGCTCTCGATCGCCTCGAAGGTCTCCTGCCGGGCTTCAGTGGCGTCGTGCAGGATAAGCGCGAGGCCCGAACTGCCCTTGGAATCGCCGTCGAGCGGCGCCGCGTAGAGACGGACGAACCGCGGCTCCGGATAGGAGATTTCGAATTCATGGCGGACGACCCTTGGCCCTCCCTTGATGTCGAGCTTGCTGAGCCGCTTCCAATCGAGCTCCGGCAGGAACTTGGTGATCGGTTCGCCATCAGCGCCGTCCGAAGGAAGGTTGAGCAACCGCACGGCGCCCTCGTTGAAGTAGAGGATCCGGCCCGCTTCATCGACCACGAGGACGCCGTCCTCGATGGTGTTGAAGAGCATTTCGAGGAACGCCCGCTCGCGCGCCAACCGCTCAAACACCGTCTGCATGCCCTGCGGATCCAAGCGGCCGATCCGGCCGAGGACGCGGTCAAGGAAGCTGGTCTTGGCAGCCATGGTTCAGAGCCATTTCCTGCGCTTGAACCACCAGTAGGTCAGGCCGGTCGAGAACACCGTGACGCCGATGGCGACGGCGTAGCCGTGCTTCAGCTTCAGCTCGGGCATGTCCTCGAAGTTCATCCCATACCAGGTTCCGAGCATCATCATCGGCGTAGTGATGAGCGTGATGAGCGTGAGGAGCTTCACCACTTCGCCGGTCTGGTTCGACGACATGTTCAGGTAGACCTGCAGGATGCCGGTGAGGGAGTCGGTGTAGTTCTGCGCCAGCTCGGAGATGTGGTAGAGGCCGTCGTAGACGTTGCGGTAGTAGGGCACGAGATGCGCTCGGATGAGCTTGAACTCACCCTTGGCGAACCGGCCGATGACTTCGCGCTGCGGACCAATGATCTGACGGAGATGGAGCACTTCCTTCTTCACCTGGAGGATCTTGTTCAACGTGTCCTTCGTCGGCGCCGTGAGGGCGAGCTGCTCCAGCTCGGAGATCTCGAGCGACAGCTCCTCCAAGGCCGGCTTGTAGTTCTCCACGATGGCGTCGAGCAGGCTGTGCGCGACGCGGTCCGGCGCCCGGGCCGTGTGCATCGTGCCCTTGATACAACGGTCCTCGATCGACTGCACCGCGCGCAACGGCGTGTCGTGGAAGGTCACGAGGAAGTTTTTCCCGAGGAAGAAATTCAGCTCGCTCGTGGCGAAGACGCCGTCCTTGCGGCTGTAGTCGACGGCGTGGACCACCATGAAAAGGTAGGGCGCGAAGCGGTCGTCCTCCTTCGGCGAATACTCCTCCACCTTCGGCGAC
The DNA here is from genome assembly GCA_043775315.1 of Verrucomicrobiota bacterium. Classification (GTDB taxonomy): domain Bacteria; phylum Verrucomicrobiota; class Verrucomicrobiia; order Limisphaerales; family CANJSG01; genus CANJSG01. Next base: position 106,684 of record JAYVSO010000125.1, read on the forward strand.
GGGCTGACCATCACGCAGTCCTCGACCGAGAGCGGATGGAAGTGGAAGACGTCTTCGAGGATGAACTTCGATTCCTCGGGGGTCGGGTTTTCCAGATCGACCCAGAGGAAGAGGTTCGTGTCCGCCAGCAACGTCGGCATGAGGAACATGTCGATGTCCCGCATGTGCAGACGACCCTGGGTGGTGAAGGCGAACGAGCGAACCATGCGGGGATGATTGGCCGGGCCGACCGCCAGCGGTCAAGACGGCGGGCTCACCGATCCCTCTTCAGCAGATACTCCGCGAGCGCTTCCAGCGCGACGGCCTTGCCCTTAAAGACAGTCAGCGCCTGGAACGCCCGGTCGGTGAGCTGCTGGGCGATCTTCTTCGATTTCTCCAAACCCACGATGCTCGGGTAGGTCGCCTTTTGCGCCTGCGTGTCCTTGCCGGCGGTCTTGCCCAGTTGCTCGCTCGTCTGGGTGATGTCGAGGATGTCGTCGATGATCTGGAAGGCCAGACCCACGCAGAAGCCGAACTCGGTCAATGCCTCCAACTGCTTGGGCGTGCAGTTCGCGCTCATGCCGCCGAGCCGAACGGAGCAGCAGAGCAGCGCGGAGGTCTTCCGCTCGTGGATGTATTCCAGCTCCTTCTTCGAAAGCGGCTTCCCTTCGCCCTCCAGGTCCGCCACCTGCCCGGCGATGAGCTGGAGGGAACCCGAGGCTTTGGCGATCTCCATGACCACCGTCCGCATGTCATAACGCTTCCAAGTGCGGCACTGCGCGGCGATCTCGAAGGCCTGCGTCAACAGCGCGTCGCCCGCCAACACAGCGATGCCTTCGCCGAAGACTTTGTGGTTCGTCAGCTTGCCGCGGCGGTAGTCGTCATTGTCCATCGCCGGCAAGTCGTCGTGGATCAGCGAGTAGGTGTGGATGCACTCCACCGCGCAGGCCAGCGGCATGGCCTCGGCGATGTCCCCGCCGCAGGCCTCGGCCGCCGCGAGCGTGAGCGCGGGCCGCATGCGTTTGCCGCCGGCGAAGAGCGAGTAGCGCATCGCCTTGTGGATGGTGGCGGGCTTGGTCTTTTCCGACGGGAGAAAGCGGTCGAGCGCCCGGTTCACCTGTTCGGTGCGTTCGGCGACGTAGGCTTGGAGATCGAAGCTCCGGTTGGCATTACGGGCTCCGGCTCGGGTGGCGGTGGACGACATCGCCGAGGTTTCTAGGGTCCGGCGAATTGCCCGGCAAGACGAGAAGCTAAATCAACCATCGAGACCATCATCTTCACCGTGATGGCGCTCATAGTATCTCTGCCGCTCTTCCGGGGTCATGCGTTCAATGGCTTGGGTTTCCTTCCACTGACTGGCCTCGGCCAGCATGGTGAACGAGACGTCCATTCCTTTTGAGGAGACTAGATCGCGAATCTTCTGAAGCGGGAGGCGGAAAAATTCCTTTCGGAAGTTGATCTTGTTGATCCGTCGATCGTCGAACTCGGTATGAAGCAGGAATTCCAGTGCGGGCGCATCCTGGCTGTAAATCATCGCGTGGACATCGAACCCGAACGGAACTGAGGCGTCGCCAAGCTCCTTGATCCGATCCAGAGGCTCCAGCCGTCGAGTCATGCCAATCTTGAACACATCTTCGCCAAAAGCACCGAGGTTCGAGATGACGTAGACATGTCCCGCACGGGTTTGTTGGGCCATGGAAAGGGCGCGTGTTTTAGAAGCTGTATTAGCAAGCTCTTGGCTAAGCTTCGCAATCCGGTCTTCAAGCTTAGCGCGCTGTTCCGCCGTGGCCAACTCCACCTCGGAGCGGGTCTTTTCAATAGCCTCCCGAATCAATTCCTCCTTCTTTTGAGCTTCCTGGATTGCTCGTTCATATTCGCGTCTGACTTTCTCCTCCTCCCGGATTCGTTCCTTGATCAGCCGCTGTTCTTCACGCTCTTTCTGCCGGAGCTCATGAACCACGACCGCCCACTTCAATTCTGAAAGCCGTGCGTCCAGATACGCCGGCAAGACTCGTGCATCTCGAAAGGCTTTGCCGTTCAGGTTCACCAAGCTGAAGGCATCGCGAATTTCTCGTTCAAGGGTCCCGTAGTTGTCGTGCTTCGTTCTGGAAAGGATGGCGTCCACACGACCGTTGAAGGCGTCGATCACGAAGCGAATGGCGGTTTCGCGGCGATTTGCCTCCGCATACTCACAATCGGCGGCCTGTGCTTGTTCCACCATCCGTCTCGACTGGTCTCGGGCTGCCGCCAAAGACTGGCCTGCTTCAGTATGCCCAAAGTCTCCGGCCAGATCGTCGAGCAAGCTGCGGGTAGGGATGATGTAGCGATCCCCATAGCCTTCGACCACGTTCTTGATCGCAGTAACAGCCTGCTGGAGGAGGTGCTTTTCCTTCAGCGCGAGGTAGGCGTCGCCTCCAATCTCGGCAGCTCTCTTTTCAGCCTGCTCAACAATCCAGCCCGCATCTTTTGTGGCTTGGGACAGCAGTGTTTCGGCGTGGTGGCGTATCTCCTTTGCTTTTGAGATCGCTTCAGACTGCTCCTTCTGAGCGGCACTTCTGGCCGCTTCCAGTATGGCATCCGCGTCACTCTTCAACCCGACGGCCTGCTCCAAAGCTTGGGCAAGAATTTTTTGCGCCTCGCCGATGGCATCACTGTTGGCACCATATTTTCTAAGCGGCTCCAGGTCTTTGATGGCCTTGGAAACCAGTGCGTCGGCCGCTTCCTGAATCTTGCGAGCTTCAGCTTCAAAATGGCCACGAAGGCGCTCCTCTTCTTGCTTCAGGTCAGCCAACTGCTGGTCAATCAGCGTCCTAGCTTCATTCTCGATGCGGGCTGTCTCAGATTCGAAGTGTGCGGTCAAATCAGCCACCTGCTTAAGGGATGCGGCCAATTTTTTTTCGAGCCGCTTGACCTCCATCAAGGCTACAAGAAAGAGGCCAGCAAACACTGCTGCCACGATTGCGAAGACGATGATCATAGAGCGTTGGCTATTGAGCGGGCTTTAACGGCTGAGGAGAGAGCTGCGTCAGTCTGGAGCTAAGTTCACCTCGCAGCTGCGAAACTCGGGCGACCAGATCATCAATGGTCCAGCTGCCGATAGGGGTGCCCGATAGTTCCTGCGGTGAGAGAGGGGTGATCCTCTGAAATGCCAAGGCTTTCCGGCTGCCCTTGAAATCACCACGGTGCTGGAACGCCTCGATGGCATCGGAAGGATCAAGGTGCTCGAAGTTGAGGCGTAGCAGTTCCTGGCGGGGGAACGCGACCGAGAGAACAGCCTGTTCTTCAGTGTTTCCAGTAGCCAAATCCAGCGCCTCCACCGACGCAGTGATCAGCACGACTTTCAGGGGTAACAGCGCAAATACTTCCCTAGCCACTCGCAGGAGGCACCCGCAAACGTGATCTTGGTAGATTTCGTGGAAACCCGCTCGCGGCATCGCCTTGATGGAGAGTTTCCCGCCAGCCGAGAGGGATTTGACCTCAGACGGGATGACATGGGTGCCATTCACCCGCAGTCGACACTCGACGAGTTGTGATGAGTGAACCGTGAAGTGCGCCGATGATCCGAGGCTCGATATTTCGGACAAAGGACTGAGTTCAGCCAACGCTTCGGCATAGGCCGCGTGGTCTCCGGAAAGGATTCGCACTGCCAAGCGGCGCATCTCCTCCATCTCGGAGACGGCTACAACATGAGCCTTTAGGGCTTCCTGAAAGCTGCTTTCGTCCAATCGAATTGCGGCTTCGCACGAAACTTCCGATTTTGGGTTCAGCGCCTGAAGCAGGGCGGCTTTCTCGTGCAGCCGTAAGTTGGATGGGGCAGGCGGCGGAAGGGCAGCGGCAAACTTCCTCCAATTCACTTCCTGCCCCTGCTCCTTGTGGACCGACAGGAGCACCTCCAACAGGTTTTCATGGGTTTCAACTTCAAGGCGTGCTTGTTCGATCACGGAGAGCCTGACCTGCTCCTTTGTCCGTCGCTCCAACTCCTTCATCCGTCTCTGCGCCTCACGTTGCTGCCGTTTCTCGGCGGCTTCTATTGCTCGGAGTGTAGCTTTCCATCCCATTGGCGTGCCGAAAACTGGCTTGGGCTTTTGGGAGGAGCAACGCGAAAACTTTGCTCTTTCGACGAGGCGATTGCTTGCCGATCAGACGCAGCTCAAGGGAAGAGTTGGTGCGGACGAGAGGACTTGAACCTCCACTCCTTACGGAACCAGATCCTAAGTCTGGCGCGTCTGCCATTTCGCCACGTCCGCACCCGGCTTGGGATTGATACAAGGACAAGTTCGGCAGAACACGCAGAAAATTGTCAGGCGACGGACCACCTTCGATCCTGGTCAAAACGATTCCGCCGGTAGGGCGAAGGCTCCCGCCGAGCCGCCGCTGCGCTTTCTGAAAACAAATGGGCAGCGGCGGCACCGCCTGACGGTTGATGTAGACGTCCGGCTTCCCACGAGCAGCCGACTTGTCACGAGATGGTCACACGGCGGCTAGCCGGGAGGCTTCGCTCTACCGCTGCGCTCTTCAGCGACCACGGAGCTATTCCAGCGCGATCTGACCTCGCGTGACGCGGGCGTAGTAGCCGTCGCGTTGGCTGAGTTCGTCGTGGTTGCCGCATTCGGCGAGACGTCCGTCGTTCAGGACAAGGATCTTGTCGACCCGACGGATGGTGCTGAGGCGATGGGCCACCATGAGCACGGTCCTACCTTTCATGAGTTCGTGGAAGCTGCGCACCACCAGTTCCTCGCTCTCGGCGTCTAGGGCGCTGGTGGGTTCGTCGAGAAGAAGGATCGGGGCGTCCTTGAGGAAGGCACGCGCAAGGTTGAGCCGCTGGCGTTCTCCGACGGAGAGACGGGCGGCTCCATCGCCGACCTGGGTGTCGTAGCCCTGCGGCAGGCGGCGGATGAAGACGTCGGCATTGGCGGATCGTGCGGCGCTTTCAATCTCCTCGCGCGACGCCTTGGGCCGGCCATAGGCGATGTTCTCCGCGATGGTCGTCGGGAGTAGGATCGGTTCCTGCAGGACGACGGCGATCTGCGAACGGAGATCCCGCAGCTTCAATTGACGAAGATCCGCGCCATCCAGCCGCACTGTGCCTGATACCGGATCGTAGAAGCGCGGCAGCAGGTTCATCAGCGTGGTCTTGCCGACGCCGCTGGGGCCGATGACGGCGGCGGATTCACCGGCTTTCAGCTCGAAGGTCAACCCCTTCAGAATCTCGCGTTCGGGCGTGTATCCGAAATGGACGTCATTGAACTCAATCGCACCCGAGACGGACAGTGCCGTTCCGGTAGCGGAGGCCGGCGCCGCTGAAGTTGCACGCACGACGGCGCGCGCGTCCGGCGCGTCCTTCACATCTTCCGGGGCATCGAGAAGCTCAAGCACACGCCCGGCTGCAGCCGAGGCGCTGGATACGGTCGCACCCACATGCGAGAGTTGATTGAGCGGATCGTAGAGCTGGCCGAGGTAGCTCAGGAAGATGAAGAGGTCGCCCTTGGTCAGCTTGCCGGCCAGCACCTCGAGGCCACCGACCCAGATGATGAGCGCCGCGCCCAGGCCGAAGATGCCGCCGATCACCAGCCAGTAGATCAACTCCCACGCGTGCTGTTTGAGACGCTTTTGCTGGGCGTCTTCCGTCTGTGCGGAAAACTGGCCCACCTCGTAGTCTTCCCGGGTGTAGCTCTGGATCAGCGGCAAGGCCGTGACCGTCTGCTGGACATGCGTCGTCACCGCGCTGTCGGCCTGCTGCGCCGCCAGGCCGCGCTCGGTCATCTTGCGGCCGAAGAAGCGGATGGCCACAACCAGCAAAGGCACAATGGCAAGGGCCACGAGGGTCAGCCGCCAGTTCAAGGCGAGCATGAAGGCGGTCATGCCCACCAGCGTCAGCCCGGCCTTGAGCATCGTGAGCGCGCCCTGCTGGAAGAGCGTCTGCACCGAATAGGTGTCCCACGAGGCGCGGTAGATCAGGTCGCCGGACTTTGTTCCGTGATGGAACTTCATCGAGAGCCGCTGGAGGCAGGCGAAGACGGCGTTGCGCGCGCGCATGAGCCCGCGCAGGCCGATGCCTATGGCGGCGTAGTTCTGGGCCGCGTCGATGGACCCGTGCAGCACATAGAGGCAGAAGGCCGCGACCGCCAGCGCGAAGACCGACGCATCGGGCGTCCACCCCGACGCGGCGTCCAGCCAGGCCGGGAGCGGCTTGGAATCGAGGACGGAATCGATCAGCAGCGCGACAGGCCAGGGCTTGAGGAGGTTCGCGCCGATGCCGGCGAGGAGCAGCAGGAATACGCCCGCCAGACGCGGGCTTTCCGGTTTGTAGAACTGTGAGATCCGACGCCAAAGCGACATCTCACCGAGACTAGGGAACGAAGCGGGCGAGGGGAACTGGGAATCTGGTGGGTCCAGCCGCGCTGCGGCTGGACGCCGAGTCGCAGCGCGACTCGGCCCACCTTTGCTGGGGGCGCTGCTTCGCCTATTTGGCCGGCCAAGCGCCATCCACCATTGGAACTGTCACGACCTTTGCCGGATCAACCACCGCATTTTTCACGCGCTGGCGTTTCCATGTGTATGTGATCTGGACGAGTCCGTCGGCCGATTGGATGACGGCGGGGTAGCTGAACTCCATGTTCGGCTCGTTCTCCAGGACCAGCGCCGCATCCCAAGTTTTGCCGTCGCGACTCACGGCGACATTGAGCGGCGACCGTTTTCCACCCCATTGCCCCGGCAGGCCCGGGACGTGGTTGTAGACAATCAGGTGGCGTCCATCCTTGAGCGTGAGCGCGTCGGTGCCGGAATTAGGATTCGGCAACATTCCGAGCGTCATCGCTCCCCAGGTCTTGCCGCCGTCGGTGGAACTGATGTCGAAGATGCGGTTCTGCCGGGAACGGCCGATGGCCTGAAGGCGCCCATCCGGGTGAAACAAAATGCTCGGCTGGATCGCGCCGATGGTCCGGCCGTCGTTGACGAATGGCGTCGCCATCCAGGTCTTTCCATTGTCGGAGCTGCGCTCGAAGTAGACGCGCCAGGTGTCGGTCTTCGGATCCTCGTTGCTCGTGGGCGAGAGGATCGTGCCGTCGGCGAGCTGGACGGGCTTGTTCTTGATCGGCCCAAGGATTCCATCGGGCAGACGGCGGCGATTCCTCCAAGAGACACCGCTGTCGTCGGACTCGATGACTTCGCCCCACCACGTCTGCGGACTCAGCCCCACCTTGAAGAACAAGAGCAGCGGTCCCTGCTTCGGCTGGAAGAGGACGGGGTTCCACGTCGGAACGCGTTTGGTCGGCGACTGCACACCGTTGGCCACCTCGATTGGCGACGTCCATTTGCCGCCGACATTCCGCGAGACCCAGATTCCGACATCGGGATTCTTCTCCCGCGTTCCGCCAAACCACGCCGAGACCAGGCCGGCTTTCGTTTCCACAATCGTCGACGCATGGCACTCCGGAAACGGCGCGGTCTCGTAGATGAACCCGGATTTCACGAAGCCCGGTTGGGACGCCAGGTCGGCGGCCATCAATGAAATCGAGCTCAATGCCAGCAGAGAGATGACGTGAAGTTTCATGGGGAACGAGCCGACGTTAGCAGAAACCGCCGGCGAGGAAAGATCTCAGAACAATCCACGGAAGTGGGTTGACCGGTAACCCTGTCATCGACCCATAACGCCCGAGAACGCCGATCGTTTCAACTCACGGAAAGCAGCGAAACTTTCTCGCCCTGGGGATTGCGGGCCGTCCCGTTGGCGCGCGGATCCAAGACCGGCTTGCCGTCGATCATGAACGCATACTGATGGTGGCCGAGGCTCACGGTCAGTTGGCCCTGCCACGATCCGTCGACATGTTTTTTCATCGGATTGGCCGCGGGGTCCCATCCGTTGAAATCGCCGACGATGGAAACGGACTTCGCGGCGGGTGAGATGCAGAGGAAATTGACCGGCTTGGTGACGTTCTTGGCCGAATACTTTTTCAGCCCGTTTTGTTGGTAAGCTCTAAGATACGACATGGCTTAGCGGCAATTTAACCGGTTTCGCGTTTTGGCAACCGGGTGAGTGGGATTTTTAGTGGCGCGAAAAAAAAACCAAAGTCGCCCCGCACCTCGCAAGTCCCAAACCTGTCACCGGCCCGAAAGTCGACGCCACCATGCCTTCAGGCTGCGCGACTGATACCGCGCCGTGAATCGCAGCAGTGCGAAACGGCCCGACTCCGAGGAGTTGAAGCCCGACGCCGTCGTCACCGCCGTTTTGAACCCCGCCTCGACCACGATATCGCGGACCGATTCGTTCCAATCGCCGAACGGATAGCAGAAGTGGACGACCGGCCGCTGGAACAGGTCCTCCAGCTTGCGCCGGCTGGAGATGATCTCCTCGCGAGCCTGCTGGAGCGGAATGCGCGTCAGGAACGGATGCGTGCAGGTATGCGCGCCGATGTTGTGCCCCGCAGCGAGCCAACGGCCGATCTCCTCGCGGTTCATCAACGGCTCCGGCGCTTCGCCCTGAGCGATGTCCCACTCGTTCCGTTTGCCGATGAGGTCGGGAATGATGAACTGGATGGCGGTCAGCTTGGCTTCGCGCATCGGTTCGAGCGCGTGTTCCAGGACGTTGCGATAACCGTCGTCGAAGGTGAGGACGATCTTCGGTGGCTGAGATTGCGGCGCGGAAAGGACAGCGTCGGGTGAAGCGGAGGTGAAACCGGCCGCGCCGAGTTCCTTCATCTGCCGAAGGAACAGGCGCGGCTCGACATACATTCCCTTCAGCCGGACGCGCGACGGGCGCGGGCCGACCTTGTGATACATCAGGATCGGGATCTGCCGCGCGAAGGCCTCCCGGAACGGGCCGAGCGACGAATACACGGCTGGCAGGCGCGTGGTCATTTCCCGCCAAGCTGCGGAGCAGCGAAAGAAAGTAGCCCACGGCGTGAGCTGTGGGTTTGGCGTCCGAAGAGAATCAAGCCCTGGAAGGGCGACAGAAGCGCGTCTGCCGCTCCTCCGGAGCTCCTGCGTTCGGCGCGGCGAACCCCGGGCTCACGCCCGGGGCTGCTGTCTTCCGCTGCTCCGCAGCTCAACTGAAAGCCCGACATGGTGATTCGGTTCCCTTCACTTCACCCACGTCACGCCGTTCTGCCGGTAGATGGTCTCCACGACCTGAAGCGCTCTTTTGGCTTCGAGCAGGCCGGGAACGGGCGTCCGTTTTTCGGCGATGTCGCGGAAGAATTCGTCCATCTCGATCTTCCACGACGCGTCGCCACGCGGGAATTCGTAGATCACCGTATCGGGCGGGCCCATCTCCGGGAGCATCTTGTAGTGGTGGAGCCGTTCCACGCCGTAACTGCCGCCGAGGCCTTCCCAATGGAGCTTGCCGTGGCGGCCGTAGAGTTCGAGGGAGAAGCCGTTCTTCCATTCGCTGCAGCTCGCGTGCAGCCACGCCGTCTGGCCGGTGGCGGTGCGGAGGCTGAGGAAGGCGTTGTCGTCGACGGGCATGTCCCAGAAGAACGTGGCCACATGGCCTGAGACTTCGGTGAACTCGCCGAGAAGCATCCCGGACAAGTCGATGAGATGGACGCCCTGGTCGATGAGTTCGCCACCACCGGCCAGCTTGGGATCGGCCCGCCATTCGCGGTCGTAGCCGACACGGCCGCCCTGGCCGTAGCGCGCACGGAGGAACATGAGCGGGCCGAGTTCGCCGCTGCGGACGATCTCCACGAGCTTGAGGCACGCGGGATGGTAGCGGTGGTTGTAGCCCACGCGGACGAGTGCGCCGGTGGCCTTCGCGGCCAACTCGATCTCGTCGAGTTCACAGACGCGGATGGCGGCCGGCTTTTCCACGAGGACGTGTTTACCGGCGCGCACGGCGGCCAAGGCCAGCGGCGCCAGCGATGAATTGATCGTGGCAATCATGACCGCGTCGACGTCGGCGGAGGCGACGGCTTCGTCGATGGAGGCGACGGCGCGGCAACCGGGCGATTGCGCGGCGAGCTTCTGCGCTCGGGCGAGGTCGAGGTCACACGCGACGGTGACGGAGCCTTTCGGCAACTGGTTCAGCCGTTTCTGGCCGACAAGGCCGCAACCGACGATGGCGATGCGCGTATTCACGGGATAATGAGGCTAGCCCAAGGAAGCATTGTCGAAGTCGTTTTCATGACTCGCCATTAGAGCTTCTGACCTCTTTGTATTTTTTGTTCCACCACCTCACTGCTTCGGCGTGTTGTCCGGAGGGGAGCCATGTCGTGTTTTCCTGAGAGCTTGGGTCTCCCCCAAAGACCATAGGCTGGATGAACCATCTGATTCTTCCTTTAATCCGTTCGTCTGTGACCAGTGCCAGGGTAGTTGGAAGTGCGTCGCTTTTCTGAAGGTATGACGCATCCAACGGAACAGTAGGAACCTTGAAGAGATTTCCGGCCGAATCTTGAACGAGAAACTCCGACCAGTTGCTCAGTCCGATGAAATGAAATTGGGGTAGGGCCTCGTCGATTCCATAGAGCAAGCCGAGATGGAAAGCTTCATCAGGAGTTTCAGCCAGGATCAAATAGTCCTCGTTAAACCAGCCTTCTCTCACGACCACTTCCTCCCGCGATCCTCGGGCACGATGCGACGGAGGCAGTAGATGTCGGACTTGGCCAACTCGTCGCGGCGGGCGGCGAGATCCTTCCACGGGTCCCACTGGGCACTGAGGAGACGGCCGGTGATGCCGTTGCTCTCGGCTGAGGCCAGCCAGACACAGAGGCCCGCGCCCAGCTCGGGCGGGGTCGCGCCTTCCTCGGACCACTTCTTGTTCTTGGCGAAGAAATCGGCTCCGACCTTCTCGGGTCCGGCTTCGATGATCTGCTGCACTAAACGGGTGTTCAGCGCGCCGGGGGCAACGGCGTTCACGTCGATGCGGTCGGCGGCGAGTTCGAGGGCGAGCGTTTCCGTGAGGCGCACGACGGCGGCCTTGGACGCGGCGTAGGAGCTGATGCGCGGGAGCGGATTCGTCGCGCCGCCGCCGGAGATGTTGACGATTTTGCCGCCGCCGCGCGCACGCAGACGGGGAATGGCCTGACGGCAGGTGTGCATGACGCCGAAGAGATTGATCTCGATGGCCTGCTGCCATTCATCCCACGGCACGTCTTCGGTGGGCCCGAGAGGACCGTAGATGCCGGCGTTGTTCACCAACACGTCGAGCGGTCCGAGTTGCTGGTCTGCCAAGGCGAAAAGCGCGGCGACATCGGCAGGTTTGGAAACGTCGGCGGTGGTGCCGAGAACCTTGGCATTGCCGACGACGAGCGGCTTGTAGGTTTCCAACGCGGCCTGCACATCGGCGGCGGAACGCGCACAGAAGAGCACGCTCGCGCCTTCGCGCAGGAAGGCCTCGCCGATGGCGCGGCCCAGCCCTTGGCTGCCGCCGGTGACGATCGTGTTTTTGCCGGAGAGTTTCATCGTTTGCGTCATCGAAATTGGAGCGACAGGCCGCGAGTCCACGAGCAATTCAATGTCGCGAAGCGACCCAGGAAAGCAGCCAGCCACGAAGTGGCTGGAAGGGCGTTCCAAGTGAGCGCCAAGTCCTGAAGGGACGATGGAACCGCATGCGCCAGCAAGAGGCTCCGACGTCTCTCCGGGACTTGCGCCTCTGGGTGGCGGGTGGTCCAGCCACTCTGTGGCTGGCTAATATCCGAAGGCCCTTCGGGCCAAACTCCCAGCACCGGAGGTGCGACAGACAGTAGCCCACAGCGTAAGCTGTGGGTCTGGTATCCAGGAGGGATCAAGCTCCGGAGGAGCGGTAGAAAGTCTTCTGCCGCTCCTCCGGAGCTGACTTCCACCGATCGGTTAACCCCGGGCTCACGCCCAGGGCTACTGTCTTCCGCTGCTCCGCAGCTTTCAGGGAGACCTCTTTTGGCGACGCAGATCATTATGTGTTTTGCCCGACGCTGTGGTAACGCAGGCCAGAAATCCCCGCGACGACGTTCCGGAGAAATCCATTCGCATCCAGGACGAGCGGACGCCTCATGGATGCGAGCAACGTGGGCCAACTGGCTTCGCGGAAGACTGGCCATTCAGTGGAAACGACGGCGGCATCGGCTCCGGTGAGCGCTTCTTCCATTGAAGCGGCCGCGAGCAATCCGGGGCACGCATGAGACGCGTCGCGCACGGCGGGATCGTAGGCGATGCACGCAGCTCCGGCGGCGATGAGCTTGGCGGCAACTTCGAGCGCGAGGCTGCGGCGGAGCGTGTCGGTGCCGGGTTTGTAGGTGAGGCCGAGGATGGCGACGCGTTTGCCGGAAAGGTCGCCGAGTGTTTCCTGCAATCGCTTCACGGCCCAGCCGCGATGATGGTCGTTGCTGCGCTTGATCGCGGGGACGAGTTCGAGGCCGAGCCCACAAGTCTCGCTGATGCGCGAGAGGCTGACGACGTCGCGGGCCAGTGTGCCGCCGGCGAACGGGCCGCCGGGATTGACGAAGGCGCGTTCGCCCACGCGCGGATCGCTCTTCAGGCCTGTGGAGACTTCCTTCGCATCGGCACCGAAGGCTTCGCAGACCGTGGCGATCTCGTTGATGAAGGAGATGGAGAGCGCGAGGAAGCCGTTGAGGGCGTGCTTCACCATCTCGGCGGACTCGGGGCGCATCCAGATGAGGCGCTGGGTGAACCGGCCGAGAAGAGATTCAAGTAACGGCCGGTTCCTTTCGTGGCGCAGGCCGATGACGATGCGGTCGGCCTTCTCGAAGCCCGCGATGGCCTGGCCGAGACGGAGATTCTCCGGCGAGACGGCGAAATCGAGCGCGGCGAATTCGCCTTCCAACTTGGCGCAGGTGCCGACGGGAAGCTGGGAGGAAATCAGCACGACGGTTCCGGGCGCGAGGTGCGGCAGGACGTTCCGCAGCGGAGCGAGGACGGCTTCGACATCGGACGTGTCGTCATCGGCCACGGGCGTGTCGAACGTGACCCAGAGCAATTGCGCTCCAGCGCAGGCGGACGCGGCGTCGGTCGTGAAGCGGAGATGCTTCGTGGCCAGGCCGGAAGCGATCAGTTCGTTCAAGCCCGGCTCGGAGATCGGCGGTTTGCCGGTGGAAAGGTTCGCGACGAGCGCGGCATCGGGATCAAGGCCGACGACCTCGACGTGTTTCGCGCAGCACGCGGCGGTGACACAGCCCAGATGCCAGAGACCGAGGACGACGATTTTCATCGGAGGGGGTTGCCCGCAGATGGGCGCGGATGAAAACCGATCAAGAAACCTGACTCGCCTGGCGGCGAGTTGTAGTCACGGCTGCGCGGCAGCGCAGCCCCACCATTATTGCAGGTAGGGCGGAGCTGCTGCTCCGCCGTCCGTTCTTGTAAAAGCCATCTGGGTTGATCTGCGTTCATCTGCGGTTGAACAGCCCGATGCTCAGCGACCACGGCTACAAGGCTTGCCGATTGCAACTGAAGCCCAGTGGAAGGGTTCATCGGAGGCCACAAGGTCTTCATACTCGTCTCAACGTAATCTCACCGCCGTCTCCGGCATCGTCCTCATCTGCTCCCGCCAAGCCATCGATCTGCCAAGAGCATGTCGGGCGGGCAGAAGCCTGCTGTATCATCGTGTCGAGAGTGTAAAGCCAAGCACCGTAAATCTGAATCGCTTGGCTTCCCTGTTGCTCACGTCGAAGCTCGCCCAACACCTCCTCGCGGTGAGCTTGAAGCTCGCCCCGCAATAACTCGCATTGCGTCCGGATCGTCCGAGCGTCATCCACACCGTTTGCGTTGGTAAACTTCGAGAACCAGTGGCGCGTGTCCTCCGGGACCACGCACAGCCTGCTGGCGAGGTCTAGCAACTGTGCCCAATTGGGGAGCAGCTCGCCTTCAAAGCGAATGGTCTTAAGATTGAGATGCGAAGGACGTGCCATGCAGCTTAGATAGGTTCTTCACCGCTTCTCCAGAATCCACTTGTTCTCGCGGATCCAGTCGATGGTGCGTTCGACGCTTTGGCGGATGGTCAGCTTGGGCGTCCAGCCGGTGGCGCGGATCCTGGCGGTGTCGAGGTAGATGAACGGGTTGTCGCCGACCCAGCCGCGGTCGCCGCCGGTGTAGTCGAAGCGCGGCGCGAGCCCGAGCCGCTGGCAGATGACGCCGATGGAGTCCTTCACCGTGACGAACTCGTCGGTGCCGAGGTTGTAGACCTGCACGCGGTGTTTGGCGGTCTTGGCCGTGCCGGTCTTCACCACGTGCATGAGCGCGGCGATGCAGTCGCCGACATGGAGGTAGGACTTCCTCTGCGAACCGTCGCCCAGCACGCGGAGGTGGTCCGGGTGGTCGAGGAGCTGCTTGTAGAAGTCGAAGACGTGCCCGTGCGTGTAGCGTTCGCCCATGATCGAGACGAAGCGGAAGACGTAGCCCTCGAAGCCGTAGCCCTCGCAGTAGGAATGGATGAGGCATTCGCCGGCGACCTTGGACGCGGCGTAGAGCGAGGTCTGGATGGGGAAGGGATGGTTCTCCGGCGTCGGGATGATCTCGGCCTCGCCGTAGACCGAGCCGGTCGAGGAGAAGGCAATGACCTTGGTGCCATTGGCCCGCATGGATTCCAGCACGTTGAAGGTGGCGATGGTGTTCTGCTCCAAATCGCGGCGCGGATGGTTCAGGCCGAAGCGCACGTCGGCGTTGGCGGCGAGATGGTAAACGGTGTCGCAGCCAACCATGGCGGCGGTGAGGGCGGGCAGGTCGAGGTTGTCGCCGCGGACGAGGCGGAAGTTGGGATGCTTCAAGGCCCCGGCGAGGAAGGTTTCTTGGCCGGTGCTGAAGTTGTCCCAGCCGACGACGGTGCAGCCGGCGGCCAGAAGGACGTCGATCAGGCTGCTGCCGATGAAGCCGGCGGCTCCGGTGACGAAGACTTGTTTCATGCAATGGGAACGGAACGGAAAGACGCCGCGAATTCAGTCGGTCCCGGCGGGAAACTCAAGGCGGGATGTTCGCGGTTGGAAAAGAGGGCAGCAAATCCTACTGGCCGCGCCCTTGGCGATTGGGTAACTCCATGTCCGTCCCAAGCCGAACCCAGTTGCCAGATCCGAGGACGGCGGGAGGACGAACACGACGAAGGAGCCAAACCCAACCCCACCCCACGCTTTCCCGCCCATGCAATACCTCATCTACGCCGCCATCGCGTTTGTCGTCCTGATCCCCATCGCGATCACGATCGTGCTCTGCATCCGCAAGATCCACCCCGGCAAGGCCGGCATCAGCGTCGGCCTCGGAGGGCTGCGCGTGGCCTTCGACTACATGATCCGCCTGCCGCTGGTGCAGAACTTCGAGGAGATGGACATCTCCGTGAAGAAGCTGGAGATCCACCGCAAGGGCAAGGACGGCCTCGTCTGCAAGGACAACATCCGCGCCGACATCTCCGTGGCCTTCTACATCCGCGTCGAGGCCACCGTGGACAGCGTGAAGAAGGTTTCCCAGATGCTCGGCGTCGAACGCGTGTCCGACATGGCCCAGCTCCGCGAGCTGTTCGAGGCCAAGTTCTCCGAGGCGCTCAAGACCGCCGGCAAACAGATGGAGTTCCACGAGCTCTTCACCGAGCGCATCAAGTTCCGCGAACAGATCCAGGCCACCATCGGCAAGGATCTCGACGGCTTCTTCCTCCAGGACGTGGCGATCGACTACCTGGAGCAGACGCCGCTCGACCAGCACGACCCCAGCAACGTGCTCGACTCCGAGGGCATCCGGAAGATCACCGAGATCACCCAGCGCGAACGCGTCAGCGCCAACGAATTTTCCCAGCGCGCGCAGGTCCAGATCGAGAAGGAGAACGCCGACGCCGACATCGCCAAACGCGAACAGCGCCGCCGCAACGAGGAGGACACCGCCAAGCAGACCCGCGCCATCAACGAGGTGAAGGCCAACGAGGAGGCCGAGGCCCGCAAGGTCATCGAAGGTCGCCGCCAGGAAGTCGAAGGCAAGCGCCTGGAAGCCGACGAATCCATCCAGTTGCGCACCCAGGACATGAACCGCGCGGTGCAGGAACGGGAGTTCACCGTGAAGAAGGAACGGCAGCGCCTCGAACAGGAGGCTGTGCAGGAAGGCGAGGAGGCCCGCGTCCGCCGCGAACGCACGGTGTCGCTCGCCGAGATGGACAAGGAAGTGAAGGTCAACGAGGCCGCCGTCGAAGTGGAACGCAAGCGCGCCACCGTCGTCTCCGAACAGAAGGCCGTCACCCAGCAGGAGGAGGAGAAGCGCAATATCGAGGCCCGCATGACCGCCGAACGCGTCCGCGAGGTCACGCTCATCGAAGCCGAGATGAACGCCAAGAAGGACCAGACCGAGAAGGTCGTCGCCTCCGAGGCCCAGAAGGAAGTCGCGCGTAACGTCGCCGAAGCCGACAAGATCCGGACCATCACCGCCGCCGAAGCGGGCCGCGAAGCCGCCTTGCGCGATGCCGAACGCATCCAGACCACCGCAGACGCCGAAGCCAAGGTCGCCGACAAACGCCGCCACGCCGCCGAGCAGGAAGCCGAAGGCACCGCCGCCCGCGAAGCCGCCAAAGGCCTCGCCGAAGCCAAGGTCACCATCGCCAAGGCCGGGGCCATGAAGATTGAGGCCGCCGCCATCAAGGAGGTTGGTCTCGCCGAAGCCGAGGTCATCAAGGCCAAGGGCATGGTCCAGTCCGAGAACACCCAGACCTTGGCAGAAGCCGACGCCACCGGCATCGAGGCCCGAGGCACGGCCGAGGCCAAGTCGATCCATCTGAAAGCCGACGCCATGAAGCTGCTCCACGCCGCCGGCCAGCAGCACGAGGAGTTCAAGCTCCGCCTCGCCAAGGACCGCGACGTCGAACTCGCCGGCATCCACGTCCAGCGCGACGTGGCCCAGGCCAACGCCCAGGTCGTCTCCGAGGCGCTCAAGACCGCCAAGATCGACATCGTCGGCGGCGAGAACGACTTCTTCGAGAAGATCGTCCGCAGCATCGGCACCGGGAAATCCGTGGACCGCATGGTGCAGAACAGCGCCACGCTCACCGACATCAAGGAGACCTTCTTCAACGGCGACCCCGAGCACTTCAAGACCCAGCTCCGCCAGTGGGTCGCCGACTTCGGGATCAAGACCGAGGATCTGAAGAACCTCACGCTGTCCGCCCTGCTCGCCAAACTCGTCGCCTCCACCGACGACGCGGGAGTGAAGGCCACCATCAAGTCCGCCCTCGCGCTGGTGAAGGAGAAGGGAATGGGAGAGGTGAAGGCGGAGACAGTGGTGAAGGCATGACGGAGTTCGCCCGCCAAGAAGCCAAGTGATACAAGTAACCCATGAAAACGATCCACGCGGTCTTTGAGCAGGGCGTCTTTCGTCCTTTGGAAAAGGTCGAGCTTCCGGAAAACACGGAAGTTGAGTTTGAGCCCCGCACCACCCTTGCGCGCCAACCGATGAAGGAAGGCATGGCCGCCATCTACGCCATTCTGTCCGAACGCTACGAGACCGGCGAAACTGACGTCGCGGCCCGGCACAACGAGCATCAGCCATGACGGTCTTCCTCGATACCATCGGCCTGCTGGCCGTCTGGGACAAGACCGACCAATGGCACACTGCGGCAACGGTCAGCCTTGCTGGATTGCAGGCGGCCGGGGCGGAACTGGTCACGAGCGCGTATGTCCTGCTGGAGTGTGGCAATGCCGCCGCCCGTCGGCCGTATCGCCCGTCGGTCATCCGCTTGAAGCAGCGACTCGAAGCGGAGCGATGCCTGATCTTGCCGACCGAAGAAGATTGGTCTGTCGCTTGGAACGCCTACATCCGCGGCGAAGCCGACTCGGCTGGCATCGTGGACCAGGTCTCCTTCGCCGTGATGCGGCGGCTGGGGATCGCCACCGTCTTTACCAACGACAGACACTTCCTCGCCGCCGGATTTGAAACCCTGTTTTGAAATGAAACCTGACCGCTTAGTCCTGTTCGCCAGACTCGCCGACGATGCCGACGTGAAATACGCGATCAAGTCCGCCCTCACGTTGGTGAAGGAGAAGGGAATGGGGGAGGTGGGGGCGAAAAAGGCGTTGGAGAGCTGATCCGCCTGATATTCAGCCCAACCCAGTAACCAAATGAACAGGTTCCTAGAAAAAGCCTTTCCACCGGACCTTGTTCTATCCCTTGGGCCGATCAGTGATCGCTTGATGGCCCCAAGCAACCTAGACCCGAGCGACGTATTTGCCGTCATCGTCGCCTCTGGGCCAATCGAGATCCCCTACAGAATTTACGTTGAACCACTCACTCCCCAAGAGATCGACCATCTCCCCGAAAAAATTCGGGGTGCTGTCGCCTGCTGGTTTTCAAGACATCACAACGGGCGAATTCGTGAGGATTTCTTACGAAGCATCACCGCTTATGATTCAGACTGGATTATTGGCTACGTGTTGCCACTAAGCGGAGAATATGTTCTCCCAATTTTGGAGTTGATCTGGGACCGACGAGATCGTTTTGACATCTCAGTCCTGAGATCTTGGCTCAAGAACAACGATTCGTTCTACCATACCGTCAGGCGGCGAGTGGTTAGCTACTGGAATTGTTATCATAGACCAGGGAACCCGGATTTTCGGAAATATGTCGGCGGTAGACTGATCGATTTTTTTGACGGCTATCGAAAGCCTGCGTGCAACGCAATCTCAGCATGAAAGGGATTTTCGACAGCCGTATGCAACGCCCCAACGGGGCACCGCCTTCTAGCCCAGGATTGGCGCAACCGCGCCTACCCTGGGAACGCTTGTCCTCAGGCGCGGAGCGCCGAAAGAAAGTAGCCCACAGCGTGAGCTGTGGGTCCTCGTCCCCATTGATTCCCCAGCCCCGGAGGGGCGACAGAATCCTTCGCGCCAATCCCGCGCTCCGCATTCTTTCGCCCCTCCTGGGCTCGTCCGATTTCCCATCGCAACCCACGGCTCACGCCGTGGGCTACTTTCTGCCGGTGCTCCGCACCTATGCACTGAGCCTCTGCCGGAATCACACCGCTCGACCTAAGATTCACTAGAAATCCGACCTGACCCACCATGCCCCGCACTTACACCCAGCTTCTGAACCACATCGTGTTCAGCACGAAGGAGCGCCGGCCCACGCTGACGCCGGAGCTGCGGGCGCGGCTGTTTCCCTACATGGGCGGGATCATCCGGCAGCTCGATGGAGCGGCCTTGCTGATCAACGGGGTCGCGGATCACGTCCACATCCTCGCGTCGCTGCCCGCTACGGCGGCGTCTTCGGAGTTTGTCGGCAAGCTGAAGGCGAATTCCTCGAAATGGGTGCATGAGAACTTCCAGGAACATCGCGCCTTTGCATGGCAGCTCGGATACTCCGCCTTCAGCGTAAGCGTTTCGCAGAAGCAGGGAGTTTTGGACTACATCGCCGGACAGGAAGAACACCACCGGAAGGTGTCTTTTCAGGAGGAGCTGATCTCGTTCCTGAAGAAGCACGAGGTCGAATATGACGAACGCTACGTGTTTGAATGAAGATGGACGCCACCAACGCCATAAGCTCTGAAGCGAACCCATCTAGCCACGGAGCGGCGGCAGACAGTAGCCCACAGCGTGAGCTGTGGGTTCTGATCACCCTGAATCTTAAGCCCCGGAAGGGCGGCAGAATTGTTCGCACCAATCGAGCTCCGACAGCTCTATCGCCCCTCCGGGGCTCATTCACTTTTGGCAGCCAACCCACAGCTCGCGCTGTGGGCTACTTTCTTTCGGTGCTCCGCACCTTGGGCCGGCTGCCGACGGTTCGGTCTTTTGACCACCATTTTGCCTCTTTGACCCATGGCTGACCCCACTCCTCCAGCCCAGCCTTCCGCCACCGCCCCGTCCGCCCTCGTGGGCGCGACCTACGAGATCATCCGGCAACGGCTGGCGACGAACTCGTCCACGTTGCGCGAGCGCATGGGCAAGCTCGACGCACGGCGGCAGGAGGTCTTCGGGCGGATCGAGTCCAAGCTCCTCCAGGCCGACCGTGTCACCACCGCGCACAACTGCATGCCGCGCGACATGGTCCCGCTCGGCCACGGCCGGTTCCTCTTCGCCTTCAACGTCCGGTTCGGCCTCAAGAAGGAGATGGATCTGGCGGATGTCTTCGCCATCTACCGGCGCGACGAGGCCACGGGCGGGTTCAAGGAGGAGTCGCTGGAGCCGCTCCAGGACAAGCAGTTCGTCACCGACTTCAAGCGCCTCTACAACGTCTATGAGAAGACCGCGTTCAGGAAGTTCGCCGTCATCGGCGGGAACCTCTACGCCAAGTTCGGCACCGGCGCGTCGCTCAACGACTACGCCGTCTTCAAGTGGGCCTTCAACGACGGCAACCTCCGCTACCTCGACGGCCGCTCCGAGGCCGAATACCGCCGCGTCGGCTATCCGCCCACGCACGATTTCCGCTGGCAAACGCCCGACCGCGAGTCCTACCGCTACGGCGACCATCCGCACGTCTCCATCGCGGAGCGCGTCTTCGTCGAGTGCGTCGGCGGCGACCTCACCATCAAGGTCGAGGACAACACCGCCACCGGCGAGGGCATCTATTCGGAGTCCGTGGACGACCGGCACCAGAAGGTGGACGACGCCGAAATCGCCTTCGCGGAGCTGGACCATCTGATCCTGCTCAAGGTCCGGCCCTACAAGGAAACCGCCGCCCGCTTCTTCATCTTCAACGAGAAGCTCCGCTCCGTCGTGCGCGTGGACTCCATCGGCGACGCCTGCGTGCGGTTGCCGGAGGAACACGGCCTGATCTTCCCCGACGGCTACTACCTCGGCACCGGCGAGCTGAAGCGTTTCGACGCGAAGGAAACCGGGCTGATCCTGGAGCGCGTGGTCCATTCGCCCAACGGCGAGGATTCGCTCTACGTCTTCCACGGCCGCGCTTCCGGCGAACACGTCCTGCTGCCCTACCGGTTGATCGAGCAGAAGGTGGAGGAACGCATCGCCTGCCACGGCTTCGCGCTGTTCCCCAACGGCCAGCTCATCCTCTTCCGCGCGGACGACGTGCCGCAGAAGCACCACCAGATCCAGCTTCGGCAGACGCCCTTCTACCAACTCGGCTTCGAACCTTCCGGCCAGAAGGACGCCTTCCTCTACCAGGTCGGCAACAAGGACGTGGTCCGCTGCCTAGCCGAGTGCAACGAGGTGCTGACGCTCGCCGGCAAGGACACGCCCTACGCCGAGCTGTATTCCGACCTCGTGCGCCGCTGCACCGCGATGCTTGATGCGTATCCGTGGCTCACGAGCCCGGATGGCTTCCAGATCAACGACGCGCTCCAGCAGCTCCGCGAGATCGCGGACAAGGCGGTGGATGAATTCGCCAAGGTCCGCCGGCTCCAGCACGAGGCCGTGCTGCGCATTGCCGACGTGAAGAAGCGTTGCGAGGAACGGTTCCAGGCCGCGCGCCGGGCCGCGTTCTCCAAGCTGGAGGACTTCGTCCACAACCTCGCCGCGCTCCGCCATCTCCGCGGCGAACTGATCATCACGCGCGAAGTCCGCTACATCGATCTCGCCGCTCTCGATACGCTGGAGAAGGCCGTCATCGCACAACTCGCCGAGCTTTCCGCCTTGTGCGTGAAATTTCTGCTGAAGCCCGAGGCGCTCGAGCCCTACCGCAAGCAGGCCGCCGAACACCTCGCCGCCGTGGACAAGGTCGCGAAGGTCGCCGACGGCCGGAAGTTGGAGAAGGCCGTGGCCGACGCGGGCGGCGAGCTGGAGATGCTCATCGAGATCGTCAACAGCCTGAAGATCGACGACGCCACCGAGACGACGCGCATCATCGACAGCGTCACGGCCGTCTATTCGACGCTCAACCAGGTGAAGGCGGCGCTGAAGAAGCACCTCCAGGCGCTGGTCGCAACAGAAGGCGCGGCCCAGTTCAACGCCCAGCTCAAGCTCCTCGGCCAGTCCGCCTCCAGCTACCTCGACCTCTGCGACACGCCGGAGAAGTGCGACGAGTATCTCAACCGCCTCACCGTCCAGCTTGAGGAGATGGAGGGCGCGTTCGCCGGGTTCGACGAATACACCGTCCAGCTTTCCGACCGCCGCACCGAGTTCTACGAAGCCTTCGAGCAGCGGAAGATCGCGCTCGTCGAGCAGCGCAACAAACGCGCCGGCGCGCTCCTGACCGCCGCCGAACGCATCCTCAAGGTCATCCAGAACCGCCTCGCCGGGTTCAAGGCGCTGGAGGAGATCCACACCTACATGGCGTCGGACCTGATGACGGCGAAGGTCCGCGAAACGATCGAGCAGTTGCTGGAGTTGGGCGATTCGGTGAAGGCCGACGACCTGCAGGGCCGGCTCAAGACCGTGCAGCAGGACGCGGTGCGGCAGCTCAAGGACAGGCAGGACCTGTTCGTCGATGGCACGTCCGTCATCCAGCTCGGCAAACACAAGTTCAACGTCAACACCCAGCCGCTGGACCTGACCATCGTCCAACGCGAAGGCCAGCCGCACTTCCACCTGACGAGCACGAAGTATTTCGACCCGATCACCGACACGGACTACCTCGCCACGCGGCAGGTCTGGGATCAGGAAGTGATCTCGGAGAACGCCGACGTTTACCGCGCCGAGTATCTCGCGTGGCAGATGATGAACGCTTCCAAGCTCGAAGACTTCCTCGCCCGCCCCGAGGACCAGCGCCTTGCCGCCGTGCAGGCGTTCATGGCCGCGCGTTACCAGGACGGCTACACCAAGGGCCTCCACGACCTCGACGGCTCGCGCATTTTCTCCGTGCTGGCCGAGACGCATCTCGCCCTGCAACGCGCGCGATTCCGCCCCGAAGCGCGGGCTTGCGCGGTGGTTTACTGGAGCCGCTTCTGCCCCGCTGAAACCCGCACGCTCTGGACTGCCAAGCTTGCGGCTTTCGGCGAACGCAACCGGCTCTTCCCCGGCGATCCGGTGCAGCAGGACTACGTCGCCGCGCTCCAGAAACTCATCGGCGAGTTCCTGAAAACCCAGCCGCTCTATCCCGAGACGCTGTCCGCCGAAGCCGGCGAATACCTGTTCCACGAGCTGAGCGACGGCGAGACCTTCACCGTCACCCGCGAAGCCGACCACTTTGCCACGGCGTTCCAGCAACACCTCGTCGCCAAGGGCCGCGACGACACCTTCGCCGCCGCCCGCGCCGCCTTGAACAGGCATCCTTCCAGCGAGCTGGAACTCGTGCGCGACTGGGTGAAGGGATTCCTGCTTTCGCAGGTGGGTGCGGCTGCGCTGCGGCCGAACGCCGAGTCGCAGCGCGACTCGGCCCACCACACGTCGCATCTCGAAGAAACCACCGCCATCCTCTTCTGCGGCGACGCCCTGCCGCGCGCGGCCGTCCATGCCGAATCCCGCCGCGTGCTCGAAGCCATGCGCGGCGCGCATCCGCGCATCGAGGTCAGCCGCTACACCTTCGACTACCTCGACTTTACCGCGCGCCTGCGCCGTTTCGAGACCGAGGCCGCACCGCGCTTCGAGGCGTATCACCGGATCAAGGGGCAGTTGCTCGACCGCGAACGCAAGCGGCTCCGGCTCGACGAATTCAAGCCGCGCGTCCTCTCGTCCTTCGTCCGCAACCAGCTCACCGACCGCGTCTATCTCCCGATGGTCGGCGACAACCTCGCCAAGCAGATCGGCGCGGCCGGCGCGGCCAAGCGGACGGATCTGATGGGCCTGTTGCTCCTCATTTCGCCGCCCGGCTACGGCAAGACCACGCTGCTGGAATACGTCGCCAGCCGGCTCGGCATCGTCTTCGTGAAGATCAACGGCCCGGCCATCGGCCACGCCGTCACCTCGCTTGATCCCGAGGAGGCGCCCAACGCCGCCGCCCGCGAGGAGATCTCCAAGCTGAACCTCGCGCTGGAGATGGGCGACAACGCGTTGATCTGCATCGACGACATCCAGCACTGCAACCCGGAGTTCCTCCAGAAGTTCATCTCCCTCTGCGACGGCCAGCGGAAGATCGAGGGCGTCTGGCGCAAGCAGTCCCGCACCTATGACCTGCGCGGCCGCAAGGTCGTCGTGGTCATGGCGGGCAATCCCTACACCGAGAGCGGGCTGAAGTTCAAAATCCCCGACATGCTCGCGAACCGCGCCGACACCTACAACCTGGGCGACATCATCGGTGGCAACGCCGAATGGTTCCGCGCCAGTTACCTCGAAAACGCCGTCACCTCCAACGCCACCCTCGCCCCGCTCGCCGTCCGCAGCCAGGGCGACATCCGCGCCTTCATCCGCATGGCCGAGACGGGCCAGCGCACCGCCGAGGGATTGGAGGGAACCTATTCCGCGCAGGAGCTGGACGAAGTGCTCTCCGTGTTGAAGAAACTCGTCGCCGTCCGCGACGTCGTCATGCGGGTGAACGAGGAATACATCGCCTCCGCCGGCCAGGCCGACGAGTTCCGGACCGAGCCCGCGTTCAAGCTCCAAGGCTCCTACCGCAACATGAACCGCCTCGCGGAGAAGGTCGTCGCCATCATGGACGACGACGAAGTCCGCGCGCTCGTCGTCGTCCATTACCGGGGCGAATCCCAGACGCTGACCACCGGGGCCGAGGCGAACCTGCTCCGCTTCAAGGAACTCATCGGCGAACTCAAACCCGACGAAGCCGCGCGTTGGGCGGACATCAAGAAGACCTTCAAACGAAACCAGTTCACCCGGGGCGTGGACCCGGGCGATCCAGTCGGCCGCCTGGTGGCCCAGCTCGCGCAGTTCCAGGCCGGGCTCGAATCTATCCAGACCACGCTCGCCAGCGCCGCCGCGCGGTCGAAGGAACCCGTCGTGCTCGATGTCAGCTCGCTCGGCCAGAGCCTCGAATCGCTCCGCACCACGCTCGAAGACCGTCTCACCCGCGTCATCGCGGCGACGACCCCTCCCGCCGCCGCGCCTGCCTCGACCGCCGGCCTGGAGAAGATCGGCGCGCAGCTTGGGGAGGGGTTGAAAGCCTTGGGTGAAGATCTCCGCCGTAACGCCGGCGTCGTCCACGACGCGGCCATCACGGGCAAGATCGACAGCCTCTCGCATGAGCTGGAGATGATCCACAGCACCATGGCGTCGTTGAAGGATCTAGCCACGCAGCAGCGCGA
The DNA here is from genome assembly GCA_043775315.1 of Verrucomicrobiota bacterium. Lineage (GTDB taxonomy): Bacteria > Verrucomicrobiota > Verrucomicrobiia > Limisphaerales > CANJSG01 > CANJSG01. Next base: position 131,633 of record JAYVSO010000125.1, read on the forward strand.
CCATCTCCGCACCGCCGAGGAACTCCTCGCCACCCGGGCCAAGCAGGGCACGGTGGAAGTGGAGCTGACGCAGGAGATGCTCAGCAACGAACGCGTATTCATGGAACGCTTCCAACAGGTGCTCGACGACGCGCAGAAGCCGAAGACGTGAACCACGAATGGACACGAATCCATTCCGGGTAGCCGCCGACGCGAGGAGGTGGAGCGCGTTCTTTCTTCAGGCGCGGAGCGCCGACAGAAAGTAGCCCACAGCGTGAGCCGTGGGTCAGCGATGCCCGAAACTCCCCAGCCCCGGAGGGGCGGCAGAAGGTTTCGCTGGCTCCTGGGTCAGCTCGTTCTTTCGCCCCTCCGGGGCTCGTCCGGTTTCCCATCGCAACCCACGGCTCACGCTGTGGGCTACTTTCTGCCGCGCCTCCGGCGCTTTAACCCCGCGGGCATCCGCAGTCCGGGCCATTTCGTCGTCCCGACTCAGCCGGGCTCATGCAGTTGAAGGCCGAGCCGCGAAGCGGCTGCTCCAGGGTAGGGCAGTGCATCTTGCCTGCCCACGGCGCTGCCGGCATGGAACCAAACGGTGCGGGCGTATCAGGACATCGGACAGTGCGGATACCCTTGCCAGCACGGGGCAGGCTGGAAGCCCGCCCTACCTTCTACTGCATGAGTCCGACTCAGAAGTCGTGCTTGTGCTCCTGGGCTCCGGCTTTCGGGAGGTTGGCCACGGGGTTGGCCAGGAGGTAGGCGTCCACGTCCTTTGTGACGACGAGACGGCCCCACATCATCTGGTAGTGATCGGGGAACGTGCAGACGTATTCGTAGTCACCCGGAGTCGTGGGGGCCGTGATCTTGAGGGTCACGCGCTGGCCCGCTTCAATCGACTTGGTTGCGGCCAAGATGTCCGTTGAATCCGGCACGAAAGCCCGGCCGGAACGATCCAGCTTGTCGGGCGTCATCGTCGCGGAGGCTTTGCCGACGGCCTCGCGGGCACCGGGTTTCACCACGACGAGATTGTGCGGCATGAAGTCGTCGTTCTCGACGATGATCTCGAAGGCCTTGCCGGCCTCCACGACGATGCGCGGGGTGTCGTAGCGCATCTGCTCGCGCACGGTGCGGACGACGTAGACGTCGACGCGGTAGGCCTTCAACTCCTTGCGCAAGGCACCGGCCTGGTCGGCCGGGAGCAATCCGGAAAGGTCGTTCGCCACCTGCACGGTTTCGACGTAATCCTGCGACGTGCGCTGGCCGACAGGGACCGTCTTGGCCCAGCCGAGCAACGACGTCGCCACGGCGCCGCCGGCCGGCTTGGGCCAGGTGTCACGGGGAAGGGCCCGGATGCCCTGTGCGGCGGCGACGATCTGCTCGCCCTTGCCGATGAGGCCGCCCAGCGCGGTGAACACGGCAGCGGGCTCGCGGCCCATGCTGACGGCCGCGCGGATCGCGGCGCGTTGGAGGCTGCCGATGGAGTCGTTGCCGACGGCGAGGGCCACGTTCACATCGGGAGCCGGAACACCTGTCTTGCGGTGGACTTCGCCACGGTTTCCGTCGAGCACGGTGAGCGTGAAGCCTTCGAGGCGTTTGCCGAGCTCGCCGTCACGGCGGTTCCAGACGGTGATCGAATCGATAGCGTAGTCCGCGCCGAGATCGAGTTCCCACCAGGGATTCCGCTCGTTCTCGTTCGTGTGGGTCTGGGTGCCGGTGTCCGAGTAGGCCCCTTCGGTGCGGCCGTCGATGGCCCTGGAAGCAACGCCGTTGTTGGACGTGCTGGACTGTGTGGCTTTGCCGCCGAGAGCGACGTTCCGGCCACCGCTGGCCACCTGCACTTCGGCCAAGGTCAACGTGCCGCGGCGGGGAAGTTCGATCCGGACGAAACGACCCTTCGCGCCGGCGTTGGCTTTGGCCGCGGCGACGAGGTCGGCGGGAAGAGCCGAAAGAAGCGGTTTCACACGGTCGTAGGCCTTGCCGCGGATCTCGGGATCCACGATCAGCGGAATGCCGGAGAGCAATTCAGCGAGGGTCGCGGCCGACTTCTCGGCGTCGGCCCAGACCTTGTCGAAGCCGCCGTCGGTGGTCACGAGCGTGGCCCAACCGTAGTGCCGGACGGCCGGGGTCCGGCCAGAGGAGGCGAGTTTCGCGAGCCGATCACGGAAGGACTTCAGCTCCGTCGCAGGCTGCGTCGGCAGGAGGCTGGCGAGCACCGCGACCGAAGATGCGTCCGCCGCATCGATCGACGCGAAGAGTTCGGTGAGCCGGGTGGATTTGCGGATCTTGGCCAAGCCGTCGAGGGCTTCGATACGGTCGTTGGCCGACGCGTCAGCCCGCTTGAGGATGCCGGCAAGGACGTTCTCGGTCTTCGGCACCTTGAGCAGTTCGGGCGTGGTCAATCCGCCGACGAGGTAGTTCAAGCCGGCCGGGTTGCCCGAGCTGATCGGCTTTCCCGACGCGATGGCCTTGCGCCAGACGGGATCCAACTGGCGGAGCGTCTCCTTCAGCGTGTAGTCGAGGTAGTAGTCGGTCGGGGACTTCAACGCGGCCAACGCGACGTCGGCGGCTTCGGAGACGTTGAAGAAGCTCGCGGCGCGGACGGCTTCAAGACGGACGCGCGGATGGGCGTCTTCGGCGAGTTTGCCGAAAAGCGAGAGGGCATCGGGCACACGGTCGCGCCAGTAGCAGAGCACGCGGGCCGCAGCGGCGCGCGCCCGGTAGTCGGACGAGGTGAGCATCCGGTTGAGGAATCCGGCATCGACGCTGTTGTGCCACTGGTGGACCCACAGGGCCTCCATCATCTGGTGCTCATACTCCTTGTCGGACTTGTCCAAGCTGGAGGCCCACTTCTTGGTCGCGGCGATGACCTTGGCGCTGTCGTGTTTGGAAAGCTCCACCTTGGCGAGTTCGCGAACGCCGTTCTCCGGCTCCTTCAGAAGTTCGAGCAACGCTTCGACCGGCTGGCCGTCGATCTTCTTCGGCGTCAGCAGCGGGCGGCCCTCGTAGGTGATGCGATAGATGCGGCCAAGTCCCACGGCGCGGTTTGGGTCGCGGAGGTGGTGTTGCAAGTGGCCGATGATCGTGTTGTGCCAATCGGTGAAGTAGAGTGCGCCGTCGGGTCCGGTGCTGATCGACGAGGGACGGAAGTTCGGGTCGCTGGAGGAAACCAGATTCTCGAGAGTCTCCCCCTTCAGGCCGGAGCCTTCCTCGTCGACCTTCACGCGGAAGATGCCCTGGAAGCCGATGACATTCAGGTTGAGGAAATTCCCCTGGAACTCGTCGGGGAAGTGACGGCTGGAGATGATGCCGGTGCCAGGACAGGGCCGCGACGGGCGGTTCCAAAACTCCTTCATGCCGGCGTGCTTCGCCGGGTAGTCGATGCGTCCACTGAAGGCCGCGCCGAAGTAGGTGTTGTTGCCCGTGGCGTCGGTCACGAAGTCATTGCCCCAGCGGTCGAAGACGCGGCCATGGGGATTCGCGAAGCCGTAGGAGATGTAGGTCTCGAACTTCGCGGTCAACGGCTCGTAGCGGTAGATGGCGGCGTCGTTGTTGCGGACGGGGCCGCTGGCGGTCTCGACCTGCGTGCGGTGGAAGACACCGTCGCTGAGATAGATCGCGCCGCCGGGGTCATGGCAGATGGCGTTCGCCGTGTGGTGCGAGTCGGCCGAGTCCATGCCCATGAGCACGCGCTCGCGGGTGTCGGCCTTGCCGTCGCCATTGGTATCACGGACGAACCACACGTCCGGAGCCTGCACGACGAGCACGCCGTCCTTGTGGAACTGGAAGCCGGTCGGGGCGTTCAAGTCGTCGAGGAACTTGGTCATCTTGTCGGCCTTGCCGTCGCCATCCGTGTCCTCGAAGACGAGGAGGCTGTCGCCCTCCTTGCTCCAGGGCGTGCGTTCGGGGTAGTTGCGCCACACGGCGACCCAGAGGCGGCCCTTGGCATCCCAGGCCGATTGGACCGGGTTGATGAGTTCGGGGAACTGTTTCTCGTCGGCGAAGAGGTTCACCTTCATGCCGGAGTGGATGGTCATCTTGGCGATCGCTTCCTGGCCGTTGAGGAAGACATGCGAACCATCTTCCTTCGGACCGGGCTTGTTGGTTGGAACCGGAGCGACGGGCGGAAGGTTGTCATCGATCACGACCAGGTCGCCGCCGCCAGCCACGGCCCAGACGCGCTTCTCGCGATTGGCCGTCATGACATCGCGCACGGCCATCTCCTGTTGCATGACCTTGTAGTTGGACGTGTAGGGCGCGGGCGCCTGCCGGTCCGAAATGGAACCGCCCTTGCCCGGAAGATACGCCATGGCGGAACGGCCGCCGTAGACGTTGTAGCCGTCGATCGTGCGGTAGCGGGAATGCCACATCGCGTTCTTCTCGTTGATGGCGGTGCGGAGCTTTTCGAAACTGGAGGAGGGGCCTTCCGCGCCGGACGCCGGAGCGGCTTCACCGACGAGCCCCTGGTAGATGACGGACGCGAGGGCCTTGTCACCGGCCTCGCCGAGGAGAAACCCATTGATCGTGAGCGACGCGCCCTGGGCGGCAGCGGCGGCGTAAAGCTGCTGGCTGGGCTTGAACAGGCCGATGAAGGGAACGCCGTTCGCCTTGGCGACTTCAGCCATCGCGGCCGAATACAGAACAAGGTTGGCGTTGGCCGGAGCGGGATCGGCGAAGTTCGAGTCGCGATGCTTCTCGGCGGCGATGGGCGAGAAGAGGACGATCCGAGGCGAACCTTTGCCGGAATAGTTCTTCGCCTTCGACTCCTTGATCCACTTGTCGAGATCCGCCCGGAACTTCACCAGACCAGCCTCACCCTGGAACGATTCGTTGTAGCCGAAGAACGCGAGGATCACGTCGGCCTTGACCCGGGTGAGCCAATCGTCGGGCGTTCCGAAATTCTCCGAACGATGCCGCGTGACCACTTCATCGCCAGACGCGGCGAGATTGCGGAAGACGAGTTGGTGCTTGGGGAATTTGGTCAGGAGCAGCGTCTCCAGATAGCCGGTGTGCTGCATCCGGTCGGGCAAGGCATTGCCGATGAGGGCGACGTGATCGCCGGCATTCAGGGTGATCGCCGCCGAGGACTGCCCGTGTGCCGGCCGGACCAAGGTCAGGGCGACCAGGAGTGAGAGGATGAAGATGCGCATGGTGTTCGCGATTAGAATTCTTACGGACGCAGAGCGTCGACCGTTTGTTCAGATGGGACTTCCCCACCCTGCCACAAGCACCCCGTCCAAGATCAATGGGAATTCCTGCGCGACCGGGATTCGCCCGTCCCTCAAGGAATCATGGCGACGCGCTCCGGGACGTGCCCTTCTCAGAGCCTTTCCCAGCCTTTCCCTTCGTAGTCCGGCTTCGGGAACAGGACCGGGTGGAACACTTCGGCGAGCATTTCGACGGAATCGACCAACCTCGGCCCGGGCCGATTGAAGTAGGCGTCGCCGTCGACCAAGAACACCCGCTTGTCCTTTACCGCCCGCATTTGCCCCCAACCCGGCAGCCCTGTGAGGATGGCCAATTCGCGCCGCGTCCTGGCGATGTCGAATCCACAAGGCATGACCACGATCACGTCGGGATCCGCCTTCGAAACGGCCGCCCAATCAACCCACGGCGAATGGGCTCCCCCGAACGACAGGAGGCTTGTTCCTCCAGCGAGTTCGACGATGTCCGGGATCCAGTTCCCGGCGGTCATCAGGGGATCAAGCCATTCGAGGCAGACGACCTTGGGGCACTTGGCCAACTGGAAGACCCGGACGATCACGTCTGCGACGCGGGTCTTCAACGACTGGATGTATTCGCGGCCGGAATCGGCCACACCAACGGCCTCGGCGACTTGCCGGAGGTCGGTCCACAGGTCGGTGAAGCGCTTCGGGCTCAGGGAAACGATCCTAGGCTGAAAACCGATCTCGGCGGCCAGGGCGGCCTCCACCTCGGGCAGCGACACGGCACAAACCTCGCACTGGGCCTGCGTCAACACGACGTCAGGCCGGAGACGACGCAGGAGCGGGACATCGATCTCGTAGAGCGAAAAGGCATCCTTGAGACGCTGTTTCACCTCGCGGTCGATGGCAGCGCTCGGGGCGTCCGCGTGGATCCGGGAGCGGGTGCAGACCGGCAGTCCGGCGATCTCGGGCGGGAAGTTGCACTCGTGCGACCGCCCCACCAGAAGAGCCTGCATGCCGAGGCCGCAGACGATCTCCGTGCAGCTTGGCAACAGGGAGACCACGCGGGTCAGCGGCGGAGACGGCGTCATGGCCAGACGAAATCAGGCCTGCCCGACGGGAAGCAAGACCGCGATGCAGCCGATCAACCTCCACAAACCTTGTGCTTCATCGAATCCCGATTCGGCGCGATGCTTGGCGCACAAGTGAACCGAGACATCTGCAACCGCGACGACATCCGCCGGCTTGTCGACGCCTTCTACGCGAAGGCGCTGGTCGATCCGGTCATCGGTTTCCTTTTCACGGACGTGGCCCGGATCGATCTGCCGACGCACCTGCCCAAGCTCTACGATTTCTGGGAGACGCTTCTCCTCGGAGCCACCAGCTACCAGTCGAGCCCGTTGATGCCGCACTTCCACCTGCACATGCGGCATCCATTGGAGACGGCTCACTTCGTCCGATGGGTTGAGCTGTTCCATTCCACCGTGGATGAGATCTTCGATGGACCAGTCGCCCAGATGGCCAAGGTGCGCTCCGAACGGATCGCGCTGAACTTCCGCGAGCGCATCCAGCTGGGAGAGGTCGCCGGATTCTTCGACACCTACCGTCGTAAAACCGCGCCGGCGGCGGACTCGGATCAGCCCTTGTAGACGATGACCACGGCGAAGTCCTCGATGAACTTCTGCGTGCCCACGTCCACGTGGGTGTAGGTCACCGGGGTGATGCTGACAAAATTATCGTCGCCGATCTTGGAGAGGAAGTCGGAGGTCACCTCGTCGAACTTGTCCTTGCCCACCTCCACGCAATCACCGTGCTTGATCGTCTTCACCCGGAGATGCCGGCCCGTATCCTTGGCCGCCACTTCGAGCGGCCGATTCGGTTTCTGGATGAGGGATTCCGATGTGGCCCGCTGCGGCACGTTGAATTCCTTGACCACCTTGGCCGGCGGCCCAGTGGGGGCCGGGGTCGCGGGCGCGCCGCCGGATGACGCCGCCGTCGCCATCGGCGCGGTGCGGACGTCCGCAGCGTCGCTCGCCGGGATCGTGATCGTCTTGCTGCACGAGGGGCACTCGATCTCGGTGCCGGTATCGACAGGGTCGGCGGCAAGTTCCTGATCGCAGTAGGGGCAGTTGAAGATGATGTCCATGATAGGGCGGGTCTCGTTGAAGGGCTTCAGGGGTAAACCAATGCCCAAAGAGGAGCAAGCGCCCAGACTTGCATGGGAACGGACCCGGCCTCAGCGGAAATAGGGCTCCAGCTGGAGGATCCGAGGAACGATCGGCGAGTTCGTGGGAGCGCGGGTCTTCACCATCTCGAAGTAGACCCTGGCCTCATCCGGCTTCGTGCTCCGGGCCAGCACGGCGTATTCGAGCTGGATCCATCCGAGAAGCGGGTCCAGACAGCGCTTTTCGTTTTGCCGCATCCATTCACGGAGGCCCCGCGCGCCGTTCCTCCGGGCCTCTTCCAGCGACGGCCGCAGCGATCGCGGAACGCCGGACAAGGACGCCTCGTCGATCCCGAGCGTCGAGGTCGGCGGCGGCGGACCGGAAGGACCACGCCGGAACCAAAGCAACGCACCCACGCCGACCGCCAACGCCACCACGGCGAATATCATCCGGCGCTTGGAACGAAGTGAGGGCATGACGGAAATCAAACCCATCACGGCGGACGGTTAAAGCGCAACCTCATCGAAATAACCGCGCCGATGGACGGCGGCGCAGTTGAATCCCGCACCGGGTTTGGGATTAGTTCAGGGCAATGCGCGCGCGAATGCTGGGTGTCCTGCTTGGGGTCTGGGTCTTGGCCGGGCTGGCCGTTTCGGGATGGACCGCCGCGCCCAAGCCTCCGGCGCTGCCGCGCGAATTCCGCGCCGCCTGGATCGCCTCCGTGGCGAACATCGACTGGCCCTCCCGTCCGGGCCTGCCGGTCGACCAGCAGAAGTCCGAGCTCATCGCCATGCTCGACCGGGCGAAGCAGCTCCGCCTCAACGCGGTCATCTTCCAGGTCCGTCCCTGCTGTGACGCGCTCTATCTCTCCTCCATTGAACCGTGGTCCGAATACCTGACCGGCCGCATGGGACAGGCGCCCCAGCCGTATTACGACCCGCTCGCGTTCGCCATCACCGAAGCGCACCGGCGCGGCCTCGAACTCCACGCGTGGATCAACCCCTTCCGCGCGCTCCACCAGTCCGCCAAGTCGCCGCCCCCGGCGGACCACGTTTCCCGGCGCAAACCTGGGCTCGTCCGATCCTACGGCCGCCAGCTCTGGCTCGATCCCGGCGACCCGGCCACGCAGGACCACTCCGTCTCCGTCATCCTCGACATCGTCCGGCGTTACGACGTCGACGGCATCCACATCGACGACTACTTCTATCCCTACCGCGAGCAGGACGCCTCCGGCCGCGAGATCCCTTTTCCCGACGAAGACACGTTCAAGCGATACGTCTCGGGCGGCGGGAAACTCGATCGCGACGACTGGCGCCGGAACAACGTCGACCGCTTCGTCGAGCGCATGTATCGCGAGGTCAAGGCGGCCAAACGCTTCGCCAAGGTCGGCATCTCCCCCTTCGGCATCTGGCGACCGAACAACCCGCCGGGCATCCGCGGTTTCGATCCCTACGCCAGCATCTACGCCGACGCGCGCAAGTGGCTGATGAACGGCTGGTGCGACTACCTCGCACCGCAGCTTTATTGGCCGCTGGCCAAGAAAGAGCAGAGCCTGCCCGCGCTGTTCAAATGGTGGACCGACCAGAGCACCAAAGGCCGCCCCGTCTGGCCGGGCATCAACTCGACCGTTGTCGGAGAATTGCCCGCCAGCGAGATGGTGAACCAGATCGCAGCCCTCCGGAAGGTGAAGCCCGGCTCCGGCCATATCTTCTGGAACATGAGGAGCCTGATGAACAACAAGGGGAAGCTGGTGGAGACCCTGCAGAAGTATTCCTTCCCGGATGCCGCGCTGGTTCCCGAACTGTCATGGCTCGGCGGGAAGACACCGTCCGCCCCCGGGGCTGTCTACGGCCGCAGCGCCGGCGAGACCGTCATCACCTGGGAATCGTCCACCAATCCGTCCGTCTGCTGGTTCGCGGTGCAGAGCCGCGAGAAAGGGAGATGGACCACGGAGATCCTGCCGGCCACCCGGCTCATGTGGCGCACGAACCGAAAGGTCGACGCGGTGGCCGTCAGCGCCGTCGTGCGCACGGGCCAGGCGAGCAAGCCATCTGTCGTGGTCGTTCCCTGAAGGACCCAACTTCGCGCCCGCGATCCCTCGGGTTCTCGTCCTCTCCGATATGTCCCGTTCCCGGCAGGAGGATGAGAACAAGCAGCAGGCCCAGAGGAAACTAAACGTCCTCCGCCAACTTGCGGTAGAGGGTGGCCAGGCTGATGTCGAGGATCTCGGCGGCCTTCTCCTTGTCACCGCCGGCCTGGGCCATGGCGCGGTTGATGTAGGACACTTCCTGGTCGCGGATAAAATTCTTCAAGGCCGCCACTGGCTGGTGGCTTCCGTTCCCGTTCAGGTGCACGCCGTTTGAAACCGGCGCCAGAGCGGCGCCGTTGGGCGCGACGGGGGCGTTGTTGCCGAGTTGGACCGACTGCGGGTTCGAGTGCCCGTTGGGCGCGTTCTTCCCGGAAGGCCCGCCCTCGTTGGGGATGACCTCCTCGGATTCCTCGGAAGAAAAGGTGCGGAAGATCGGCGGAAGATCGGCGACCTGGATCGTGTCGCCCTCGCACAGCGCGCAGGCGCGTTCGATGGCGTTCTCCAATTCGCGGACGTTCCCGGGCCACTCGTGTTTGCACAGGATGGACATCGTGCGCTTCGAGATGTGGAAGGCCTTGCCCGTTGCTGGATTGGGCCTGGTCCGCAGGAAGTGCAGCGCCAGCAGGGAAATGTCCTCGCGCCGTTCGCGAAGGCTGGGCAGCCGGATCGTGATGACGTTGAGCCGGTAGAAAAGGTCCTCGCGGAAAGTCCCGCGCTTGATGCGTTCGTCGAGCTTCTCGTTCGTCGCGGCTATGATGCGGACGTTGACATAGACGGGCGAGTTGTCGCCGACGCGCCGGACTTCCTTTTCCTGCAGGACGCGGAGAAGACGGCTTTGCAGCAGGGCGGGCATCGTGCCGATCTCGTCGAGGAACATCGTGCCGCTGTCGGCTTCCTGGAAGAGGCCGACCTTGTCGTTCACCGCCCCCGTGAAGGATCCCTTGCGGTGGCCGAACAGTTCGGACTCGAGAAGGTTCTCGGGAAGCGCGCTGCAGTTGATGGGCACGAATGGCGCGAACTGGCGGCGGCTGTTGAAATGGAGGGCGCGGGCGATCAGCTCCTTGCCGGTGCCGCTCTCACCCTGGATGAGGACGGTCGACTCGGACTCGATGATCTTCTCGAGCAGGCGGAAGACCGCCTGGATCGCGCGCGAGGTACCGACGATGTTCTCGAAGCGATAGCGCTCGCCGAGCTCCTGGTTGAGCGACGACAGCTCGCGCTCGCGACGCGTCTGCTCCGCGTGGTAGGTCTCGATCTCGGTGGCGCCGAGCTCGAGCAGATCACAGAGGTGATCGAGCTCCGTCTCGCGCAGGCGTGGGATGCGAGCGATGGAGCGCTCGAGCTCGGCCACCTCCTCGACAGGGTTGCCCGGCGCGATCTCGTGGATCTTGCGCAAGAGGGCCTCGTTGCCGAGCGGGCTGAGCGCGGCCTGCACCGACCCTCCAACGAACAAAAAACCGGCCAGCTCGCCCTCGAGCGTGATCGAGCAAGCCACGATGTCAAAGTTCAGGTGACAGGCATGGACGATCGCTCGGCGCGAGCGCGGCGCCGACGCACGCAGCTTGTCGCGCGTGTCCTTGACCGACTCATTGCAGCGACGGAATCCCTCCTTGGAGAAGAGGGCGACCCGACAGAACTCATTGTC
>JAYVSO010000126.1:0-19557 GCA_043775315.1 Verrucomicrobiota bacterium
GATTCGCATCTCGGCGACTTTATCGAAGATGCGGCAACGATGGCGCCAGCCGATGCAGCAGTTTATGCTAGCTTACGTGGTGTAACAAAGGATATACTAGATTCTTTGACGCCGCGCGAGGCCAAAGTGCTACGTATGCGTTTTGGCATTGAGATGAATACCGATCATACTTTGGAAGAAGTCGGAAAACAGTTCGATGTTACCCGTGAACGCATTCGTCAGATCGAAGCCAAGGCATTACGCAAGTTACGCCATCCGGCGCGTTCTGAGCGTTTGCGCAGTTTTCTAGATACTGGTAATAATTAAAATAATAATTTAGGGGTCTGTAGCTCAGTTGGTTAGAGCAGGGGACTCATAATCCCTTGGTCGCAGGTTCAAATCCTGCAGGGCCCACCAGCTTTCCCCGACCCCGCAGCCACGGTCTTCGTCGTCATTGTATACGCCAAACTGGAGACGGTGCTTCTGGTCCTGCACCAATCAAAAGCCTCGCTGGCTGCCGTCGTTTCCGAAAAACTCCCGCCACATCCCAGATCAACCCAAGTCCAACCCATGAACCTGACGAAACAGTTTCTCGGCGCTTCGCTCCTGCTGGCCGGCCTCGCACTTTCCCCGGCCCTCTTCGCGGAAGGCACCCAGTCCACCGGCTCCTACGCGGTGTCCGTCACCAAGACCGTCAAGCTCGACTACCTCATCCATCTGCCCGAGGGCTACAAGGAAGGTTCGAGCAAGAAGTGGCCGTTGATCCTTTTCCTCCACGGCTCCGGTGAACGCGGAACCAACGTCCAGAAGGTCGCCGTCCATGGGCCGCCAAAGGTCGCTCCGACGATGAAGGACTTTCCGTTCATCGTCATCTCGCCGCAGTGCGCCTCCGGCGAAAACTGGAACGACGAATCGCTGCTCGGCCTCCTCGATGAAGTGTCTTCCAAGTTTTCCGTCGATCCTGACCGAGTCTACCTGACCGGCCTGAGTATGGGCGGCTACGGCACATGGTCCCTCATGGCGGCGGCGCCGGAACGTTTCGCGGCCGCTGCTCCGATTTGCGGTGGAGGCAACCCGCTGCGGATGCGCCTGCGGTCACCGGAAAAGGTGGCCGCTCTGAAGGCGCTTCCGGTCTGGGTGTTCCATGGAGCGAAGGACACGACGGTGCCGCTCAAAGAATCCGAGGTGATGGTGGAAGCTCTGAAGGGAATCGGCGCGCAGGACGTGAAGCTCACGGTCTATCCGGAAGCCCAGCACGATTCATGGACACAGACCTACTCCAATCCCGAGTTCTACAAGTGGCTGCTGAACCATGAGAGGAAGAAGGGGGCGAAGTAGCGAAGCCGATTGGGCTCATGAATTCCGACCGAAGCACGATGGGCGGGTTCGTTGCCGCGCACGAGTTAGGAGCATTGATTGTAAGCTCTAACCCTCCGAGTCTGAAGATCACACCGGAAGATGATCTGCACTCCCTCCTCATCCCCATCCCCCCAGAGCGACATCCCCAAATCAGAAAGGGGCGGCACAACGACAATCAGCTCATCCGCCTTGATCTTGTCCTGCTGCAACAGTAACTCGCTAAACTGATCTCTCGAACAGGGAATGCGCTTTGCCAACCGCAGCGGAACGCGAGGCAGCAAGTCAGGGTATTCAGGATAAGGCCAATCATCTGAGGACTCGCTCGGGTCAAGCTCCAACAGGTGATAGCGAATCGCATCTCTGACCTCGTAAGTCATCGAGCAACCGTCAAAACACATGCCGTAAAAGAGCGACAAACTCGCGAACCCCTTTTGCTCAATACCGGGCAGCGCATCCGAGCCGAGTGTGACTATGTGGTGGAGCGGGCTTGGCCCATGAACGAAGCCAGAGAACTTGATGTCGGATGCTCCACCAATGCGAGAAGAAGATGGGATCGATGCACGCTCGAAAAAGCACGCATGACCGTCGAAATAAGCCGCAGGATAAGTGATTTGTTCCGGGAGCATATGCGATGCAGTTGATACTCAAGTTAATCGTCCATCACAGCGGCAAGCTATCGATCACGACCTTGAGCAGGGCCGTCTTGCCGGCGGGGAGCACCAGGCGGTTGTCTAAGACGTTGCCGGATTCGACGCAGACCATGTGGGGATACTCCTCGTTGCCGTAGTCCGGCATCTGCTGCGCCTTCGCCTCCCACGGATTCCAGACGACCGTCGATTGGGCTCCTTCCTTCTCGACCACGATCCGGCGTTGGAGCTTCGAGTCGTGGATTTCGACGGTCGAGCCGGTGTCGACATAGATCCGGTCCATCTCCTGGTTGATCTTCAGGTTCTGCGACGTCTCCACCTTGCGGGAGAAATTGTCCACCTTGTCGAGGAAGCTCGCCCCCTTGAGTCCGGTGAGGGAGACGGCGTTGATGTCGCCGACTGTGAAGTAGGTGTGCAGGCAGTTCTCGAAGCTGAAGTCCTGGTCGGGGGACGTGTTCTTGATCAGCAGTTCCAGCGTCAGCTGCTTGTCGAAGGTCACGACGTAGTCCGCCGTGAACGGGGGGTAGAGCGACGCATCGGCGGATTCCGGCAGGCCCAACCGCACGCTGACGCCGCCGTCGGCCGTCTGCGTGATCTCCTTCAGGTCCCAGGTCGTCGTGCGGGCGAACCCATGCTGCGGCGCGCCTTCGCGGGCACCGAACCACGGGAAACAGATCGGCACGCCGCCCCGGATCGGCTGTCCGGCCGCCCATCGGCTGAACTGGCTGAGGAAAAGGATGGGTGGTTCGCCGTTGCGCTGGAAGTGGGTGACGGTCGCGCCGTTCAGGTAGATCTCCCCGTTGCTGTGCGGTGTCTTGATCTCGATCCGCGGCATGTCGCCGTTGCCCTCGGAGAAGGAAACGCGGCCCGGTATCTCCATGCGCTTGTGCCAGTAGGTGGTGGACATAGTGGTTGTTACAACTTGCGACGGTTGACCGGAGGCTACCGCCGCACGGGCAGCTGGTGAAGGAATTTCCCCGTGAACCGCGAGTTCGTTCAAGTCGACGATTTCCTCTTCCCCCAACCTTGCGGCTCTCACTAGGCTGCGCCCACTCCGATGCCCAAGAAATCCCAATACCGCTTCTGTGCCGGCCCCTGGAACTTCAGCGAAGGCCGCGATCCCTACGGCCCTGAAACACGCCCGTCGGAATCCTTCGACTGGCGCCTGGCCGCACTGAAGAAGCTCGGCTTCGACGCCATGATGTTCCACGACGACGACGCCGTGCCCGACATCGACTCCAAGTCCGAGGCGCAGATCCTCAAGGAGGCGAAGGCGCTGAAGAAGCGTCTCGACGGCGAAGGCATCGCGGCGGAGATGGTCGCGCCCCGGCTTTGGTTTGCGCCCCAGACGGTCGACGGCGGATACACTTCCAACTCGAAGAAGGACCGCCAATACGCCATCGACCGCTCCCGGCGCACGATCGACATCGCCAATATCCTCGGCACGGACTTGATCGTCCTCTGGCTGGCCCGCGAAGGCAGCTACATCCGCGAATCGAAGGACGCCGGCCGTTGCGTGGACTACCTAGTGGAAGCGCTCGACGCCATGCTGGCCCACGACAAGAAGGCCCGGCTCTGCATCGAACCCAAGCCGAACGAGCCGATGGACCACGCTTATATCCCGACCATCGGCCATGCCCTCGCCGTCGCCCAGCTCACCCGCGATCCGAAAAGAGTCGGCTGTCTCATCGAGTCCGCCCACGCGATCCTGGCCGGGCTGGACCCGTCGGATGAGATCGAGTTCGCCATGCGCTTCGGCAAACTCTGGTCGCTCCATCTCAACGACCAGAACGGCCTGAAGTTCGACCAGGACAAACCTTTTGGCTCGGCCAACCTTCGCGTCGCCTTCAACCAGGTCCGCACGCTGGAACGCACCGGCTACGGGAAAAACGGCGAGTTCATCTGCTTCGACGTTCATCCGTTTCGCACGACCCGGCCGGAACAAATGGTTTCCCATCTCGACAACTCACGGAAGACCTTCCTGCACCTCCTCGAAAAAGCCCAAACGTATCCGGAGAAGCAGGCCAATGCCCTGATCGCGGCGAGGAACTACCAGGACCTCGACCAACTCGTGCTGGAGCACCTGATGGGACGCTGACCGGAAGCGGATCGCGGATCCGGACTCGCCGGCCGAATCGACTGTTTGCGGCATCGACACTGAGCCGAGAAATGCCATCGCCGGTCACCACTGAAGCCGTCTTCGACCTGCCTTTCCCACGGGAAAAGGTCTGGAGGATCTTCTCCAAGACCGATTGGCTGAACCGCTCGCTCAGCCTGCCCGAAGTCGCCTACACCACCGATCCGCTTCCAGAGGGCGGGACGGCCGCCTTTGGCTCGGCCCGCATCGCGGGCCAATTGTTCAAGTGGCGTGAATGGCCCTTCGAATGGGTGCAGGACGAGTCCTACCGGGTGCGCCGCGAGTTTCTGTCCGGCCCCCTGGCGGAAGGCGTGGTGGGGATCGAGTTCGACGTCACGGCGGACGCTGGGACGCGGCTTCGAGCCTATTCCATCCTGACTCCCCGGAACGTATTTGGAGCCGTGGTCACCCGGACCATCATCGCGCCGCGTGCGGCCCAGGCCATGGCGAGGGCCGTCGCCCACGTCCGCGCCCATCTCGGCGGAGCACCCATTCCCATCCTGCCGAAACTTCCGGCGACTCCCCTGAACGAGGGCGTGTTCGGTGATCGAATGGTCGGCCTTGCGCGGGAACTTTCGTCGCCTCCGGTCCTGGAACGTTTCCGCACATGGCTCGCTCAGACCCCGGACGTGGAGCTGACCCATATCCGCCCCAAGGCCCTGGCCCGGCTCTGGCGGGAAGACTATTGGGAAACGCTTCGCACCCTGCTTTTGGCGACCCACCATGGATTGCTGCAATTCCGCTGGGAGGTGCTTTGCCCGAACTGCCGCACCAGCCGGCAGCCGCAGACAGTCAGCCTCAGCTCGCTGCGGCGCGAAGCCCACTGCGACGTCTGCGGCATCAACTACGACGGCGAGTTGGACAAGTCCGTCGAACTCAAGTTCTCGGTCCATCCGGGCGTGAAGAAGATCGCGGATCAAACCTTCTGCCTCGCTGGTCCGGGCGGCAAACCCCACATCGTCGCCCAATGGCTGCTGGCGCCGAACGAGGAACGCGCCGTTCATTGGCCGGCTGGTTTGGTCGGGCTTCGCCTCAGATCACCGCAGGTCCGGCAGCCCTTCCCCATCACGGGCGAAACCTCCACCTCGGCGCTCTTGATCCTCGCCGGCAAAGAAGGCTTCGCCGTGGAAGAGCGGGCGACGGGCGAAAAGTCGGTTCTCCGCAACCCGAACCCGTTTCCCGTGCAGGTTTCGCTGGAGCAGATCGCGTGGGACGACGACATCCTCACCGCCGCGACCGCGACCAACTGGCAAGTCTTCCGCGAGCACTTCGCGGCCGAAGTCATATCGCCCGACGAACAGGTGGTCGTCGGCGAGCAGGTCATCCTCTTCACGGACCTGCGCGGCTCCACCGCCATGTATCATGCGCTGGGCGACGCGCGGGCCTACGCGCGGGTGCGCGACCATTTCTCCATCCTGCGCGACGCCATCAGGCAACATCACGGCGGCATCGTGAAGACCATCGGCGATGCGGTAATGGCCGTCTTCAGCAACGTCCCTGACGCCTTCAGCGCGCTCGAAGCCATGTTCGCCGGAATTCAAACGGCGAACTCCCCAATGCCTGACAACGAGAAGCTGGTCCTTAAAGCCGGCCTTCACGCCGGCAGGTGTCTCGCGGTGAACGCCAACGAACGCCTCGACTACTTCGGCACCGCCATCAACCTCGCGGCTCGGCTCGTCGACTGCTCACGGGGAGGCGAAGTCGCGATCTCCGACGACGTCTTCAGCCGGCCGTCGCTGCGGAGCCATCTGGGTTCCAGGCTATTCTCGGCGACGCCGGTCCAACTGGTTCCGAGGGGCTTCACCGAGCCGATCGGCGTCTGGCTTTTGCCGATGACGGATGCAGGAAACTGAAAACAGGTCTTGCAAAGAAAACGGATTGCCTTAGCTATTTGCCACGCGATTCGCGAGCGTAGCTCAGCCTGGTAGAGCGTCACCTTGCCAAGGTGAATGTCGAGAGTTCGAATCTCTTCGCTCGCTCCATTTCAACCCCGTTTCCTCAGCAATGAAGAAGCGGGGTTTTCATTTGCGCAGAAGAAGAACGTCCGATGTCGGGCAGGTCGGGAGTTCCCGGACGCCTCAACCCACCCGGCTCGCGACATCGCCGTCGACCAGCTTCGTGCGAAGGATTGTTCCCGTGGCGACGTCGTCGACCGAACGCACGACCTTGCCTGTTTTCGCGTCGAACGTGATCGAATAGCCACGCTTCAACGTCTCGTTCGGCGAAAGCAGACGCAGACGATCCTCGGCGGAGCGAAGACGTTCGCGGTTGCGCCTGAGATGCTCGCGTGCGAGGAACGGCAACTCCCGAATAATCTGAACCAGTCCGTCGCGCCGCCTTTGAACCTGGTTCATCGGCTTCACCCGGCTCATCCGATCCGTCATCCCGCGGGCCGCCGTCGTCATTTCGCGAAGGCGAACCCGCGCAGCCCGGTTCAGCGCGTCTCCGAGATCGTCCAATCGTTGACCGCGTTCCTCGATGCGGCGTCGCGGATGAACCCGGGCCAGTCGACCCGCCAGTGACTCGTAGGCGACCAACCGCTTTTCGAGTTCACGGGACATCCCTGCTGACAGTTGATCGACCAATCCCTCAACCCGTTCACGACTGCTGAACCATCCCTCGCTCAGGATCTCTGCCGCCGCGCTGGGAGTGGCTGCCCGGAGGTCGGCGACGAAGTCCGAGATGCTGAAATCAATCTCGTGGCCCACGGCTGAAATGACGGGCACGGCGGATTCGAAGATCGCGCGCGCGACAGACTCTTCGTTGAAGGCCCACAGGTCCTCCAGGCTTCCGCCGCCCCGTGTCACCAGAATCACGTCCATCGCCACATCGCAGGACGAAAGCTGATTCAGATCGCGGATCGCCTGGGCGATTTCGGCCGCTGCGCCATCTCCCTGCACCCGGACCGGGGCCAGCACGATCTCAAACCCGGATCCGCGCCTTTCCAGCACGTGGAGCACGTCGCGAATGGCGGCTCCCGTCGGCGAAGTAACCAACCCGATTCGGTGTGGCAGCGGCGGAATGGTCCGCTTGCGTTCGGGCGCGAACAGACCCTCCGCGAGCAACTGCTGTTTGAGTCTCTCGAACGCGGCCTGCAATGCGCCCAAGCCTTCAAGCTCCACGCCGCAGACCCGGAGTTGATACTGCCCTCTCGGTTCGTAGACGGTGAGATCGCCTTCGAGCAAAACACTCTTTCCATCCGACAGGGCGTCGCGATTGGCCACCCGCTCCCCTCGGAACAGGACGCAACTGATCTGCGACGTGGCGTCCTTCAAGGTGAAGTAGAAATGCCCCGACGACTGGGCGCGGAAGTTGGTGATCTCGCCCCGGACCCAGACCCTGCCGACTTGCCGCTCGAGCAGGCGCTTCACCTGCCCGTTCAATTCACCGACCGTGAGGATCTGCCTTGGTGGAGCGACGAGAACCGGAGTCTTCGGCTTTTCTTCCATCCGCGAAGCAGGCTTCGCTTCAGGCGGCTTCTCCCGCTTGAACGGTTGGTCGAATAGGTCGCCGAAGTCCCACTGTGATTTCGCGGGCATGTGTCAGGCCTTGGGAGCCTCGGGCAGCGGCTCGGAAACGCGTCGGATGGCCAGCGCCTTGCCGGACACGTCATCGATGTCGACGATGACGCCCTGGAGCAGAATCCGGCCGGAAGCGACTTCGAGGCGTCTCGGCGAATTGGTGAGAAAACGTTCGATCGCCGGCGCAAACTCCCGGCCGAGGCAGCTCTCGTGCGGACCCGTGAAGCCGGCGTCGCACAGGAACGCCGTGCCACCGGGGAAGATCTGTTCGTCCGCCGTCTGCACATGGGTGTGGGTGCCGACGACGAGGCTCACCTGGCCGTCGAGCATCCGGCCCATGCAGATCTTTTCCGACGTCGCCTCGGCGTGCATGTCGACCACGATGCGCGGGGTGATGCCCCGCAGTTTCTCCAGTTCAACCTTCGCGGCCAGGAACGGATTCTCCAGCGCCGCCATGAACGTGCGTCCCTGAAGGTTCATCACACCGAGTGGCCCGAAGCCCGGGATGTCGACCACCGTGCTGCCCTGGCCGGGAACGCCGGGCGGGTAGTTCGCGGGCCGGACAAAGCGCCGCTCCTTTTCCATCAACGACACGACATCCTTCTGGTCCCACAGGTGGTCTCCGCAGGTGATCGCGTCGATGCCTGCGGCGAAAAGCTCGGCCGCGGTCGCGTTGGTGATGCCCGAACCGCCGGCTGAATTTTCACCGTTGGCCACGACGGCGTGGATGCCCATTTCCTTCTTCAGCCTGGGCAGCAGCAGACGGACGGCGCGACGGCCGGGTTCGCCCACGACATCGCCGATGAACAACAAACGCATCGCGTGAAGGTATTCAGCCACCGACCCACGCCAAGGATTTCGTTGCACGACGTGGGCAAATCCTCGAATCCTTGGTCATGCGCTCCAAACTGCTTCTCACGCTCGCATTCGCCATTTCCCTGCTGGCCCGGACGGCTTCCGCCCACGGCCCAGGCGGCGAAATGGCGGACGCCGCCAACAACTTCCTCAACTCGCTCACCCCCGATCAGAAGAAGAAGGCGACGTATGAACTCACGAGCGAGGAACGGAAGAACTGGCACTTCGTCCCGAAGGAACGGAACGGACTTCCTTTGACGAACATGAACGGCGCGCAGAAGTCGCTCGCCCATGCGTTGCTCGCCTCCAGCCTCAGCACGCGGGGCTACGTCAAGGCAGCCACCATCATGAGCCTTGAGCTGATCCTCCAGGAGATGGAGGGGCCGAGCCGGCGTTTCCCGCGCGAACCCGAGCTCTACTTCGTGACGGTCTTCGGCAAACCCGGCGAAACCAACACCTGGGGCTGGCGCTGGGAAGGCCATCACTTCGCGGCCAACTTCACCATCGCCAACGGCCATGAAATCTCCGGCTCGCCCACATTCATGGGCACGAACCCGGCAGAGATCCGCACCGGGCCGCAGAAGGGACTGCGCGTCCTTGCCGCCGAAGAGGACATGGCGCGCTCCCTGGTGAAATCGCTCAACGAGGATCTGCGGAAGAAGGCCGTCTTCGACACGAAGGCCCCGGCCGACATCATCACCCTGGCCGACAAGAAGGTCGCCGCCCTCAAGGAAGTCGGCGTGGCCTACTCGCAGTTGAACGCCGAACAGCAGCGCCTCCTCCTCGACCTCATCCGCGAATACGTCAACCGCACCCGCCCCGAGATCGCCAACAAGGACCTCTCAAAGATCGCCGCGGCCGGCATGGAAAAAATCACCTTCGGCTGGGCCGGCGGACTTGAGATGGGCCAGCCCCACTATTACCGGATCCAGGGTCCGACCTTCGTGCTCGAATACGACAACACGCAGAACAACGCCAACCACGTCCACTCGGCGTGGCGCGACTTCGACGGCGACTTCGGCGACGACATCCTCTCGAAGCACTACGCCCAGACTCCCCACGGCAAGTAGCCGGCGAATACCCTTCCAGGAATGTCCGAAATCCTCTCCGTCGGCAGCCGCGTCGAGCTATCCATCCATGACCTTGCCTTCGGTGGCGCTGGTGTCGGCCGGTTCGGCGAGTTCGTCGTGTTCGTTCCCTTCGTCTGCGTCGGCGAGCGCGTCGAAGTGGAGCTGGTCGAACTGAAGAAGAGTTTCGCCAAGGCCAGACTCGTTCGAGTCCTCGAGGCATCTCCGGATCGTGTCGAACCCATGTGCGAATACTACGGGGCCTGCGGAGGCTGCCAGTATCAACACATCGCCTATCCCGTGCAGCTCCGGGCCAAGCACAAGCAGATCGCCGACCTCATGCAGCGCATCGGCGGGTTCGACGGAGCCGTTGTCCGCCCGGTTGTCCCCTGCCCTTCGCCCTACAGCTACCGCAACCGCATCATGGTGCGCACCCAGTGGAGCAAGGAGCTGAACCGGATGAAGGTCGGATTCCTCGAGGATGAAAGCCGGTTCGTGGTCGACATGAACCATTGCCGAATCTCCGAACCGGCCTTGAACGAGGAACTGCAACGGCTCCGGGAGAATCCTCCACCCAAGAGCGGCGTGAAGGCGGTGCTGCGGGTTCCGCCGGAGGACTGGGATCTTCCGAACGACTCCTTCTTCCAAAATAATTTCCAGCTCCTCCCGGGACTGGTCGCCGCCGTGAGGGATGCCTTCAAGGCCGGTGGCAGCCGATGCCTGATCGACGCCTACTGCGGCGTCGGGTTCTTTTCGATCGAGCTCGCCGACCTTTGCGAGCGCTTCGCCGGGATCGAGATCGACGCCATGGCGGTCCGCTCCGCGAAGAAGAACGCGGCCGACCGGAACATCACCAACGGCGAATACCTTCTCGGCCCAGCCGAGACGCTCCTCCCGCAGGTCGTCGGCACCTTCAACGCCGCTGAAACCACCGTCGTCCTCGATCCTCCGCGCGTCGGCTGCGCGCCGTCGGCCATCGAGCTACTGCGTCACACCCTGCCTCGCCAGGTCATCTACGTCTCCTGCCACCCGGCAACCCTGGCCCGCGATTTGAAGACGCTCTGCGAATGCGGGCTGTTCCGTTTGGAGAGCATTACTCCCCTCGACATGTTTCCGCAGACCCAGCACGTCGAGTGTGTGGCCGACGTCCGCAGGGTTTCCTGACGGCAATCACGGCCTGAAGGCGCTTGCCAAGGCGGAGACGCATCGGCTCAAGTCCATCACCGCAACGTATGCAGAAGCCGTTCAAGCTCCACTCCGCCCTTCCCTGGATCGTCGCCGCGCTGGCGTTGGTCCTCTATCTGGTCACGCTGAATCCTTGGGTCACCCTGAGTTCGGTCGGTCCGGTAAACCAGGTCACGGGTTGGGAGAATGTTCCAACGCTCAACCGGCCAATCCTTTGGCTGATCACCCGGCCGTTCACCGTCCTGAGTGGAAACGCCCAGATCCTGGCACTGAACGGCCTAGCGGCCCTTCTCGCGGCGTTGAGCCTCGCGCAATTGGTCCGGACCATTTCCATCCTGCCCCAGGACCGCACCCGCGATCAGCGCCAGCGCGAATCCCATCCGACGCGGATACTTTCAGGCCCGCTGGCTTGGCTCCCTCCGCTCGTGGGCGCCGCCGTCTTGGGTTTCCAACCAGCGTTCTGGGAACAGGCCACCGCCCATACCGGAGAAATGCTGGACCTGCTGATCCTCTCGCTGGTGATCCGTTTCCTGATGGAGGACCGGCTCGTGGACCACAACCGCTGGGCGCTCGGGCTTACGTTTCTCGTCGGAGCCGGC
This sequence comes from Verrucomicrobiota bacterium, assembly GCA_043775315.1. Taxonomy (GTDB): domain Bacteria; phylum Verrucomicrobiota; class Verrucomicrobiia; order Limisphaerales; family CANJSG01; genus CANJSG01. Next base: position 11,350 of record JAYVSO010000126.1, read on the forward strand.
GCGGCCAATAGCTGGGCCATGATCGCGGTGTCGCCATTGGTCCTCGTTGCCTTGATCTGGAACAAGCCGGCCCGCTTCATCAGCTTCGACTTCCTCGGAAAAGGAATCCCGCTTTTCCTCGCCGGACTGCTGTTCTATCTGCTGCTACCCGCCATCAAGCCCGGCGTCACGGGCACCGAGGTCACGTTTTTCGAAGCACTCAAGGCGAACCTTTCGGAGCAGAAAGCCTACCTGACGAGCCCCTACTATGCGCCCAAGATGCGGCTCTACCTGTTCCTGATCGCGCTCACCTCGTTTGTGCCGGTGATGATCATGAGTTTCCGGTTGAAGTCGATGACCACCGAAACCAGCCGCTTTGGACAAAGCCTGTTGTCATGGCTCCTCATCGTTGTCGCGCTCGCGTTCACCGTAGCCGGTATCGCGGCGGCCGCGGGACTCGAACAGTTCAAGCTCACCCCGGAGCGGATCCTCAACCAGGACGACGTCCCCGGTGGCATCAAGGCATTGCCGTTTCTCACGACCCGATACCTGTCCGCCCTCAGCGTCGGCTATTTCCTCGGATTCCTCATCGTCGTCCTGACCAAGGAGCCCCGGAAAGGCCCGCAGCGCGGACAGGAGGGCGTCCGCAGCATGCTCAGGATTGCCGGCTACGCCGTCGCGATCGCGGCCGTCGCAGGTGCGGTCCTTGCGGCGGTTCGCTCATTGCCGGTGATCCGGATGGCGAATGGCCCGGCGCTCTCGCTCCACTTCGCGACCCAAGCCTCGCAGCTTCCCGGAAAACCCGCCGTCCTGCTGAGCGATGATGGCCTGCGTTTGTTCCTGCTCAAAGCGGCGCTTCAGCAATCCGGCAATTCGGTCCGGCACATCTTTCTGGATACGGGTTCCCTCAACTATCCGGAACACCATCGCCAGCTGAAAGTCCGGTATCCCGAGGCGGCGAACCACTGGCTTGCCACCAACAAACTCGCCGACAAGCTGGTAGCCCAGCCTGACATCCAAGGACTCGTCGTTTCCCTGTCGACCAACTTTCCGGTCTACTACCTCCATCCGAGTTTCGGATACTACTTCGAACGGTTCTATCCGGAGCCCAAAGGACTGGTCTACGAGCTCAAGCTCTACAGCCCAGGCGAGTTGACACCGCCTGCGGCCCCTGCCGCGTTGCTGGACTCCACCGATGCCTTCTGGAAAAAGCACGGGCCCGAAGTTGCCGGCCTGCTCCGGGGAGGATCCAAGACCCAGCCCGCAAACGTCTACCTGCAGACGATCTACTCCCGCGCGGTCAACGATTGGGGCGTCTTCCTCCAACGCAACAAGCGCCTTCCCCAGGCCGCCGAGGCCTTCAAATCAGCGGTCGAATTGAATCCTGAAAACTTCATCGCCAAGGCCAACCTCGCGTTCAACTCCGGCCTCCAGAAGGGCGCCACCGTGGCCGTCCCGCAATCCGACGACCTCGCGTCTTCCCTGAAAAGCATGGCCGGTCTGGGGGATTCCATGAACCGCTTCGGCCTCCTCGACGAGGTCAACGGGGTTCTCCGGACCGCCGAAAATTTCGCCGGCGGAAACAACCTCCGCCAAGCCCTCATCTCCTTCCTGCGGGCCATGGAACTGGACCCCGCCAACCTTGTCGGACAGGTCGGCCTCGCGAAGACCTACGTCGACGTCGGGATGCCCGATCTGGCCCTGAGGCAGATTCAACAGATCCGCGCCTCAAAGGCGCCTCTCACCCAGGGACAGGACGTGGACGTCCTCTTCTCCGAATCCATCTCCTACCTTAACAAGGGCAACTCCCAGGCCGCCGAATCGATCCTGAAAAACGCCTATGCGGCGGCCCCGGATGATCCGAACCGCCTCGGCCTGCTCGCGCGTTTCTACATTCTCACCCGGCAAGTGCCCCAGGCGCTCGAAACCTTGGAACGAAAGATTGGCAACGATCCAAGGTCTCCCATCCACATCGACAAGGCGGCTCTCCTCATCCAAACGGGGCAGCCGGCTTTGGCACTGGAGGAAATGAACCGCTTCCTCGTCGTCACTCCCGACTCGCAGCCGGCGCAACTCAACCGCGCGACCGCTCTCCTGCTTTTGAACAAACTCGACGACGCCAGGACCGCATACGTCGACATGCAGCGGGCCGCGAAGAAACCCCTCTACCAGGCGGCACTCGGCTTGAACGAGATCGCGGTCAGGCAAAAGAACTGGTCCGAGGCCAGACTGCAGGCGGAGAAATATCTGAAGGACGCCCCGCGCAACTCCGCCGAGTTCCAGGCCATGGAACGTCGGCTCGACGACCTCAAGTCCGGGAAACTTCAGGCCGACGCGGAAAAGGCGAAGTGAGCCGGTGATGCGCGTGACCCACGTCATCACCCGGCTGGTGGTCGGTGGCGCACAGGAGAACACCGTCTCGTCAGTCCTCGGTCTTGCCTCCATTTCGGGAGTCCACTGCGACCTCATCTCCGGCCCCACCACCGGACCCGAAGGAAGTCTGGAAAGCGCGTTCGCCAACAAGCCTTCGCTTCTCCGCATTTGCCAGCCCTTGGTGCGGCAAATCTCGCCCTGGCTCGACTTCCAGGCGTATCGCGCTCTGAAGGCAGTCTTTCGTCGCGACAGGCCCGACATCGTCCACACGCATTCGGGCAAAGCCGGAATCGTCGGCCGCCTCGCCGCACGCCACGCCGGCGTCCCGTTCGTGGTTCACACCATTCACGGCCCATCGTTCGGACCGTTCCAAGGCCGCTTGCCGAACACCGTGTTCACCGCTGCTGAAAGGCTCGCCGGACGGTCCACCGACCATTTCGTGGTAGTGGCGAACGCGATGCGCGATCAATATCTCGCAGCTGGAATTGGTCGAAGAGAGGACTACACGTGCATCCGCAGCGGCTTCGATCTGCAGCCCTTCCTCACGGCCACGAATGAACCGGCGCTCCGGGCGAAACTCGGGTTGAAGCCGGATGATTTTGTCGTCGGGAAAATCGCCCGCCTCTTCGAACTCAAGGGCCACGAGGACCTCTTCGCCATCGCGCCGGACCTCATCCGCCGCATCCCGAAAGCCAGGTTCCTTTTCGTCGGCGACGGCGTCTGGCGCGGGCGTTTTGAACAGACGGCGCGCGATCTGGGACTGCGCGACCACTTCGTCTTTACGGGTCTCGTGCCGCCCACCGAAGTCGCGCGCTACGTCGGCGTCATGGATGCCCTCGCGCATCTCTCGCGTCGCGAAGGCCTGCCCCGAGCGATCCCACAGGCGCTGGCCACCGGGAAGCCAGTTGTTGCATTCGACTGCGACGGGGCCCGCGAAGTCTGCATCGACGGGACGACCGGCATTCTCCTGGCACCCGGGGATCTTGGCGGCCTGACCGGAAGCCTGGTCCGCCTGGCCGAAGATCCCGCTCTCCGCCATCGATTGGGCGAAACCGGCCGCGAACTTGTGCGGAAAGAATTCACGATCGGAGCCATGGTCCACGGGCTCCACGGCCTTTATCAGAAGCTCCTGCTCCCGCGATGAATCTCCCCTTCCCCATCGGCTACTACGCGGCCGCGTTCCTCGCCGCGGGTTTCACCACATGGTGCGCGCTGCCGTTGTGGCGACGCTTCAGCCAGCGTGTCGGGCTCGTGGACGATCCCGGCCATCGCAAGATCCATTCGACTCCCATGCCCCTGGCCGGCGGCCTGGCCGTGCTGACCGGCTTGGCTTTGCCGCTGCTCGCCGCCGTCGTCCTGATTCTGTCCGGAGCCATCGCCGGGGACGCCTTCGATCGTCTCGGCTACGGCCTTGGAAAACGTGCCGTCCAACTCTCGGCCATCCTTTTCGGCGCCATCGGCATGCTTGCTCTCGGATTGGCCGACGACCGTTTCGAGCTGAAGCCCCTGCTCAAGTTCACCGGCCAGTGCGTCATCGCCTTCATCATCGCGGCGTCGGGCGTCCGCGTGACGTTGTTCGTCGACAGCGTGGCGTTCAGCTACGCCGTGACCATGCTGTGGATCCTTACCGTGACCAACGCGGTCAACTTCATGGACAACATGAACGGCTTGTGCGCCGGAATCGGCACGATCGGAGCCCTGCACTTCGGCATCCTCGCAGCCGCCCGCGGCCAATACCTCGTCGCCCTGCTGGCCTTCCTCGCCGCCGGATCGCTCGCCGGATTCCTGCCTCACAACTACCCGAAAGCCTCGGCGTTCCTCGGCGACTCCGGCAGCCATCTCGTGGGATACCTGCTCGCCGTGCTGGCCATCTTGCCCCATTTCTATTCGGCAAAAGCCGGCACAAGCCACGTCGCCGTCATCAGTCCCTTGCTCATCCTGGCGGTGCCGCTCATCGACCTCGCCAGCGTTGTGATCCTCCGCACCAGCCGCCGCATCCCGTTCTGGGTCGGCGACACCAACCACCTTTCCCATCGCCTCGTCCGCGCCGGCTGGAGCAAACCCGCCGCCGTCGCGCTGCTCTGGACCGCCGGAGCCCTCGCCGGCGCCGCCTGCCATCTCCTTTAATCGGCGGCAGGTTCCATCCGCACATTCCTCACGAGCAACAGGCAAACCGCCGTTCCCGCAAAGTAGTGGCAGAGCATGGCCGCCTTGTCGAAGTCGCCAATCAGTCGCTGGCCAAAACCGAGCTGCACGAAAATGAGCAAGCTGAGCACGAGCGTGCCCTCCAGCCAAACCAGACGGGCTTCACGCAGGAACTCTCCCTTCACCAAGGCCACGAGGGCCGTCGCCGCGGCGAGCGTCTCCAGCATCGCTATCGAGTAGTAGGCGACGGCCATGCCCGGAAACGCCCCGAGGACGGATTTCCCAAAGGAATCGACGAACCATTGAGGCACGCCGCCGCTGCCAAACTTGGTCGGACCGGCCAGCGCCCATGTGGAAAGGAACAGCAAGTTGACGGCGAGAAGGGTTCCAGCGCGGATAAGTTTGGAGGAAGCGGCGGAGTTCATGATGGCGGCTCCACCTGAAGCAACCGCCACGCCGCAGCAGCCGACCGCGCCTACACCATGCGCCGCGTCTTCTTCAACTGCGCTCGCCGTTCGGCCCGCCGCACGCGGGCATCCATCGACAGCTCGGGCGTCTTGGAAACCGGCCCATAGAAAATCTGGGCCTTGGAAAGTTCCTTTCGTCCATCGCGCAGAAACTCCTCCTCCAGCGGCACCCGGTTGAACGCGATCTTGCTGCCCGCAAAGAATCCGCCGACCTGCGGCAGAACCCCGAGCGTGATGGAATCAGGCCCGAGCTTGCGGTTGATGGCGTCCATCGCTTCGGAGAGCCGTTGCCTCCGCGCCCGTTCCTCCTGAGCCAAGCCATCCGGTTTGCTGAAAAGATCCAGCTGCTTCGGCTGCGATTCCGCCATCAGCCCATGCAGCGTGACGCCGATCTGGCGGATGCGCCGATAGCCGATGCGTTCACGCACGGGCTGCCAGACTTGGCTGAAGCGATGCAGTATCTCCACGCTGTCGCTGGTCGGCTGAAGCCGCAGATGCTCTTCCACGCCCGAATCGTCCTCCATCCCCGCGTGGACGCTTATCACCGTAGCCACCTGCTTGAGCAACCGCAGCCGGCTCGCCGCCTTGAGGGCCAGCCGACGCGCGAACAACTCAGCCTGGTCGACCGAACGGCTGTCGGCGTCGAGCACACGCCCGTGGCTCACGCTGCTCTTGTCGTTCTCCGACAGTTCCACCTCGATGCCGTGCAGGCGGCAATAGAAACGCTCGCCTTCCACTCCGCCCCAGATCTGCCGTAGCTGTTTGGCCGGGGCCAGGCAGAGGCTGAAAATATCCTGGATGCCCGCAAGAACAAGGCGTTCCCGAATGTTGCGGCCAATGCCCGGTAAATCCTCCAGCTTCATGCCGGAAAAACGTCCCGGCAGATCGGACGCGCGCAGGATCACCAAGCCGTCCCGCTTCTCCAGATCCGTCGCCACCTTGGCCAGAAAGCGGTTCGTCGAAAGCCCGACGGAACAGCGCAGGCACTCGCCGATATTGCGCCTGATGCCTTCCTTCAACCTCCGGGCCGCAGCCAGCGCATTGGCCGGCTCGCGCATGGAACCGATCAACCGGCACGACATCTCGTCGATCGACTCGAACTTGTGCAACGGCACATGGCGGTCGATCTCCTTGAGGATTCGCCGGTGGTAGTCCGAGTAGACATCCGGCCGCGCCAGCACGCAGACCACGCGCGGACATTTCTCCCGGGCTTCCTTGATGGACGTGCCCGTCTTGATCTTGAAGCTCTTGGCCTCCGGGCTGGCCGCGATGGCGCAGGTCGATTCCGTGGCGGCGGGGATGACGATGACCGGTTTCCCGCGCAGCTCGGGATTTTCCTGAAGCTCGACGCTGGCGAAGTAGCTGTTGAAGTCGAGGAACAGCCAATCCAGCAAGCCGCCTCCAGCCGGAGCCTGGATCGCTTGCACGCTGTTCGTTTCATCCATCATCGCCCTCGACCATACCATCGCCCCCGAGGACATCCACAGTCCGGTGGCACAGGTTTCCCGCCATTGCCAATGCCCGTAGCCATCCAGCATCTTGGCAGGAGCAAATGAGCAAACGGTTCTACATCACCACGGCCATCGACTACGTGAACGGCGCGCCGCACCTCGGCCACGCCTACGAAAAGATCGTCACGGACGTCATCGCCCGCAGCCGCCGCTTCCTGGGGGAGGAGGTCTTCTTCCTCACCGGCATCGACGAACACGGCCAAAAGGTCCAGCAAGCCGCCGACGTCGAGGGCAAGACGGCCCAAGCCTACACCGATGGGTTCGCCGCGATCTGGAAAGACTTCGCCGCGAAGCTCGGGCTCTCGAACCAAGATTTCATCCGCACAACCGACGCGCGCCACAAGGAAGTCGTCCAAGCCGTCCTGACAAAGCTCCACCAGCAGGGAGACCTCTACAAAGAAGCCTACATGGGTTTCTACTCCGTGAAGGAGGAGACGTTCCTCACCGACAAGGACCGCAATCCCGACGGCACTTGGGCGGCCAACTGGGGCCAGGTTGTCGAACTCGTGGAGCACAACTGGTATTTCAAGATGGGCCAGCACCAGCAGTGGCTCATCGACCTGATCGAGGCGAACCCGTCGTTCATCCAGCCCGACTACCGGCGCAACGAAGTCCTCGGCTTTCTGCGTTCAGAGAAGCTGGAAGACCTCTGCATCACCCGGCCGGCGGCGCGTTTGAGCTGGGGCATTCCCCTGCCCTTCGATCCCGAGTTCGTGACCTACGTGTGGTTCGACGCGCTCACGAACTACATCACCGTGCCCGCGTCGCTCGGCGACCCGGCCGTCATCGAACCGCTGAAGGGTTTCTACCATCCGGCATCCGGCTTTCCGACTCCGGCATCCGAACTGTGGCCCGCCGACGCGCACGTCATCGGGAAGGACATCCTCAAGTTCCACGCCGCCTATTGGCCGATCATGCTGAAGGCGATGGGCGTGGCTTTGCCCAAGCAGATCCTCGCCCATGGCTGGTGGCAGAAGGACGGCGCGAAGATGAGCAAGACCACAGGCAACGTCGTCGATCCCATCGTGGTCATCGACGAATGGGGTCTGGACGCCTTCCGCTTCTACGTCGTGCGGGAACTGGCCATCGGCCCGGACGGCAACTGGACCGACGCAGGCTTCGAGTCGCGCTACAACGCGGAACTGGCCAATGGCCTTGGCAACCTGCTGAACCGATCCATCTCGATGCTGAACAAGTATCGCGAGGGCGTTGTGCCCGCCCGTGCGGATCAACTTGAGGCGGACGCCACGAAGGCCATCGAGGAAACCCTCGCCGCGCTCAAGGCGAACGATCTGCAAGGCGCGCTCGTGGCCATCTGGTCCTTGGTGAACCGCGCCAACAAGTTCATCGACGAAACTCGTCCGTTCACCCTGGCAAAAGATCCGGCCAAGGCCGGCGAACTCGACGCCGTGCTCTACAACTTGATCGAGAGCTGCCGCATCCTCGCCGTGCTGCTGACGCCGTTCATCCCGACGTCAGCCACAAAGATCCTGGGGCAACTCGGCTTCGAGCAGACCGGCGTGACCGTCTGGGACGCCAAGTGGGGCAACCTGCCCGCCGGCCACAAGGTCAATACCCCGCTGCCGCTCTTCCCGAAGAAGGAAAAGCCGAAGATGTAGCCAATGCCTGCGGGGAACCTAATAATACTAGGTTAAGTGGCTATTTACTTTAACAAGAGGGCGGGACAAGCTTGGGGCCGTGACAGCGAACGAACTGGCCGGAGTGGAGCGCCG
>JAYVSO010000127.1:0-45511 GCA_043775315.1 Verrucomicrobiota bacterium
TCAGCAGGAGTCAATGAATCGGGTCCGGCACCAGGGGCAGCGGCCCGAGAGGCGGACCAGTGCCGCCTGCAAGGACCGGCGCATCTGCGGCAGCGTCACACCAGAAGTTTTTTTTGAGGCGGCTCTGTTCGGTGCGCAGGAAGGCGAACGCCACCGACACCAGCGTGACATGGTGGTGCCAGCCCAGCCAGTGGCGGCCCTCGTAGTGGTCAAGCCCCAGTTCTTCCTTGAGTTCCCGGTAGTCCAGTTCCACCCGCCAGCGGGCGCGGGCGGTGCGCACCAACCGGCGCAGCCCCACGGGCTGCGGCCCCAGGTCTGCCAGCCAGTAGTCGCTGGGCGACGCGGCCCCTTCCGGCCATTCGACCAGCAGCCATTCGGCCACCCGCTCCGGATGCCTTTGCGCCTTCCAGCCGTGGGCGGCCCACACCTTGATCCGCGCGAAGCGCGAACACTGCGGCCCCTTGCTTCCAGCACGCCACGTCACCGTCCGCCACGCCGAGGCGGGCAGCGCCCCGGCCAGTTCCCCCAAGGACTGCGGCGTGGGCATCGCCGCCAGGGGTGCATATTGACGCGGTCGGCCGCGGGGTTTGCTGGCGGGCACGGGAACCAGGTTCGGGTCGGTGGTCCAGACCTTGGTGCTGGGCTCCACGGCCACCGCGTAACGCACGCCCCGCTGGCGCAGCGCCTCCCGGAACGAGAAGTCGTTGCCGTAGGCCGAGTCGGCCACCACCGGCAGGTGCGGCACCTCCCACGCAAGGGCCTGGTCAACCAGATCCAGCGCCAGTTCGTTCCTGCTCCGGTATTGAACATCCGCAGGAATCCGCCCCGCCGCCCGTCGGGCGGGGTCATCCAGCCAGTGCCGGGGCAGGTAGAGCCGCCACAGCAGAGGGCAGCTCATCTGCGCCGTGCTCCAGTGCAGGCTCACCGCCACCTGGCAGTTGGCCACCTTGCCCAGGGCCCCGCAGTATTGCCGGGCGACTCCCACGGACGCGCTGCCCGCCTTGGGGAAGGAGGTCTCGTCGATCATCCAGACCTCGGGCTCGGTGAGGGTGTCCACGACCTGTTCGGCCAGCCCGCGCTGGATCGCCTCCACCGCCCACGGACTCTGCCCGATGAACTGGCGCAGCGCCTGCACGTCCGCCCCTGGAATGCGCCCCGCCATCGGTTCGATGGACTTGCGCTCGCCATCCAGCAGCAGGCCGCGCAGGTAGACCCCGGCCCAATGCCGGCGTTCGCTGCGGCCCAGGGGCGCGAGCAACCCGCCCAGGAAGCAGTCCAGACGGCGCTCCACTCCGGCCAGTTCGTTCGCTGTCACGGCCCCAAGCTTGTCCCGCCCTCTTGTTAAAGTAAATAGCCACTTAACCTAGTATTATTAGCAGCCCCCATCTGAAGTGAGCGGCTGATTAAGGCGAGAGTTTCAAGGTTTTGAGAGCAGGCCAGCTTCAGTTCCTCATGGGGAGTTCGCAGTCCTGGCATTGTTCGACGCCGAGGTGGCGGCTGGTTTCCAGCGCGCGATGGAAGAAGGCGGCGCGGGCGGAGTCCGCGCCCTTGTCGGGCACGGCAACATCGACGGCGAGCTTCTTCGCCTTGTCGAGCAGCGCGAGGCGTTCGGCCTTGAGGGCGTCGCCCCGTAGTTTGGCGTCGTCGCGGTCGAAGTATTTCCTGCCCTCGATCCACGTCTGGAGGCAGATGCTGGAGGTGCTGAGCGGGCTGCCGCTCCAGATGGCGAAGTCGCCGTCCTTGCCGTTCTCCAGCGAGCCGACCCATTGGTCGATGCGGAGCTGCTTGGCCGGGTTGAGCGTGACGAACTTCAGCGCCTCGGCTTCGGGCGTGTTGCCGTATTTCACGGCCTTGGCCGCTTCGAGATTCAAGCGTCGGGCGAGGTCGGAGGAATCGCTGTTGAAGCTGACGAGCACGCCGCGGTCGCGCATGAGGCTGCCGGCGTAGGGAATGGCGTCGATGACTTCGAACTTGTAGGCCCACCAGTCGGAGAACGACGACGCGCCGGCGCCGTGTTTGGCGATCTCGTCGGCCACCTTGTAGCCCTCGAGGATGTGCTGGAGCGTGCCGACCTTGACGCTGAACTGCTCCATGGTGCGGAGGAAAACGAGAATCTCGTCCTGCCGGTAGCTGTGGCAGTGGATGAGCCGCGTGCCGGCGATGATCTCGGCGATGGCTTCGAGTTCCAGGTTGCGGCGCGGGGGAACGGCGCCCTTGCCCGCGCGGAAGTCGGTCCACTCCTGCTGATACTGCTGCGCGGCGGTGAAGCGGTTGATGTAAAAGGTAGGCACGCCCATGCGGGACTGGGGGAAACGGGTCGTGAACCTGTCCCCGGCATTGGACTGCTTCACGTTTTCACCGAGGGCGAATTTGATGCCCTGCGGCGCGCCCTTGAACTTCAGGTCCTCCGGGCCTCCGCCCTCGCGGAGCTTGATGACCTGGTTCTGTCCGCCGATCGGGTTGGCCGATCCGTGGAGCAGGTTGGCCACGGTCAATCCACCGCCGAGCTGCTGGTGGATGGTGTCGGCCTCGGAGTTTACCACGTCGCCGATGCGGACCATCGACGTGCTGGGAAGAGTGCCTTCGTTCACTCCGCCCAGAATCATCGAGTGGCTGTGGCAATCGATCAGACCGGCGGTGACGTGGATGTCCGGCAGATCGATCGTGACCGTGCCGGGAGGAAGTGCGATGCGCGGAATGGCGCCGACGCCCATGATCTTTCCGTTCATCACAAGCATGGAGGCGTTGGTGAGAATACCCTTCTCGCCGCTGGTCCAGATGGTGGCGGACTTGATGTAGACGGCGGGAGGATTGGTCAGCACGCCCTTCAGTTCGAGCGGATGACGGGCGACGCGTTTGGCCTGGAGCGCCTTCGTCTCGGCCTTCTTGGCTTCGGCTTTCGTATCGGCTTTTGCATCGGTCTTGGCGACGGCGTTGGTGGCGGGCGGAGCCTTCTTGGGTGCGGGCGGCGCGGGTTGGAAGACGCGGCCGTCGATCCAGACTTCGCGGACCTTGGCGTCGCCGACGAAGTAGTTCGTGCCTTCGACGATGGTGAGATTCGCCAGCTTGCCGGCTTCGATGGAGCCGACCTGCTTGTCCACGCCGCAGAGTTTTGCGGGAACGGTGGTCAACGCGGCCAAGGCGTCGTCTTCGGAAAGGCCGCGCGCGACGGCGGACTGGAGATTTTTGAGGAAGGTTTTCTTGTCGCCGAGGCCGTAGGTCGTGAGGGCGACTTCGAGGCCGTTGGAGCGGAGCAATGACGGATTGCTCGGAGCCCAGTCGAGCGCGCGGAGCTGGTCGAGCGAGACGCCGTGCCAGTCGTCGTCCTCGGGGAACTTGGGCGCTTCCGGAAAGTTCAACGGCACGATGAAGGCCGCGCCGGAGGTTTTGGCGAGATCGGGCCGTCGCCATTCCTGGCCGCTGGAGACGATGAGCGGCTGGAGGCCGAGTTCCTTCGAGAGCTGCGTCGCGCGGTCCACCATCACGGCGCTGCCGGGCTCGAAGACGAACTGGAACTTCTTCTCCGTGGCCGAGTGCAGGGCGTCGAGGGCGGGATTGAAGGGCGGGCGTTTCCGCGCGGTTGAGTTGGTCGCGTAGTTCGCCTGGTCGAGCGCGTAGTGCCGGGCGTCGAAGAACGTCTGGCGCACGGCGGCGATCACGCCCATGAGCGATCCGGGGAAGACATCCGAACGGCCGGGGCCGCTGTTCACCTCGAAGGCGATGTGTTGGAAGACATCGGGCTTGATGACGGCGTCGTTCGGGTTGTCGCCGGAAAGCGAAACGAAGGCGCTGGTTCCCCGGAGGATTCCCCGGTCGGGCACGGCGTTGCCGGTGGTGAAGCCGATCTCACGAAGTTCCTGCAGGGCCTTGGCCGGCGGCGCGAAGGACGCGGCCACACGCCGCTCGGGAGCAATGTTGGCGAGTTCCGCGCCTGGACTGGACTGTGGCGTGGCGTTGGGCGTGCCGAAGAACTGGTAGTTGCCCGCTCCGGAGGTCAGGGCGGCGGCGCGGTCGACGGGCTCGAAGGCGGCCGTCGAGACGGGGGCGTTCGACCCGACGAAGACGAGGTGGGCGTCGATGAACCCGGCGTAGACGACGTTGCTCTTGAGATCCCAGACCCGCGCATCGGGCGGCACGGCGACATTCGCGCCGACGGCTTCGATGAGGCCGTTGCGGATGACGATGGTGCCGGAGTCGATGACCGTGCCGGGCTTCACGACGATCTTCGCGCCGGTGAGCGCGTGGACCGACGGGGCGGACGGGCGGGTGCCGGGCGGAAGGATTTGGGCGATCGTGCCGGTGGCGGAAATAGCGGCCAGCGCGGCCAGGGAAAAAGTGCGGGCGTTCACAGTTGTTCGGGCTTGGGGCCTAGGAAGGAGTTGCAGATCGGCCCCCTGCGGGCAAGTGCAGCGGCAGGATTCGGCCGAGTTTCCTGTTTTGATCCGGCGCCTTCCCGGCCTAGCTTCGTTCCATGGAACTGCGCGGCAAAAAGCTCGGCCTGTTGATCTCCTGCAAGCCGGGCGAGGCCAACTTCACCCACGGCATCCGCACGGCCGAGGCCGCGCTCGCGGTCGGCGTCGACGTCTACCTCTACTGCGTGGATGACGCGGTGCCCGGCGTGGCCGATGAACGTCTTCAGGCGTTGAAGGGTCGGGGACTGAAACTCTATGGCTGCGCCTACGGCGCACATAAGCGCCACTTCCCCTTGAGCGATGCCGCCACGTTTGCCGGACTGACGATCGTCAGCGACATCATCTCCAGCACCGACCGTTTCCTCGCCTTCAACTGATCAGCCGCATGAATCCCAAGGTGCTCTTCATCGTCACGGGCGATCCACGCACGAGCCATCGCCCCGCCGAAGCCATCCGCGTCGCCGCCGGCGTGGGGACGTGGAAGAAGGTGGACATCACCGTCTACCTGCGCGGGCCGGCGGTGCTGGCCTTGAGCGAGTGGGTGGACGAGTTCGTCGACGAGGACAACTACACCCGTTATTTCCCGATCGTGGCCGAGTGGCCCCGCCCGATCTACGTGCAGAAAGACGCCCCGGACCTGGCCGAACTGGGCGAAGCGCCGTTGAAGTTCCAGCCGATCGACGATGCCCGGTTGGCCGCGCTCGCGGCGGACTCGACCTACGTTGTTCGCATGTGACGCCCGCCATGAAGACGATCTTTCATATTCTCACCCGCCCGGAAGATCCGCTGGCGGACTCGGTCATCGCCGTGCAGTCCGCGCTGCCCGAAACGCGCGTGGAATCCATCCGGCTCACCGCGACCACGACGGCGGAGCAATACCGGGAGCTGGTGACGAAGACTTTCTCCGCCGACAGCGTGCAGGTCTGGTGACACGGCCGCCGAGTTTGCCTGAACGGATGGACTGCGGGCGTGGTCCATGGGAGAGACCGGAAAGTTTGACCCCTTTTCCCAAGCCGCCGCTGGACCTTGTGTGGCCCAGCGGCTACCTGTTTCCCGTCGCCATGCGAATCTTGAAGACGCCCCCAAACCTTCTGCCGCGGTTCGCGGCGCTTTGCCTCCTCTCCATCCTCGGTCTGGCCATCGCGCCATGGGCCACGGCGTTGGCGGCCCAGGAGAACATGCGCGGGCTGGACAAGCTCGACTTCCGCGAGGTCGTGCGTTCGGCCAAGGAGAAGGTTTTCCCCACCGTCGTGTTCATCAAGGTCGTCCGCGAAGACCTGGCCGGCGGCAAGAAGACGTCGCAGGAAGTTTCCGGCAGCGGCGTCCTCATTTCGGCGGACGGCGAAATCCTTTCCAACTGGCACGTCGTCGACAAGGCGGTGGAAGTCCGCTGCCTTCTCGCCGACGGCCGCGCCTTCGAGGCGAAGATCGTCGGCTCGGACAAGGACGTGGACGTCTGCCTGCTCAAGCTGAAGATGCCCGAAGGCAGCACGCCGCTGCCGTTCGCGCTGCTCGGCAAGTCCGTCGAGCTGACGGAAGGTTCCTTCGTCATGGCCATGGGTGCGCCGTGGGGCATGTCGCGTTCCGTCTCCATCGGGATCGTCTCCTGCACCAAGCGGTTCCTGCCGGGCACGAGCGAATACAGCTTCTGGCTCCAGACCGACGCGGCCATCAGTCCGGGCAATTCCGGCGGCCCCTTGGTCAACACGGCCGGCGAAGTCATCGGCATCAACACGCGCGGCATGATGGCCGGCGGAGACACCGGATTCGCCACCCCCATCGAAGTCGTGAAGGCCGTGACCGACCGCATCCGCAAGGGCGGGAAGATGGACTGGAGCTGGACCGGCCTGCAGTTGCAGCCGTTGAAGGATTTCAACCGCAACATCTACTTCGACGCGACCAACGGCGTCATGGTGGCCGAGACCGACACCGGCAGCCCGGCCCGCCGCGGCGGCATCCTCGCGGGCGACCGCCTCGTCAGCGTGAACGGCCAACCGGTCACCGCGATGACCGACGAGGATCTTCCGGTGGTGCGGCGCCTCCTCGGGTTCCTGGCCAAGAACACCCCGGCCAGGCTTGATCTGATCCGCAAGGGCGAGCCCGTGAAGGTCGAGGTGAAACCCACCGCCAAGGGCCAGGTGGAAGGCGATGAACTCGACTGCCCGCGTTGGGATTTCACGGTCAAGGCGATCAACCAGTTCGACAATCCCGACCTCCACTTCCAGCGCGAGAAGGGCGTCTTCGTCTACGGCGTGAAGTATCCCGGCAACGCCGCAGCCGTCTTCCAGCAGAAGGACATCCTCCTCAAGGTCGACGGCAAGGACATCGCCACGCTCGACGACGTGAAGGGCTACCACAGGGACGCCGTCGCCAATCTGACCGCCAAGTCCCGCGCCGTCTTCACCATCCTGCGCAACGGCCTCATGAGGCAGGTCGTCCTCGATTTCTCCCGCAACTACGAAAAGGAATAGCGCCCGAGGGCCCCAACCAATTTCATGAAACTGTCCATCACCGTTGCCTCGTGCCTTGCGGCCGCGGCGCTTCTATGCACTGCGGGCACCATGTCCGCCGCACCGGCCGCGTCCGATGCGGCGTCCCAGCAGACGATCCTGAAGGCCGTCACGCCGTCCCTCGTCCGCGTGGAATACCATCTCCAGTTCGACAAGGGCGAAGGCCCGCAACGCCGTCTGCCCGGCCAGGGCCGCCGTGGCGCGGCCGCCGCCGGCGAGCTGACGGATCTCGACCAGCTCATCGACGATGAACGCCCGTGGGAAGTGGGAGCCTTCCTCATCGCTCCGCGCCGGGTTGTGCTGACGGATCCGATGATCCATCCGCGCTTCATCCAGAAGATCCTCGTCCGCGCCGGCGACAAGACGGTCGCCGCGAAACCCGCCGCCTACGTCGTCGACAGGGACGCGGTCATCCTCGAACTGGAAGGCGATCTTCCCGGAGCCGAGCCGATCAAGTTCAAGGGCTCGGGCAAGGGCCCGTTCTTCGCCGTGACCTACAGCCAATACACCGGCGAATGGGGCACGGGCATCGCGCCCTTCAGCGAATCCATCTGGCGTTGGGACACCCATCCGGCCGTCACCACGATCCAGCACGACATGCTCATCGTGGATGCCAAGGGCGAGGGCGTCGGGGTTGGCATCAAGCCCTTCACCCAGTTCGGCGAAGGCTGGAAGACCTCGCCGGAGAAATGGTCTTCCGTCTCGCCGGCCGAGATGGCTTCCAAGCTCAGGCAGCTCCAGACCGTGGCCGATCCCGCGATCGTGCGGGTCACGCTCGGACTGCGCAGCCCCAAGGCCTCCAATCCCGCCGTGATGCGCCGACAGATGCAGATGGAGGATGAGGACGGCAGCGGCGACAGCGGCACGGAGCGGACCGTCAGCGGACTTCTCGTCGGAAAAGACCGCGTCGTGGTCCTCGCCGCGCTTTCACCGAAGATCACGGCCCGCCTCGAACGCATCCGCGTCCATGCCGGCATGGAAGTGATCGATGCGAAGTTCACCGCGTCGCTCAAGGATTACGGCGCGTTCGTCGCCACGCTCTCCAAGCCCGCGCCCGGTTCCGTCACCCTTTCCACCGCTCCGTTGACCGACCACCGCATGACCCTCCTGCTCCGGGCCGATGTCACCATCAGGGGCGAACAGCGGTCCGCCTACTTCGACCACGAGCGTCTGCTCTGGTTCGAGACCGGCGCCAAGCGGCGCACCTACGCGCGGCTCTACTCCAGCCAGGAGGGCATCTTCCTCTTCGACCTGAAGAACCAGCTCGTCTCATTGCCCATGAGTCTCCGCGAAGGACCGTCCCTCGAACGCGTCGGCCGTTCCCCCCGGAACGAGGTCATGGTTCCGTCCGCCTATCTGGCGGAGGCTCTGGCCGATCTCGGCGGCAGCGCCGATCGCGCCAACGTCCCCCTGTCCGAAGCCGAGGAGACCCGCGTCGGCTGGCTCGGTGTGGAGCTTCAACCACTCGACAAGGACCTCGCCCGCGCCAACAACGTCGCCGACCAGACGCAGGACGGACAAAGCGGCGCGCTCGTGACCTACGTCTATCCCGGTTCGCCCGCGGCCAAGGCCGGGGTCGAAGGCGGCATGATCCTGCTCCGCATCAAGACCCCATCGAAACCCGCGCCCATCGACGTCCGCGTCGACGACGACCGCAACCGGGGGCCGTTCCCGTGGGAACAGCTCGACCAGGTGACCGATAGGTTCTTCGACCGTGTGCCCGTTCCCTGGCCCGCCGTGGACAACTCCATCAACCGCCTCATCACCGACCTTGGTTTCGGCACGAAGTTCACCCTGGAATACGTCGCCAACGGCCAGCTGAAGAGCGCCGCCTTCTCCGTCGAAGGGAGTCCGAAGCACTACGAGTCCGCCGCCCGCTACAAGTCCGAGGCGCTCGGTCTGACGGTGCGCGACGTGACCTACGAGGTCCGCCATTATCTCCAGCGGAAGGACGACGAACCCGGCGTGGTCATCGGCAAGCTCGAACCCGGCAGCCGCGGCTCCATCTCCGGCTTGAAACCCTACGAACTCATCACCCACATCAACGACCAGCCCGTTTCCACGGTGAAGGACTTCGAGAAGCTGACCCAGGCCGGCGGCGAGCTGCGGTTGTCGATCAAGCGCATGTCCAAGGGCCGCATCGTCACGATCCGCCCGGCGAATTGAGCTTAGTCTGACTCAATGGGCTACAACCTCCACATCACGCGCAGAAGTTACTGGGCTGACATCGGGAACGACATCACATGTGCGGAGTGGCTGGACTATGTTTTGACCGATCGGGAACTCAAACTCTTGGGCCCTAGCAGCCCATTGCTGGCTATCTGGGATGGTCCGTCTGTTCTGATAGATCCTTGGCTTGATTGGTCTGACGGTCAGATCTTCACCAAGAATCCTGATGCATTGCTGATCAATAAGATGATTGAGGTTGCCGAACGACTTGGGGCAGTTGTTCAAGGAGACGAAGGTGAAGCCTACATGGAGCAGGTCTCCTCATCCCTGTGCTTACCCAGACAAAGTTCTTCAAAACCGTCCATTTGGCGGAAACTTAGAGGCTTGTTCATCGGCCGTGGTTCTAAGAATTCTAGATTAATCCAGAGACAATCATTGCCATTTGGAGTCGGAGACCGTGTTCGCGATCATTTCGGTAATGAGCACGTTGTCCTCAAGATTGATCCTGCCGCTGAACATGGCATGGGCGTAATTCGAACAAAACGCTCCGATGGCGTGGAAATGAGTCACATGATATTCGCCCACGGCCTGTGTTCGTTGAACTCCAAGAATGGTCTGGAGGAAGCTGGTTAACACGACCTTGGTTTAAAGCAAAACCGCCCGTCCGAGCGCTCGGACGGGCGGTTTTATTTGAGGCACGGATTCAGTTCGGCTGGGGAACCGGAACGGAAACGGGTTCTTCAGCTTCTTCGATCGGAATACACTTCAAGGCACGACGCGCTTCGGAAAGTTCGTGCCGGAAGACGTAGGGCAACCGAGGCGAGATGACGATCTGCCGGAACAGTCCGTCCTTGAGTTCGATCACAAGGGTGCGGCGGCCGGGCATGAGCTGGTTGACCCAGAGTTCCGCCAGCATGTCCCTCGCGCGGACGTAGCGGCGGATGCGCTGGAGGGCGATGCGGCGGATGGGGACGCCGAACACGCGGATCTGGAGATGGGTGCCAGTGACGCGGTAGGTGGTGCGGTAGATGGCGAGGACCACCATGAGGGTCGCCACGAACGAAAAGGCACCGATTTCTAGGAGCGGATGCATAACTTCGGGGGCGACACGCCGGGCAGGCGGCGTCGACGCCGGGTTATCGGGTTGGGACTTGGGTTTGGGTTTCTGCGGCTAACGTTTCTGGCCCAGCCAAAGGAGAACCAGTGGAAGCAAGATGCCCAGGGTGAGGCAGAGCATGACTGGCCAGGGACGGCGGCTGTGGCGGATCGCCAGATATAAGCCAAGGAGGGTCGTCAAAAGCAATGCCAGAGATGCGGCCGCCACGAACCAACGGAAGGTCTTCGTGGAATAGCCGGTCGCGGTCTGGCTCGGCAGGAGGGACTCCGCGTGGACGAAACGCATCCGGTCGAAGACGGCCTCCGCGTCCTGCGGGGTCTTCCGCCGGTCCGGGTTCATCGTCTGATACCAGCCGCTGACCACGAAGAAGACGAGGATGGGGGTGAAGAAGACGCCGAGGTAGAGGTGCGCTTTTCGCACGAAGGATTGCACGTTCATCGCGTCGCCTTGGATTGGCGGATCACTGGGGCATCGGGATGAAGATCTTCTGCCCGACCTTCAGCTTCTCGGGCCTCAGGCCGGGATTGGCGTCGAGGACCTGCTGGAGCGAAACGCCCTTCTTGCCCTGCTTTTTGAACTCGGTGTTGTAGAGCCCGATGATGCCGGAAACGGTGTCGTTCGACTGGACGACGTATTCGTATCCCTTGTCCGGAATGTTGGCGGGCGGTCGAGGCCTGGGCCTGGAACCATCGCCGTCGGACGGTTCATTCCGGGCTGAACCTCCCTCCGTATGACGGACCGGCGGAGAGGAGGGGGCCGGAGTGGACTTGATCAAGGTGGCCAGCTTCTCGAACTGGTCCTTCACGACGCCGGCGTCGCCGATGCGTTTGCGGTCCACCTCCTCGATCTTGTCGGAGAGCTTGCGAACCTGGTCGGACAAGGTGGCCACGGCCGGATCGCTCTTCTGGCGGTTGGCCTCCTCGCGCACGGTCTGGAGCTGGCGGGTGAGTTCGGTGATGCGCTTCTGCTGTTCCAGGTTGGTCGCCATCAGGCGTTCCACGTCGGCCTTCAGCTGCTCGATGTCGGCGGTGACCGTCGGATCCGCCGCCCACGCGTTCCCGGCCAAACCCGCCGACAACACCATCGCCCCAAGAAATCGTCTCATGCCGGCAAGATAGGAAGGCATCCGCAAGAGGCAAGGCGGAGCTATTCACAGCGGCGAGCTCGAACGGTCGAAATGGTAGGGCGAAGGCTCCCGCCGAGCCGCCTTGGGGGATGAAGTCACCAGGCGGGTTCTCGCGGGAGGCTTGGCGGTTGATCCGGCCTGAAGTTGTTCCCGCCGTCTCCGGCCTGTTTTGCGGATGCCCCAAGGCGGCTCGGCGGGAGCCTTCGCCCTACCAGACCGGTTGGTGCTCATTCACCGCGTCGAGGATGGTCAGATACTCGGACCGCGGGATCTCGGATGCGCCGAATTGCAGCGTGGTGTCCGTCACCATCTGCGTGTCGAGGAGCACGAATCCCTTCGCGACCAGCAACTCCATCAGGCTGGCGAGGGCGACCTTCGACGCGTTGTCGGCCGTGTGGAACATGGATTCTCCGCAGAAGACCCCGCCCACCGCCACGCCGTAGATGCCGCCGACGAGGTCGTCGCCCCGCCAGCATTCCACGCTGTGCGCGTGCCCCGCGCGATGGAGGTTCACGTAGGCTTCGATGAACTCCCCGGTGATCCAGCGACCAGGACGCGGTGCGGACGCGCAGCTGGCGACGACCTGGTCGAAGGCGCGGTCGATGGTCACGGTGTAGGGCTTCTGCCGAAGCGTGCGCGCCAGGCTGCGGGAGATGTGGAACTCCTCGGGAAAAATTACGCCGCGCGGTTCCGGCGACCACCAGCTGATCGGCTTGGCAGTCCACGGAAAGAGTCCGTTGCGGTAGGCCAGCATCAAACGTTCTACGGAAAAGTCCCCGCCGACGGCGACTGGGGTCTCCGTGAACCATCCGGCGGAAAACTTTCTGGGATCGGGGAACTGCAGACGGCCGTCGAGCTGGACCGGACGCATCGCTCAATCCTTCTTCGGGCGTTTCGGCTTCTTGATAGGAGATTTCTTCGCCGGCTTAGCCGGCGACTTCGGCTTGGCGTTCGCTTTCTTCCGGGGCTTGCGAACGGGCGCCGGACTTTCCAAAGCCTGCAGCAGGTGTGACTGGAGATAACCAGTTGTAAGCAGGAGCCACCCGGCGACGCCGTCGACCGTGTCCGGAGCATAGGGCCCGCGCGGCAGATCGGCGGGGCATCCGAGGATTTTCCACGATGAGACGCGGACATCGTTCAACATCTGGAGCAACGACTCCATCCTGTCCGGAGGCAGGGTGAGCTTCCAGTTCCGGCCGTGGCGGGTCCATGTCCCCTTGGCCGCGCCGAGCTCCGTGAACCACTTCCACTGTTCTACCCGCTGTTCGCGCAGTGCCGCGTGGAGGAGCTCCTTCTCGGCTTCCGCGAACTCGCCCGAAATCGAGAGCGTGCCGTTGCTCCGGGGAAGCTGCTCGAACGATGACAGCACCGCGTCGATGAGCCGACGGTCCATCGTGCTGATCGAAAGGGAGACCGCCCTAGGTCCTTTGCCGAGCAGCTTCACGACGCCTTCTCCAAGGTCGCGTGCAGGTGGTAGCCCTGCAGTTGGTGGACGTAGTGCTCGGCTTTCTCGAACGTCGCCTGGGCGACGACGCTCCTTCCCTTTTGATGCACCTCGAGCATGTGCTTTTCCGCCGTGGCCTTGTTCCAACTGAAGACCTTCATGAAGACGTGGGTCACGTAGTCCATGAGGTTCACGGGATCGTTCCAGACAATGACGAACCAGCCGGGATCGGGTTTCTCCGACGGCTTGGTCTTGGTGGCTGCATCCGGCAGAACGGCTGGATCCATGATGTCCGGCATCGGGGGAACGCTAGAAGCGACCGGGCAAGGAGGCAACCTCTGCCGAAATTTGCATGGCGCGACTCAACGGGCTTCGGCCTCGAATTGCCAGGACCGCCGTGCGCCCACGCTGACTTGGCCGCGGAGGACGGCGGCCGAGCCGTCAGCTTCCGGAACCAGCGATGCTTCGACCGTGACAAGTTGACCGAGAGTCACGTTGTTGCCGGTCGCGGAAAAGCGGAGAGGCGAACCGCCGGAAGTCCGTTTGCCGAGATAGACGGAACCGTCCTGGTCGATCAACTGGACCGTGTCGCCCTGAAGCACCAGTCGGAAGGACGTCAGCACGTCCGGCCTGGGCGGCGACTGGAAGTTCCGGCGCATCCCCGCCGCCACAGCGCGCTGGGTGAACGCGCCGTCCGAGAGTTCCGTGGGTGCAGCCGCGCCACCGACGGTGCCTGCGGTAGAGGCAAGTGGCGCCGGCGCGGAAGCCGCTCCGACGAGCTTGGGCGGAGTGTTGGGCCGTTCGGATTTCGCGGGCTCCGGCATCTGCCGGACCTCGGTCAGTTTGTTTTCGGCCAGGACGATTTTCTTGGCCGCGGGTTCAGGGGTTGGTGCCGACGCGGGCGCGGCACCAATGTCCTTCGCCTTCCCAGTGCGGTCCGCCGTCGCGATCGTCTTTTCAGCCGTCGCAGGCGCAGTTTCAGGAGCCGGCAACGAACGCCGCGCCGGAACCATTGCCGGCATCGGGCGCGGGGCATCGTTCACGGCTAGGGCTCGTGCGAGTGGCCGGGTCTCTTCAAGGCGCAGCGCGGAATCGGCGGCCATCGATGCATCGGCCAGCAGGTTGGACCGTGTGACTTCGGCGTCTGGTTTCAGGGTGACGGTCCTGTCGGAGGCGGCGTGCGACAGCTTCGCGAACGATTGCCCATCGCGTTCCGGAGGAACCTGCAGGCGGATGATGAACGCCGCGAGGCCGATCACCGCGACGGTTCCGAACGAGAACGCCAATCGCATCCAGAGCATCCGCCATGCGGACGGTCCCTCGGCTTCTTCAAGCGCGGCGGTCTTGGCCGGTTCGTCCATCCGTTGCACGTCGGCCTGGAGCGCGAGGCGCAGGGTCTCGGCCTCGTCCGGCCCCGTCGCCGCCAAGGGTTCTGGCTCAGCCTCGATGGCCATCGGGATGAAAGGGACAAAGGCTCCGGCTTCGGACGGAGCCGGTGTCTCGATCAACCCATGCATGCGCTCCACCTCGCCCAACAGCGTTCGTTTGGCGGTTTCGTCCATCTCGAAAACGCCGCCGGCCGCCTGTCGCCGATGTGCGGCGAGGGCTTCCAGATGGGCTTCGATCGGCTTTTTGGGTTCGTCGGACATCTCAGCTCGATGAGGGTTGGACGGATTGGACCGGGAATCCCTTCCTGGAAAGAAGCTGCTGGACGATGTCCTCGAGGCGGTCGAGGCACTTGCTCAGGCGCGAGCTGACGGTCTTGGCGTTCAGTTCGAGCTCCCTTGAAATCTCGTCGTAGCTGAGGTCGCCGAAGTAGCGGAGTTCGATCACTTCCCGGCACAGCGCCGAGATGTGGCCCATCGCCTCGGTCAGCGTCTCCGCCGTTTCCGCCCGTTGCAGCAGCTCGGCCGGCGACGGCAACGGCGAGACGGCGTCGGGCGTCAGGCCCGTCTGCGGATCCTCGGCCTGGAGCGAGAAGATGGCCTGGCCTGAACCGCGCTTGGCCGCGTGGCGCATCTCGATCACGTCGCGCGCCTTGTTCGCCGCGATGCGGAAGATCCACGTCTGGAGCTGGCTCGTGCCCTTGAATGTCGCGAGGTTCTGCACGACCGACAGAAAGGCCTCCTGGGTTATCTCGGCCGCGTCCTCGCGGGTGAAGTCGCCGGAGAACTGGAAGACGAAACGCGCCGTCGGATCGTAGTGCCTGCCGAAGAGTTCATCCCACGCGGCCGCCTCGCCTCGCAGGCAACGGGCGATCATCGGCGCATCGGCGTCGTTCGGCATGGCGACGGTCTAAGCCGTAACCAAAAAGAAGGAAACTACGAATGAAGCCGCCGCCCAAATTGGATGCGAATGGACGGCGTTAGGCTCGGATTGCCGCCCGCCGCTTGGTTGGGCGATTGCGTTCCCTGTGGGCGGGGCCACGCTCACGCCAATGAAAGCCCTCTTCAAGATCGTGGGCTCGGTGCTGGTCGCGTGCCTCGGCGTGGCCCTCTACGTGTTCTACATCAACACCCGCGCAGACAGCGTGGCCGCCGCCATCATGTCGACCGTGAAGGAACAGTTGGAAGCCATCCGCAGCGGCGACTACGAACGCGCCTACACCTACGCCGCGCCCGGACTCAGGCGGGGCAGCGACTTGAAGCGCTTCGAGGCCATGATCCGGCGGGACTATCCGGTGGTCGCCGAGAACAAGGGCTTTGTCCTGGGCGACATCATGCACGACGACGACAGCGCCGCCGTCAACGTGGCCATTTCCAACGCAACCGGCCGGGTGGTCCTCTACCAATACCGTCTGGGGCTGGAGAAGGAGGGCTGGCGGGTTCAAAGCGTGGCGCCGCTGCGGATCCCCCAGGGGCGTAAAAAAACTCCGCAGTAAGCCGGAACAATCCACTCGAAGGCTGGACGAGGTTCCGCCCTGTCTGGAGCGGACAAGGCCATCGCACAATGCCCTGACGGGCCCGCATCTCACCTTATCTCCACATCCGATTCCGAGTCCTGCGACAGGAGCAGGCCGCCGCGCCGGGTGAAACGGGTGTAGCTCACCTTCACCACGTCGCCCGGCTTGGCCGACCAGAGCAGCGCGGCCGCTCCGAGCGTGTCCTTCACCTTGCCGTTGTTGAATCCCTGGACCAGGCATCCGGCCCGGATGCCGGAGGATTCCGCGGGTCCGCCGCGTTCCACGCTCGTCACCATCAGCCCCGATCCCTGGGCCAGCCCCGTCTGCTTCGACAGGGCCGCGTCGATCGGCACCAGCTCGGCTCCCAGCTTGTTCGTGAGGACCGCCGCCAGCGGCAGGGATGAGAACGAGGCCGTCACGCTCCTGCCCGCGCGCAGCAGCTTCAGGCTCACCACGCTCTTGCTCTCGGAAAGCTTCGTCGCCGCATCGATCACGTTCTCCGGAGGCCGGCCGTCGATCATCTCGAGCTTGTCGCCCGCCTTGATTCCCGCCTTGGCCGCCGGGCTGCCCGGATGGACGTCGCTGATGCTGAAGCCGCCGTCGGGCGTCTTCTGGAAACGGAGTCCCATCCAGCGCTGCGCCATCGCTTCCGGCGAAAAGAATTCCGCGAGGGCGGCGGCGACGCGTTTGGCCGGGATGGCGAACCCGATGCCCTGTCCGCCGCGCGCCATCGCCACGTTGAGCCCGATCAGTTCGCCCTTGAGGTTCACGAGCGGTCCGCCGCTGTTGCCCGGATTGATGGCGGCGTCGGTCTGGATCCAGTCCGCGTTGTCGAGTTCGTTGCCGGTGGGATCGGCGCGGCGCGGCTTGGCGCTCAGGATGCCCTTGCTCACGGAACTGCCGAGGCCGAGGGGATTGCCGAGGGCGAGGACGGTCTCGCCGAGGATGATGTCGTTGTCGGCGGCGAGTTTGACGGGCGTGAACTTCTCCCCGGGCTTGGACTGGAGCTTGAGCAGCGCGACGTCCGTGCCGGGAATTCCGAAGATGGCCTTGGCCCGGAGTTCGCGGCTGCCGTCCCAGAGGCGCACCCAGATTTCGTCGCGTTCGCCGATCGCGTTCTCCACGACATGCACGTTCGTCAGCACCCAGCCGTCGGCGTCGATGATCACGCCGGAACCGGCGCTGCGCTGCTCGGGAATGCGCGTGAGCTTGCGGCCGAGAAGCTCGCCGAAATACCAGTCGTAGACGGGCGTCACGGCGAGGCGCTCGGCGGTCTTGGTCGCGATGTTGACGACGCTCGGCGTGACCTGCTCGACGGCGCGGACCACTCCGTCGCGGCGCATGTCGTCGGCCACGGACTCGGCTGCGGACTCGGCCGCGGACGCGCCCAAGCCGGTTGCGGCGATGAGGGCGGCGACAAGTGCTGGGATGGGAAAACGTTTCATGCTCATCAGTTCAACAGGATTCCGGACAGCGGGTGGGCCACGGTGTTCAAACCACCCGCAGCTTGACTTTCGGGCGGCTCCCCGGAAAAGCAAACCGCGTGTCCATTCCGAGCTCCATCCCCGCCGGCCTCTATGCGCAGTGGCGCGGCCTCCATGCCTGCGATGCGCTGCACGACGGCGACCGCGTTTCGCCGCCGCCGGAGAAGTGGCTCCAACTGGTCTGGCATCACCAGCGCCTGCGGCGCGACGCCCTCAAACTCACCGACGGACGCCGCGTCCGCATCCTGCATCCGGGCTTCCACAGCCGCGAGGGCGGTCCCGATTTCCGCGACGCCGTCATCCATGTGGAAGGCTCGCGGCCCTTGACCGGCGACATCGAGATCGACCTTCAACCGTCCGGATGGAAGGCCCATCACCACGATACGAATCCGGCCTTCGGCAACGTCGGCCTGCATGTGATCTGGTCCGGTGGCTCCGCGACGTCCGGGCGGGCGACGCTGGCCATGGAGCCCCATCTCGATGCGCCGTGGGACGAACTGCTGCCGTGGCTTCAGGCCGAAGGCCAGCCGTGGCAGGAAGAGTTCCTCGGCCGTTGCTGCGCGCCGTTGAAGGAGCTGGCCGTCGACTCGCGCAACGCGCTCATCCGCCAGGCGGCGCTCGTCCGTTTCCAGCGCAAGGCCGGCGATCTCGCCCGTCGCGCCCGAGGCATCGGCTGGGACGGGGCCCTCTGGGAAGGGCTCTTCCGCGCGCTCGGCTACAAGCACAACACCTGGCCGATGGAACGGCTCGCCGCGTTGATCCATGGAGATGGAGCGGGGCAGAAACCGGACACGGCGCTGGCGCTCGAAGCCCGGCTGCTGGGGCTCGCGAATCTGCTGCCGCACGAATCGAAGGCGCGCGTCGGTTCCACCCTTCCGCCCCATCTCCAGCAGCTCTGGAACCTCTGGTGGCGCGAACGGGAACGCTGGGACGAGGTGGTCCTGCCCGCGACCCTTTGGCGGCGGCATGGATTGCGCCCGGCGAACTTTCCCCAGCGCCGCCTCGCTCTCGCCGCACGCTGGCTGGCGCAGCCGGACTTCGTGGCACGGCTGGAGAAATGGTTTCTCGAAGACGGTTCCGCCGAGGCCTTGCTGGAAAAACTTCTGCCCGGTCCCGATGACCATTGGAGCCGGCATTGGACCTTGGATTCCGCGCGCCTCGCCAAACCCCAGCCGTTGCTCGGCGCGGCCCGCGCCACCGACCTGGCGGTGAATGTCATCCTGCCGTGGTTTTCGGCGCGCGCTGAAGCCGGCCGCAACCAGAAGCTCGTTCTTCGAGCCACCGATCTCTGGCTGGCCTGGCCATCAGGTGAAGACAACTCGCTGCTCAAGCAGGCCCGCGTGCGGCTGCTCGGAGGAAACGCCCGTGGTCTGGAGGCCACGGCCGCGAGCCAACAGGGACTTCTCCAGATCCTGCGCGACTTCTGCGCCCGCACCAACGCCCTCTGCGATGGATGCCGTTTCCCGGAGTTGGTGAAGGGACTCGGCAACGTGCAGCAAGTAGCGCCGATCTCCAATCCTACTTGAGCTGATTGATCCAACTAGGGGTGCCTTGAAACCCTGGCGGAAGCTTCAATGTGGTAGGGCGAAGGCTCCTGCCGAGCCGCCTTGTGGCTCGCGAAGACCGGACAGGCTATGCCGGGGAATCCAACGGCCGGGAGAGGTTGCATTGCCGCTTTTGCGTGCCGTGATAGCAGGAAGTTTCCAGGCGGCTTGGCGGGAGCCTGCGCCCTACCTCCGCTCCGTTCCACTGCGCTCCGCGCGACCAATCCATCACCACAATAAACCTGTCGGACCAACCACCACCCTCTTGGCTAACCTCATAGGCGCTGCAGCGCATGGGTAGACGGCAAAATCATCAGTCATCAAATCCGAACATCCGAGTGACACACCACATGATGGCTCTAATCAAAGCAAGCATCCCCACATACAGGATCGGATGCCACCACTCTAACTTCGGATACATCGGCATTAACACAATCATCGCGACAATCATCAACGTGATGGCCACAGCCTCAATGGCAAACAAATGCAACCAGCCCAAGGCGCGACCCGTGCGCTCACTCAACCACTCTAAAATCTTGTCTGGATAAACAATCGCAGCAGCAAGTCCGATGAGGATGATGTCATACCAATGTATCCTGCCTCGTCGAAATGCCATAGCGGTGCGCTGCCGTCTAACGACTCAAGCTCAGCGACCCGGCGCACGGGACGCAACGACTGCAACCGCGACGCCCCCGCCGGGTTCGTTGCAGCGCATGGTCAGGCATCAACGACATGAGCCTCCCCCTGAAACTCGCCAGTCAGTGACTCTGCAAAACGAACTGCCTCGTCAACACTCTCACCCGCGTGACTGGAAGTAAGCATGTGATAATCTCGGCTGCCATCGCCTACCACGATCTCGTCAATGATGTCCTCGACCTTGGCGCAATCCTCGCCAACGACGCCGACAAAAATGACGCCGTCTCGAATGAACTCCTCGACTAAAGTATCGAGACGCGGTGTGTATCCGCTTCGGCAATGCAAAACGATTTTCTTTGGGTGCGGCATGGTGAGGCCTACCACGTTATTCGGTTGCTCTCCCCATGCAGCTAATCCGGCCGGGCGGGGGACGCCCGGCCTGCGGGGGATGGCTCACTTGCCGCAGCACTGCTTGTATTTCTTGCCGCTGCCGCAGGGGCACGGGTCGTTGCGGCCGACCTTGGGGCCGGTGCGGACGGGCTTGGCCTTGGCGATGGCGTCGTTGGCTTCGCTGACGACGTCGGAGCCTGAAGCTGCGGCCTTGGCCTCGGAGATGGCGCTGCCCTGCTGGTGGACGGTCTTCTGCGGCATCTTCTGGAGGAACTGCTCGAAGGCCAGGAGGCTGGAGGCGCTGCGGAAGATGTTGCCGCAGATCTCGGACTTGATGCCGACCATGAGTTCCTCGAAGACCTTGAAGGCTTCGGCCTTGTATTCGAGGAGCGGGTCGCGCTGGCCATAGGCGCGGAGGCCGATGGAGTTGCGGACCGAGTCCATGTTGTAGAGGTGCTCCTGCCAGAGGCGGTCGATGGCACTGAGGATGGTGTAGCGCTCGATGCTGACGAGGGCCTGAGGGTTCTCGAAGCTGATCTTGAGCTCGTAGGCTTCGCGGACGGCGTCGCTGATGAAGGTGACG
This sequence comes from Verrucomicrobiota bacterium, assembly GCA_043775315.1. Lineage (GTDB taxonomy): Bacteria > Verrucomicrobiota > Verrucomicrobiia > Limisphaerales > CANJSG01 > CANJSG01. The sequence goes on from JAYVSO010000127.1 coordinate 20,318, forward strand.
AGGGCGAACTGCGCGGCGCTCAGGCCGTCGTAGATGGAGCCGGGCTGCGGTTTCTCTTCGCCGCTCTGGGCCGCTTTGATCATCTCCTCCTCGGGGATGCCGAGGGGGAAGGTGAGGTTCACCCAGTCGGCGAGGCTGGTGAGGTTCCATTCGCCCAGGTCCTGGTCGGCGGCGGTGTTGGACTCGACCTTCTGGAGGACGACCTCCTCCATGATGTCCATGAGGCGGTCGCGCGGATCGTCGCCGTGCATGATCTCGTTGCGGAAGCCGTAGATGACTTCGCGCTGCTTGTTCATGACGTCGTCGTATTCGAGGACGCGTTTGCGCTGCTGGAAATTGTGCTGCTCGACGCGCTTCTGGGCCTGCTCGATGGACTTGTTGAGCATGAAGTGCTGGAGCTCCTGGCCTTCCTCGAGGCCGACGCGTTCCATGACCTTCACGATCTTGTCCGAGCCGAAGAGGCGCATGAGATCGTCTTCGAGCGAGATGTAGAAATGGCTGGAGCCGGGATCGCCCTGGCGCGAGCAGCGGCCCCGAAGCTGGCGGTCGACGCGGCGTGATTCGTGGCGCTCCGTGCCGAGGACGTGGAGGCCGCCGAGTTCGGCGACGCCGGGGCCGAGTTTGATGTCGGTGCCGCGGCCGGCCATGTTCGTGGCGATGGTGATGGAGCCGCGTTGTCCGGCGCGGGTGACGATCTCGGCTTCCTGCTCGTGGAACTTGGCGTTGAGGACGGAGTGGATGAGGCCTTCCTTCTTGAGGATGCGGGCCAGCATTTCGCTCGTGTGGACGCTGGCGGTGCCGACGAGCATCGGGCGGCCCTGGGAGTGGACTTCCTTGATCTCCTTCAACACGGCGTTGAACTTTTCACGCTGCGTCTTGTAGACGGAATCGTGGGTGTCCTTGCGGATGTTGGGGCGATTGGTCGGGATCGTGAGGACGCCGAGCTTGTAGATGTCGAAGAATTCCTGGGCCTCGGTTTCGGCCGTTCCGGTCATGCCGGCCAGCTTGTGGTAGAGGCGGAAGTAGTTCTGGATCGTGATCGTCGCGTAGGTCTGCGTCTCGCGCTCGATCTCGACGTTTTCCTTGGCCTCGACGGCTTGGTGGAGTCCATCGCTCCAACGGCGGCCGGTCATGAGGCGGCCGGTGTTCTCGTCGACGATGATGACCTTGTTCTCCTGGATGACGTAATGGACGTCCTTCAGGTAGAGGCTGTAGGCCTTGAGGAGCTGGGAAATGGAATGGATCGACTGGGCGCGTTCTTCGAAGGCCGCCTGCAGCTTGGTTTTCTCTTCGACACGTCCACGGGTATCGAGATCCTTGCGGGCATCGATCTCGTGGTAGGCGCTGATGAGGTCCGGCAGCATGAATGCATCCGGGTCCGAAGGGCTGAGGAAAGTTCGGCCCTTTTCCGTGAGGTCCGCCTCATGGCTCTTCTCGTCCATCGCGTAGAAGAGCTGTTCCTTCTGGTCGTAGAGGTCTTTTTTCGACTGGTCGGCGTGGCAGGAAAGCTCCGCCTTGTTCATCAGGTTGAGGTTGGCCGGATCTTCCAGAAGACGGAGGAGTCCTTCGGAGCGGGGTTCGCCCATCTTCACACGGAACAGCAGCAGGCCCGCCTGCTTTTCGAGCTCCGCGGAATCCTTTGGAGGATTGGAACCATCCGTGGGACGAACCTTTTTCAGCAGGTCAGTGGCTTCGCCGAGGAAGCCCTGGCAGAGCTTGGCCTGGGCGTTGACGACCGATTCGACGAGGGGTTTGAACTTGTCGTATTGGTTGTTGATGTTGATGACCGCCGGACCGGAGATGATCAATGGCGTGCGGGCTTCATCGATCAGGATCGAGTCCACCTCGTCGACGATGGCGAAGTAGTGTCCGCGCTGGACCTGCTCCTCGGCCCGGCTGGCCATGCCGTTGTCGCGGAGGTAGTCGAAGCCGAACTCGGCGTTCGTCCCGTAGGTGATGTCGCACGCATACATCGCGCGCCGCTCCTGCGGGCTCTGGTCGTGCAGAATGCACCCGACGGTGAGTCCAAGGAACTTGTAGACGTGGCCCATCCATTCCGCGTCGCGGGCGGCCAGGTAGTCATTGACGGTGACGACGTGGACGCCACGGCCGGTCAGGGCGTTGAGATAGGTCGGAAGGGTGGCTACGAGAGTCTTGCCTTCGCCGGTGGCCATTTCTGCGATGTTGCCACGATGGAGAGCTGCGCCGCCAATCAGCTGGACGTCGAACGGGATCATCTCCCACTTCAATTCATGTCCACGAACGATAACGGACGAACCAAAGAGGCGGCGGCAGGCGTTATTGACCACCGCGAAGGCTTCCGGGAGGATCAAATCCAATTCACGGCGCAGTTCGGCGCGGTCTTCGATCGCGGCCAACTTGGCCTTCCATTTGGCAGTCTTTTGGCGGAGCGCGTCGTCGGATTGCGACTGAAGCGATTGCTCGAATTCGTTGATCTTGGCTACGACCGGCCTGAGCTTTCGCACCTCTCGGTCGTTCTTCGAGCCGATGATCTTTTTTATGATGAGTCCGATCATGTATGTCCGTTTTGCGAGCGGGCAGGGACGCTACGGTTGAAGCAGTGGAGCGTCAAAGGTAAAGCCGGGCGGTGGATTGGCGCTGGTGGGTGTATTCCCTTGCCAACGGAAAAGGCTTTCCGATAGAACCCATCCACTATTCCACCCAGATCGCTATTGGTGCGCCTGTGGGAAACTGTTGTTTGTGGAAACTCGCCGCCTGCCAACGACGGATGAAGCCCTTTCGGGACTTGGAGTCCCGTGCGAATTCAGTCCATCCCGCCCCTGCGGTCAGCCAAGTCCATTTTCCAAGCGTCATTAGAGCCTGTATTCGAATTTCGTTATGATCAGAAACGACCCCGCCCCGAAGTCCCTGTTCCCTCGCCTGCGGAAGGCATCAATGTTGTCCCTTCTGGCCTTGGGAGCCGCGGTTGGACTCGTGACATCCGCGATGGCCGTCTCGCCGATCCAGGGCATCGGCGGTCGTGGCAAAGTGGTTCTGAGGGTGACCGACCCGAAGGAAACCGCGGAACTCGTCGCTGGCGGCGGAAGGCTGGTCGAGGACTATCAGGGATTTCAGCTCGTGGAGATCTCCGAGGCGCTGGCCGTCAACCGCGGACCCAGCGCGGAAGTGCTCGCGGACAATAACATCATCCGGCTGAACAAACTGAACATCGATACTGCCAGCCTCAAGGCGCAGGAAACTCGGTCTGCGGTTGGATCCTTCCAGGGCAAACAGCTCCGGTTGGTGAGCTTTGTTGGTCCGGTGAAGAACGAGTGGGTCGCGCAACTCGAGGCTTCGGGCGCCTCCATCATCGCCTATATCCCCAACAATGCGTATCTGGTGTATGGGGACAACAACTCCCTTTCGACCTACCAGCTTTTTTCCAAATCGGCGCCCTACGTCCAATGGGACGGAGAGTTTCTGTCGGACTACAAAGTCCAATTGTTCGGAATGGAGGGCAAGGTCGCCGAGGAGCAGTTCACCATCGAGATGGTCGACGATGCTTCGGCCAATGAGGCGACCCGAGCCTTGATCGACCAGTTCAAGTTGGAGCCCATTTATCAGGATCAGGTCGTGCTTGGCCTACGCGATATCGTCGTGCGCCTGCCAGTATCCGCCTTAGCTGAAATCGCTCGTCGTCCCGAGGTCGTCTCCATCCAGCCGTATATGAAACCTGCCCCGAAAGATGAAAGGCAGGCGTTGATTGTCACCGGCAACACGAGCATCAGTGGCGGACGCCTCGTGCCTCGGGCCAACACCGATTACCTAGCTTGGTTAACCGCCAACAATTTCGACCAAAACTCCTTCAACCAGGGCGATCCGTTCACCATCGACGTTACGGACTCGGGAATCGACAACGGGACCACCAAACCGGGACATCCGGGACTATACGAGCTTGGCGACACCAACCGCCCGAGCCGAGTTGCCTATATCCACACGTTTGGATTCACGAACTTCGCGCAGGGATGCGATGGTCACGGAACGATCAATGCCCACATCATTGCGGGGTTCGCGAACCAGACCAATGGCATCTTTGTCGACGGATCGAAATACCGTTACGGCCTTGGAGTTATGCCGTTTGTATCGGTCGGTTCATCGGTAATCTTTGGGACGAATCTGAATTCTTTGAACGTGAATTTCTCCACCCTTCAGGATCAGGCTTATGGGTCCGGAGCCCGCATCTCGGCCAACAGCTGGGGAGCGGCGAATCCGTTCTTCGGAGGTGCCTATAATGCCACTGCCCGTCAATATGACTCACTGGTTCGCGATGCCCAGGTCAGCGCAAGCGGGAACCAGGAAATGGTCATTGTCTTTGCCGCTGGCAACTCCGGCCCTGGTCGCGGAACGGTCTCGAGCCCCGGCACAGCGAAGAATGTCATCACGGTGGGTGCTTCGGAGAACGTTCGTCCCTTTAATGGAAGTGACGGATCCGGTGTCGGCAATTCAGGAGCGGACAATGGCTTTGACGTGATCGATTTCTCCGGTCGCGGACCCACCGACGACGGGCGCCACAAGCCCGACATCATGGCACCGGGAACACACATCACCGGTGGCGTATCGCAAAAATCGGGCGCCGAGACCAACGGAACCCCGATCGACTGTTATGATGGGACGGGTGTCTCCGGTGGTGTTGGCGACATCTACTACCCTCCTGGCCAGCTTCTCTACACGGCCAGTTCCGGAACCAGCCAGGCAACACCGGCTGTTGCGGGTGGTGCCGCGTTGATCCGGCAGGATTTCGTTTCGCGGGGTTTAACTCCTCCGAGCCCGGCCTTGACCAAGGCGCTCCTGCTCAACAGCGCCCGCTACATGACTGGCCTTTATGCCGGAGATGATCGCTGGTCCGACAATCAGGGGATGGGTTTGATGGACATCGGAAACCATCTCCGCGCCACGTCATCCTACCTGTTCAGGGATCAGGCCGCGGCCGACAGGTTTACGGCTACCGGACAGAAACGGGTCTACACCGGCCGCATCGCCGATTCGGCAGATCCCGTTCGGATCACGGTGACTTGGACCGATGCACCCGGCAGCACCTTCGGCGCAGCCTACAACAACAACTTGGATTTGACCGTCTACGTCAATGGCCAGGCCTATAAGGGCAACGTGTTCAGCGGCCAGTATTCGCAAACCGGCGGAATTTCGGACAAGGTCAACAATTCCGAATCCGTGTTCCTGCCAGCCGGGATCGCCGGCGAAGTGGCGATCGAGATCCTGGCTGCCAACATCAACTCCGACGGCGTGCCTGGAAACTCGGATCCCCGCGATCAGGATTTCGCATTGGTTGCCTCCAATTTCAGTGAAGAACCGGTGGCCGTCTACGCCTCCGACTCGGCGAAGTTCGTGGCCGAAACGCTGGGCACCACCAACGGTTACGTGGATCCGGGTGAGACCGTCACCTTCGATTTCGCCATCAGAAACGTGGGGCTCGCGTCGGCTCCCGTCGTGACCGCCCAGATAGTCTCCAATGCGTCGGTAGCCCCGATCACCGGGCCGGTTAATTATTTGGCGGTGATCCAACAGGGTGCCGCTGTGACCAACCGGTTTACCTTCAAGCTGGCTGCGGCGGTTCCGTGCGGAACCAACCTTCCCGTGACTTTGAGCCTTTCGAGCGGGGGATCTCCGGCCGGATCGGTCACTTTCTTCGTCAAGATCGGATACAGGGCCACCGCGACGACCATCGCCAACAATTCCCAGGCGATCATTATTCCGGATCTCAGCTTGGCTACCCCGTTCCCGTCGACCAACCTGATTTCAGGGATGGTTGGGAATGCCGCGCGGGCTCTGGTGACAATCAGGGGCTTTTCGCATCCATCCCCCTCCGATGCGACCGTGGTTCTGGTCAATCCGAACGGGGTGGGGCTTGTCCTCATGGATACGTCCGGCTCGAGCAACGCTGCCAACCTGAACATTACGTTTGACGATGCTGCCGCCAATTCGGCCGCTTTCAGCGGATTATTTTCGGGATCTTTCCGGCCGGTCGGAGGTTCGCCCGGTGGGACGCTCTCTACCAACATCCCGGTGTTCACCTACGTCAATACCCTGGCCCAAATCGTCCAAGGTGCGGGCAACGGAACCTGGTCGCTCTATGCCTACGATGGTGTGGCGAGCGGGTCTGGTCGTATTGCCTCGGGCTGGAACCTCCGTTTGGAGCAGTCCGTTGATTTCTGCAATGCGATCCTTTCGGACCTGATTGTAACCAAGTCCGCCTCGCCGGATCGGGTCCTCCCCGGTGATCTGATCACCTATTCGATATCGGTCAGCAATTTCGGTCCCAGCATCGCGACCGGTGTTGTGCTTACCGAAACTCTTTCGCCCGCTCTTACCTTGGTAAAAGTGGCGCAGGGCCAGGGAACCTCGTTGGTCAGTAACAACGTGGTCCGATTCAACATCGGCACCATGGCGATCGGGCAGACCGTAGCGCTTTCGGTTGTGGGTCGGGCCACCCTGCCGGTCGACATCACCAGCACCAGTTCGGCGGTCTCGGCCAATCAGGATCCGTCCCCGGCCGACAACGTGGTTTCGGCAACGACCGCCCGTGGCAAGTTCCTCTCGAATACCAACTTGATCGTCATTCCCGACATCGGTCCCGGCAGCTTATATCCGAGCACAATCAATATTACCGGCGTGACGGGAATCGTGAAGCAGGTCCGCGTGACTGTCAGCGGGATAAGCCACTCCTATGCGCGGGACATAGACATGCTCCTGGTCAGCCCTAGTGGCCAGAAGGTGATGCTCATGTCGGATGCCGGCCCGGCTTCGGCGATTGCTGGACTGGAGGTGACCTTCACGGATGACGCGTTCGCCGGCATTCCGGTCGTTCCTTTCATCTCCGGCGAATACAAACCGACGGATTTCGACCAAACAACCGACGAAATGCCCTCACCGGCTCCTGCGGGGCCATACTCATCGTCGCTCGGCGCGTTCAGCGGCTCGAATCCAAATGGCGTTTGGTCCCTGTATGTAGCCGACGATACGAGACAGGAAAGCGGCGCGATCTCAAACGGATGGTCGCTTGAGCTGGTCCTTGGCAACAACCTCACCAATGACCTTGCAGTGACGCAGACATTCCCGAACAGCCTGTTCAGGGGTGTCGCATCCACGGTCTCCCTTGCGATCGCCAACCTGGGTGCCAGCGACGCCTCTGGCGTGTTCGTCACGAATGTGATCCCCGCCAATGCAGGATTGGTTTCGGTGACGCCCAGCCAGGGTTCCTACACCGTCGTCGGTGATACCGTCATCGTGGCCTTGGGAGGGCTCGCCCAGAACGCGTCGGCCACGGTGCAGCTAGTCATCGTGCCGACGGTGCTGGGATCCGTCACGAACTTGGCTCTCGTCAGCACCGACGACAATGACCCGGCGATCGCGAACAACGCGTCATCCGCAATAGGCACGGTCGGTCTCGCGCCGGGAGTGACCGAAAATCCCGCAGCGTTGGATATTCCGTCCATCGGACCTGCCTCGCTCTATCCGTCGACGGTCACTGTCTCGGGACTAACCGGCCGGGTTGGAAAAGTCACGGTGACGTTGAACGGTTTGTCTCACACATTCCCGTCCGACTTGGACGTTTTGCTCGTCGGGCCCGGCGGCCAGAAAGTCGTGCTCATGTCCCGAGTCGGAGCGGGCAACCCAATCGGCAATGCGACGTTCACGTTTGATGACGCAGCAGCGAACTTCATCTCCCAGGGCTTCCTCCAGAGTGGCGTCTACAAGCCCCGGAACCTCAGTTCACCGTCCGAAAGCCTGCCCTCGCCGGCCCCTTCGGGACCGTATGCGGAAGTCCTGGCCTCCTTTGTTGGGACGGATCCGAACGGCGTGTGGTCCCTCTACGTCGCGGACCATGGCGAAGGCGATTCCGGCAGCTTGGTCTCCGGTTGGTCGATGGTCATCGAGATCGCGCCGCAGATTAAGATTCGCCGTTCCGGACCCAACGTGCTGGTCAGCTGGCCTTCCAGCTCGTCCAACTTCGTTCTCCAGGGAACGTCGGCCTTGTCGACAAACGCCCCGTTTACCAACCTTGTCGTAAGTCCTGCGGTCATCGGCAGCGAGAATGTGGTGACCAACAGCGCGACCAATGGAACCAGGTTCTTCCGATTGAGCCGTTGATCCTGACAGATTCGAGGCCGGCGACCCGAAAGGGTCGCCGGCCTTTTCTTTGCATGCGTCCAACCGAACGGCCATGATGCCCAACTTGGATGAAGACCGCCCCGATTAGACTCCAGAAGTTCCTTGCTGACGCCGGCGTCGCCTCACGGCGGTCCGCCGAAAAGATCATCGCCGAAGGCCGCGTTGAAGTGAACGGCCGGAAGGTCACGGTCACCGGCTCAAAGGTTGATCCCACGGTCGACCGCGTGAAGTTCGATGGCCGGCCTGTTACCGCCCGCAAACGCCTGTATCTCGCCCTGCACAAACCACGTGGCTACCTGTGCTCGCGCAGCGATCCCGAAGACCGCCGGATTGCCTCGGAGCTCCTTCCTGCGGAGTGGTCCCACTTGTATCCGGTGGGACGGCTCGATCTCGAGAGCGAGGGTTTGATCCTCTTCACTAACGACGGCGAGTTCTGTCTCCGGCTGACCCATCCTCGTTACAATGTGACCAAGGTGTATCTGGCCACGGTCCGCGGCACGATGGATGAGAACGTCATTCGGCGGATCACCGCCGGTGTCCAACACGATGGGGAATTGCTCAAGGCGCTCAAGGCCCGCACCCTTGCGAGTGGCAACTCCACGAGTTTAGTCGAGGTGGCCCTGGGCGAGGGTAAAAACCGCGAAGTTCGGAGGCTCTTCGAGTCCCAGGGCCTGGAAGTGATTCGGTTGGTCCGCACCCAGATCGGGAAGATCCGCCTGGCCCAGCTGCCCTCCGGCAAATGGCGGACGTTGACAGACACTGAGGTTAAAACGCTACTCTCTCCATCATGATTTCGGGCAAAATCGTCGGTTTGGCCGCGCTTTTCGTCGCGTCGGCCTCAGTTGCTTTCGCTGAGACCGGGACCGTCACGGCCGATCGGGTAAACGTCCGTGGCGTGGCCGGCATGGCCGGTGAGGTGATCACCCAGCTGGGCAAGGGCGAGTCCGTGACCGTTTTTGAGCCGGTGGTCGTCAAGGCTGCGAAGGGCGATCCCACCAACTGGTTCAAGATCGCCCTGCCGGCGAATACGCCCCTGTGGGTCAACGCCGCGTTTGTCGGCACCAACAACGCCGTGTCCGCCAAGAAGCTCAATGTCCGAGGCGGCCCGGGAGAGAATTTCAGCGTTGTCGCCCGCCTCGAGAAAGGAGCCGAGCTGAAGGTCCTGCGCCATGAAGGCGATTGGCTTGAAGTCCAAGCGCCCGCGGGAGCCGCGGCCTATGTGGTCGCTTCGTTCATCGAACTCTCCGCCAAGCCCGGCCTCGCCGAAGCTCCGACCAAGTCGGCGCCGGTCGTGATTCCAGAAGCCAAGGCGACGCCCGTGGCGGAGATCAAGCCCGCGCCCGCGCCGGTGGTCGCCCGGGACACGAAGACTGAAGCGGAAGCAGCCAAGGCGGCGAGCGCTCCGGTGATCCGGCAGGCGACTCCAGTGCCCCCTCCGGTCGTGCCCGACAACTCGGTTGCCCCGTCGACGACGGTGGCGGTTTCCGCGGTGCCCGTCGGTCGGGACGGAGTGCCGGCAGTCGCCCGCAAAGTGTTCCGTGAGGGCATCGTCCGTCGCGATCTTCATTTGAACACGCCCAGCTATTTCAACCTCGAGGACCGCTACTCTGGCGAGAAGATCGCCTTTCTGGTTGGCAACGAGCAGAAGTTCGAGCTCTGGCGCTACATCGGCTCCCGCGTGATTCTCAGCGGCGAGGAGTTCCTCGACGACCGTTGGAAACGCACGCCGATCATCAAGATCGAAACCCTCGATCTGCCCTGATGTCCTTTCCGAACCTGATCGACGGGCGGGCCATCGCCGAACAGATCCACGCCGAAACCGCACTGCGGGTTGAGGCCCTCAAGGCCCGAGGAATCCAGCCGTCGTTGCTGTTCGTCCGCGTCGGCGAGGACCCCGCGTCCAAGGTCTACGTCGGGATGAAGGAGAAGACTTCCGCGCGCCTTGGCATCGTCTCCGACACGCGGGTTCTTCCCGAAGCGACGACCCAGGCCGAGCTCCTGCAGTTGCTCGAACAGGCGAATGCCGACAGCCGCATCCACGGCATCCTCGTCCAGGCACCCCTTCCGAAACACATCGACGAACGGATCGTCTACTCGACGGTTGCCCCGGGCAAAGACGTCGATGGATTCCATCCCATCAATGTCGGCAAACTGATGCTCGGCGATTCCTCCGGCTTTCTTCCGTGCACTCCGGCCGGTGTCCACGAGCTTCTGATCCGTTCCGGCGTAAAGATCGATGGCGCTGAGGTCGTCGTACTCGGCCGTGGCAACATCGTCGGCAAACCGATGGCCTCGATCCTGATCCAGAAGAGCCCGAACGCGAATGCCACCGTCACCGTCTGCCATTCCGCGTCCCGCCACGTGAAGGAACACTGCCTCCGCGCCGACATCATCGTCGCCGCGCTGGGGTCCGCGAAGTTCGTCAAAGCCGACATGGTCAAACCCGGCGCCGTCGTCATGGACGTCGGTGTGAACCGTGTCTCCGATCCGTCTGCCAAGGGTGGATCCCGCCTCGTCGGCGACGTCGACTTCGACGCGGTCCAGCCCATCGCCGGCCGCATCACTCCGAATCCCGGCGGCGTCGGTCCCATGACCATCGCCATGCTTCTCCAGAACACCGTTCGCGCCGCCGAAATGGCGACGCGCTGATACCGAACACCACATCCAAATGACACCCACACGCATCCTTCCCGATCTCCAGTGCTCGCTCGTCTGCGAGCAGGTCCGCCAGGAAACCACCGGCAGCTTCTTCCTGATCGGCGTCATCAACATCATCCCCGTCCCGCAGTTCCCGGTCACCGCGCCGCAGTTGCTCGTATTCAACCGCTGGGTTGCCGGCATCGGACAGTTCAACCAGACGGTCCGTGTGATCGCGCCCGACATGAAGACGGTGCTCGCCACCAGCCAGGGCAAGATCGCCCTCGACGGCCCCGGCAGCATCGCCATCAACGTCTCCGTGCTCCAGAACGTCGAGTTCGCCGCCCCCGGCGCCTACTACGTCGAGGTGCTTGTCGACGATGTGATGAAGCTCCGCTATCCGCTGCCCATCGTGGTCGCGCAGCAGCAGGGCCAGCGTCCGCCCCAGCAGGGTGAGGCCCCTGCCGGCCAGGCCAGTTGAGCCGAACCCGCTCTCCTTTTGCGCAATCTCGCGCACTGTTTTGCCGTCGTCGGCGCCTTGGTGGTGGCGACGACGTTTGGCTGTAAGGACAAGGCTCCACCCGAGGCCGACATTCCTCCGAGTGTCCGGAGGGAGTTGGAGGCGGCCGCCTTGGCCGTGCTCGCCTCGAAGGAAGACTGGTCTGCGCGCGCCGAATTTCGCATCCGCAAGGACGGCGACGACTGGCTCGTCACCGCCTGGAGGGTTGAAAATCCTTCGGCCAAAGGCGATTCCCGCTACGTCCCCTGGGGTGCCCGCACGATGGTCCTCGACCGGAACTACCGGGTGACCGGTTACCGCTCCGGACCGAAGTAAGCCGGCTCCCGCCAGCGTGTTTCTTCGATATCGCGATGAATTTTACCTGCACTTCGCCGTCGGAGATCCCCACACTCGTCACCATCAGTGATCGATAGAAACGAACTCCTGGCCGATTTCCTCGCACGGCTCGACGCCGCTCCCTGGCTAACCCTCGATACCGAGGCGGACAGCCTTCACGCCTACCCCGAGAAACTCTGCCTCATCCAGATATCGATCGACGGACAGGATCGTCTCATCGATCCCCTTTCCGGCATCAGCCTGACCGGGTTCTTCGCCGCCATCCACGAGCGCGAGATCATCATGCACGGGAGCGACTACGACCTTCGCCTCTTCCGCAAATGGCATTCGTTCGTCCCGACGCGGATCTTCGACACCATGATCGCCGCCCGCCTGCTCGGCGAACCGCACTTCGGCCTGCATGCGTTGGTGAAGAAGTTCCTGGCCATCGACCTCGACAAGGGCCCGCAGAAGGCCGACTGGGCGCAGCGTCCGCTGACGCCGCGGATGGAGGATTACGCCCGGAACGACACGCGCCATCTCAAGGCCCTGTCCGACCTCCTACGTGCCCGTCTCGTCGAGCTCGGCCGGGTGGAGTGGATGCAGGAAAGCTGCGAGCGCCTCGTCTCCGACTGCGCAGTGGTGCCGCCGGCCGATCCTGATGTTTGGCGAGTCAAGGGCGGTTCGTTCCTCGCCCGCCCGGCATTGGCCGTCCTCAAGGCCATCTTTGAATGGCGCGAAGGCCAGGCCATTGCGGCTAATCGGCCGCCTTTCTTCGTCCTTTCACCAGAAACCATGGTGGAGATTTCGGTCCGGGCTTCCATGGACCAGCCTTGGGACGAAGTCCTGCCCCGGCGCTTCCGGCCCGACCGCGTCCGCACCATCCGGGACGCCGTCGCCAAGGGACGTGCGGTGCCCGAAGCCGAGTGGCCCGAGATTCCCCGGCACCGCAGCCCACGCCAGACCGAGGTGCAGAAACGTCGCGCCGAACAGTTGGAAAAGATCCGCGACAAACAGGCCGCCGCCCTCGCCATCGACGCGACGCTTATAGCTCCCCGCGCCACCCTCAACCGCCTCGCTGAAGACTGGGACCAATACGCGCCGAGCCTCATGCGCTGGCAGCGAGCATTGCTCGAGCAGGCCAGCTAGACCAACCGGTCGGTGCTCCGAAGGGTGTTCCTGGCTGCTCTTCGCGACCGGCGTGTATGAACAAAAAAGGCCGGGCATCACTGCCCGGCCTTCGCAATTGGAGTTTCCCCCTGTTCAGCGGACCAGCTCGAAGGCGAAGCCCTTGAGGTATTCCGTCTCGGGCATCGACGGCAGGACCGGGTGATCCGGGCTCTGGGCGTAGATGTCCACGCGGCGGAGAAGTTTCCGCTGGTCGAACGCGGCCGAGAGGACGCTGTCGAGGAACAGCTGCGTGCCCACATGGTGCGAGCAGCAGAACGTCGCGAGCACGCCGCCCGGCTTGAGCAGCTTGAGCCCGCGCACATGGATCTCCTTGTAGCCGCGCATCGCGCCCTCCACAGCCGAGCGTGTCCGCGTGAATGACGGCGGATCCAGCACGACGACGTCGAACTGGGGAATCAGCTTTTCGTGCGGGCCGGTATGCGTGCGCGCCTTCAGCCAGTCGAAGGCGTTGGCCGTTTCGAAGGTGCACTGCGAATCAAGCTTGTTGGCCTTCGCGTTGGCCGCGGCGAAGCCGGTGGCGTCCGCGCTCTGGTCCACGCCGACGACGTGCTTGGCCCCGGCGCGTGCGACATGGAGCGCGAAACCGCCGAGGAACGAGAAGCAGTCGAGCACCGTGTCGCCCTTGCGGACGAGGTTGGCGACCTTCTGGTAGTTCACCTGCTGGTCGAGGTAGAGGCCGGTCTTGTGGCCGCCGGCGATGTCGACGTCGAACTTGAGGCCGTTGAGCTTGATGCCCACGGGGCCCTCGATCGTTCCGTGGATGATGCCGTTGGACTCCTCCATGCCCTCGAACTTGCGGAACGAGCTTTCGCTCCTCTCGACGATCGCGCGGGGCGAGAAGACGCGTTTGATGGCCTCGACGATGTGGTGTTTCCGCTTCTCCATGCCGAGCGAGGAGATCTGCATGACGAACACGTCCTCATACTTGTCGAGGATCAGGCCGGTGAGCAGGTCGGACTCGGCGTTCACCACGCGGAACGACGTCGCCGTGGGCATGTGCCGCTGGCGGACGGCGAGCGCGGAGCGGAGGCGTTCCTCGAAGAAGAGGACGTCGATGTCGGTCCGCTCCGAGTCGATGACGCGCACCCGGATCTTGGATTTGGAATTGTAGAAGCCGATGCCGAGAAGGCGCTGGCGGTGGTCCTTGATCTGGACGAGGTCGCCGTCGTTGGCGGGACCGGTGAGGCGCAGGATGGCGCCTTCATAGATCCAGAGGTGGCCGGCGACGATCCGGTCGGCTTCGCCGGGTCGGAGGAGAACAGTTGTGAGGCTCATGGTTTGTAGACAAGCGGCCGGTGCGGCCACGAAGACCGAGATTGATACAGAACCCGGAGGAGTAAGGAAGCACGAAACCGGAAGACTGATGGCCGCGCCCGGATTCCTGATGCCAGATCCCAGATGGAGGTGGCGGGGGTCTGTCGCGAAGCGACTTCGGAGATTAGCCAGCCACGAGGTGGCTGGGTTCCGTTGCAATGTATCCTCCAAGGCCCGGAGGGACGACGGATTCATCCTGGGCTCCCTTCCTTCGTCCCTCCGGGACGCGACTGGCTGCGAACCGCATTCCAGCCACCTTGTGGCTGGCTAATCTCCGACAGCCCTTCGGGCCTACGGAGGTTCGGCGGCGTGCTCCGAACCGCACCGGGTTTTCTATTCGGCCTTTGGCCTTCGCACTTCGTCATTCTCTCCCGCAATCCGCCCTTGCCCCGAAGACCCGCACCACTAGGTTCAGCCCATGTCCCTGAGCCTCCAGGACGCGCGACCCGCAGCCAGCGGGGGCTCGTTCCTTGATCCGGCGGCCCTGATGCGCATCCGCAATCTCGAGCTGCGCGCGCAGGTCGTGGTGGAGGGGTTCTGGTCGGGCATGCACCGTTCGCCCTTCCACGGCTTTTCCGTCGAGTTCACCGAATACCGGCCCTACGTCGTGGGCGATGATCTTCGTTATCTCGACTGGCGGCTCGTGGCCCGCTGCGACCGCTACTACATCAAGAAATTCGAGGACGAGACCAACCTCCCCTCGCATCTGCTGCTGGACCTCAGCCCGTCGATGAACTTCAAGTCCCTCGCGTGGTCCAAGCGCGACTACGCGGCGACGTTGGCGGCGACCTTCAGCCAGTTCCTCCATGACCAGGGCGACGCGGTGGGATTGCTGACCTTCGACGATCATGTGCGGGACTATCTGCCGTCGCGGCATCGGAAAGGACACCTCCGGCAGATCATGCTGGCATTGGAGAAGCAGTCTTCCGCTCGGATCACGAGCCTGGCGGAGCCGCTCAAACGCATCGTCGAAATCGTCCGGCGTCGCGGGCTGATGATCCTTGTCTCCGACTTGTTGGCGCCGCTGGAAGATCTGGAGAAGAACCTCGGCCATCTCGCCGCCTGCGGGCACGACGTCGTCGTTTTCCAGGTTCTCGATCCGGCGGAGACGACCTTCCAGTTCCAGAAGGCGACGAGGTTCGAGGACATGGAGTCGGGTCGTGACCTCTACCTTAATCCCTCCTCCGCCCGGGCGCGCTATTTGGAGGCTTTCGGCCAACACCAGTCCGCCGCCAAGTCCCTCTGTGAACGGCTTGGCATCGCCTTCCACGTGCTCACGACCGATGTGCCGTTGGACATCGCGTTGTTTGAATTCCTCCGCGACCGCCTCGCCCGCGGGCGCAAGCCGGTGAAGACCCGCCGCTGATGAACTTCCTCGCCCCACTCTTCCTCGCCGGCGCCGCTGCGGTCGCGTTGCCGATCCTGCTGCACCTGATCCGGCGGACGGAGCGGGAGAAGACGCCGTTCAGCTCGTTGATGTTCCTCCAGCCCACGCCGCCGCAGATGACCAAGCGGAGCCGATTGGAAAATATTCTCCTGCTGCTCCTGCGTTGCCTCGTTCTGCTGCTGGTCGCGTTCGCCTTCGGTCGGCCCTATCTCCAGCAGGCCATCACACCGCCGGTGCAGAAGACCGAACGCGTCCGCACAGTGGTGCTGGTCGATACGAGCGCGAGCCTGCGTCGCGATGATCTCTGGACCCAGGCCAAGCAACGGGCCGCCGCCGTGCTCCGGGCCGCCGGCGCGGCGGACGAGGTGGCGCTGGTCGTCTTCGACCGCCAGCCGCGTGTGCTCATCGATTTCACGCGTTGGACCTCCGGCGCTTCCGGCGAACGCGCAAACCTCGCCGCCACGTTGCTCGAGGCCGAAGCGCCTTCCTGGCTTTCGACCCATCTCGGCAGCGCGATGATGCGGGGCGTGGAACTGCTCGAGGAAAAGGCCGATGCCCAGCTCCGCAAGCGGCTCGTGGTCATCAGCGATTTCCAGGAGGGCGCGAAGCTCGACGGGCTCCAGGGCTACGAATGGCCGAAGGGCGTCGAGGTGCGGCTGGAACAGATCAACGCCCGCAATCCGGGCAACGCCGCGCTCCAACTTGGGGCGGAACTCGCCTCCGGCTCCGGCACGACCGACGGCAGCATCAAGGTCCGCGTCAACAACTCGTCCGACGCGAAACGCGACCAGTTCCGCATCCAGCGGAGCGATGGGGGTCCGGGCGCGGAAGCCTACGTGCCTGCCGGGCAGAGCCGGGTCATCACGCTCGCCGCCGGGACCAACTCCCTCACGGCGACGAATGGTTTGAGGCTGTCGTTGACCGGCGACGGCCAGGGGTTCGACGACTCTCTCTTCATCCAGACGCGCCGTCAGGAAACGGTCCGTGTGCTCTTCCTCGGCAACGATGATCCGAAGGATTCAGCGGGACTCGCCTATTACCTTGGCCGCGCTTTTCCTGAAACCCGGACGCGCAAGGTCGAGCTTCTGCTGCGTCCGACATCGGTGCCGCTCACGGCGGCGGATCTGAAGGACGCCGCGTTGGTCGTCGGCAGCACCAAGCTCATGGCAGGGCAGGCGGCGTGGGCGAAACAGGCGCTGGCCGCAGGAATCACCGTCCTGCTGGCGTTGCCGGATTCCAATTCGACCGAGGCGATCGGAACCCTTCTGGGCCTTCCCGCCCCGACGGCTTCCGAACTCACCAGCAGCTACAGCCTGTTTGGAAGGATCGATTTCCAGCATCCGCTGTTCGCCCCGTTCGCCGATCCGCGCTTCAGCGACTTCACCCGGATCCACTTCTGGAAGGCGCGCCAGCTTTCGACCAACGGGATTCCCGGCGCCCGTGTCGTCGCGGCCTATGATTCGGGCGATGCGGCTTTGATGGAGATTCCAGCCGGCCGGGCGTCGTTGTTCGTCCTGACCTCCACCTGGACGCCGGCGGACAGCCAGTTGGCGCTGTCGTCGAAGTTCGTTCCGTTGCTGTCGGGCCTGCTTGATTACGGTCGTGCGCGGCAGGTCTTCGCCCGCCAGTTCTTCGTCGGGGATTCTGTCCCGCTTCCCACCAACGGCGTGGCCGGCGCGCTATCCGTGGTGCGGCCCGATGGCAAACGCGAGGCCTTGGTGGCCGGCGCGCCTCTGTTTGCCGGAACGACCGAGCCCGGCTTCTACCGTGTCGAAGGCCTGCCCGAGCCGTTGTCGTTCGCCGTGAATCTTTCGCCCGAGGAATCCCGCACGGCACCGATGGCGGCGGACACGTTGTCGAACCTCGGCGTTCCGGTGAAGTCCGCTCCCACCACTCTTGCCGCGGCTCCGAAGGCGGACCAGGCGGCGACGCTCATGACGGCGGCGAATGAACTGGAAGGACGTCAAAAACTCTGGCGCTGGGTGCTCCTGGCCGCGCTGGGATTCGTGCTCATCGAAACCTGGCTCGCCGGCCGGTTGAGCTTCGGGGCCAGGACCGCCCGGCAGCCATGAGCACTTCCCGGAAACCAACTCCGTCAGTCCGGCGTCATAATTGGAGGCTTCGTCATGATTGAACCCGCACTTCGTCGGCAGCTGGAACCGGTCGCGCGCCGCCTGCGGATCGAGCGCCTGCACCGGCGTCTCATCAACCTGTGGCTCGGGCTGGGCGCGGTGTCGCTCGCCGCGATGGCGTTGCAGGTGATGTCGGGCGTTAGCTTTGCCCCGGTCGTTCCCTTCGTGCTGCTGGTCGGAGTGCTTGGCGGGCTTTTCCTGGGTTTTGCCGCCGAGTCTTGGCAGCCGGACTACCGGGACGTGGCCCGGCGCCTTGAGGCATTGAATCCAGAGTTCAAGTCGCTACTGACGACCGCGGTCGAACAGCAGCCAGATCCCGTGACGGGCCGATTCTCTTTCCTCCAGGCCCGGGTTGTTCGCGAAGCGGTCGCCGCCTGCAGCGAGCGTGATTGGAACCGGTCTGTCGAAGGCTTCGGCCTTGCCGGAGTCCGCTTCGGCCAACTGGCTTCGTTCGTCTTCGCCGCGGCGATGACGTGGCTGCTGTATGCGAATGGCTCTCTTCCCGGCGGTAGTTCCGTGGCGCTCATGTTACATGGCTACGAAGTGAAAGTGACTCCCGGCGACGCGCGTGTGGAGAAGGGATCATCGCTCGTGGTTCTGGCGCGGTTCAGCGGCCGTGTTCCGGCCGATGCCGCGATGGTGTTGGAACAGGGAGGAAAGACCAACCGTATCGCCCTCAGCCGAAGTCTCAACGATCCCGTCTTCGGCGGGACCATCCGTGATCTCCAGGCGGACGGGGTCTATCGGATCGAGTTCGGCGGCAAGGCGAGCGACAGCTACAAGCTCGCGATCTTCGAATACCCGCGGCTGGAAAAGTCCGACGCCGAGATCGAATTCCCGGCCTACACCCGGCTGGATTCCAAGAAAGTCCCCGACACCCGCCGCATCAGCGCCGTGGAGGGTTCGACCGTCCGGATGGAATTGCTCCTCAACAAGTCCGTCCGCAGCGCCAGTCTGGTCGGCCCCGAAGGCAGCATCGCTCTCGACCTTCCGGTCGGCCGTGCGGCGGCGATGATGCCGAGCCTCGTCCTGACCCAGTCGCAGACGTTCCGGCTGGTGCTCGTCGATGCCGAAGGCCTGACCAACAGGATCCAGACCCAGTTCGTCTTCGACGCGCTGCCGAACCGGCCGCCGGCTTTGAAATGGATTTCTCCCAAGGGCGATCAACGCGTCTCAGCCCTCCAGGAAATGGCCTTCCGCGCCGAGGCCAGCGACGATTTCGGCCTCGTCGGCTACGGCTTCAACTTCATCATGCCCGACGGTTCCGAGAAGGAAGTCCGCGTGGCCGGAACCGGCGACACGAACAACCTGAAGATCATCGTTCCACCCAACGAGAAGCAGTCCTTCGACCACCTCTTCTCCCTCGAAGGCATCCCCGCCGCCGTCGACGACCTCCTCACCTACCACGTCTGGGCCGAGGACATCGGGCCCGACGGCAAACTTCGCCGCACGCAGGGCGATCTTTTCCTCAGCGAGGTCCGTCCGTTCGAGGAGATCTTCCGCAAAGCCCCGCCGCAGGACGGCCAGAGCGAGCAGCAGCAACAGCAGCAGGAGCAACAGCAGGGCAACGAAGCCACCAAGCTCGCTGACCTCCAGAAGCAGGTCCTCAACGCCACATGGAAGCTGCAGCGCCAGCTTTCCGGAACGCGCTTGCCGTCCGGCTTCAAGACCAACCTTTCCGTCGTTCTCGAATCGCAGAAGAAGGCCGTCGAGCTGGCCGAGGCGATGAAGGAGAAGGTCCAGGACCCGCGCGGCCAGAGCTTCCTCGACACGGCCCTCAAACAGATGGAACGCGCGGTGAAGGAACTCGGCGCGGCCGGCAAGGATCCGTTCCGGCTCTCCGAGGCGACCAGCGCGGAGAACGCCGCCTACTCGGCGTTGCTGAAGCTGTCCGCACGCGAAACCCAGGTGACCCAGCGGAAACCCGGCCAGGGCGGTGGCGGCGGTGGCGGCCAGCAACAACAGCAGCAGCTCGACCAACTCGAGATGAACGAGAAGGAGAACCGCTACGAGACCAAGTCCCAGGCCCAGCAGGCGAAGGCGCAGACGCCGGAACAGAAGGAGCAGCTCGACTTCCTCGCACGCCTCAAGGAGCTCGCCCAGCGGCAGCAGGACATCAACGAACGCCTCAAGGAGATGCAGAACTCGCTCGAGGCCGCCAAGACCGAGAAGGAAAAGGAAGAGCTTCGCCGCGAACTGAAGCGCCTTCGGGAAGAGCAGCGCGAACTGCTCGCCGATGCCGATGCCGCCCGCCAGAAGATGGAGCGCAACGACAAGAACGGCGACCTGGCGGACGAGCGCAAGAGCCTCGACGAGACCCGCAAGGACATGGAGAAGGCCGCCGAATCGCTCAACCAGGAGAAGGTTTCCGAGGCGCTCGCGGCCGGCTCCCGCGTCGAAAAAGATCTCATGAACCTGCAGGACGAAGTCCGCAAGAAGACTTCCAGCCAGTTCTCAGAAGCCATTCGCGACATGCGCGAGGAGGCCCGCAAGCTCGCCGAGAACCAGAAAGAACTTGGCGAGAAGCTGGCCGGTGAAAAGAAGCCCGAACGTCGGACGCTCAGCAGCGAGACCCCGACCGACAAGATCGCCGAACAACTGGCCCAGCAGAAGGCGGCGCTCACCAATCTGATCGGGTCCATGACCCAGGTTTCCCAGCAGGCCGAGGCCAGTGAACCGCTCCTTTCCAAGCGGCTCTACGACATGGTCCGCCAGCAGACGTTGAACAACACGGAAGACTCGCTCGACAAGGCCAGGCTCCTCGCCGAACGCAGCCTCAACCGCGAAGCATCGCAATTCGAGCAGCGCGCCCGCGAGGACATCAACAAACTCCGCCAAGGCGTGGAGCAGGCGGCTGAAAGCGTCCTCGGCGACGAAGCCCAGGCGCTTGAACTGGCGCGGAAGGAACTCGACGAACTCTCCAAGCAGCTCAATCGCGAACTCGCATCGCGCGGTGGCAATGGTCGTCAGGGAACCAATGGCAACGGCGGATTCCTCCGGGACGGTTCATCAACCAACCGCGCCCGCGGCGTGGCCGGTGGCGGTTCCACAAATCGGGTGGGCGAGATGGCTTCGAATTCTCGGAACGGCCAGCGCCAGCCCGGACAGGGCGAACCGCAGGAAGGCAACGATCCCCAGCAGGGACAGCAACCCGGCGACCAAGGCAAGCAGGGTCAAAAGGGCAAACAAGGCCAAGGCAAACAGGGTGACCGGGCTCAGAAAGATCAGCCCGGCCAAGGTCAGGAAGGGGAACAACCCGGTCAGGATGGCCAGAAGGGCAAGCAAGGTCAGAAGGGCAAACAAGGTCAGGGCGGCCAGCAGCCCGGCCAAGAAGGACAACCAGGCCATGGACAGGGTGGCCAAGGCGGACAGGGAAACCAGCCCGGTGATCGGCAGAATTCCCAACAGCAGCGCCAAGGCGGGCAGCAGCCGCAGGAGCGCGATGGATCGCCCGGATCATTCGACTTCGGCGGCGCCTTGGGTGGCGGCGGAGCCAATGGCGGATGGAACGGCGGACCGTTGACCGGTGACAATTTCCGCGAATGGAACGAGAGGCTCAGCAACGTCGAGGAGATGGTCGGAGATGCCCGGATCCGCGACGACCTCGCGCAGGTGCGTGACCGTGTCCGTGCCGTCCGGGCCGACTTCCGTCGCACCGGCCGCGAGCCGCAGTGGCAAATGGTCCAGACACAGATTCTCCAGCCGATGGCCGAGGTGCAGAACCGCATCGCCGAGGAACTCGCCAAGCGCGGCTCCCGCGAGGCGTTGGTGCCCATCGACCGCGACCCGGTGCCCGCGCAGTTCACCGAGCAGGTCCGCCGATACTACGAGAAGCTCGGACGGGACAACTGATCGCCGGCGCGATTGGTTTCGAAAAGCTGTTGCCTCCGCGCGGACGCTGGCAACCTTCTCCGCCATGAAGCCTTCGCTCCGGGTTCGATCCGCGTTCCTTCTTCCGGCGTTCGCCGCCTTCCTCGCACTGGTGTCTGGCTGCGGACAGCGTGAGCTGGTCATCGACCGTGCCGCGCGCGAGCAGACGCTCATGATGGGCAACCATTCCGAGCCGCGTGACCTGGATCCGCAGATCCTCACGTCGCAGCAGGAATACAACATCATGATGGCGCTCTTCGAGGGGCTCACCGCGCCGAATCCCAAGGACCTCAGTCCCGAACCCGGCGTCGCCGAACGCTGGGATGTCGCGCCCGACCTCATGTCCTACACCTTCCACCTCCGCAAGAACGCCAAGTGGCAGAACGGTGATCCGGTCACGGCGAAGGACTTCCTCTATTCTTTCCAGCGCATGCTTTCGCCCAAGCTCGGTTCCGAATACGCCTACATGCACTGGGTGGTGAAAGGCGCGAAGGAGTTCAACGAAGGCAAGCTGAAGGACTTCTCCAAGACCGGCTATTCCGCGCCCGACGACCAGACGCTGAAGATCGAGCTGACCGGCCCGACGCCCTACTTCCTCTCGATGATGTATCACCAGTCGTGGTTTCCGATCCATCGCGCGACGATCGAGAAGTTCGGGCCCATCGACGAGCGCGCGACCCAGTGGACCCGGCCCGGAAACCACATTGGCAACGGACCGTTCCGGCTGAAGGACTGGAAGCCCAACCAGGTCATCACCGTCGAAAAGAGCCCGACCTACTGGGACGCCGCGAAGGTCACGCTGAACCAGATCCAGTTCTTCCCCATCGACAGCCAGGACTCCGAGGAACGCACCTTCCGCGCCGGCCAGCTCCACATCACGCAGTCGCTGCCGCAGGCGAAGATCGACGTCTACAAGGCCGAGCATCCCGAGTTCCTGACGATCCATCCGTTCTTCGGCACCTACTTCTTCCGCATGAACGTGACCAACGGCGTGCTGGCCGACGTGCGCGTGCGGCAGGCGCTGGGGATGTCGATCGACCGTGAAGCCCTCGTGAAGACCGTGGCGCGCGGCGGTCAGCTTGCGGCCTACAGCATCGTGCCTCCCGGGACGGCCGGTTATACCGCGAAGACACTGGTGAAGTTCGACATCCCGGCGGCGAAGGTGTTGATGGCGCAGGCGGGATTCCCTGGGGGCAAGGCCTTCCCGAAGATCGAGCTGCTCTACAACACGGACGACGGCCACAAGAGCATCTGCGAGGCGCTCCAGCGCATGTGGAAGGAAAACCTCGGCATCGACGTCGCCATCGTGAACCAGGAGTCGAAGGTCTGGCAGGACACGATGATGCAGATGAACTACCAGATGGCCCGCTACGCCTGGATCGGCGACTACCTCGATCCGAACAGCTTCCTCGACATGTTCCTCACCGGCGGAGGCAACAACCAGACCGGCTGGTCCAACAAGGAGTTCGACCGTCTCATCGAGGAAGCCGGCCGGACCTCGGACGCCGCGAAGCGCATCGAACTCTTCCAGCAGGCCGAGACCATCCTCGTGGAAGAAGCCCCGACCATTCCGATCTACTTCTATACCCGCGTCGCGCTCGTGCGTCCCGAGGTGAAGGGCTGGGCGCGCAACCTCCTCGACATCCATCCCTACAAATACGTCTCGCTCGACACCGCGAAGAAGTGAACCGAACAGGCACGTGATGAATCTTTCCACCCTTTTACAGGCCCTCCGGCGCGATCTAAATCTTAGAAACCAGAGACTCTGTCTTCTCGCGATGAACATCTCCTACGTGCGAACGGTCCGATGCGGCTCATCCGAAGCGATGGCAAGACAAACAAAGGCGGGTCGAGTCGCGCTGCGACTCGACGGCCAGCCGCAGCGCGGCGGGCCCCACCTACCAGCCTTCTCGTCCCGCTCCCTCGCCCCTCTGCTCACTCTCTCCCTTGCCCTGCTCTTCACCGGCTGCGGCAAGAACGAAACCGCCGTCGAGTCCGGCGACCGGGCACAGATCCTCCACAAGGGCAACGGCACCGAGCCACGCGACCTCGATCCTCAGACGACCATCTCCGTCGAGGAGGACAACATCATGCAGGCCCTCTTCGAGCCGCTCGTCTGGAGGCATCCCGACACCATGGCGCCCGTTCCCGGCGCGGCCGAGCGCTGGGAGATTTCGCCGGATGGGAAAACCTTCACCTTCCACCTCCGCAAGAACGGCCGCTGGTCCAATGGCGATCCCGTGACCGCACGCGACTTCGCCTTCTCCTACCAGCGCGTCCTGATGCCGGAGATCGCGTCGGAGTTCGCCTTCTACCTCTACCCCATCCTCGGCGCCGAGGCCTTCAACACCGGGAAGACGAAAAATTTCTCCACCGTCGGCGTCGTGGCCGTCGACGACTCCATGCTGAAGGTCACCCTCGCCGAATCCACGCCTTACTTCCTCTCGCTCCTCGACATCCCCACCTACATGCCCGTGCACCGCGCGACGCTGGAGAAGCACGGCGGCGCGGCGCGCAAGGCCACCGCGTGGACCCGCCCGGGAAACCACGTCGGCAACGGCCCGTTTACCTTGGCCGAATGGTCCCCGTCGAAGCTCATCCGCATCATCCGCAACACGAACTATTGGGATGCCGCCAACGTGAAGCTCGCGGAGGTGCGCTTCTACCCGATCGAGAATTCCGACACCGAGGAACGTGCTTTCCGCGCGGGCCAGCTCCACCTCACCGCCGCGCTGCCCACGTCCAAGATCGAGCCCTACCGTGCGAACGAGCCCCAGTCCCTCCGCATGGTCCCGCACCTCCGCGTCCAGTATGTCGGCTGCAACGTGACCAACGGCGTTCTCGCCAACCGCCTCGTCCGGCGCGCGCTTGGCCTCGCCATCGACCGCGAAGGCATCGTGAAGACCGTGACGCGCGGCGGCGAAACTCCCGCGTGGTCCTTTGTCGCGCCGAAGATGGCCGGCTACGAATCCCGCGCGCGTCTGCCCTTCGATCCCGAGGCGGCGAAGAAGGTCCTGGCCGAGGCCGGCTTCCCCGGTGGCAAGGGCTTTCCCCGGCTGGAGATGATCTTCGACAACGCCGAGCTGACGAAGATCACCGCCGAGGCTCTCCAGCAGATGTGGCGCACCACGCTCGGCATCGAGGTGGGCCTGCAGAACATGGAGAAGAAGGTCTACCTCGACCTCACCAACCAGAAGAACTACCAGCTCTACCTCGGCGGCTGGACGCCGGATTATCCCGACCCCTCGGCCTTCCTCGACATGTGGACCTCCAAGTCCACCGCGAACTACACCGGCTTCCGCAACCCGGCCTACGACGACTTCCTCTCCCGCTCCGGCGGCGAACTCGACGTGGCCAAACGCATGGAACTCATCCGCCAGGCCGAGGACGTGTTGACGGAAGAAGCGGCCGTGCTGCCGATCTACCACCACGCCCGCGTCAGCCTCCGTCGTCCGTCCGTCAAAGGCTGGCACTCCAACCCGCTCGACACCCACGCCTACAACCGGGTGTTCCTCGAAGCGGGCGGCAAGTGACCCCGTAGCCGTCGAGGTGACGGTTTGCTCGGCTCTAAGGAAACATGGAGGTTCCTCGCTGTTTTCAGTGGGTTGGTGGGGCCGTTCGCGCCCGTGGTTGGCTGGCCGTTCTCCCTCACCCCAGCCCTCTCCCGCTGGGAGAGGGCT
>JAYVSO010000128.1:0-10715 GCA_043775315.1 Verrucomicrobiota bacterium
CATCGCCATCCCGAACTTCGTCAAGGCCCGCACCACGGCGCAGACCAACGCGTGCATCGCCAACCTCAAGCAGGTCCAGGGCGCCATCGAACAGTGGGCCTTGGAGCAAAAGAAGGGACCGACCGCGACCGTCACCCTCGGCGACATCGCCGGCGCCTCCGACAAATACATCAAGCAGGCCATCAACACCGAATTGAAGTGCCCTGCTGGCGGCACCTACGCGATCACCACCGTGGCCGTGAACCCGAGCTGCACGGTGACCGGTCACAGCCTCTGATCTCCGCATCCTCCGTTTTCACCAGAACCCGGACCCAAAAGGGTCCGGGTTTTTTCATTGCCGCGAACGGAATCCGAATCCCCGGATCACGAGAATCCAATCGCCGGAACCCTGAGCCGGTGGGCTCGACTGAGTTCTCGAAGACGAGACCAATTGGGGACAGGTTTCCGCCGGTCCTGAAGTCGAACCACGTGGCTGCTGCACTGGGATGTAGGGGATCACCGGGTCGTTTGTATCCGATCCTGCCGCGGAGATTCAGGTCCCCACGTCCTTGAGCCCGGGTTGGCTTCAGAGCAAATCCACCATGGGTGCCAAACGCGTCGGATTGATCCCGCTGCCATCTCCGCTAGTGTCTCGCCATGGACACACCGGTCGCTACCTCCCTCCAATTGATCCGGGACGGAGTGTTCACGTGGCAGGCGTTCTCGCCGCATCACAAAGTGGAGCTGACGTCTTCGGCCATCCTCGTGAACGGAGACCTGTATGTTTTCGATCCGATTCCTCTCACGGAGGAACTGATGCAGTTGCTCGAAGGTCATGGGTGTCCCAAGGCCGTGATCCTCACCAATGAAAACCACCTGAGAAACTCCGATGGATTTGCCCGGCGATGGAAGATTCCGGTCGTCGCGAGTGACGAGGCTAAGCTCGATGGAGTTCCCATGGTCTCGATACGCCTAGGGCAGAGCATATGCGATAGCTTTCAGATCATCGAACTCGGCGGAGGGGCCGGTGCTGAACTCGCTTTTATCCACCACGAAAAACGAGTGGTGATTCTCGGAGATGCGCTTTTCAACCTTCCCGCGCACGGATTCGACATCCTGCCGGAGCGCTACTGCACCAACCGGCCTCGGCTCATCTCGCGCCTGCGGGATTTGGCCGAACTGGACTTCGATCTCCTGCTCATGTCTCATGGCCAACCGGTCGAAGACGATCCAGCAGGACGCATCAAGGAACTCCTCGAACGTGTTGCCGCTTGAAGTCCCGGCGACGGCACCTAGTTTCCGCACCATGGCCAAGCAGCCCAAGAAGAAGGCGTTGCTCGTGGGCGTCGGACTTGATTCCGACGGCCACAAGCGCGTGACCACCGGAGACAACTTCGCCCTCTTGGGAGGTTCGAAGGAGACCCACGAGCAGATGACCGAGAAGGCCATCAAGATCAACGAGAAGCTCAAGGCCAAGGGCAAACAACTCGAAGAAATCGGTCGTGAAGAATTCGACGACATCGCCCACGCCGTCGGGCTTAAGAGGCACGCTCCTGAAAACAACTGAGTCCCGAGGCCCGGAAGCAACCCGCAGTTGAAAACCGTCCTTCACTGGTTCCGGCGCGATCTCCGGGTCGTCGACAACACCGCCTTGCTGGAAGCCAAACGAGCGGGAGAGATGGTTATCCCCGTCTTCGTAGTCGAGGATTCCATACGCACCGGTCGCGATGTCGGCGGAGTGCGGGTGTCGTTCCTGATGCGGTCGCTCGAGAGTTTGGCGAAGAATCTCGAAACGTTGGGCTACAATCTGATCGTCCGCAGTGGCCGTTCGGAAACCGTCATTCCCGCGTTGGCGAAAGAAACGGGAGCGTTGGCCGTGTTCGCCAACAATCGATACGAACCCTACGCCCAGGCGCGGGACCGGAAGGTTCGGGAAAACCTCCGCTGCATCGGCGTCGACTTCCGCGTCTTCAAGGACGCCGTCGTGTGGGAAGAGAAGGAAATCCTCACCAAGGCAGGAGCGCCCTACACCGTCTTCACGCCCTATTCGAAAACCTGGCGGACCAAGCTGATCGAGAAACCGCTCCCGAAGCTGGCCGCGGCAAAGCAAGTTACTCCAGCTGTCCGGTCCGAACCCATCCCGCTTGACCCCGCAACTCTGGGCCATGCCACCTCGCAGGATCTTTGGCCGGCCGGCGAGAAGGCCGCGCGGGAAGCGCTGGATGGATTCCTCAGCAAGGCCGTCTTCGACTACGCCGATGGACGAAACTTTCCTGCGGAGCCTGGGACCTCGCGGCTCTCGCCCCATCTCCGTGCGGGCACCATTGGAATCCGGACGGTCCTTCAGAAAGTTGATTCGCTCCGAACTTCAGCGAACCCGGTTCAGCTCAGGAGCCTCGACACCTACGTGAGCGAGCTCATCTGGCGCGAGTTCTACCTCCAGATCCTCCACAACTTCCCGCACATCATGCGTGGCAGTTTCCGCCCGGAATACGACGCCTTGGAATGGAGCCAGAACCGCGACCACCTCCAGGCCTGGCAGGCGGGCCGGACGGGTTATCCAATTGTCGATGCCGCCATGCGATGCCTGAACAAGACGGGTTGGATGCACAACCGCCTTCGCATGATCGTCGCCATGTTCCTGACCAAGGACCTGCTCATCAGCTGGAGGGAAGGGGAGCAATACTTCATGGAAAAGCTCGTCGATGGAGACCTGGCGGCGAACAACGGTGGCTGGCAATGGAGTGCGGGAACAGGAACCGATGCCGCGCCCTACTTCCGAATCTTCAACCCGGTGACACAGGCCGAGAAGTTTGATCCAGACGGGGCTTTCGTGAAGCTGTGGGTGCCCGAGTTGCGCGCCGTTGCAGCCGAGTTGGTGCATCAGCCGTGGGAGAATCCACTCCTACTCAACCGCTCGAAGTATGCCGAGCGCATCGTTCTTCACGACGTGCAACGCAAACGCTGCCTAGCAATGTATCAGAAGGTGAAAGGCAAAGCGGCCACAGCGCCCGGAGTTGGGGAGTGATCCGTTCCCGACTCATTCGACCAGCTTCACACAAACCAGCTTCTTCGGGCTCCGGGCGAACAAACGACCGTTCGAGTATGCCGGCGCGGCGCGGATGCCAAATCCTAGGATCTGGCCCCGCGCCAGAATCTCCGCCTTCGTTGAGCTGGTGGACATGAGGAGCAGTTCGCCGCTCTCCAAAAGGACCACGAGCCGGCTGCCAATCCGAATCAGTTGGCCGATCCCAAGGCCGTCCTTGGCCCAACGAACCTTGCCGGTTTCCGCATCGACGCAGCGGAGCTCGGCTCCATTTTCCTGCCGGCCATGAAACCCGAAGAGATGACCGTCGGCCCAGATCGGCGTCGGATAATGGCTGGAGAGGCTCTCGTCGTTCGACCAGATCTCAGCGGGAGTTCCGCCGTCGAGGCTGAGGAGTTTGGCTCCGGTGTCGTAGCTAGCGGTGATGAAGACACGATTGCCCCAAACAACCGGAGCGGCGGCGTTGACCGAGGCAGATGACCGGGCCCGCCACGGAACCTCGAACTGCACCTTCCCCGTGGATGGCTCTAGCCCGACCAGGCCGGCCCGCGTGAAGCAAAGAGCGAGTGGCTTGCCGTTGACCGTGGTTAGGACCGGCGCGGAGTAGCTGGCTTCGTGATCGGTGGCCTTCCAAAGCTCTTTTCCCGTCAAGCGATCCAGCCCGACGATGCCGCGACCGTTCGATCCGCCGACGTTTACCACCACGATGTTGCTGACCAGCAGCGGGGCCGACGCCACACCGAAGAAGCCTTTCTCCGCCTCATACTCCTTCAACAACGCCCGCATCCAAACCGTCTTTCCAGTGGCGAGCTCAACACAACGCAGGCCGCCTTCCGCGCCGAGCGCAAAGACTAGGCCTCCATCGATCGTGGGCACCGCTCGGGGTCCATCGTCGAATCGGAAGTCATCCTGGTAACGGGTGGGGCCGGAGTTGGTCCACGTCGATTTCCCGGTGGCGGCAGCGAAACATTCGAGGAGTTCTTCGTTGCCGATCCGATGGAAGAGCAGCAGCCGTTCACCCTTGATCGCGGGTCCGGCGAAGCCCGCCCCGACGTCCCGTTGCCAGACCACTTTCGGCCCGTCGCCGGACCAGGGGACGATCGTATTCGTTTCCAGCGATGTGCCGTTGCGTTTCGGCCCCAAGAACTGCGGCCAGTCGTCCGCGAGGCAGCGGGGCGTCACCAGGACGAACAACAGCGACGCAAGAGAGATTCGAAACGGTGCGGCCATGTCGGGGACACTAAGCAGCCCCGAGGGAAGATCAAACGCCGCGGATGACGCGGCCAACACAGCCGCCCTCGCCGTTGGAGACTTCCTCGGCGACCATTGCCGGGTCGATCCCCCAACGTGATGCCAAGCGGATGACGCGCTCGCAGTTGGCGCCGGCTTCGTTCGACGAAAGGGGCCGCTCTGACTCGGCCGCGTAGGGCCGGATGCGCATCTTCATTTCGCGTTCCGCCGCCGTCAGAGGCCCCTGGTTCCACATGACTTCGTCGGCCCAGGCATATGCGCGGAAGACTTCACCCTGATCAACGATCGCCCACGCGTGGTAGTTCACGATGCGATTGAGGCTGAAGAACTGGACGTGGCCGAGACGTTCGCTGAGGCGCCGCAAAAAGTGGAAAGAGCGGTCGGGATCATCGGTGGGGTCGGGCAAGCAGTGCCCGACCACCAGAACCCAGCCGTCGACGGGAGGGGCCACGAAGAGCTTCTGCTCCCGGGCTTCCGTCAATCCTTCGTCCCAAGAGCAGGGAATGGCTTCATCCAGACCGAGAGCCTCGCGAACTTCCTCGGCCGAAGTGGACTTGATCGCCATCCAACGTCCCGGGCGTTCGAAAAGCAGGGAACGGGCATGGCGGGTGGCCTGGGGAACGAAGCGCATCCGCGATGCCCTGCGGTTGGAGGTCCGGCTATCCAGCCAAAAGCGAACGGCAAACAGCAGGCAAAGGGAGAAGGGACCGAGCAAAAAGACGATGAGGAGGACCACTATCAGGCCTCCGGACGAATCGGTTGGAACCGTCGTTGCCATCTTGCTCAACCTAGTTGCCAAAGACTTCGGTTCAACCAGAAAAACAGTTGATTCCGGACGCACATTTCCTGAAAGGCCCGCTTGCCTGATTCGGCCTTTCGCCGGTTCAATCCGGCAACACCATGAATCGCCGCCACTTTCTCAGAACCGCCGGGATCGCGGCGCTCGCCTGTGTCGCCGGATGCGCTTCCGGGGCACTTGGTTCATCCGGTCCGAAGGGGCCTATCAAGGTGGCGTGCGTTGGAGACAGCATCACCTACGGCGCCGGCGTCGAGGACCGCGAAAAAAACAGCTACCCCCGGGTGCTGGGCCAGCTATTGGGCGAGAAGTTCGATGTGTGGAATTTAGGAGTTAACGGCGCGACTCTCCTCTCTCACGGCGACAATCCATGGCGGCTGACACCGCAGTTCAACGCGGCCCTCGGACTCAGGCCGGACATCGTTGTGATCAAGCTCGGCACGAACGACACGAAGCCCCAGAACTGGATCCGGAACCGGGGATTCGAGGAGGACCTCGAGGCGTTGATCAACGATTTCAAGAGCCTCCCGTCCAAACCCAAGATTTACCTCTGCCTCCCGGTTCCGGCCTACGAAACCCGCTGGGGAATCAACGAAGCGACGATCAATGACGGTGTTATCCCGGCGATCCGGGCGGTGGCCAAGCGCCGCCGGATTCCCATCATCGACCTGCATTCAGCGCTTTCAGGAAAATCGGAACTCTTTCCCGACCGCATCCACCCGAACGCCCAAGGCGCCCGGTTGATGGCCGAGGCGGTCAAAGCTAGTCTCATCGGCACACCCAAGTAATCTCGATTCCAGTTCCATGATCAAACCGACCATGCTTCCACGAGTTGTCTTCGCCATTGTCTGTGCAGCCCTGGCTGCCTCGACGGCGTCCGCCCAGAACACCAACCGCCTCGACATCGTCGATGGCGACCGTGTCCTCCTTCTCGGGGACACGTTGATCGAGCGCGAACAGGAATACTGCCACATCGAACTGCGCCTCCATGAGCGGTTCAAGGACCGCCAGTTCATCGTCCGCAATCTGGGATGGAGCGCCGACACCCCGCGCGGCACGAGCCGATCCAGCTTCGATTTCCGCGAGCCGGAAAAAGTATTCACCCGGCTGAAAGACCAAATCGCCCAGGTCAAACCAACGGTGGTTATCCTGGGTTACGGCATGGCCAACTCGTTCGACGGGCTGAATGCGGTGGGCCCGTTCAAGAGCGACATGGCCAAGCTCATGGACTCCATCGAGCAGATTGCCGGAGGCAAGGACAAGGTGCGTTTCATGGTCGTAAGCCCGATCCGTCATGAACGGATGCCCGCGCCGCTTCCGGATCCGACCGCACACAACAAGGTGCTGGAGGCGATCACCGCGGCACTCCGCGATCTGGCCAAGGAACGCAACGCGTGGTTCACGGACCTCTTCCGCGATCTGCGTGACGGACCAGCCTACGCGGCCAACCATTTTTTCACCGACAACGGAATTCACCTGTCAAGTTACGGCTATGGGCAGGTCGCCGACTTGGTCGACATCGCGATGAACCAGCCGGGCACCAACTGGAGGCTGGGTATCCTCGAAGATGGAAAAGTGCGCGACGGCAGTTTCGGATCAAAGCTAACGGACACGATCAAGACAACGACCTCGTTTTCGGCGACCATCCTAAACGAGAACCTAGAGCCAGCCCGTCATCTTAAAGAAGGGAAGCCGATGCTCATCAGTCCCGGCTTGCCGGTGGTCCAGATCGTCGGATTGGACAAGGGCTCCTACAGCTTGTTCATCGATGGCAAGGAGGCGGCGAGGGGAACGGACAACGATTGGAAGCGGTCGCTAAAGATTCTTTCCGGTGCCCAGGCCGAGCAGGTCGAGGAATTGCGCCGCACGATCATCGAGAAGAACCGGCAGTTCTTCCATCGCTGGCGCCCGGAGAACGAAACCTATCTCTTTGGGTTCCGGAAGCACGAGCAGGGACAGAACGCGAAGGAGATCCCCATGTTCGATCCGATCATCGCCGAATACGAAGCGAAGATCGTCCAACTCCGGCAGCCGAAGCCGCGGAAGATCGAACTGAAGCTTTCCGTGGCTGAAGCGGGCGCCGCGGTGAAGACTGCGACATCCATCTCGGAAGTGGCGGTGGCCGCCCATCAGCAGGTGAAGCCGGTTTTCACGGTCGCGCCAGGTTTCGAAGTTACCCTTTGGGCGGAAAATCCGCTCCTGGCCAAACCCATCCAGATGAACTTCGACACGCAAGGCCGCCTGTGGGTCGCCAGTTCGGAGGTCTATCCACAGATTGCGCCCGGTGAGAAGGCGAACGACAAAGTCATCATTCTTCAA
Organism: Verrucomicrobiota bacterium; assembly: GCA_043775315.1. Taxonomy (GTDB): domain Bacteria; phylum Verrucomicrobiota; class Verrucomicrobiia; order Limisphaerales; family CANJSG01; genus CANJSG01. The sequence continues at coordinate 7,392 of JAYVSO010000128.1, forward strand.
GACACCCAGGGTAAGGGCGTCGCCGACAAGGCGACCGTCTTTGCAGACGGGCTTCTGATCCCGACCGGAGTCGAACCCGGTGACGGCGGCGTCTACGTCGGCCAGAGCACACAGCTGCTCCACTTCAAGGACACCGATGGCGACGGAGTTGCCGACGAAAAACGGATTGTGCTGTCGGGCTTCGGCACCGAGGACACGCATCACATTCTCCACACGCTCAGGTGGGCTCCGTCGGGCAGCCTGTTCTTCAACCAGTCGATTTACATCCATAGCCATATCGAAACGCCCAACGGCGTGGTCCGGGCCTATAGCGGCGCGGTGCATGACTTCAATCCCCGCAACCAGCAGCTTACCGTTTTCCTGAGAGGATTCTGCAATCCATGGGGACACCAGTTCGACGAATATGGCCAGTCCTTCGTGACCGATGGTGCCGGCGGCCAGGGCGTCAGCTGGGGCATCGAAGGCGCGACCTATTTCACCTACTCCCAGATGCGCCGCGAATTGCAGAGCATCAGCCCTGGCAGCTATCCCAAGTTCTGCGGCCTCGAGATCGTCAACTCGCCGCTGTTCCCACAGGACTGGCAGGGCAACATGGTCACCTGCGATTTTCGCGCCCATCGGGTCGTCCGTTTCGGGACGGAAGAGCAGGGGAGCGGCTACCAGACGAAGGAACTGCCGGACCTTCTCCGCACAACCAATGTCACATTCCGCCCGATCGACGTGAAACTTGGGCCGGATGGCGCGCTCTATATCGCGGACTGGTCGAACCCGATCATCCAGCACGGCGAAGTGGATTTCCGAGATCGCCGCCGCGACAAGGAGAACGGTCGGATCTGGCGCGTGGCTCCTGTTGGTAAAACGATCCCGCTTTCTGATCTCCGTCGAAGTGAGGCGCCGGCGATCGTCGCCAAACAGCTTTCGAGCGCGGTTCCGTGGGATCGGCAGCGCGCTCAACGGGTGATCGCTGAAAGGGCAACCAACGCTTTGGAGGCGCTCAAAACCGAACTGACCGGCGCGACCAACGATCTGAATCGCCTGCGGCTCCTCTGGGCTTTCCAGTCGATCGGCAGCCGCCAACCTGAGCTTCTCGATGTTCTGTTGAAGTCTTCCGACGGCCGAATTCGCGCAGGGGCTGTCCGCATCTTGAACCGGTGGCAGGCTGGGCTGACGAACGCGATGTCGCGGATCGAAACCGCGTTGGCCGATCAACATCCCCGGGTCCGACTGGAAGCCATCCTGGCTTTGGCGGGCCAGAAGACCCCTCGCTCGGCCGAGCTTGCTCTGGCGTCCTTGGAGAAACCGATGGATCCGTTCCTCGATTACGCGGTCTGGCTCACGATCAACGACCTTGCCCAAGTTTGGGTAAACTCGCTTCGGACCGGTTCTTGGAACCCGGCGGGCCGTGAAAAGCAGCTCGAATTCGGCCTCAAGGCGATAGAGCCCGCGCAGGCGGCCGGAGTTCTCGACCAGTTGATTGGTTCGGAGCCTTTGCCGAAGGATGGCAGTGGTCCGTGGATTGATCTCATCGGCAAAGCCGGCTCGCAGGAAACGCTTGGAAGATTGTTCGAGCAGACTCTGGCCGGTGGATTTGACGCCTCCAGCACTACCAAGTCTCTGGCGGCTTTGGCGGAAGCAGCCCGTATCCGAAACATGCGACCGTCGGGAGATCTCGGTAAAGTTGCCGGCCTCTTTGCCAGCGAGTCGGTCCGCGACGCGGCATTCCGGCTTGCCGGCCAATGGAAGCTGGCTTCGGCAATTCCTGCGCTTTCCGAAGCTGCGACCAAGGGCGGAAGCGCCGGAGGGGTTGCCATGCAAGCTTTGCGTGATGTGGGCGGAGATGCAGCCGCGGAGGCGCTGCGTGGCATGACCGGGAAAGACCGTCCTGCTGATGTCCGAAGATCGTCCGCGTCTGCGTTGGCCGCGATCGATTTCGCAAGGTCTGAACCAGCGATCATCGGTGTGCTTCTCGATCAATCGGAAGAAGCAGGCGCCCTTGCACTGTGGCGGAGCATCCTTTCGGTTCGGGGCGGTCCGGCGCGGATGACCAAGGCCCTGCCGAAGTCCGGCATACCTGCGGTCGTTGCCAAGGCTGGCGTCCGGGCTTGCCGGGAGGGTGGCAGGAGCGAAACGGAGCTCATCCTGGCGCTCAGCCGCGGAGCCGGACTTGACGAATCGGTCGGCGGACTCAGCGATGCGGAGATGAAGCGCCTTGCCGCGGACGCCATGTCCAAAGGCGATCCGCATCGGGGTGAAGCGATCTACCGGCGGGTGCAGCTTGGTTGCGTGAACTGCCACGCGATCGGAGGCGCCGGCGGGCGAGTCGGTCCCGACATGACAAGCATCGGAGCGTCGGCACCGGCCGACTATCTGGTTGAGTCGCTCCTGTATCCGAACCGAAAGGTGAAGGAAGGTTATCAATCCATTCTGGTGACCAGGAAAGACGGAGAGGAACAAATGGGAATCCTTGTGAGGGAAACCCCCGAGGAGTTGGTCATTAGGGACGCCGCTGGAAATGAAGGCTCCATCGCGAAACGGCAGATCCAATCTCGAACCTCAGGGGCTTCATTGATGCCCAGTGGACTGATCGACGGCCTAGGCCAGCAGGAGAAGCTGGATCTAGTCCGGTTCCTGACGGAACTGGGGAGACCCGGGGCGTTCGATGCGTCGAAAGGCAACGTCGCTCGGGTCTGGGCGCTCTATCCCCGGACGATCGATGTCCGCCAGTTCGGCGATGAGAAGCTGCTGCAAGGCGGGTTCCGCGGCAAAGGCTGGACCACGGTCATGACCACGGTGGATGGACGTCTTGCCTCCAGCGCCTTCACCGATTCAATCAAATCGATACAATGGCGGGAACCGGACGGCGTCTATGCCGCTGCGAAGTTCAACTCCTCCGGGACCGGTGAGATCTCCATCAAGCTCACGGGAGGGGTTCCATCCAACGCACTCATCGATGGCAAGACGGCTACCATTTCAGGCTCCGAAGTGAAAGCCCGGGTCCCGGCAGGTCCACACACGCTGTTGCTCAGATTCGACGCTCCAAAGCTTCCGGGCGAATTCCGTGCCGAACTGTCGTCGGGCTCCTTTCTCGGCAACCTTGACTGAAGATTTGCGGAAGCGATCGGGTCGTTGCCCACCTCACCGGGTGTTTCGACCTGAAGTCGTTTCGAAATTCGGCTGAAAACCCGTCGATCGGCTATGCACCTCGACTACCGGATTGCATTTTTCACCCTAGTGCTCTTGAGCGCTATGACGGTCCTGCTTTCGGGACGGTCCTGCTTTCGGGACGGTCCTGCTTTCGGGACGGTCCTGCTTTCGGGACGGTCC
>JAYVSO010000129.1:0-12566 GCA_043775315.1 Verrucomicrobiota bacterium
GCTTTGGTCATGCCTGGCGAAGCCAGGTTGCGGCCGGCAAAGAGCCGGCATTCAAGCGTGGACGAGCGAATGGCCTTCAGAAGTAAATCGGTGCCGATATTGCCTGTGCCTAGAATTGCGATCTTCATTTTCTGTTCCTTAACCAAATTCCGTGGTTGAGCGTTTTGACAAACCCTGCCGCGTTCATCACTAGATCGAAGAATGTTAGGGGGCTGCTGCGTTATATATTCGGCTATGTAGTTTTGGCGGCCACGAAGTCTGTGATGGTCTCGATGATGTAGTTTAGCATCGGCGCGGTGAGGCCGGGATAGACACCCAGGAAAAACGTGCGGGCCATGATGTCGTCCGCAACGCTAAGGTCGCCAACGATACGCAGGGCGTTGGGGTTGTCTTTGCGGAGCTGGACGAAGGCGGGTTGGCGGAGCAGGTTGCCGCCGAAGAGCATCCTGTTGCCGATGCGTTTCGTGTCGAGGTGGCGCGCCAAGTCTGTGCGTGTAAATGGCGCGTCCGGGCGGACACGGATCATGAAGCCGAACCAGCTGGGGTCGGTGCGGGATTCGCCTTTCCAGGTGAATCCGGCTGGGGACCAGGCGGAGGCGTGGGTGGGGAGTTGGAAGTCGAAGAACTCTTCGAGCGGAGCCAGTGCGTTGCGCAGGGTGAGCCAGTTGGCACGGCGGGCGGCACCGAAGGAATCGAGCTTGCGGAGTTGGGCGCGGCCAATGGCGGCCTGGATGTCGAGGGGTTTTAGGTTATAGCCGAGATGACTATAGATATATTTGTGGTCGTAACCTTGAGGGAGTTCGCCGAGTTGCCAGCCGAAGCGTTTATGGCAGGTGTCATCGAGGCCGCTGGCGCACCAGCAGTCGCGGCCCCAGTCGCGGAAGCTTTCCGCGTAGGCCTTGAGCGGCGGACGGTGGACGATGTTGACCGCGCCGCCTTCGCCCATGGTGAGGTGGTGCGGGGGATAGAAGGACTGGGTGGAGATGTCGCCCCAAGTGCCGGTGTAGCGGGTGATGTGGGTGCCGTTGCTCGGGATGCCGGGGGAGTTTTCCTTGAAGCCGAGCGCGTGGGCGCGGGCAAGCGGCATGGAGTAGGTGCAGCCGAGGGCGTCGCAGTTGTCCTCGATGAGCCAGAGGTCGTGCCTGCGGCAGAACTCAAGGATGGCCCCGAGGTCGAAGGGGTTGCCCAGGGTGTGGGCCATCATCACGGCCTTGGTCTTGCCGGCAACGAAGGCGGCTTCGAGCTGGTCGACGCGGGCGTTGCCGGTGGCGGGGTCGTTGTCGATGAAGACGGGGACGGCGCCGGACTGGAGGATGGGCGCGACTGTCGTGGGGAAACCGGCCGCGACGGTGATGACCTCGTCGCCGGGGACGATGCGTTTGTGCGCGGGCAGCTTGTGGCTGGTGAGGGCGGAGAAGGCGACGAGGTTGGCGGAGGAGCCGGAGTTGACGAGGAGCGAGTGCTTCACGCCGAGCAGGGCGGCGAGTTCCTTCTCGAAGGCCTCACCCTCGGGCCCGAGCGTGAGCCAGAAGTCGAGCGTGGAACCGACGGCGGCCTCGACCTCGTCCTCGGTGAAGACGCGCCCGGCATAGGGCACGGTGGTCTGTCCGGCGACGAACGGGTTGGCGTTCTCGATGCCGGGCCGGTTGGCCTTGTGCATGAGCGAGGAATACTCGCGGGTCAGCCGGAGGATCTCGGCTTTGAGTTCAGCGGGGTTGCGGCTCATTGAAAAAACTCTGCGTGTTCACTGCACCCATGAAATGCCTGCGGCTTTGGCATCGGCGGCGTAGTCGGCGATCTGGCGGGCAGTCAGCGTGGGGGCTTCGGCGGCATCGGCCGAACAGCGGCGATACCAGGTGACGGTGCGTTCGAGCGTGCGGGGAAAATCCCAGACGGGCTGCCACTTGAGAAAATGGAACGCCTTGTCCGTGGCGAGATTGAGGAGCTTGGCCTCGTGCACGGCCTTGGGATCGCTGCGGTCTTCCCAGCGGCCGGGCCAGTGTTTGAGCACTTCCTGCACGAGATCGGCCACGGTGCGGTTCGAGGTCAGCGCGGGACCGAAGTTGAAGCAGCTGCAAAGGGGCTGAAGCGCGGCGGGCGCGGAAGCGCGGTGCAGGTTGGCGGCGAGTTGCAGGTAGCCGCTCAGGGGTTCGAGCACATGTTGCCACGGACGGGTGGCGACCTTGTTGCGGACGGGAATGGTCTCGCCGCGTTGGAGGGCGCGGATGCAGTCGGGAACGATGCGGTCGAGGGCCCAGTCGCCGCCGCCGATGACGTTGCCCGCGCGGCCCGAAGCCAGCTTCACGAGTGAATTCGTTCCGGAAAAATACGACCGGCGATAGGCGCTGATGACGAGTTCGGCCGCTCCCTTGGACGAGCTGTAGGGATCGTAACCTCCCATCGAATCCTCTTCGCGGTAGCTGTGGACCCATTCCTTGTTTTCGTAGCACTTGTCGGTGGTCACCGCCACGACGACGCAGGGAAGCTTGGCCAGGCGGATCGCTTCGAGCACATGGACTGTGCCGAGGACGTTGGTCGCGTAGGTCTCGACCGGCTGCTCGTAGGAAAGGCGGACGAGCGGCTGGGCGGCGAGATGGAAGACGAAGTCGGGCTTGGACGCCTCCACGGCTTGACGCGCGACGTCAAGGACGCGGATATCCCCGAGCCGATGGTGCAGGCGCGAGGCCAGGCCCAGTTCGTCGAAGAGCGCGGGCGTCGTCGCGGGCGGCAATGCCAGCCCCGTTACTTCGGCGCCGAGGGAAATGAGCCATTCGGCCAGCCACGAGCCCTTGAACCCCGTGTGGCCGGTCAGCAGGACGCGTTTGCCGCGGTAGATGTCGCCGAAAGCCGTCATCACCAGACTTTCCAAGGGGCCTTGCCGGCATCCCAGAGCCGGTTCAGCAGGAGAAACTCCTGGTAGGTGTCCATCGGCTGCCAGAACCCCCCGTGCTGGTAGGCCATGAGATGGCCGTCCGCCGCGATCTTCCGGATGGGCTCCTGCTCGAACATCAGCTGGTCGCTGTTGCCGATGTAGGAAAAGATTTTTCGGGACGCCACAAAGTAGCCGCCGTTGATCCAACCGCCCTCGGTCTGCGGCTTCTCGTTGAACTCGGTAACCGCGCCGCCCGGCTTCATGCCGAGCTCACCGAAGCGGCCCGGAGGATGAACCGCCGTGAGCGAAAGCAGCTTGCCGTGTGAACGGTGGAACTCGATCGACTTCGAGATATCCACACTTCCCACGCCGTCTCCATAGGTGAAGAGGAACTCCTGGTCGTCGCCAAGATACTTCTCGATCCGGGCAATGCGCCCGGCCGTCATCGTCTCCTGGCCGGTGTCGGCCAGCGTCACCGTCCAGTCCTCCTCGTCGTGGTGGTTGTGGATCGTCAACTGCGGTTCATGGCCGAGACGGAGCGTCACGTCGCTCGTCATCCAGAGGTAGTTGCGGAAGAAGTCCTTGATCACGTCGCCCTTGTAGCCCAGGCAGAGGATGAACTCCCGGTGCCCGTGGGCGGCGTAGGTTTTCATGATGTGCCACAGGATCGGCCGATCACCGATCGGCACCATGGGCTTGGGCCGGAACTCGGTTTCTTCCCGGAGCCGGGTTCCTTTGCCGCCGCAGAGTATGACTACTTTCATCGTTTGCTGTGTCGGAGGCTCTGGGGTCCAAAACCTTCGTTCAAGACCGAACGTAATCGATTTGGGACTCAACCGCCGTTCGAACCGGCGTTAACAGCCCGTCAAACAAGCACCCATCCCGCCCCGTGAGCGCACGCGACCTGCCAAAAAAGCTTCGGGAATCACCTTGGTCTTGTAGGCCCGGTCCCCTGACCGGGCGTTCTTCGGCGGGCTGTTAACGGGGCCGACGGAGCATCTCATTGACCCGTTCAAACAGGACAACCGCCAAAGGATCCTGGGCATGGGGCATCCGCACGGTGGCGCGCTCGAGCTGCTCGTGCGCCTTGGCCAGATCCCCGGTCTGCAGGTGGTGCCAGCCCATCAGCGTCACGATGTATTTGTTGTTCGGGTCGAGTTTCAGGGCAGTTTCCATCATCGCCCCGGCTTCGCCATGGCGGCCCAGCCAATCAAGGCACATGGCCAGACGCGCACGGGTGAACGGATCCCACGGGTTGAGCCGGACGGAGGCTTCGAAGGCCCCGATCCCCTCGGCGGCCAAGGTCTCGTATCGCTCCACTCCCTCGAAGCTCCGCATCCGCAGGTTCTCTCCAAGGGCAAAGTAGGTTTCGGGGTTCGCCGGTTCCGCCAGGATGGCCGACTTGAACTCGGCCACCCGCTTCTCGTTGTCCGCAACTTCCTGGCTGGCCGCTAAAAGATGCCGGGCTTCCGCCGTCGCCCGGGGCGACGATCCGATCAGGGCGCAAAGGATCGCCAGTCCCGCGGTCAGCCCAAGCCCGCGACCGGCCCAGCCGATGGACCTTCCTGCCGCGCGGGTGGCGAACCGGATCGACGCCGCGCAGATCCCGAAGAGCATGGCCGCAACGATGGCGGTGGCGGGAATGAACAGGTTGAACTCGACCACCGAATGGATCATGAGGAACACGATCCCGGCCGCTGCGCCGACAGCCCAGGCCAATCGCGTGCTTCCGGGCGCCATCTCGAAGCTGGACTCTTCCCGGCCAAGATGCGGCCAGGCCCGGATCAAACCGTAGGCCACGGCCCCAAGGAACAAGGCTCCAAGAGAAGCGCCGACCACACCCCAATCCGCCAGCAACTGGAGGTAGTCGTTGTGGGTGCGTCTTGGGCGCGTTTGCAGCCATTCGTTCCGGTGCTCGCGAAACCGGAGGTCGAAATGATCGGGGCCCGCCCCAAACCACGGTTCTTTGCGCCAGACGGCAATGCCGGTATCCCAGATCAGCTCACGGGTGTCCTTGGCTTCCTTGCCCACATAGCGGCTGAGGTCGACAAACCGTTTGGCCAGCGATTCCGGCATGTTGACCCAGAAAGCCACCGCTGCGGCGAAGACGATCCCGCCGATGACGGCGATCCACAGCCGTCGGACTTTCCAGACGATGATCGCGCCCAAAAGCACGACAGAAATCGCGGCGGCGACGATTCCTCCACGGGAAAGGGTCGTGAAGATCCCGATCCCCTGCACTCCCGCGCAGTAGGCCACCAATATCCGGACCCAATGCGGTTCCCGGCTGATCAGCGCGATCGAGATCGAGATGGGCAGCGCCAGACCGACCAGGCCCGCGAGATGGTTGGGGTTGAAGAGAGTCCCGGAACCGCGGGTCAGATACTGCGCGGCTTGTCCGTAGCCCAGCACCGTTCCCGGCTTGGCGGCCCACTGGTAGATCGCATAGACCGATTCCACGGTGGCCAGCGCGATCAACGCGTAGACGAGGAACCGGACCGACCGCTGCCCGTGCAGCGTCGTTACCACGAAACTGAACACCAGATAGCAGATGGCCACACGGATCAGTTCCTGCCGGGCCACATACTCCACGTCGGCATACCAATACCGGCCGACCGCATAGACCATGAACAACGTGGCGGCCCAAAACGCGGGTGGAAGGACGAGTTTCGGGCGCCGGGCGACAGTGAGGCGCACGGCGAAGAAGACGAGGCCCAGGGCCATCAACCACTGGAGGACCACCCTCGCCCACAGATCCACGCCGCCGAAGGCGATGGCGGCGAACCACAGCGACGCTACGACGACAGCAAGCATCCCGTTCTGACACCATGACTCGACTCGGTCCCTATCCATTTATCCCGCGAACCTAGAAGGCGAATACCGCGGCCGTCACGTTTCCATTTCATCGACAGGCGGATTGTGCCTCCGATCGCGAATCGCCAGCTCCGTCAGGCGGCAAGACCCACGCCGAAGGATGCTGGGTGAAACCGACGTGCGGGTAGTAGTCCACCGCCTTGGGTGCCGAAAGGAGGACTACCGTCGCCTGCCCGCCCGCCTCGCGGGTGCGGCGGACGAGTTCGCGGCCGATGCCCCGCCGTTGGTGCGTTTGCCGCACCGCGAGGTCGGACAAGTAGGTGCAGTAGGCGAAGTCGCTCACGCTGCGGGCGATCCCGACGAGCTGTTCCGCGTCCCATGCGGTGACCACAAGGCTGGCGTTCTGCAGCATGGATTGCATCCGGGCGCGGTCTCCGATCGGCCTCCGTTCTCCCAGGGTCGATGCCCGGTAAAGCTCGATGACCAGGTCGAGCTCAAGGTCGTTGCCAAGGCGGTAGATGATCGCGGACATGGTTTTGGAAACGTCGCCCCGAGTGTTGCGGTTCGCGTCGAGTGATTACTCCGTCGCCGAAGGCGGCTTGCGGTCAATCCACTTCTTGCCGGCAGCGAGCGCCACCAGGGTTTCGCCGAGCCGTCGTTCGCGGGTTTCGGCGCGTTTGGCCACGGTGAGCCAGACGATGAACTCGCGCCGGTAGCTGGGCTTGAGTGAGTCGAAGTGCACGGCCGCGGCGTGATGGCGTTTCTCGCGGAGCGCCTTCTTGAAGAAGTCCGGCATCGGCCAAGGCACCCGTTTCATTTTCGGCACGGGCGGCGCCGTCGGATCTTCGTCCAGAAGGACCGCGGCATGAAGAAGGTGCCGGAAGGCGTCCCTGTTGAATCCGTCCAACGAATTCAGGCGGATTCCGCGGATGGAGGTGTTGTTCTCCGCAGTTTGAAAAAGTTTGGCCGGATCGGGCAGTTCCGTTCCTCGAAAGAACGTGATGCCGAGGTGATGTTTGCAGGCGCTGAGCCCGCACAAGAGCTTCCTGCCGGAGAAACACAGCATGTTCCACTTGATGGATTCCGTCAGGTCGGGCTCCCACGCGAGGATCCATTCGGTGACTTGTTCCGCGAGCGGCTGCGAATGGTCGGGACACGTCTGCAGCCAATCGGACGGATTCCTTGTGCGTGCAGGTGAGCAGTCCATGACGGGGAGATTCCTGACAAAGGATCCTTCTGCCTTCAATCCCTCATCGGAGTGCGGGCGTGATCGCTAGACACGACCGTCGTCAAAAAGGAATTTGTCTTTCACTCAACCGCGGCGGCTTTCGTCCGATCTCAAGGCGTCAATCGGGCGGCGCATCGGGCCGTTTGATCGGCGTCCCTGCAAACCGAACCGGAATGATACCAGCCAGTCTGCCTCCGAACGAGGAACAGCGCCTTGCGGCGTTGCAGCGTTATGCCGTGCTCGACTCCATGCCGGAGCGGGACTTCGACGACATCACCCGGCTGGCCTCGTCGATCTGCGGGGTTCCCATCGCGCTGGTCAGCCTCATCGACGCCGACCGCCAATGGTTCAAGTCCCGGGTCGGCCTGGACGCGACCGAGACTCCGCGCGATCTCGCCTTCTGCGCCCACGCCATCCACGGGGCGGACGTCCTCATCGTTCCGAATGCGCTGGAGGACGAACGCTTCGCCGACAATCCGCTGGTCACCTCGGGGCCCGCGATCCGCTTCTACGCGGGCACTCCGCTCTTCACCTCCGACGACTTCGCCCTTGGCACGCTCTGCGTGATCGATACGGTTCCGCGCGAACTGGCGCCGGACCAGATCGAGTCGCTCAAGGCCCTCGGCCGGCAGGTCGTTTCGCAGCTCGAACTGCGCCGGGCTGCCCGGGAACAGGAGCGGTTGAACGAGGAGTTGAAGGCGGGCGAACAACGTTTCCGCGCCCTTGCGGAGGATTCGCCGGTCGGGATCTTCGAAACGGACGCCGACGGTTCCTGCACCTACATGAACGCGCGTTGGCAGGAGATCTACGGGCTCGACGCGACGGAGGCTCGCGGCGACGGATGGGCGCGGTCCATCCATCCCGACGACCGTGAAAAAGTTGCGGGCGAATGGGACCGGGCCACCCGCTTTGGACACGAATTCCGGATGATCTTCCGGGTCCGGCGCGGGAACGGCTCGATCAGGCACGTGTCCGTCCGAAGCCGGCCGGTCGCGACGGCGGATTCGCCACGCGCGGGCTACGTCGGCAGCAGCGAGGACGTGACCGACCAACTCCAGGCCCGCGCCGACCGGGACAGCCTCTTCGAGTTGTCGGCGGACCCGTTGTGCATCATGGGAGCCGACGGATTCCTGAAGCAGATCAACCCGGCCTGGAGCCACATCCTTGGCTGGTCGGAAGAAGAGCTTCTCTCGACGCCGTGGCTGGATCTTGTCCACCCGGACGACCGTGAGGAAACCGCGGCGATGGAGACTGCCCTGCAGGTGGGCCATTCCATCAAGGAGTTCGAAACCCGGTTCCAGTGCAAGAACGGCTTGCACCGCCGTTTCTCCTGGAGCGCGACCCCGTTGTCGGAACAACACCAGGTCGTCGCCTACTTCCGCGACGTGACGGAACGATACGAGGCCGAGCGACGGCTGCGCGAAAGCCGCGCCGGGCTGAAAGAAGCGCAGCGCCTCGCCCAACTGGGCAGTTGGAGCTGGAAGATCGAGGGCGACAAGGTGACCTGGAACGAGGAGCTCTACGGAATCTTCCGCCGCGACCCAAAACTCCCCGAGCCTTCCTACGCCGAACTGGCGACGATCCATTCCGCCGAAAGCTGGCAGAGGCTTGAATCCGCCATTGCGGACGCGATCTCCGAAGGCACGCCCTATTCCCTCGACCTCGAGATCATCCGGGGCGACGGCACCAGGGCCATGATCACCGGCCGCGGCGAACCCGACCGGGATCCAACCGGCCGGATCGTCGGGCTCCACGGGACCGTGCAGGACATCACCGCGCGCAAGGAGATCGAAGCCGAACTCCGCCGGGCGAAGGAGGTGGCCGACAACGCCAACCGAGCCAAGAGCGAATTCCTCGCCGTCATGAGCCACGAGATCCGCACACCGATGAACGGCGTCCTCGGATTCGCGGAACTGCTCCTCGAAAGCCAGCTCACCGACGAGCAGCAGGAGTTTGTGGCGACCATCCAGCGCTCCGGCGAATGCCTTCTCAAGATGATCAACGACGTCCTCGATTTCTCCAAGATCGAGGCGGGGCGGATGGATGTGGAAAAGGTTCCGTTCGACGTTCGCATCGTCTGCCGCGAAGCCGTCATGCTCCTCGGCCCGACGGCCGCGGCCAAGAACCTCGCCCTCGACCTCCATCTCGGGACGCAGCTCCCGGAATCGATCGTCGGGGATCCCACGCGCGTCCGGCAAATCCTCCTGAACCTGGTCGGCAACGCCATCAAGTTCACCCCGTCCGGCAGCGTCCGGGTGGATGTCGCGTGCTGGAACGGGGACTTTCTCCGGCTAGAGGTCAAGGACACCGGCATAGCGATCCCGCCCGAATCACAGGGGAGGATCTTCGGAAAGTTCAGCCAGGCCGACTCCTCGACCACCCGGCGTTTCGGCGGCAGCGGCCTCGGCCTCGCCATTTCACGCCGTCTCGCCGAGCTCATGGGCGGCGAGATCGGATTCACCAGCGTGCCCGGCCAGGGCTCGACCTTTTGGTTCACGATCCCGGCCGGCTCCAGCGGAAACGAAGAGCCCCGGGCAACACCGGGGTCCACCCGCGGCAAGCCGTCCGTCCGTCCCGAACTCGCATGGCATTCCGACAAACCCGCGCCGCGCGTCCTCCTCGCGGAGGACAACCACACGAACCGGTTCCTCGCCGTCCAGCTCCTCCGGAAGATGCACTGTGAAGTGGACGTCGCGGTGAACGGCGCGGAAGCCGTCTCGATGTTCGACCACGCCCACTACGACCTGGTGCTCATGGACTGCCAGATGCCGGAAATGGACGGCTTCGAGGCCACACGCCTCATCCGCGACACCAAGGGCGACCGCGGACGCGTGCCGATCATCGCGCTCACGGCCAACGCAACCCCGGACGACCGGGCAATCTGCCTCGCCGCCCGGATGGACGACTACATGGCGAAGCCATTCCAGCTCGACCAGTTTCGCAGCTCGGTCTTGCATTGGTTGGAAGCCGCCCAGGCAACACAGGCCATCGGCGGGAACTCGGCGAAGTAGGCGGAGCCTGTTCGTGGAGCCGGGTCGTGCTACGGTAACCAACGTGTTGCGCCGCCATCAGCTTTCTTTCCCGCCCTGCCTCGCCGCGATCATCGTCACGGCCGCCGTCGCGAACGGCGAACCGCAGAAAACCGCGCCGGCACCGCCCGCACCCGACGGGATCGACGCTCTCGGCGACATCGCGGAGGCATGGGCCAAGGAGAACATCGACGATTCTGTCCTCGCTACGTTCGGACAACTCGACCGTGACCGTATCCGCGGACTGTTCACCGAACTGGAAAAACGCCTGCACGGCGATTCCGTCTACGCCCTCGGCGCGATGCGCGACAACGCCCGTTCACTGCTTCCCCTGCTCCAACAGTTCGAGGACACCGCGCCCTACGCCGTCTGGCTGCAAAACCGGCTCGCATATCTCGACGCCGCCGACCAGCTCCGACGCGATCTCACGCCAAAGCCTCCCGTCCAACCAATGCCCGGCCAACCGCCCGCCGTTCCGCCTCCACCAACGGTCACGCAGCAACGGGCCGTTTGGGAGAAGCGCGTGTCGCTCGTTCGCGAGCCCGCCGCGTCCCATCCCATAGCGGACAGGCTCAAACCCGTCTTCGCCTCGGAGGGCGTCCCGGGCGCGCTGGTATGGATCGCCGAAGTGGAATCCGGCTTCGACGCGAGGGCCACGAGCCCTGCGGGAGCGGCAGGATTGTTCCAACTCATGCCGCCAACGGCCAAGAGCCTCGGCTTGTCGACGTGGTTTCCCGATGAGCGGCGGAATCCGGAGAAGTCCGCCCGCGCCGCCGCGCACTACTTGAAGCAGCTGTATCAGCGCTTCGGCGACTGGCGACTCGTGCTCGCAGCCTACAACGCGGGCGAAGGACGGGTGGCCAGGCTGTTGAAGAACTCCAAGGCGAAAACCTTCGACGCCATCGCCGCTAAACTTCCCGCCGAAACCCAGATGTATGTCCCGCGCTGCGAAGCCGTGATCCGCAAACGCGAAGGCGTTTGGCTGTCGGACCTCAAGGCCCCCAAAGCCTGACGACCATTGTTAGCGCCAAGCTCGAAGCGGGAGCCGACGCGGGCGGGCCATGACACGGCAAGCTGGTTGGTGCTGACGAGCATCGTCTGGAGCACGAGCGCGCCCATCACGCCGAGCGGCGAAACCTCCACAGGCAAAACGCGCCCAAACCAAGCAAGGCCCATGTCGAAGGCTCCGGCACCGCGCCTGCCGAGATCGATTGGCCGGGGACCGTGTTGTAGGCGTAGTCGAGGATGGTGCCGTCGTTCTCGAAGCCACCGAGGACGCGGATCCAGCCGTAGTGCAGCCCGTCGGCCGCGAAGAACTGGATGCCTACATAGCCCTCGGTTCCGAAACCTGTCGTCGGCCTGAAATCTCCGGCGCACTGGAAAAATCCTTGGCACGCCAGGAGGTAGAGGCCGGTGACGGAGAGTCTCGGGTTGGGCTGGTAGCCATGCCAGCCCAGCGGAGCCTGTGCGGCGGTCGCGATGTCCGTGCCCGCCGTCAGGCGGCGGGCACGGTAGCCGGTCAGCAAATTGTTGCTGTCCGGATAGCCGAGCACCTTGTTGGCGTTCTTGGGTTCCAGCTGAAAGCCGGCCGCGATGGCGGCGGTGCCGATGAACCTGAAGTCCACAATGCCGTCGTTGTTGAGGTCCATCTCCAGTTCAGTTCTCGGCAGGTTCTCGCCCACCCGTATCCCGTCAGCCGGGGAGGACGGATCATAGTCGTAGTAGACGATGCCCTGTCCGGAGGCCGAAGCTGCGGCCAGCGCGGCGATGAGGATCGGGAGAAGGGCCGTCTTCATTGGATCCTCCTGATTCAGCGGCGGCGGAGTTTCCAGAGGGCAAGCGATCCCAGACCCAGCAAAGCCCACGTCGAAGGCTCCGGCACCGCGCCCGCCGAGATCGACTGGCCGGGGACCGTGTTGTAGGCGTAGTCGAGGATAGTGCCGTCATTCTCGAAGCCACCGAGAACTCGGATCCAGCCATAGTGCAGGCCGTCGGCCGCGAGGAACTGGATGCCCACGTAGCCCTCTGTTCCAAAACCTGAAGTCGGCCTGAAATCTCCGGCGCACTGGAAAAATCCTTGGCACGCCAAGAGGTAGAGGCCGGTGACGGAGCTGTTCGGATTGGGCCTGTTGCCATACCACGCGACGAGGCCCTGCACGGCGGTCGCGATGTCGGTCCCCGCCGTGAGCCGCCGGGAGCGGAAGGTGGCCGATTCTACCGGCAGGCTCGCCGGATACCCGAGCACCTTGTTGGCGTTCTTGGGTTCCAGCTGGAAGCCGGCCGCGATGGCGGCGGTGCCGATGAACCTGAAGTCCAAAATGCCGTCGTTGTTGAGGTCCATCTCCAGTTCAGTTCTCGGCAGGGTTTCCCCAACCGCGATCCCGCCAATGGGCGAGGACGGATCATAGTCGAAGTAGACGATGCCTTGCCCGGAGGCGGAGGCCGCCGCCAGAGAGAAGAAGACGGCGAAGAGCGTTGTGCATCGGTTGGCGTTCATGCATGTCATTGGGTTCTCCGGACCTGGAGGAAACGTTGGGCCGCATTCGTCGTAGTCAAGAGGACGGAGACGTTCGTCTTGAGCGCGACGATATCCCCGGTGATCGCCGTCCAATTTGTGGTGCCG
>JAYVSO010000130.1:0-5489 GCA_043775315.1 Verrucomicrobiota bacterium
GCCCTCAGTATCTCCGATCCGCCGGTCATAGATGTCATACCCTACGACTACGACATCTATGCTCCGTCCAGATAGGGGTGCTCCGCGTGACGCTTACAACGGAGCAGACAAAGGGACAGGTCAATAGTTGAAAAGTGTTGCTCGGTCCGAACGTCCCTCCGGCGTTCCCCGATGCGCCAAGCCCGCCTAAAAGCGCCTTCCGAGCATCCTGCTTTCCTTCTAACAACGCTGTTGCGTGGAATGACGCCACCGAAAAACAACGGTCATCCTAGCGGCCACGTCTTCGCCTACTGGAAACCTTGCCCTCTCGCATGGGGTGGGGTTTCCACCGCGCTTTCTGCCGGAGCAGCGGAGGCAGACCCACCGTCGCGGTTGCTCGGATGCAACCGCGACAGTGTTTCGTTTCTAGGCCGCCTTCTCCAAGCTCTCCAGCGCCGGGCAAACGACGCGGGCCTTCTTGGCGTAGAGCCAGTGAACCAGTTCGTTGCAGTGCCCGAGGTTGGCCATGGCGAACCGCTCCGGCATTCCCGCCGCATAGGCCCGCTCGGCCCACGCGTAGCGGTAGGAATGAAGGCTCGCCCCCTTGATGCCGAGATGGCGGCAACGCCTGCCAAACCGCGTCGCCCGGTCCTTGCCCTGCATGGCCGCGATCTTCGGGAACAATAGCCCGGTGGTCGGCAACTCCTTGAGCAAGGCTTCCAGCTTCGTCCCCAAAGTCAGACAAGCCGGGGCCGCGTTCTCCTTCAGCTTGGCCCGCTGGTATTCCAAGACACGCGTCCGCCAATCCACGGCTTCGGCGGTGAGCTTGGCCGCGTCGCCCTGGCTGGCTCCGATGTGCCAAAGGAGTTCGCAGTAGCGCCGCCATTCCGCGTCGGTTTCCGTGGCGATGATCTTTGCGTGTTCCTCCGCCGTGATGGCCCGGCGTTTGCCCCATTCGATCCTGGGCCAAAGCTTGTTGGCCAGAATGGGGCCGGGCAACCAGCCGAAACCCACGGCGAAGTTGTGCAGCCGCTTCAGATAGTAGCCCGTGCTTTTGGTCCCTTCGCGGATGAGAGCCAGCAAGTCGCTGCTGGTGGTTTCAATCAACCGCCGGGACTTCAACTTCGCCAACACCGGGTCTTTGACCGCTCGGGCGTAACGGGTGCGGGTGGATTCGCGCCCATGGTGCTGGATGGCCTCCATGACCGTGCCCCAAGTGCGTTCGGGCAACTCGGCGTCACGCGCGGCAAGGAAGACCCGCCCAAGGGCAAGGTTCATGGTCGGGACACGCTCGGCGTTGTTCTTGGCGTCCAACAGGCGCAAGGCTTCGCTGCGGTCTGAGGTGTGGAGGCTTTCGCGCTGGTTGGTGGTGCGGTTGTGGGCGTAGAACTGCGTGCCACGGCGGACGAGACGGAATGCGGATTTCATGGTCGTTGATGGTTTCACGACCGGCTTGTTTCCCTTACCGGGTAGCGGCGGAGTTCTTCCGCACTGCTACCCGGCTTCTGGCGAATTGCGGAACGACACCCCGCTCGGGTATCAATTCCGGTGTCACCAACAGTCGATGGCCGGGAAAGCGGCACCTAAATAGTTGAACCACAGCGGTCCAAAATTCAGTCCGAAGGCTCCCGCCGAGCCGCCGCTGCGTTTGCTGATGAACATCGAGCGACGGAGGCGCACCACAGCACTCCTCCTTCGGCGTTGGATGTTCCGTGTTCGATGTTGGATGTTCCCCCTTTTTTCCGGATGCCCCGAGGCGGCTCGCCGGGAGGCTTCGCCCTACCTGCCTTCTTCGCGTTCCTTCGCGCCCTTCGCGGATGACTCCTTCCGTTCCGCACAAAGCAAAAGGGCGGAGCCGAACTTCGACCCCGCCCCAACTTTGAATCTCCAACCTGAAACCTTGAACTACCTCACCCGCGCCAGCAGCCACGGGAGCAGCTCGCTGATCGGGAGACGCTCCTGCCGGCCGTCGTCGCGGTGGCGGAGGGTGACGGTGTTCAGCAGCTCCGGCTTCTCTCCGAGTGTGTCGAAGTCGATGGTCACGCAGAACGGCGTGCCGGCCTCGTCCTGGCGGGCGTAGCGCCGGCCGATGGCGCCGCCTTCGTCATAGTAGGCGTTCATCTGGCCGCGCAGCGCTTGGAAGACTTCCTTCGCCTTGGCCACCAGCTCGGGCTTGTTCTTCAACAACGGGAACACGCCCACTTTCACCGGCGCGATGCGCGGGTGGAACTTCAGGATCACGCGGGTCTCGCTCTTGCCCTTGTCGTCGGTCGTGGTGACTTCGGAGAACGCGTTGGCCAGCAGCGCGAGGATCAACCGGTCGGTGCCGGCGGACGGCTCGATGACGTGCGGGATGTATTGGCCCTTGGCCAGACCGTCGGCGTCTTCCTTGGCTTCACGCTCGGCCTTGGCCTGCTCCACACCCGTCTTGAGCATGTATTTCAGCCGGTTGTCGTAATAGCGCTTCGACAGCTCGGCCTGCTTCTCGGGAGCAAGTTTGCCCCAGCCGGTGCGAAGATCCTCGTCGAAGACGCCCATCGTCTTGCCGGAATGCCGCTCGTGCTGGCTGAGGTCGAAGTCGCTGCGGGCCGCGATGCCTTCCAGCTCCTGCGTGCCGAAGGGGAACTTGAACAGCAGGTCCACGCAGGCGCGGGCGTAGTGCGCCAGCTCCTCGGGCTTCTGCCAATACTCCTCCAACGTGTCGCGAGAGAGACCGATCGACTCGTAGAAGGCGATGCGTTCCTCGACCCAATACTGGTGCCAAAGCTGCCAGCCCCAATTGGCCTGCGGTTCGCCCGGATGGCCCTTGGCGGCGGGCGTGGCCACCGCGCCGGAGCCGGCCTCGACGGCTTCGTCGGGCTTGATGAAGAACTCCAGTTCCATCTGCTCGAACTCGCGCGAGCGGAAGGTGTAGTTGCGCGGCGTGACCTCGTTGCGGAAGGCCTTGCCCATTTGCGCGATGCCGAACGGCACCTTCTGGCGCGAGGTTTCGTGGACGTTCTTGAACTGCGCGAAGATGGCCTGCGCGGTCTCGGGCCGGAGATAGGCGACGTCCGCCTCCGTGGCTGTGGGGCCGACGTAGGTCTTGAACATCAGGTTGAAGGGGACGGACGGTGTGAGCTGCGCGCCGGATTCAGGATGAAAGTTTATTGAGCCTTCAACTTTCTCGTGCCGTTCACCAAGCAGCACTGGCGAGTTAACACCTTTGCTTTCGTAGAACTTAGCGGCTGTCTTGCGGACACTTTCAGGAGGTTTTCCGTTGGGCAGCAGTGCAACAAATGTATCGGTTTTTAGATGGCTAAGGATTCTCTGAGTGAAGTGACGCGCCTCTTCAGCCAATTCTGAAGGCGAGAATCCACGACGGAGATTTTTCTCTTTGAAAAGCTTCTCAGAATAAACCGCGAGCTTCGTAGGACTAATTCCAACCAAAGTTTCAGGCTTCTCTGCGGCGATAAAGTCCATCAGCACCTTGCTGTCAGGGTTTTCAACTACAGTTCCATCACCGCTGTGATCGGTTAATGGCGAAGTCTCAGGAATGCAGCCCAAGAACGAGACGGCCGTCCCTGTCTGCGGTTCAACTTGATCCGCTCGGACACGCTTCTTCGTGACAGGGCACTCCCGCATCATGTCCGCAAACGTGTCCACATGGCCCGACGCCTTCCAGATCTGCGGGGCCATGATGATCGTGGCTTCTAGGCCGACGACGTCGTCGCGCAGACGGGTCATGGTCGTCCACCAGGCGTCCTTGACGTTGCGCTTCAGCTCCGCGCCCAGCGGGCCGTAATCCCAGAAGCCCTGGATGCCGCCGTAGATCTCCGAGGATTGGAAGATGAAGCCACGGCGTTTGCAGAGGGAGGTGATCTTCTCCATCAGCACGTTTTCTTTCGGTTCGGCCATAAGGGCGCGGATGTTCGGCCGTCCCCGCTCCAAGTGTCAAGGCAGCCACCGGCTCCAAACGGCAGGGCTGGGGTGCTTCGCAAGCCTGACGTGGTGGGGTCGGCCGCGCTGCGGCCGACCGTCGAGTCGCAGCGCGACTCGACCCACCTTGAACTGGAACGCCGACCACGCCTGCAATTCTTGGTGCTCTTGGTGTCCTTCGTGGATGAAAACCCACTGGCCGGGCGCGGAGGGTTGCCACCCATACCCGGCCTACGACGGGCATTGAATCACCGGCGGCCTTGCTGCCATCGTGTTTGCGATGAGCCACCTGAGCCGGGCCAGAGACGTCTTCGACATCGAGATCGCCGCGTTGCGCGCCGTTCGCGGACGGTTGGACGACGCCTTCGATTCCGCCGTCGATACGATCGTCGCGGCCCTGAAGGCGCGCGGGAAGCTCGTGCTCGTGGGCATCGGCAAGTCGGGCAACATCGCCCAGAAGATCGCGGCCACGCTGACCAGCACGGGCTCCACCGCCGTGGTCCTGAACAGCGTCGACGCGCTGCACGGCGATCTGGGAGTGGTCAGCGACGGCGACGTGGTCATCGCCCTGAGCTATTCCGGCGAGTCGGAGGAACTGCTTTCGCTCATCCCAGCCATCAAACGCTTCACCGTGAAGGTCATCTCCCTGACGGGCGGGACCAAGTCGTCGCTGGCCCGCTTCAGCGACATCGTCCTCGACGTGCGCGTGCCGAAGGAGGCGTGCCCCTTCAACCTCGCGCCCACTTCCAGCACCACCGCGACGCTCGTCCTCGGCGACGCGTTGGCCATGGCCGTGCTGGAAGCGCGCGGGTTCAAGGAGAAGGATTTTGCGAGGCTGCATCCGAGCGGCGCGATCGGGCGGGCGCTGTTGCTGGAGGTGAAGGACATCATGCGGACCGGTGGCCGCAACGCGATCGCCCCGGAGACCATCTCGGTCAAGGAGGCGTTGCTCGTGATGACGCGCGCCAAGTCCGGCAGCGTGAGCGTGGTGGACAAGCGCGGGAAACTCTCCGGCGTCTTCACCGACGGCGATCTCCGCCGCCGCATGGCGACCGATGAAGATGTGCTCGCCCGCAAGCTGGCCGACGTGATGACACGCAAGCCGATCTGCATCCGCGAGGATTCGCTCGCGGCGGAAGCCCTGAAGATCTTCAACGAACGCTCCATCGACGACCTCATCGTGGTGAACCGCCTGAAGGAACCGGTCGGCATGGTGGACTCGCAGGATCTGCCGAAGCTGAAGTTGATGTGACGGCGGCCGCGCAGCGGCCGAAGGACGAAGCTCGAAGGCCAAAGGCCGAAAGAATGACGAGCCGCGAAGCGGTCCTCGGTTAGGTAGGCGGTGCATCTTGCCTGCCCTTGGCGCTACCGATCTAAAATCAAACAGTGCGGGCGGATTAGTATGCCGGACCATACGGGAATCCTTGTCAGCACGGGGCAGGCTGGAAGCCCGCCCTACCTTCTGCTGCGTGGGGCCGGCCCACGGACTGATTACCCGAAGAGCTTCGTCAGCGCCTTGGCCTTCACGAGTTCGCGGGGCTGGTTGAGGTGGTTGAAGACGATGGTCTCGGGATCGATGCCGACGGCGTGGT
>JAYVSO010000131.1:0-12504 GCA_043775315.1 Verrucomicrobiota bacterium
ACCCTCACCATCAAGCGCGAGGAAGGCGAAAACATTTCCGGCAAGATCAACCTCGGCGCGGGCGAGCAGGAGATTCACGATCCCACCTTCCACGACAGCAACCTCTACTTCGAGACCTCGCGCACGCGCTCCGACGGCGAACTGAGTACGAACTACTACTGGGGCAAATTTTCCAAAGACACCATCACCGGCAAATACACCACCGACTCCGGGGGCACCCACCGCACCAACGACCTGCGCGCGGCGCGGGCGGAGTGAGGAGTGATTTTCCGAAAATCCAAAACGGCTCCGCCCCGGACCGGGACGGAAGTGGCTCCAGAGGAAGGACTCGAACCTTCAACCACACGGTTAACAGCCGCGTGCTCTACCATTGAGCTACTCTGGAACGCGAACGGGCGCGCAAAGTAGCGAGGTGCCACCTGATGCGTCAACAGGGGATTTGGAACCCGCGCGGTTCCAAATTCTTCGAGTTTGAGATCCGCCTTTGAGTAGTCGGCGAGTTAGGTCCGGATTCGGTGATCACGCGATTTCCGTCATTGGCTTGACGCTTGGATTCGGGTTTGTATCGGGTATGACCCTCCGCGATCTGTCCCGCCGCGACATTCTGCGCGGTTCCGTGGCGCTTGCTGCTTTCACTCTTGCGTCTCGACCGTTGCGTGCGTTCGGGTTGGAACCCGCCCCGTCCGAGCAGTTGGTGCCCTTCCTCGACGTCCAGCCTGTTGGCAAGATGCTCTATTGGCAGAACCTGAAGTCTTGGGTCACGGACACGAAGGAACTCTACGAGGTTAGCCATTATGGACGGCCGAAGTCGGTGTCGCCTGAGGGGCGCGTGGAGATCACGGGGTTCGTGAAAACTCCCCGGGTGGTGACGCTGGCAGACCTCAAGAAACGTCGGCAGAAGTCGGTTTACGCGACGTTGGAATGTGGCGGCAACGGTTCGAGCCCTGGATTCATGGGTGCGATCGGCAATGTGAAGTGGACGGGCGTTCCTCTCGGTCCTTTGTTGCGGGAATGTGGTCTCAGCAAACGTTCCCGAGAGATAGTTTTCTACGGCGCAGACGAGAAGATCGAGAAGATCCGCGAGAAGGATTACCCGCAGCACTTCGCACGCAGCCTCTCGATTGACCACGCGCTGCAGGACGAGGTTCTCCTGGCTTGGGAGATGAATGGCGAGCCTTTGGACGAGAAGCACGGTGCGCCGTTGCGTCTCGTGGTCCCGGGATGGTTCGGGATTTCGTGGGTGAAATGGCTGAACCGGATCGACGTGCTCGACCGCCGGTTCATGGGCAAATGGATGGCGCGCGAGTATGTCACGATCCGCGGCGAGCAGCGCGACGGGGAGGACACGAACTGGCGCGAGACCTCGGTGTGCAACATCAACGTTAAGTCCATCTGCGCCCGCGTTGTTCGGCTCGGCAATGGCGTGCATCGGATCACGGGAGCGGCCTGGAGCGATGGAACGCCCTTGACCAACGTTGAGGTGCGCATCGACGACGGGCCATGGCGGTCGGCGACGATGGAGAAGAAACCCGTTCGTGGATCAGATGGGAAATTCACGTGGAGCCTCTGGAACTTTGATTGGGCGGGTGCCTTGCCCGGTGAGCACACCGTCGTGTCACGGGCGACCGACGACGATGGTCGTGTCCAACCGCCGCCGGAAGATCCCTCGATCAAGAACAAGCGCACCTACTGGGAAGCCAACCAACAACTCGTCCGCCGTATCCGCATTGCCTGATACCATTCGTCGAACATGAAACGCCTCATCCATTGCTCCCTCCTGCTTTTGATCGTCTGTTCGTCGCTCCAGGCGGCGGACTTCAACGGAAAGGTCACCCGCACGGAAGACGTCATCTATGGCCGCAAGTTCGGCGTGGCGCTGATGTTTGACGTGTTTGAGCCGGCGAAAAAGAACGGCGCGGCGGTTCTCTTCATGGTCAGCGGCGGGTTCTTCTCCAGCAAGGAGGCGATCAATCCGGGCTTCTACAGGGAGTTTCTCGATCGCGGCTACACGGTCTTCGCCATCGTCCATGGATCCCAGCCGAAGTTCCAGATTCCGGAGATCACCGAGGACATCCAGCGCGCCGTCCGCTTCGTCCGCCACAACGCGTCGCGGTGGGGCGTCGATACCAACCGCTTCGGGATCACGGGCGCGAGCGCGGGCGGCCACCTGTCGCTCACGATGGCGACGCAGGGAAGGCCCGGCCAAGCCAACGCGAAGGATCCGGTGGATCGCGCGGGCAGCGAAGTCCAGGCGGCTGCGTGTTTCTTCCCGCCGACTGACTTCCTGAACTGGGGCGCGGAAGGAGACGACGCCGTCGGCGTGGGCACCTTGGCGAGTTTCAAGCCCGCCTTCGGTCCGCGCTCCGACACGGCGGAGAGTCGGAAGGTTCTCGGACGCGAAATCTCCCCGCTCAACCATGTCACCGCCCGCTCCGCGCCTGGGCTCATCATCCATGGCGACGCCGACAAACTCGTGCCGCTCTACCAGGCCGAGATCTTCGGCAAGAAGTGCAAGGACGCCGGCGTGCCGTTCAAGCTGATCGTAAAACCCGGCGCGCAGCATGGCTGGGCCAGGATCGAGAAGGATCTCGTCACGTTTGCCGATTGGTTTGACGAGCATCTCAAGGCGGGTGCGCAAAAATAAAAGTTTGGCTTGGGCTCTTGCTTGAAGGGGTGTCGCGAGCACCTTACGGGTTCTGTCGGTCAACCAACCAAGCCCATCTACATGTCCCTGACTTCTCCCGACCTCTCCAAACAGCCGCCCCGCAGCGCCCGTGTCCGACTCGGTGGTTATGTCATTCTTCCGCGCATGCTCGACAAGGGACGCGCCACGATCACCGGCAAGAACGGCGAGTATCACTACAACTGCCCGCTCGATCAGCAGTTCCTGAACTTCGCTGGAATCGACGCCGAGGCCCTCAAAGCGGAACTCGCGGCCGGAAAGAGCGACACCGAGATTCTTGGATGGATCCAATCCAACGCCAAGAGCCCACGGGCTCCATGGGAAATTGATGCGTGGACCACGTTCCAGGATCGCCGCGGGCCCGACAGCGATGCCGAAACCCTCGAGCTCTTCGCTGGATATGTGAAGCAGTTCACGACGGTCCGGGAGGACATCAGGTCGTGGTTCGACGTCCTCGACGTCGACGATTTCGTCAGCTTCGGCGGGAAAGCTTGAGCATTCGCCAATCGGCCGCCGCCCGCAGCAAAAGCCTGCGGGCTTTTTGTTTGCCCTGACCGACAGCGCTACTCGGCGGCGGCGCGGCGCAGGTAATCCCACGAATAGATTCCCGTGTTGTGGCCATCGCCCCAGAACAGCTGGATGGCGTAACCTCCGACCGGAGTGAAGCGCCGCAGTTGGAACGAAGCGGTGCCCAGTTGCCGGGTGGGACCCTTGTAGAGGTTTCCCATCACATCCTTTTCACCCGCGCACCCGGCGCACGGACAACGCCGGCGCAGCGTCTCCAGATTGAGGAAGGATTCCGTGCCATCATCCCAACGGATGGCGAGTTCGTGACCGATCACCTGGATGTCTGCGGGTTGCATCGCGGGCAACCTAGAGAGCCTCCGGCGTGTGTCCAATGGGTAGATATAGGCATATCTAACTTTATTATTTGACACAAACAATCCATCCAATACTTTCCGGTGCATGAAACGATTGCTGGGTTGGGTGTTTATGTCCGTGGTGTGCGTTCTCCCGTTGGTGGCCGCGGACAAACTGGCTGTGACCGCGACGACCACGATGGTTGGAGATCTTGCGAGAAGTCTCGGAGGGGAGCGGGTGGAGGTGACCACGCTGATGGGGCCCGGAGTCGATCCGCATCTCTACAAGGCCACGGCGGGAGACGGCCCCAAACTTCGGAATGCGAAACTCATCCTCTACAGCGGCCTGCACCTTGAAGGGAAGATGCAGGATGTCTTTGACGGCTTGGCCAAGGGGAGCGGCCGCCGTGTCGTCGCCGTAGCGTCCGGCATTCCCAAGGAACGCCTGCTCAAACCCGACGGAGCAGGGGAGCATCCCGACCCGCATATCTGGTTCGACGTTGAACTCTGGTCGCACTGCGCCAAGTCGGCGGCGACCGCGTTGGCTGACGCTGATCCGGCTGGCAAGGCCTTCTATGAACAACGACTCGTCGACTACCAGAAGCGCCTGGCCGATCTTCACGCCTGGGCCAAGAAGCGGGCGTTGGAACTTCCCGAAGCCCGCCGCGTCCTGATCACGAGCCACGATGCTTTCAGTTACTTCGGCCGCGCCTACGGTTTCCAGGTGATCGGTCTCCAGGGCATCTCCACGGTGAGCGAAGCGGGCGGCGCGGACATGGTGAAGATGGTCGACTTCATCAAGCAACGCGGCGTGAAGGCCATCTTCGTCGAGAGCAGCGTTTCCCATCAGGCCCTGGAGCGCATCAGCAAGGACTCCGGTGCGCGCATCGGCGGCGAACTCTTCTCCGACGCGATGGGCACGCCCGGCCAAATGGAGAACGGCTACGACCTCGGCTCCTACGAGGGCATGATCAAGCATAACCTCAACACCGTCGTCGAAGCGCTGAAGTGAGCTTCCGCCCAACGCCATGAACAACACCGTCCCGCTTCCCACGCCGCACACGCCGCGGCCCGCGCCCACGGACGACATCCCGCTGGAAGTGCACGACCTCACCGTGGCGTATCAGAAGAAGCCCGTGCTCTGGGGCATCGACCTCGTCGTGCCCGCCGGGAAACTCATCGGCATCATCGGGCCGAACGGCGCCGGCAAGTCCACGCTCATCAAGGCCATTCTCGGCCAGGTGCCCGTCAGCGCCGGGTGGGTGAAGGTCTTCGGCGAGCCGTTGAAGAAGAATCTCCGGCGGATCGGTTATGTGCCGCAGCGCGAGTCGGTCGATTGGGATTTTCCCGTCAACGTCCTCGATGTCGTGCTCATGGGCCGATACGGCAGGCTTGGATTGTTCCAGCGGCCGCGGCGGGAAGATGTCGACGTCGCCCGTGCCTGCCTCGACCAGGTCAAGATGCTGCCCTTCGCCAATCGCCAGATCTCAAATCTCAGCGGCGGCCAGCAGCAACGCGTCTTCCTCGCCCGCGCGTTGGCCCAGGAGGCCGATCTCTACTTCATGGATGAACCCTTTGCCGGAGTGGATGCGGCGACTGAATCCGCGATCATCGGCCTCCTCCAGGAACTGAAGTCGCGCGGCAAGACGCTCATGGTCGTCCATCACGACCTCAGCACGGCCAAGGAATACTTCGACATGTTGCTCCTCCTGAACATGCGCGTCGTTTCCTTCGGACCCACCGAACAGGTCTTCAACAACGAGCTTCTCCAGAAGACATACGGAGGCCGCCTCACGATCCTGACCGACGTGGCCGAAGCCGTGAAACAACAGTCCTGAGATCGATGACTCCCAGCTTTCAGGAAACCGTCAGATCACTCCTTGGTCGCCGCCCGGGCGGCCACTCGGAGAATCGGGCGACCATCGTGCTTGCTTTCGATCGGTCCGGGTTTGGTCGCGGAGTATTCTTCCTCCTGCTGTTGCTGGTCATGGCGAGCGTTCCGACTCCGGCCCAAGCGGCCCGCGTCGGTGATGTGGTGGAGACGGGTGTCGTGCAGCAGGCGATCCGGTTCTTCACCTTTCGCGATCCGTCGGTCCGATATGCCCTGTTGGGTGCCGTCTTGATCGGAGTCAGCACCGGGTTGCTGGGCAGCTTCATCGTCGTGCGCCGGATGGCCATGGCGGGAGATGCCTTGTCGCACGCCGTTCTTCCGGGTGTGGCCTTGGGATTCCTTTGGAACATGTCCAAGGACCCGATGGCCATCTTCGTCGGGGCGACGTTGGCCGGCCTGCTTGGAACGGCCTTTGTCAGTTGGATCACGTCGACCACCCGTATCAAGGAAGACGCGGCGCTCGGCATGGTCCTCGCCGGCTTCTTCTCCATCGGCCTGTGCCTGATGAGCATGATCCAAGGACTGCCGACCGGGAACAAAAGCGGGATCAACAGCTTCATCTTCGGTCAGGCCGCTGCGATCGGTCCCACGGATCTGAAATTGATGGCGATCGTCACCGTGGGTGCGGTGCTGGGCGTGGCGTTGTTCTACCGGCAGTTGCTGGTCACGAGTTTCGATCCCGGTTTCGCCCGCGCCAGCGGTTTGCCGGTGCGCTGGGTTCATCACGGTTTGATGCTGTTCCTCGCCTTTGCCGTGGTCATCGCCTTACAGGCCGTCGGCGTCGTCCTTGTGTCGGCCCTGCTCATCATTCCGGCGGCCACGGCCTACCTGCTGACCGATCGGATGCACCGCATGCTCGCGATCGCGGTGGCTGCCGGAGTCGCCGCCGGGGTGGCCGGATCATTCGTGTCGTTCCTGGCGCCGGCATTGCCCACGGGCCCTTTCATCGTGCTCGCATCGGCGAGCCTGTTCGGCGTCGCGTTCCTGTTCAGCCCGCGCCAAGGCCTGTTGCTGCGGTGGTGGCATCAACGTTCCCGCAACGCCCGCGTCGCCTGTGAGAACACGCTGAAGGCCATCTACCACTTGTCCGAAGCGCATGGCTTC
The DNA here is from genome assembly GCA_043775315.1 of Verrucomicrobiota bacterium. GTDB lineage: Bacteria > Verrucomicrobiota > Verrucomicrobiia > Limisphaerales > CANJSG01 > CANJSG01. Next base: position 6,539 of record JAYVSO010000131.1, read on the forward strand.
AAAGGCGAAGGCGCCCTGGTCCGCGAGTTGGCCGAACGCCGACGCTCCACGCTGGAGGAGGAGCTCGTCCGCATCCGCAGTCTCGTCGCGGCGGGCTGGGCCACGCTTTCCGACGACCGCGCTGTCGTCTACCCGACGCCCGGGGGCTGGCAGCGGGCTTCGGAAATCGTCCGTAACCACCGTTTGTGGGAACTCTACCTGACCAATGCCGCGCAGATATCCCCGGACCACGTCCACGAGGACGCCGAGAAGATCGAGCATGTCCTCGGCGAAGAACTGGTGCGCGAACTGGAACGGCGGCTGCAATTCGCCACGGTTGATCCGCACGGCAAGGCCATTCCCGCCATCGGCGAGATTCGCGGCACTGCGCCGTCGCGTGGGGACACCACGATCGGATTCCGGAGGTCCGGGCCATGAACGAACTGATTCCCGCCTTCGATTTCCAGCGTGTCTTCGTTGCGCCTTGGGCAAGCGACTTCCAGGGGAACATCTGGGTCGTGCTAATGGGCTTTTTCGCGATCACGGCCTGCGGCCTGGTTGGGCAATACCTCGTTCTGCGTCGGATGGCGCTGGTCGGTGACGCCATCAGCCACAGCGTGCTTCCCGGCATCGTCATCGCGTTCCTCCTGCTCAAGTCGCGCAGCTCCGGGGCCATGTTCGTCGGCGCGTTGTTCGCCGCCGTGCTGACGACGGTGCTCATCGAGTTCATCCAGAAGAGGAGCCGGGTGAAACAGGACGCGGCCATCGGCATCGTCTTCACCAGCCTCTTCGCCCTCGGCGTCATCATGGTCAGCCTGTTCACCTCGCAGATCGACCTCGATCTCGACTGCGTGCTGCATGGGGAGATCGTCAACGTGCCGCTGGAGTTTCCGTTCGTGCAGATTGCCGGCTTCAAGCTCGGGCCTGCTTCGGTGGTCCGCATGGCCGTTGTTTCGGTGATCACGGCCGTGCTGCTGATGGTTTTCTACCGGCAGCTTCTGGTCAGCTCCTTCGATCCCGGTTTGGCCGGATCGCTCGGGGTGAACGCCTCGGTTGTCCACTACGCCTTGATGGGCTGGCTGTCGGTCGTCGTTGTCAGCTGCTTCGATTCCGTCGGAGCGATCCTCGTTGTGGCCATGCTCATCCTGCCCGCTACGACGGCCAGCATGGTCACGGATCGATTGCCCTGGGCCCTGGCGAGCGTGCCGTTGCAGGCGTTGCTGAGCGCGCTCGGCGGGTTCCATCTCGCCACATGGCTGAATTGCGCCATCGCCCCCGCGATGGTCGTCGCGTCGTGCGGTTTGTTCGCCTTGGCGTGGATCTTCGGGCCGGTGGACGGCCAGTTGGCGAAGCGCCGCCGTCGCCGGGCCAATTCGCTCCCGGAAACTGTCCTCGATCCGGTTTCCGGCAAAACCTGATCCGCAAACCCGCAGTCTTTCTTCTTTCGTCCACCGTTCTATCGCTTGTTCCCGGGAGCCTGCTCGTTCAGCGTTTCCCGAATGCGTTCGCTGTCCCTCCACGAGTTCCATGCGGAACTGAGTCCGTCGTGCCGTTTCATGGCATTGGCGGATGCCGAGGTCGTGGGCGACTACGGGGATTGGCTCGGGGAGCATCGTGCGTTCATCGAGACGGCCGGCGTCATCGACCAGGGCGCGCGTGGTCGCGTCTGCCTGCTGGGCGCTGATAGGATCCGGTTTCTCCACGGCCAGGTCACGAACGACGTCAACAAGCTCGAAGTCGGCCAGGGCTGCTACGCGGCGATCATCTCGGGGAAGGGTCGCATGCAGGCCGACCTGAACATCTTCCGGCTGCAGGACGAGATCCTCCTCGATTTTGAACCGGGCCTGACCGCGACGATCATCGAGCGGTTGGAGAAATACATCATCGCCGACGACGTGCAGGTGGTGGATGTCGAGCCGCATTACGGTTTGCTCAGCGTGCAGGGTCCGAAATCCGTCGAGGTCGTCGCACGGTTGGAACTGGGAGAGCCGGTGCCCGACAAGGCGCTGCACTTCATCAAGGTCGCCGACGCAACGCTTGGGGACATCTACGTCGTCAACCATCCCCGGCTTGGCTCCGCCGGGTTCGACCTGTTCGTGCCCGTGGCCGCGTTGGGAGCCGTCGCCGACAAGTTGGTGCTGGTCGCCAAGCAGTCGGGCGGACGTGCCTGTGGATGGACCGCGTTCGACGCGGCGCGCATCGAGGCCGGCGTGCCGCGGTTCGGCGTGGACATGGACGAGACCAATCTTCCCCCCGAGGCCGGCTTGGAAGGAAAGGCCGTCAGCTACAACAAGGGCTGCTACATCGGCCAGGAAGTCATCGCGCGCATCCGCACCTACGGCCAGGTCGCCAAGGCCCTGCGCGGACTTAAACTATCGGGCGGCTTGCCCGCGCGCGGCGACAAGCTTGTGAAGGAAGGCAAGGAAGTCGGCTACATCACCAGCGCGCTCCAGTCGCCGAAGTTGAACGAACCCATCGCGCTCGCCTACGTCCGCAAGGAATGCAACCAGCTCGGCAGTGCGTTGACCGTGCTTGCTGCGGCTGGAGAAATACCCGCCGTCGTTGTGGCGTTGCCGTTCGCCTGACGCATCGAACTTTTCAAAAACCTATGGCCTATCAACCCGTCAAGAGCTTCACCGTCGACCAGCTTCCCGTCCGCATCTACGCCAACCAGCCGGAGATGGCGGCCAGCGTCGCCGCCGAAGCCCACGGCATTTTCCGCGAGGCGCTCGCCCGTCAGGGATCCGCCGCGGCGATCCTGGCGACCGGCAATTCCCAGATCCGTTTCCTCGACGAATTGATCAAGCTCGGCGGCATCGACTGGAGCAAGGTCACGCTGTTCCACATGGACGAATACCTCGGCATCAGCCGGGACCACAAAGCCAGCTTCCGCTTCTACATGCGCGAGAAGGTCCTCAGCCGCATCACGCCCAAGGTCTTCAACTTCATCGAGGGCGACGTCGACGAACCGCTCGACGAGATCGCCCGCTACACCGCGTTGCTCAAGGCCCAGCCCATCGACCTCTGCTGCCTGGGCGTCGGTGAGAACGGCCACATCGCCTTCAACGATCCGCCGGTGGCCGACTTCAACGACCCGCACCTCATCAAGCTCGTGAAGCTCGACGACGCCTGCAAGATGCAGCAGGTCAACGAAGGCCATTTCCCCAGCCTCGAAGCGGTCAATCCCTACGCCTTCACCCTCACCGTTCCGGCGCTGTGCTCGGCCAAGCGCATGCTCTGCGTCGCGCCCGAGAAGCGGAAAGCCGAGCCCGTGAAGAACCTGCTGAAGGGACCGATCTCCGAAAGGTGCCCTGCGTCCTACCTCCGCAAGCAGCCGCACTGCACGCTCTTCCTCGACGCGGATTCGGCGATCTATTTGTAGGCGGATTCTTGCGCTGCGCGGTGACACGGCCCTACCAACAACGATGGGGGGCGAACTGCCGTTCGCCGCGTTAAGCCGGGCACTCAGGGCTTCGGCAGCACTAGTTGGCGCAGGGATTCCGGGACCGCGTTCTTCTGGAAGAACTCCTTCGCCTTGTCCGGATGCTGCTGCAGCCAGAACTTCGCGGCCCGCTCGAACACCTCCGGGTTCTGCTCGATGTTGGGGATGGTTAGCGCCCAGCGCAGGGCCGTCTCCGGATTGTCATAGGTCATCCGCAAGACAAAGCCCGGGATGGCCGCCGCGCGATCGGCCGGGTTGTTCAATTCCTGCAACCATTTCTCCGATGCCGGGCCGTCTAGTGAAGCTCTCATGGTGGCCATCGCACGAAACGCCTGTTCCCTTGAAAGACCCGCAGGAAGGGCCGAAATCCATTCATCCGCCGCTTTCATGTCCCTCATGGCCAGCGAGGAAGTCACGGAACCGACGACCTGTATGGTAAGTGGGGATTCAGGTTGTTCCCGCAGCCACGAGAGGAGTTGCGGCACTCCTGCGGCCGAAGTGTTGGCTCCAATGTTCTGTAGCATCTCCGCCCGGAACGACTCGGGTGCTTGTCCCACTGCCTGGATAGCCGCCAGTGGATCTTTTCGCGCCTGCGCTGTTACGAAGGCCAAGTAGGCCGAACTCTGCTGGCTTCCGGTGGTTTCCGATTTGATGAAGCGCAGGCACTCCTCCGGATCTTTCAGCGCCCAAGGTCCGATGAGGCTTCTCGTCAGATCGACGCCCAATTGTTTTTGATACCGGCGTGCGGTTCCGAGCGCCTTGGCGATGTCCGTTTCGGCGAGTTGTTGGATCGCCTGTTGGAGCATCATAGATCGGCGATAGTCGGTATCGGTGTTCGGGAACCTCTCAGCGAATGCGAGCAACGCGTCTGGGTTCACTCCGAGGAACGAGCCCTGCGCGGCGAAGATTTCGTCGAGACCTCCTTTCGGCAGTTTGACCAGTTCTCGCATCACGGCCGATTGCTCGTCGGGCGCGAGGCCTCGGCACAGCGTGACTAATACGCCGGGAAACTTCCCTTCATCGTGGATCGACGTAAGCCGTCCGACTGCCTCCGCCGGTGCCGAGGCGATCCACGCTTTCAGGACTGATTTCATCAACATGGGTTCAGGAGCCCCTCCAATCAGGTAGCCCCAGGTCCAACTGAAGGCCGTGGCCGGTTCTTTGCCGGCCCACGCGCGCAGGAGGAGTTCTTTCGTCGCCAGTCCTTCGAGGTTTGCGGGCATGCTGTTGAGGAACGTCACCATGCCGGCCGGATCTTTTTCGAACCAAACGGAAGCCAGTCTTCCCGCCAAAAGAGAGCCGGTTTCCCCAAGTGGTTGCTGCATGAAGTAGGCGAGAGCCCCGTCGGAGTCGCTGGCCAGCCAACCGTTGATGGCGGACGTCTGCGCCAGACGTCGACGACCACGTTCCGATTCCCGGATCATCCCCAGTTGCCGGGTGAACCCATCCCCGAACTCGGAGCCCAATCGTTCGAAGAGCACTTCTTCCAAAGTGGTTCCCGGACTGCCGAGCCGGGCCAGGTTGGTGCTGGTGATGATCCTTGCGGCGATTTCCCTCAGTTCGCCCGCCGAGAGCCGGCTCAGGACAAGACCGGCAGCCGACGCCCGTTCCTGCACCGGTGCGGTCTCGAAGAGGAGGCGAACTTTTTCCAACGCCTCTTCGACCAGGCGGATGTCGGCCGGTGCTTCCGGGGCCGGGTCTCTCCTCTTGGGCGCGGCGGTTTCTGCTGCGGGTGCGATCGCGACTGGGACGGGATTGTTGCCCCACCACCGGTCGACGGCGACTCCGGCGATGAATGCACCGGCCAGCAGGACGCACAGGACGAGTTTTGGATTGCCTTGGGCGCTCATGATTTTCTCCTGGGAATGAGCACGACCATGGCGGAGACCTTCCCGAAACCGCAAGTGCGACGGCTTCGTGAGGAGCGTGATGCAAAGGCGGTCGATGCCGATGCAGGCGAACATGACGCAGTCCAAGGGCCGGCAACCGCGGAGCGGTTTAATGTGAATAGCCCCGGATGCAATCCGGGGTTCAAAGAGGGGACACGCCACAACCCCGGCACGGGTTCAACACGGCAACGAACTTGTTGGAACCGTCGTGTTCGACCCCCTTCAGAGTCGTTGATTCTCTGCGGTCGACACCCCGGGTTTAACCGGGGGCTATTCAGGTTTGGCCCAGTCGGGGCCGGGGTCAGTTACGCGTTGTCTCACGCCTTCGGCCGCATCTGGGGGAAGAGGATGACGTCGCGGATGCTTTCCTGGCCGAGGAGCATCATGCACAGGCGGTTAATGCCGGTGACGCCCGGCGGAGATATGTCGTGTTTGAGGGCACGAGGAAATCTGGCTTCCGCTGCCCGTCGCCGGCCTTGGTGCTCCAGCGTCTGACGCGCAGCGGCACGAGTTCCTTCGGATACGTGGTGCGAAGGGAATTCTTGCCCCGCTCGAATAAAAGTGTAACGTGCGGCCATGATCGAGTCCACGGCAGCCAATATGGCCCGGCATTTCACCGAGTTCCTCGACAAGGTGGCGCACGGTGAAACCGTCCG
>JAYVSO010000132.1:0-21353 GCA_043775315.1 Verrucomicrobiota bacterium
CATGCTTATCCGGTTTGCTGACAAAGCCACGGAGCCCCGAGCATCGCTCGGCAGGAATGAAGGCATTTAGGCCGAAAGCCGAGCGATGCTCGGCGCTCCAACCGATCCAGAAGTAAAATTGTCAGCAAACCGGATAAGCATGAAACGAACCTTCCTCCTCCTGCCGCTCGCGTGCGTCTTGTTGGCCGCCGCAGGCTGCCACAACGACGCGCTCGTCTTCACCACCTACACGAAGGTCGGCCTGCACGCGAGCGCCACGGGCAACACGCCGAACAACCTTATGTTCGGCTACAAACGCTTCGAGGGAGCGATCATCCCGGTCGATCCGACGAAGCCCGAAAGCGACGTGGCGTCCGTCTACGCCGCGATCAGCCTGACCAACGGATGGTTCTCAGGCATCCAACTCCAGCAGGTGTTCGCCACGGGTGACGCCGCCGTCAGCGCTTCGACCAACGGTCTCCTCAGCGGCCGCTGAGCCACCGCCATGAAAACTTTGCCAGCCATGTCGGCCGTGCTCGCGGCCGCGCTGCTTTTCACGGGATGCAAGGGGCCGAGCGCGGTCGTCTTCGTCACGACGACCGGCATCAACGTCGAGGCCAGCACGGCCGACGGGACCGAAACCACGGCGCGCGTCGGCTACAACCGCTTCGAGGGCGTCATCATGCCCGGACGCAATCCCGACGGGTCGCCGCGCAAGAAGGCGTATCCGGTCCTCTCCAAGATGGATTTCTCCAGCGGCTCCCTGTTCCTGCCGGCCTTTTCCATGACCAGCACCGGCGCGACCGCGCCGATGCGGCTCAACCAGGTCTTTGCCACGGGCAAGGCCGCGACCGGTCCCGGCTCCGCGGAGTCCGTGAAGAACGACTTCAACATCCTGAGCGGTCGCCTTGCCGAGCACCGCACGAGCCAGGCTGCCGTCCGGAAGTTCATCGCCGCCGCCACGGAACCGGAGCTGAAGGAGGCCTGGAATATGGCGGCAAAGACCGGCTTGATCGGCGAAGCCCCAACACAGCCAAAGGGTGCGGATAAACTTCGCTCCGATCTGGAAGACGCGCTGGTCGGGAACGACGAGATCACCCGGGCGAAGCTCGATCTGTTCGTGAAGCAGATGAAGATCAAGTAACGCGAACCCCGATCCTTCCACGCCATGACCAAAACTCTTGTCGTCCCCCTTTCGGCCGAGACCGACGCCGAATCCACGCTGATGCTCCAGGATCTGGGGCAGCTCCCGAAGGGCTGGGCCGTCGCCGATGTTGAATCGGACGTCGAATCCAGCGGTGCCAAGATCGGCGTCATCACCGTGAAGAAGGAATCGAAGACGAAGCTCCTCGTGTTCCCGCTCTCGAAGGAATCGGCGGCCGGGTTCGACCTGTTCATCCAAGAATGGGAAACGCTCAAGCCACGCTGGCGTTTGATCGGAGTGGATCGCGCCCTGGAATCAGGCGTCCCAGTCGCGCGGTTCACGATCGAGCGAACTCGGGAAGACGCCGCTGAAACGCCGGTTGGCCCCGAATCAACCGCGGCCACCAGAAGCTCCCAGAAGACCAAGCGCACCTCCAAGAAATCAACCCGCTGATAGTCGTGATGACAGAGGCCTTGAACCGGGGCCGCCAACCCCAGCTGATCCACCTCCAACCAACCACCGCCATGCAGACCACCTCATCCGTCGACGCAGGAATCATCCCCACCACCGATCTGGCCGATCTATCCCCGGCGATGAGGCAAGCGGTGGAACGCTCCGTGTGGAATACCCGTCGCGCTCTGACCAAGAAGCGCGACCTCGGCGCGGCTGCGACCGGCAACGAGATCCGCATCCTCTGCATCCACGGCGTCGGCCACGGCGACGTGGACCAGAATCTCCGGCCGGGATGGTCGAAGGCGCTGACCGTGCAGCTCCAGGCCGCGAACCCCACGCTCCAGCCGCAGCTCAAGTTCCTCGAATACGACGACCTCTTCGACCAGTCGCCGCATAACGTCCTGACCTACGCCGAGGCATTCCTGCGGATGGGATGGAGCGGGGTCAGCAGCTTCTTCAGCGACCTCTTCGGCGGGCACCGCGGACTTGGCGGCGTCTCCGATGCACTGCGCTGGACGGCGGGCATGGTCGCGCAGTGGAGCGAGAACGACGATCTCCGCGCCGAGACGCGCCGGCGCATCGCTCAGGCCATCGCGGACTTCCATCCCGACGTCGTGGTCGCGCACAGCCTCGGTTCGCTCATCAGCTACGACACCTTCTCGCGCGTGAAGGATGATTCCGGCAAACCATGGGACGGTGCCGGGTTGGTCAACGACCGCTTTTACGTCACGCTCGGCTCGCAGATCGGGAGCCGGTTCACCCGCAAGACGCTCGGCGGACGCGTGCAGCCGTTGAACGCGCGGCATTGGTTCCACCTCTTCAACAAGCACGACAACGCCTTCGCCGCGGAGCTGAAGATCGGCACGCCGAACTTCGACCAGATCATCACCACCTTCGACATCGACGGCATCCTCGACCACGAGGCCACGGAATACCTGAACCACAAAGCCGCCTTCGAAGGATGCTGGAGGAGCATCGCCCTCGCCCAGCCGCAGCCGCCGGCCAGCCGGGGCAAGACGAAGCCTGGTGCGGCGGAAACGAAGAAGGCCGAAGCTGCACAACGCTTCTCCATCTTGAAGCCGGCCATCGCCGCCGCGCCCGGCCGCCGCGCCCTGCTTGTCGGCATCAACGATTATCCCAATCCGTCGGACCGCCTTGAAGGCTGCGTGAACGACGTGTTCCTGATGAGTTCGTTGCTCCAAGAAAACGGCTTCAAGGCGGATGATATCCGCGTCGTGCTGAACGACCGCGCCACGGCCAAAGGCATCGTCGAGCGTCTCGAATGGCTGCTCGACGGCGCGGACGACGGGATGGAACGCGTCTTCTACTACAGCGGCCACGGCGCGCAGATCCCCGGCTACGGCGTCGGCGAAAAGGTGGACCGGAAGGACGAATGCCTCGTGTCCTACGACTTTGACTGGTCGCGTGAGCACGCCGTGACTGACGACCAGTTCTACGAGCTCTATAGCCAGCTCCCCTACGACACGCGCTTCTGCACCATTCTCGACTGCTGCCACAGCGGGGGCATGACCCGCGAAGGCGGCAGCAAGGTGCGCGGCCTGACCCCTCCCGACGACATCCGCCACCGGGCGCTCCGATGGAGCGAGGCCGAGCAGATGTGGGTCTCTCGCGACTTGGCCGAATCGAGCAAAGGCCGCGGCAAACTTCTGCGCGACCGCCGCAAGCACACCGCGATTTTCGGCGAAGAAGGCGACGAGAACCGCCTCTTCCGCGCTTCGGCGCTGCGTCCGGACGACGAGGACTTCGACAAGGCCCGCAAGGCCTACGGCCACTTCGGCCCGTTCATGCCCGTCATCCTCCAGGCCTGCCAGGAGAACCAGTTCTCCTACGAGTATCGCCACGGCGTGACCTCCTACGGCGCCTTCACCTACTCCTTCGCCCAATACATCCGCGAGCGCCGCAGGTCCGGTCCCCCCGTCAGCTGGCAGCAGCTCATCGACGATGTCGGCGCGAAGCTCAAGCGCCTGCGCTACGACCAGACGCCGGGCCTCGTTTGCCCGAGTCCGCTCAAGAAGGCGCCGGTGCCGTGGGGCTTGAAGCCGAACCTCTGAGGTCGCCTTGGCGGTGCGCGCGCCCCTTAATTGGCAGTGGCGCGGGGCAAAAGTTGGAGTAGAACTTTGGCATGTATCCGTGGGGCCCATCCGGAGTCCGCCGAGCCGCGTTCGTCCTGCGGCTGTTGGCACTGTTGTTTCTGCCTGTCGCCGCCATGGCGGACCCAAGCCCGGCAAACGACAACTTCGCCGACGCCGTCGTCATTGGCGGGGCGTTGGAGACCAATGTCGTCCTGAACGCGTCGAACGTCGGAGCCACGCTACAGACGGGTGAGCCCTTCCACGCCGACAGTCCTTCCGGGCGTTCCGTCTGGTGGTCGTGGACCGCCACGGCCAATGGAAGCGTTTCAATCTCCACGGCCGGTAGCAGCTTCGACACGCTGCTGGGCGTCTACACGGGATCCTCGGTCGGGGGGCTCGTGTCCGTCGTGAGCAACGACGACGAGGTCGGCAAGAAGACGAGCCGGGTTCTCTTCCGGGCGGTCGGCGGCGAGACCTACCACATCGCCGTGGACGGTTTCCAGGGCGAGTCGGGCGACATCGTGCTGACGGTTGCCAAGGCCGGCATCCCCTTCGTGCCAAGCTGGACCCTGAACGACATCAACGGGAACACGATCCAGTCCACCGCCTACCGGAACAAGGTCCTGCTCGTCGACTTCTGGTCCGTCACCTGCGCGGGCTGCATCGAGGAGATGCCGGGATTCGTGAGCCTCCAGAACGATCTGCGCGCGCTCGGATTCCAGGTCGTCGGACTCTACAAGACCACCCAGCTTTACGAGGTCCAGGGAATCGTCCAGGCGCAGCACATCAACTTCCCCATGGCCGAGCTGACACCGGAGGTGGAGGCGAAGCTGGCGCCGTTCCAGACATTGCCGTCGTCGACCATCCTCGCGTTTCCCACCACGTTCATCTTCGACCGCGAAGGCCGGCTGGTCGCCCGCGTGGCCGACGGGGGGAAGGACCTCCGGTTCTTCCAGGATCTGATCCGGCCGTTGATGAGATTCTCGACCGGCGTCCGGCTGCAGACGCAATGGCAGGGAAACAGCCTGAGGCTGACGTTCCCCGGGGCCGAGGACGGTGACATCATCGAATCGTCGACGAATCTGACTTCGGGAGCGTGGTCGCCTGCGCTCACCATCTTTGGCCACACCGGTCTTACGCTGCCGGTCGGTGCGGAGAACCGGTTCTACCGGCTGAGGAAGCCGGCCCCGCCCGCGCAGTAACTGGAAGGCCTGCCTGAGTGGGCATGCACGGAGCCGGAGGGCTGAATCGCCAGAGTGGCTTCCAACATCGCAGGCTGATTTGTAGGGCCGTCAGCGATCACAGCTTCAACACCAGTTGCCGCAGTTCTCCCTCGGTCAATCCGCTGACGCCCAGCCCGAGCAGGCGGAGCGGGCGATTCACCAACCTTTCTCGGCCGAGGAGCCAACAGCCGAGGCGGTAGATCTCCCGGGCTTCGGTCATCGGGTCCTCGACTGAGATCTGGCGCGTGAGCGTGCTGAAGTCCCCGTAGCGAACCTTGACCTGGATGGTGTGGGCGGCGAGGCGACGGCGCTGGAGCTTGCCCGTGATGTCATCGGCCTGTTCACGCAGGCAGGCGCGCAGTGTCGGTCGGTCGTCGGTGTCCCGGCTGAAAGTGTTCTCCGCGCTGATGCTCTTCACCTCGTCGCCGAGATCGAGCGGCCGGTCGTCGTCACCCATGGCGTAGCGCTTGAGCTGCGGACCCCACGAACCGACCACCGTCCGCAGGTCGCCCGGATAATCCTGCAAGTCGGCAACGGTCTTCAACCCGACGCGGATGAGTTCTCCCTCGGTCACCTTGCCGATGCCGTGGATCGCGCGCCAGCGGCAGCGCCAGGCGAAGCATCGAATCCGCGTCGCCTTCGACGGCAAATCGGTCCGTGACGTCCACGTAGGCCTCGTCGACGGATACTTGCTGGATCAACTTCCCGGCGAACTTTTGGACGAGCGCCATGATCTCGTGCGACTCCGCGCGATAGGCATCCATACGCGGCCGGATGAACACGCCATGCGGGCACAGTTTTCCCGCGGTCGAGCTGGGCATGGCGGAACGGACGCCGAACCTCCGTGCCTCGTAGCTGGCCGCGCAGACGACGCCGCGTTGCTGCGGGGACGAGCCGACGATGACCGGCTTGCCGCGCAACGCGGGGTTGTCCCGCTGCTCCACGGACGCGTAGAAGGCGTCCATGTCGAGATGGAGGATGACACGCGGCACTGGGAAGAACGTGGGGTGTGATTCGTGAAAGGTGAAGGGAGGAAGCAACGGCCGATGCCGGATGCCGGGTAACCGGATCGGCCAATCTGGCATCTGGTATCAGGCATCCGGTATCAGCTTCTACTCATCGCCCTTCTCAACTTCCGCCCGCGCGCTACGTTCGCGGCACGATGACGATCAAAGACAACGAGATGGCCGAGCTCTCCACGCCCACGGGCCCGATGCGGGTGCATGTCTTCAGGCCGCAGGCGCCGGGGAAGTATCCCGGCGTGGTGCTCTACTCCGAGATCTTCCAGGCGACCCATCCGATCCGGCGCACGGCGGCGTTCCTGGCAGGGCATGGCTACGTCGTGGTGGTGCCGGAGATCTGGCACGAGTTCGAACCCGCCGGTTGTGTGCTTGGCTACGACCAGGCCGGGGCCGATCGCGGCAATGCGTTGAAACTGGAGAAGGAACTTCGCGGCCTCGACGGCGATTCCCATGCGAGCCTCGACTGCCTCAGGGCGCATCCGCACTGCACCGGCAAGCTGGGCGTCGTCGGCATCTGCATCGGCGGCCACCTGGGTTTCCGCGCGGCGGCGAAGAACCCCGACGTCCTGGCGGCGGTCTGCTTCTACGCCACGGACATCCACAAGGGTTCACTAAGCAGGACCGGCGACGACACGCTGGCCTGCGCGAAGGACATCAAGGGAGAGCTCCTCATGTTCTGGGGCCGGCAGGACCCGCATGTGCCGCTGGAAGGACGGAAGAAGGTCTACAACGCGCTCTGCGAGGCGAACGTGAACTTCACCTGGCACGAGTTCAACGGCCAGCACGCCTTCCTCCGTGACGAAGGCCATCGCTACGACCCGGCGCTGGCGCTCCAGTGCCAGCTGATGACCTTGGAACTTCTCCACCGGCGGCTTGGTGAAGGAGATCAGCCGGTGGCTCCGACCGCTCCGGCGGAATCCAAGCATTGACCGACTTCAAGCGGCCGCGAAGTGGCCCGAAGCGGATGTCACATTTCGAGCAGGCCCTTGACCCGTTCGAGCGCCTTCATCGTCGCGTTGCTGAACCTCGGGAGGTCCGAGTGTCCGAGACCGATGGAGACGAAGGCCTGCCGGGCTGATTCCGTCAGGGGAAGGGGTTTCTGGGCTTCGAACCCGTGCGCCATCCAGTCTGCCAGGTGGACGATCACCGCCATGTGCGAGTCCGCCCCGGCGGCGGTCGGATCGTGGTGATGACGAACGGCACGGTGGACCTCCGACGGGAGATGCCAGCGTTCCAGGAGAAGGCCGCCGATCTCGGCGTGGTCGATTCCAAACGCCTTCTGCTCCGCGAGGTGATTCGGCATGCCGGATTTGCGGGCCTCGCCGAGGAGCGCGCCATAGACCTCACCCTCGACGGAGGCGATGACGAGCTTGCCAATGTCGTGCAGCAGTCCCGCGGTGAACGCGACCCCCTGGGGGTGGTTGGTTTCCGTCGCGAGGGTCGAGGCGGCGACCGCCGTGACGACGGTGTGCCTCCAGAGCGCGGCGGAATCGATGGCGTCGCGGACTCCCGGCATGGCCTTCGTCTTCGCGCCGAACATCCCGACGACCAGGCAGTAGACCTCGTAGAAACCCATCCGGGAGACGGCTTCAAACATGTCCGAAGCCGGGGCACCGCCAAAGAAGGCGGAGTTGCTCTTCTTCAAGATCTCGGCCGTGAGCGAAGGATCATGGCTCAGGAGTTCCACCACCCGGTCGATGTCCCGGTCCGGATCCCGGAACAAACCCAGCAGCTCGACGAGCAGTGTCGGGGCGGGTGGCAGTTGGGTCACCCGGCCGATGTAATGTTCCGCTCTGTCCATTGGTGACTCGATTCAAATGGGGTCGCGCTTCCGTCGACATGACGGGCTCGCAAAGGGCTATCGGACTCCCCGGAATCTGCCTGAGGCTGGCACTGCCGTTTTCAATCGAACGTGGAGATTTCCAGCCGGCACCCAACGGTCCGCCGCCCCACAGCCCCGGTTCGGTCTCGGGGCGAAGGCGCGGAACCGATCCCGGATTTCATGCGCCCGGCGATGGTCACTCCAGCACTTTCTCCAACTCGCGCACGACCGTCTTGAGCACCTCGATGCGGGCGAAGTTCTTGTCGTTTGCCGGGACGACCGTCCAAGGGGCGGAGACGGTGTGCGTGCGCTGGAGCATGTCCTCGACGGCGGCTTCGTGGGCGTTCCACTTGTCGCGGTTCCGCCAATCCTCTGCCGTGATCTTGTAGCGCTTGAACGGGACTTCCTCGCGCTTCTTGAAGCGCCGGAGCTGCTCCTCCGGGCTGATGTGGAGCCAGAATTTGCAGATGACCACCTTGGACTCCACGAGCTGCTGTTCGAAGTCGTTGATCTCGGCGTAGGCCCGTTTCCACTGGGTCTCCGCCGCGAATCCCTCGACCCGTTCCACGAGCACCCGGCCGTAGTGCGACCGATCGAAGATGGCGATGCGCCCCGGCGCCTGCAGGTGTCGCCAGAAGCGCCAGAGGTAATGGTGGGTGCGTTCCTCGTCCGTCGGCGCGGCGTAGGAGGTGACGTTGAACAGGCGCGGATCGAGCGAGCCGACGAGGCGTCGGATCGCGCCGCCCTTGCCCGCGCCGTCCCACCCCTCGAAGACGCAGAGCAGAGAGCGGCGGCTGTCTGCGAGCTTCCAAGAAAGATCGGCCAGGCGATGCTGGTTGCGCTCCAGCTTCCGCCCATACCAGTCGTCATCGAGCCTGGGCGTGAGATCGACGGCGGCGAGGCGGCGTTTGGGCAGGGTCTTGGGAATGGGCGCCGGCTTCGCGCCCTGCGAGGGCGACTTCAGGCGGAGCGCGGCCTCCAGCGTCTCAAGCAGCAGCCGGCCGACGGCGAGGTTCCGCATGCGGTTCTCCGACGCGTCGACCATGTGCCATGGGGCATGCCGCGTGTTCGTCCGCGAGAGCAGTTCTTCGGAGACCTCCTTCGATTCACGGTAGAATTCCAGCGGCGCCAGCTTCTTCGGCAACCAGCGCCAGTGGAGCTCCGGATTCTCCTCCAGATGCTCCAGGCGGTGCCGGACCTCGTCCTTGCCGATGTGGAGCCACAGCTTGAGGACGAGCGTGTTCTCGGCCACGAGCATGCGTTCGAGCGTGTTGATGCGGTCCATGCGACGCTCGAAAATCTTCCGCTTGAGGTCGCCGCCGACCCGTTCGACCACGATGTCGCGATACCAGGAGCCGAAGAAGAGCCCGATGCGGCCGCGCGATGGCAGCGCCTGCCAGTAGCGCCACATCGGCGGGCGGCGCTGTTCGTCATCGGTCGCGAGGTCGAAGGCCACGGTGGAAACACCGCGCGGATCAAGCCAGTCGTTGATCAGCCTGACCACCGCGCCCTTGCCCGCCCCGTCGACACCGCCGAGATGGATCAGGACGGAGGAATTCGCCGTGCGGAGTTTTGCATGCGCAGCCAGCAGCCGTGGTCGAAGATCGGCGGACTGTTCGTCGTATTCCTCGGCGGTGACGGGTCTCACCGGTTTCAACTGGGGCTTCATGAGCGGAGGTTAAGCAGCGAAACCGGACGGGGCCAAGTTACGAAGTGGGGAAGCGGTGCCGCTCTTGGCCAAGCAAGCTCCTTGAGATTCACGGAGCCCTCGTCATCCTCCGCCGGCACCGACAGTTCCAGATCCTGCGGAAACCGTTTTGACCGGATGAACATCGCCTTCATTGGGCCGGCCTGCGCCGGCAAGAGCACCCAGGCCGCGCGTCTCGCGCGGCCGTTCGAGCTGCGGCATCTCTCCACGGGCAAGCTCCTTCGCGACCACTTCGAGCGCCACACCGCGCTCGGCATCCTGGCAAAGAAATACGTCGCTTCCGGCGACCTTGTGCCCGACGACCTCGTCGACGCCATGGTCGAGGAGAACGCCGTCCGCATGGCGCCGAACGAGGGTTTCCTGCTCGACGCCTTCCCCAGCACGCTCCACCAGGCACGCTTCATCGACGAGATGTTCCGCAGCCTCGGCCGCAAGCTCGACGCGGTCTACTACATCAGCATCCCCGACCAGATGGTCTTCGAGCGCGCCTCGACCCGTTTCCCGAAACGCGCCGACGACACCGTGGAGATCCTGACCAACCGCCTCCGCGTCTTCCGCCGCAACATCGCGCCGGTGCTCGACTACTTCTCCGACTCCGGCCGCCTCGGCTTCATCGACGGCTCGGGCACGATCGACGAGGTCTACAACAAGCTCATGCTCGCGCTCGGGGACATCCTCGCGGGCCAGCGCCTCACCCTTTCCACCGCCCAGCAGGACCTCCTGCAGAACCTCGGCGTCTCCGCCACCACACCCGTCAGCGGCGGCGGGCTCAAGAGCCTCAACCTCGTCCTCCTCGGCGGGCCCGGATCCGGCAAGGGCACCCAGGCCGAGCACATCGCCGCGACGCACCAGATCCCGCACATCTCCACCGGCGACCTTTTCCGGGCGAACATGGAGAAGGAGACCGAGCTCGGGAAAATCGCCCGGGCTTACATCGACCACGGCGACCTCGTGCCGGACGACGTCACGGAAGCCATGGTCCGCCGCCGCCTGCGCGAGCCCGACTGCGCCACCGGCTTCCTGCTCGACGGCTTTCCCCGCACGTTGCCGCAGGCGTATGCGTTGGAGGAGATCCTGGCCGAGATGAACCGCCAGCTCAGCGGCGTCGTCAGCCTCGAAGTGCCCGACGACTCCATCGTCGAACGCCTCTCCGGGCGGCGCATCTGCCGCGAGTGCAAACGCTCCTTCCACGTCCGCTTCAATCCCTTCACCTCGTGTCCCGACGCGAAGTGCCACGGCGAACACCTCTACCAGCGCGACGACGACACGCCGGAGACGATCCTGAACCGGCTCAAGAAATTCCATCTCCAGACCGAGCCGCTGGTCACCCGCTACCGCAAGGCCGGCCAGCTCGCCGAAATCGTCGGCACCGGCGAACTCGACGACGTCCGCGACCGCATCACCAAGGCGGTGGAGGCGTTTGCGGAACGTGGATAAACCGTCCGACTCCCGTGAACTGCCCGGCCATCAAGAACTGACCCCGTTACGGAGAACGCACGCGGTAGAAGCGCTGCGGGCTGTTGGTGGCCGTGGGGTCGGTGAATTGGAACCGGCCGGACGCGACGGGCGTCTCCACCGCCGGGCCGAGGTTGGACCATGAGTTGAAAGGCAACGCCACGTTGGTGCTGGAAATGACGGTGAAGCTCGCACCAGGCGTGTTGCTGAAACTGAATTGGAACGCGCCGTTGGGGAGCCGCGTCACGGCCGTGAGCAGCGGCGGAGTGGGCGGTGACGCGATGCGGATCGAGGGGGAGCCTATGTAGCCGCTGCCTGTGGTCAGGATCGTGATTCCGGTGACCACCCCGTTGCTGACCGTGGCCGTCGCGGTCGCGCCTGAGCCGCCTCCGCCGACGATCAGGACCGTGGGGCTGTTGGTGTAGCCCGCCCCGGCGTCCGTGATGTTGCCGCCCACGACAAAGCCGTTGATCACAACCGCGGTGGCGGTGGCTTGGCGGGCGGGCTGGATCGGAGCGGCGATCGTGACGGTGGCCGCAGAGCCGTAACCGCTTCCTGCCGTGATCGGGGTGAGGGCAGTGACCACGCCGTTTTCGACGGTGGCCGTCGCGGTCGCCCCGGTTCCGGCGCCGGAGACCGTGACCAGTGGGGCGTCGCCGTAGCCCAAGCCGCCGTCGATGACGGTGTAGCCGACGACGAAGCCGTTGACCACGAACGCGGTGGCGGTGGCTTGCCGCGGAACTCTCACGATCACCGTGCGGGTGATGGTGCCCACTCCACCCAGTGAATTGCTGCTGGTGTAAGTGAGGGTGTAGGTGCCGAGCGTGTTCGTATCCACACTGCCGCCCACGGCCACGGCCACGCTGCTCAAGCCCACGGGAAGGCTCGTTTGGCCATCGCCATTGTATCCCCACGCGGCGACCGTCCCGTCGCTCCTCAGTGCGAGACTGTGAAAACCTCCCGCGGCAATGGCCACCACGTTGCTCAACCCGGCGGGGATGTTCGTTTGGCCATAGCGATTGTCTCCCCACGCGGCGACTGTGCCGTCGCGCTTCAGCGCCAGACTGTGAAAACCTCCCGCGGCAATGGCCACTACGTTGCTCAACCCGGCGGGGATGTTCGTTTGGCCATAGGCATTGTTTCCCCACGCGGCGACCGTGCCGCTGCTCTTCAGCGCCAGACTGTGATAAAGTCCCCCGGCAATGGCCGCCACGGTGGCCAACCCCACGGGGAGGTTTGTTTGGCCATAGCCATTGTTTCCCCACGCGGCAACTGTCCCGTCGCTCTTCAGCGCCAGACTGTGATTAGCTCCCGCGGCAATGGCCACCACGTTGGCCAACCCCACGGGGATGGTCGTTTGGCCATCTTCACCGTATCCCCACGCGGCGACCGTGCCTTCGCTCCTCAGCGCCAGACTGTGATAAAATCCCCCGGCAATGGCCATCACGTTGCCCAACCCCACGGGGATGTTCGTTTGGCCTTCGCTATTGCGTCCCCACGCGGCCACCGTCCCGTCGCGCTGTAGCGCCAGATTGTGAAAACCTCCCCCGGCAATGGCCACCACGTTGCCCAACCCCAAGGGGATGTTCGTTTGGCCAGAGACATTGCGTCCCCACGCGGCGACCGTCCCCTCTTGCTTGAGCGCCAGACTGTGAAAATACCCCCCGGCAATGGCCAGCGGTGCGACCGTGGCGGTCGCGCCCGGGTCGGTGAAGGCGGTCCGATATCCAATGGTAAGATTGGCCGCGCCATTGAGCGTCAGCGCAGGCGAGCCGAACAGGAAATCACGCCCGCGCACCACGCCGACTGCATTGGAAGCCACCAACCGGCCATGATAGTTGATGCCGGGCGTCAGGCCGGACAATAGGGCGCCCAACCCAACGGAGGCCAACCCACTGCCCACGGCCACGGGCGCGGTGAGATTGGTGTTGTTCACGGCATAAAGCCCCCACTCGAACCACGCGGTCGTGGCCGAACCGTTGGGATTCACCGTGCCGTTGAGGCGGGCGACCGTGTCGTTCTGCCCGCTGACGGCCAGGGTCAACACCGTAGGCGGCGGAGGCGCGCTCACGACCACCGTGCGCGTGGCGGTGGCCACGCCACCCAGTGAATTGCTGCTGGTGTAAGTGAGGGTGTAGGTGCCGGGCGTGTTGCTGTCCACACTGCCACTCACGATCACGGGCACGCTGCTCAACCCCACGGGGATGTTCGTTTGGCCATAGCCATTGTATCCCCACGCGGCGACCGTGCCGTCGCGCTTCAGTGCCAGACTGTGAAAACCTCCCCCGACAATGGCCACCACGTTGCTCAACCCGGCGGGAAGGGTCGTTTGGCCATAGCGATTGTCTCCCCACGCGGCGACTGTGCCGTCGGTCTTCAGCGCCAGACTGTGATACAGCCCCCCCGCAATGGCCACCACGTTGCCCAACCCCACGGGGATGTTCATTTGGCCATAGCCATTGGTTCCCCACGCGGCAACTGTCCCGTCGATCGTCAGCGCCAGACTGTGTTCAGCTCCCGCGGCAATGGCCACGACGTTGCTCAAGCCAACGGGGAGGGTCGTTTGGCCATAGCCATCGTCTCCCCACGCGGCGACCGTGCCATCTCTTTTGAGCGCCAGACTGTGTAAATATCCCCCGGCCATGGCCACCACGTTGCTCAACCCGGCGGGTATGTTCGTTTGGCCATAGCCATTGTTTCCCCACGCGGTGACCGTCCCGTCGTTCTTCAGCGCCAAATTGTGATACCCACCCCCGGCGATGGCCACCACGTTGCTCAATCCCACGGGGATGGTCGTTTGGCCAGAGACATTGGCTCCCCACGCGGCGACCGTGCCGCTGCTCTTCAGCGCCAGACTGTGATAAAGTCCCCCGGCAATGGCCACCACGTTGCCCAACCCCACGGGGATGGTCGTTTGGCCTTCGCTATTGCGTCCCCACGCGGCGACCGTCCCCTCTTGCCTGAGCCCGAGACTGTGAAAATACCCCCCGGCGATGGCCAGCGGTGCGACCGTGGCGGTCGCGCCCGGGTCGGTGAAGGCGGTCCGAAATCCAATGGCAAGATTGGCCGCGCCATTGAGCGTAAGCGCGGGCGAGCCGAACGTCACATCCAGTCCGCGCGCCACGCCCAGCGCATTGGAAGCGACCAGCCGGGCATGATAGTTCAACCCGGGCGTGAGGCCGGACACGAGAGCGCCCACGGCCAAGGAGACCGAACCGCTGCCCACCGCCACGGGCGCGGTGAGATTGGTGTTGCTGAACGAGGAAAGCCCCCACTCGAACCACGCGGTCGTGGCCAAACCACCGGGATTGACCGTGCCATTGAGGCTGGCGACCGTATTCGACAGACCGGTCGCTGCGGCGGTGGTAACCACCGGTTCGGCGGCCTGGACGCGAAATGCCAGCCCTGCCACGGCGAGGAGGGACAAGACAACTAAGCGCAAGGTTCTCATGGTTTTATTTTCCGCCCGCATTGGGAATGTTCCGTTTTAGAAAAGTAGCAAGCATCATTTATCCACAACGCAAAATCAGAAACGCAGATGATGTAAAGGGGCCAGCTCTTGATAATGGCTCCTTCCGCAAGGCCCGGCGGTTTCTACAGGAGCGCGGAGAGCCCCGGTTCGCTCACGCTGACGGGACCTTTGGTCGAAGGGCAAACTACCAGTTTGGTGGAACAAGCCGTTGCCCCGTCCGGAACCAGGTGAACCGGGTGGCCGGGAGAGATGTTCTTGAAAGCGAGTCGAGCTCCGGAACGGCAAGGACTTCCTCTTCGGCTTTTGATTTTCTCGTTCGCGCCGGGCTTGTGGGCGTGCCAGTTTCGCAGCCATGTCCTCCTTGGCCGCCATCGCTTTCGGCGCTCCGGAAGCCCTGTGGCTTGCCGTCGCCATCTTCGCGGCGGCCTTGGCCTTCCTCGCGTGGAGCTACCGCCGCAGCGATGCGCCAACCGGCGTTCGCCTGGCGGCTTTCTTCCTGAAGCTTCTCGCCGTCGCGGCCCTGCTCCTCTGTCTGCTGGAACCCATCTGGACCAGCCAACGCGCCCGCCCCGGCGCGAACCAGCTCGCGATCGTGGCCGACAATTCCCTCGGCTTGCAGGTGAAGGACGCCGGCGCCACGGAGACGCGCGGTGAATCGCTCCGCAAGCTGGTGACTGGTCCCGGCTCTGGCTGGCTTGGTGACCTGGAGAACACCTTCCAGGTCCGCCGTTACACCTTCGATTCGCGCCTGCAGGCCTCGCGGGATTTCTCCGAGCTGCGGTTCGATGGACGCGCGTCGGGGCTGGCCGGTGCGTTGCGTTCGATCGCCGAACGGTCCAAGGGCCAGCCGGTCGCCGGGGTCGTGCTGTTGACGGACGGCATCGCCACAGATCTGCCGGACGGGTTGCCGGATTTGACGGGGCTTCCTCCGATTTACCCGGTGGTCATCGGCCGCGACGACGCGTTGCGCGATGTGGCCATCGCCAAGAGCACGGTGAGCCAGACGGTCTTCGAGGACGCGCCCGTCACGGTGCAGGCGGAAGTCGGCGCGCCCGGCTATGGCAATGCTCCGATCGTGGCGGAGATCTTTGACGAGAAGGGCAAGTCGGTGAAGCAGCTCGTCCAGTCCGTCAGCGACGGCGAGACGACGACGTTCCGCTTCGAGCTGAAGCCGGAGAAGCCGGGCATCTCCTTCTACGAATTGCGCGTCCGCCCGGAGTCCGAGAAGAGCGCGCTGACCAACGCCGCGTTGTCCACCGAGGCCACTTTGGCCAACAACCGCCGCACCCTCGTCGTGGATCGCGGAGCCGGGCCGTATCGCATCCTCTACGTCGCGGGCCGGCCTAACTGGGAGTTCAAGTTCCTCAACCGGGCGCTCGCCGAGGATCCGCAGGTGCATCTCGTGGGGCTCATCCGCATCGCCAAGCGGGAACCGAAGTTCGACTTCCGGGGCCGCGCGGGCGAAGGCGTGAACCCGCTCTTCAAGGGCTTCGACAAGACCAACGAGGAGACCGAACGCTACGACCAGCCCGTGCTCACGCGCTTCAACACGCGCGACGAGGCCGAGCTCCGGGGCGGTTTCCCCCGCACGGCCGAGGAGCTCTACGGCTACCAGGCGGTCATCATAGACGACCTTGAATCCGGCTTCTTCACCCGCGACCAGATGAGCCTGCTGCAGAAGTTCGCCAGCGAACGCGGCGGCGGTGTCATGATGCTCGGCGGACAGGAATCGTTTGCCGAAGGCGGTTACGACCGGACGCCCATCGGCGACATGCTTCCCGTGTATCTCAACCGCCCGGTGGACTACCCGAAGGAGCCCGAGTTCAAGTTCGACCTGTCGCACGAAGGCATGCTGCAGCCGTGGATGCGCCTGCGGAGCGAGGAGGGCGCGGAGAAGGAGCGGCTCGGGTCGATGCCAAAATTCCTCGTGGCCAATCTGGTGGGTGGAGTGCGTCCCGGAGCGAGCGTGCTCGCCAGCGTGACCGACGAACGCGGCAAGGCGATGCCGGCCGTCGTGACCCAGCGCTTCGGCAACGGCCGCATCGGAGCGGTGCTCATCGGCGACGTCTTCCGTTGGGGCATGAAGGACGAGGCCAGCCACAAGGACATGGACAAGGGCTGGCGCCAGCTCATCCGCTGGCTCGTGGCCGACGTGCCGGCCTTCGTGACGTTGGAAGCGGCGCCGCGCTCGGCCGACTCCGGCACCGAGCTGACCGTCCGCGCCCGCGACAAGAAATTCGAGGCCGTTGACAATGCCACCGTGACCATCGAAGTGCGCCAGGCCGGTTCGACGAATCCGCCGATCCGCTTCACCGCCGAACCCTCTTCCACCGAGGCCGGCGTCTACCTCAGCAGCTTCCAGCCGCGCGACACCGGCGGCTATATCGCCCGCGCCGTCGTCACCGATTCCGCCGGCGTGGAACTCGGCAAAGCCGAAGCCGGCTGGACAAGCGATCCCGTGGCGGAGGAGTTCCGCACGCTCAAGCCGAACCGGGCCCTGCTCGAAACGATCGCGCGGCAGACGGGCGGCGAAGTGGTTTCGGCTGACTTGCTCGCCGCGTTCGCCAAGAAGCTCCCGAACAAACGCGCGCCGGTGAGCGAGACGTCTTCCGAACCTCTCTGGCATACGCCGCTGCTCTTCCTCTTCGCGCTCTCGTGCTTCGTCGCCGAATGGGCGCTGCGGCGTTGGAAAGGACTGGCGTGAACTCATGCGTCGAAGTTCGTCGGCTAGATCGGCTGGAGCCGTGGTGGCGGTTGGAGCTTTACCCTCACCCCGGCCCTCTCCCTGAGGGAACGGGAGGATGGATCTCGGCTACGAGCGACACGGTAGATGCGCGATTTTCCGCATTCCCGGGGCTCTCGGCCTCATCCATCGCCGCCGTCCGTAAACCCTCTCCCTCAGGGAGAGGGCAGGGTGAGGGTGGGCGACCAAGATCAAGGTAACTGGCCTAATGAAACAGGACCCCGTCCAAACCAGAATCTCGCGGCTACTCCGCCGCAGGGAGACGTGGGCCGAGAAACTAGTATGGGCGTGGCTCCGGGATCGCAGGTTCTCCGCTTACAAGTTTCGCCGACAACACCCGGTTGGTCCCTTCATCCTGGATTTCTTCTGCGAGGAAGCCGGTCTCGATATTGAACTCGATGGCTTCCAACACGGAACCCCTTCATCGATGCCGGCCGACCGCGCCCGTGACTCCTGGTTGGAGGCGCACGGGATCCGCGTTCTGAGGTATTGGAACTCGCAGCTTCGGAGAAACCAGCAGGCGATCCGGGATTCGATATGGGCCGCGCTAAATGATAGAAGTCCCCGTGTTCTTCCAGAATTCCAGAGGCCAGGAGTTGTGGGTGAGAATCGACGCCCTGCCTTGAAAGCGGGAAATCACCCTCACCCCGGCCCTCTCCCTGAGGGAGAGGGAGAGTGTTCCTCGGCATCGATAGTTCCGGGAGCGGTATCCAAAGTTGAAAGCCCCGAAAGCCCAAAAATGTCCGCTCGAATTTTGACGAAACAGCGACCTTCGTTCGCCATTCACTTCCCATGACCCGAAGTCTTCTATCAACTCTCCTGATTGCCTTGGGCGTAGGATTCCATGTGGAGGCCGCGTCGAATGCGTCCCAGCCGACCGTCATCGTCGTGGTCGGAGCAGCGGGCGAAGAGGAGTTTGGAAAACAGTTCGTCGACTGGTCGACCAAGTGGACTGCGGCCTCGGCCAAGGCTTCAGCCAGGTCGGTCTTGATCGGGACCTCCAAGGAGACGAACGACCTCGCGCAAATCGAGAGCGCCCTCTCCGCTGAAACCAAGGAGACCAATGCCGAGCTGTGGCTTGTGCTGATCGGCCACGGAACGTTCACCGCCAACGAAGCCGCGTTCAACCTGCGCGGTCCCGACCTGACGGCGGCCCGGTTGGCCACGCTGCTCAAGCCATTCAAACGGCCCGTGGCCGTGATCGATTGTTCCTCCGCCAGCGGACCGTTCGTTTCGGCGTTGGCCGGGCAAAACCGGGTGGTCGTCAGCGCCACACGGAGCGGTTCGGAAGTGAACTTCGCGCGCTTTGGCCAGCACATGGCGGACGCGATCGGGTCGACGGAAGCGGACCTGGACAAGGACGGCCAGACCTCGCTGCTGGAGGCGTTCATCCTCGGCTCGGCCCGGACGCAGGAGTTCTACAAGTCGAACGACCGTCTCGCCACGGAGCATGCCCTTCTCGATGACAATGGCGACGGTCTCGGCGTCCAGGGCGACTGGTTCCGCGGAGTCCGCGCGGTGAAGAAGCCCAAGGACAACGCGGCGGCCGATGGGACGCTGGCCAACCAGTTCGTCCTCGTCCGCAGCGATGCGGAGAACCGTTTCGACGACGCTTTCCGGGCGCGCCGCAGCCAGTTGGAGGGCGAGCTGGAGAAACTGCGGCAACAGAAGGCGGCATTGTCCGAAGCGGATTATCTGGCCCGCATGGAACCCATCGCCCACGCGCTGGCGCGGACGTATGCGCACGCGGACGGTCGGGGCGCGGTGATTCCGTCCCAGGCGGACGGGCAGATTTCTCTGCTGGCCCGCGACGCGGTTGTCCATGGCACTGTGCTTCGCTACGAACCGCAGCCGCACAAGAACACGCTCGGGTATTGGACGCGGACCAACGACTGGGCGGCCTGGAGCTTCACCGCGTCGAAGGCTGGCGACTACGACGTGGAGATCCTGCAAGCCTGCGGCAAGGGAAGCGGCGAAAGCCGGGTTGCCCTGCTAAGCGGAACCAACCGCATCGATACGGCCGTCTTCGAGACCGGCGCCTTCACGAACTTTATCTGGCGCAGCATCGGGTCGATGACGCTGCCGCCGGGAACGAACTCCATAGAAGTCCGTGTGCTCTCCAAACCCGGCGGCGCCGTGATGGATCTCCGGGAAGTCCGCCTGAAACCGAAGTCCGGGACATAGGCCGGGCATCCTTGCCCGGCAAGGCGGTGGTTCATCCGCGAAGGGCGCGAAGAACGCGAAGAAGTGATCTATCAGGCGATTGGTCCAACCTAGATTTGAAGCGCAGTGGTTCGACGCTGCTTTGGTAGGTGGCTGAGACAGAAGGAGCATTGGTAGCCACAAACCTGAGTCTGCGCTGACCGATTGATGAAGTGCTCCAATTCAGATTGGCGGCTGGAGGTCGTTAGATTGGTAGGGTGAAGGCTCCTGCCGAGCCGCCTTTTGGCTGAGGAATAACGAATCGGTTTTTCGTGGGAAGCCCGAGGTATCCTTGGGCTGAAAGCACGGCCAGCTGGAGCCGTCCGTTCGCAGAAGATCTAGCGGCGGCTCGGTGGGAGCCATCGCCCTACCGATTCCGTAGGCCGGGCATCCCTGCCCGGCCAGTGGGTGCTTCTTTGCGCCCTTCCCGTATGAGCGCCTCCTGGCCGCGCGAGGACGCCCGGCCTACGGGAAAGAAAAAGGCGGATCCGGTTGCCCGGATCCGCCCGTGTGATTCTTGGTTCCTAGGTCAGGAACGGCCGGGACTTAGTAGTCCATGCCGCCGCCGCCGTGGCCGCCATGGCCGCCGGGGGCCGCGGGCTTGTCCTTCTCCGGGAGCTCGGTGATGAGGCACTCCGTGGTGAGGAGCAGGCCGGCGATGGACGCGGCGTTCTGGAGCGCGGAGCGGGTGACCTTCTTGGGGTCGACGACGCCGGCCTTGACGAGGTCCACGTATTCGCCGGTGGCGACGTTGTAGCCTTCGTTGCCCTTGCGCTTCTTGACTTCCTGGACGATGACGCTGCCTTCGACGCCGCCGTTGAAGGCGAGGGCGCGGAGCGGGGATTCAACGGCGCGCTTGACGATGTCGACACCGATCTGCTCGTCCACGTCGGAGAGCTTGAGCGCGTCGATCGCGGGGATGCAGCGGATGAGCGCCACGCCACCGCCGGGGACGATGCCCTCTTCGACGGCCGCACGGGTGGCGTGCAACGCGTCTTCGACACGCATCTTCTTTTCCTTCATCTCGGACTCGGTGGCCGCACCGACGTGGATGACGGCGACGCCGCCGGCGAGCTTGGCCAGGCGCTCCTGGAGCTTCTCGCGGTCGTAGTCGGAGGTGGTCTCTTCGATCTGGCGGCGGATCTGGTTCACGCGGCCCTGGATCTCGGAAGCCTTGCCGGAGCCTTCGACGATCGTGGTGTTCTCCTTGTCGACGACGATGCTCTTCGCACGGCCGAGGTCGGCGATGTCGAGGCCGTCGAGCTTGATGCCGAGATCCTCGCTGATGAACTTGCCGCCCGTGAGGATGGCGATGTCCTCGCACATGGACTTGCGGCGGTCACCGAATCCGGGAGCCTTGACGGCGCAGACGTTGATCGTGCCGCGGAGCTTGTTCACGACGAGGGTCGCGAGGGCTTCGCCTTCGACTTCTTCGGCGATGATGAGGAGGGGTTTGCCGGTCTTGGCGACCTTCTCGAGGATCGGGAGCAGTTCCTTGAGGGAGCTGATCTTCTTCTCGAAGATGAGGACGTAGGCGTCTTCGAGCTTCACTTCCATCGACTCGGCGGAGGTGACGAAGTAGGGGGAGAGGTAGCCCTTGTCGAACTGCATGCCTTCGGTGTACTCGAGGGTGGATTCGGTGGACTTGCCTTCATCAACGGTGATGACGCCTTCCTTGCCGACTTTTTCCATGGCGTCGGCCATGATCTGGCCGATGTGGGTGTCGCCGTTAGCGCTGATGGTGGCGACGCGCTGATAATCTTCGTGGCCTTTGACCTTTTTGGAAATGGCGGTGATGGCATCGGCGGCGACTTCGGCGGCCTTAATGATGCCGCGCTGGATGGTGACGGGATTGACCCCGCCGGCCGTGACGTACTTGAGGCCTTCAAGGTAGATGGCCTCGGCGAGCACGGTTGCGGTAGTGGTGCCGTCGCCGGCGACATCGCCGGTTTTGGAGGCGACGGTCATGACGAGCTTAGCGCCCATGTTCTGGAAGGGCTGGGGGAGTTCGATTTCCTTGGCGACGGTGACGCCGTC
>JAYVSO010000133.1:0-57379 GCA_043775315.1 Verrucomicrobiota bacterium
TCGCTGTTTTCAGTGGGTTGGTGGGGCCGTTCGCGCCCGTGGTTGGCTGGCCGTTCTCCCTCACCCCAGCCCTCTCCCGCTGGGAGAGGGCTGGGGTGAGGGAGAACGCGGTCGAGCAGTCCAGAGCAACTCGGAGCCGCAAGACGCATGGTTACCCACTGAAAACAGCGAGGCTCTGATTTTCTTCCCTCCACCAGTTCCGTTTGTCTCACGGCGAGAGAACAGAGACTCGTCGCCTATCCTGCATTTTGGTTATCGCAGTGTTCCGGTTCGACACCTTCATAGCCATGCCGTAGCCTCCGTTCATGGCTCAAACCCTTGATGATTTGGCCCACGATGCGCTGGTGCTTCCGCCGGACCAGCGCATGGCTCTCGCCTATCGGCTCCTCGCCAGCGTCGAGGCCAGCCCTGAACCGGGTTCCGAGGCGGCTTGGGAGACGGAGATTGTCGGCCGCATCGCCCGGTTCGACTCGGGCGAATCCCAGTCCATCCCGGCTGCGGAGGTCCTCGATCGGCTGAAAGGCATCGCGCCGGGTCGATGAATATGGGTCTGGAGTATCTTCCCGAAGCCGTTGCCGATGCCGAGGAGGTGACTCGTTACTATGAGGAAAGGGTGCCGGGTTTGGGTTCACGCTTCCGTGCCGAGGTCGAGATCGTCTGTGCGGCCATCGTCCGCAACCCTCTTTTGTGGCGCGAGCGGCCCGGTGGTTTTCGCCGTGTCAACATTCCCGGGTTCCCTCTACTACGTGGCTTACTTCATTCGAGGCGAGCGGATACTGGTTGCGGCGGTCGGCCATGGCAGCAGGCACCCGGACTATTGGAAGAAACGGGAAGGATGACCGAGATGGCGACCCGGAAATTCGAAGAAGAAGCTCAGTTGGTCGGCAAAGCCGTCGGTCGTCGGCATCTTGCGTGGGCGTATCTGTTCCTGTCGTTGTTCACGGGACTATTTGCCGTGGCCGGCTGGGATCGTGCATTCGCGGGACAGGGCATTTTTCTCGGGCTGGTCTCGGCCGGATTGCTGGTCTGGGCAATTGTCAGCGGATTTCCGAAACGTCTGAGAAATCTCCGCTGCCCCTGCTGTAGCGGCAAAGTTGTGCTGCGTCGCAAGAACCATGGCGCGCTGCACATGGTCTGTGAGAAGTGCAGACAGGCTTCCCATCTCGGGCTGAGCAGCTTCCGGGTCGTTCGCTAATCGACCTGCTACCCCGCAAACGGATTCCCGGCGGCCTTCGCCGCCTTCTCCACCTTGGGTCGTTTCACCAGCACCCACGGGATGTAGACCCAGCTCACGAGGAAGTGCAGCGCCATCACTCCAGCCAGCAGCGGCAGGTCGAGGAGCCGCAGCGCGTAGAGGACGATGCCGACCGCTTGGACGAGCGAGCCCGTCATCTGCGCCGCGCCGGACATCTTCCACGAGCCGATGATCGTCAATTCGCGGTCGAAGAAGAACGCGAGCAGGCGCACCGGCAGGAAGTAGACCGTGGCCCAGGCCGCCCAGAGAACCATCAGGCCGGCCATCACCGCCAACGCGACGACGATGTAGACGAGCGGTTTCCATGCGCCCCACTTCGGCTCCAGATACCCGCGTCCGATGGCGAAAGTCCACGAGGGATCGTAGGCCCGCGTGACGCAGCCGAGGATGCCGCAGGCGCTGAAGTTGGTGGCGCCGAAACGGACATCGAGGTCGGCCGGCCGGTCGGGCACGACGGCCGCGGTCGCCGACAGGGAAACGCTCAGGAAAGCCGCCGCCGCCGCCGGTTTGGCCGCGCCGAGGCCGATGATCTCGCCCCGGCTCATCACGGCTTCTTCGGGAATCTGCCGGATGAGATCGCCGATGACGGGAGAGACGTTGGTGGTGACGAAAAACAGCACGGCGATTGCGGACCCGAGGGCGAACAGGAGCTGCACCACGAACAGGCGCGTCAGGGAAGCGCCCGCAAACGCCGCCGCTCCGCCGGGAGTCAGCGGCTGCAGGGGCTTGTTGAAGAGTTCCCAGTTCACCTTTCTGAATCGCCGCAGAATCGGAGGCCTAGGGCAAAGGATTTCTTGGGAGCCGGCATCGCGAGGCCCGTAGGCCGGGCTATCAGCCCGGCAAAGAACGCCCGGTCGGGGGACCGGGCCTACAAAACGAGGGTGATCCCCCGAAGCTTTTTGTAGGCCGCGTGCCCTCACGCGGCGGGGTGGGGTCTTCTTTGACGGGCTGCTATGGGTGGCAACCCTCCACGCCCGCCAGATGCTCCTTCTTCCACGAAGGCCGCTAAGGGCGCGAGGACCAAGCATGCGGATCACTCCGGACTTGGTAGGGCGGGCAGAGTCCCCTGTCCGCCGTCGGACGTTCGCACTGCGCGCACGGAGTGACGCGTCCTACCGGCCTTGGTGCCCTTTGTGGATGAGGCACCCACTGGCCGGGCGGGGACGCCCGGCCTACGCCTTCTTCATCCGGGCGACGAACGCGCCGTCGACGCCGTCGTCCATCGGGGTGAGCGCGCGTTGGCGTTCGAGGGTGAACCCGGGGTGCCTGGCGAGAAACTCCGCGACGACTTCCTCGTTCTCCTCCGTTTCCAGGCTGCATGTGCTGTAGACGAGGACGCCGCCGGGTTTCAGGCGCGGAGCGCAGCGTTCGAGGATCTGCAGCTGGTCGGCGCGGAGCCGGAGGATCTCGTCGGGCCGGACGCGCCAGCGGAGCTGCACCCGCCGGCGCAGCACGCCGGTGTTCGAGCACGGCGCGTCGATGAGGATGCGGTCGAAGGGGGCGCCCTCGGGGACTTCGGCATCGGGATCGGCCCACACGGCGGCGATGCTGCGGAGGCCAAGGCGCATGAAGTTCTGCTTCACCGTTTCCAGCCTGCCGGTCGCGCTGTCCTCGGCGATGACCTCGCCCCGGTCCTGCATGCGTTGTGCGATGTAGGTGGCCTTGCCACCGGGCGCGGCGCAGGCGTCGAGGATGCGTTCGCCGGGTTGGGGATCGAGTTCGGCGACGGCGAGCAGCGTGCTGGGGTCCTGCACGTAGAAGCCGCCCTTGAGGAAGCTCTGCAATTCGCCCAGCGGCGGATGGCTGGCGAGTTCGTAGACGAGGCGCTCTTCAACCCATGGGAACGATTTCGGGAGCGCCTGGACACCTTCCCCCGTCCACGCGGCCTCAAGATCGGCGGCGGTGAAGTGGATCGCGTTGCGACGGGCGAACGTGGAGGGGGCCGCATTGTTCCAGGCCAGCAGCGCGGCGGTTTTCTCCGCGCCCCAGCGGGCGAGCCAACGCTCGACGAGCCACGCGGGCTGCGACCACCCGAGCGCGGGTTGTTCGTTGCGGAGACGGGCCAGCTCCGCGCGGATGATTTCACCGTCGCGAAGGCTTGCGCGGAGGACGGCGTTGATGAACCCCGCCTGCGAGACCAGGCCCATGGCCTTGGAGAGGTTGACCGTCTCGTGCACGGCGGCGTGGTCCGGCACGCGGTCGAGCCAGAAGATCTGGTAGAGCCCGAGGCGGAGAAGCTCCTCCAAGGCAGCCTTCTGCGGCCGGTGCTGCGTGCGGCGCGAGATCAGCCAGTCGAGCGTCGCCCGCCAACGGACGGTTCCGAAGACCAGCTCGCGGCACAGCCCCCTGTCGTTGTCGGGAAGGTCGGCCGCGGCGAGGTGCGTCTCGAGAACGTCCTCGATGAACCCGCCTTCACGGGCTTCGAGGAGCGTGCGGAGGGCAATTTCTCTTGGTCTTTGTCCGATCACGCGGGTATTACCTAAAGACCGGACGTTCAACGCGAGATTTGATTTTTGGCACAATGAGAGACGAATTCGAGAAACTGGCGGCAAGCGGCAAGATCAAGCCGCATCACGTGGAGCCCCTTGTCGCGCTGACGGAGCAGCGTTTCTGCGTCCACAAGAGCTGGGGCTTCGGCCGCATCAGCCAGGTCGACCTGGTGTTCGCGCGCTTCACGATCGATTTCCAGGGCAAGTCCGGCCATGCGATGGATCTGAGCTTCGCCGCCGATTCCCTAAAGGCCATCGCCGCCGACCACATCCTTGCCCGCAAGCTTTCCGACATCGAATCCCTCCGCCGCCTCGCCGCGCAGAACCACCTCGATCTCGTGAAGCTGGTTCTCAACAGCTACGGCGGAAAGGCCACCCCCGACCAGGTCATGCAGGCCCTCGTGCCCGACGTGATTCGCGACGACTGGAAGAAATGGTGGGAGGCCGCCAAGCGCGAGATGAAGAAGGACGGCCACTTCACCCTCTCCAGCAAGAAGACGGACCCGATCGCCTACACCGCCGGCGAATCCACTTTGGGCAGCCGCATCTTGGCCGATTTCAAGGCCGCCAAGGGCCTCAAGGTCCGTGTCGCGGTGGTCACGGAGGCGCTCAAGAGCTTCGACGACGTCGACGGCAAGGTGGACCTCGCCACCGAGATCATCGCCGCGCTCAACTCCGACATCACCAGCCATCAGCGCACCCAGCCGGCCATCGCGCTGGAAGCCATCTTCGTCCGCGACGAACTCGCGGAGGCCGCCAAGCTCAGCCCCGCCGAAGGCGAGCTTTCCGCCACCGCGCTCTGGCAGCAGGACACCATCCGCGTCGCCTCCCTGCTGGAGGACATCACCGCCGCCAAGCAACGCAAGGCCCTCCAGTCGTTCAAGGCATCCACCCCCGTCTGGTCCGAGGCGCTCCTCGGCATCCTGAACAATGTCTCCACCAAGCTGGCCGGTGAAATCGGATACACGCTCATCGCCGGTGGCCGCGGGGATTTCTTCAAGGCCGACCTGAACCGCCTCATCAGCCAGCACTCCGCCAGCTCCGACCTGCTCCTGTGGCTCGCCAAGGAACGCTCCGATTCCTACGCCGACATCCTCAACGCCGAGGTTTTCCGCGCCATGCTGACCGCGATCGAGCGCGACCAGTTCATGGAGAAGCGCTCCAACAAGCTGCGCGACTACATCCTCAGCGACCAGGAACTCATCGTCGACCTCATCGGCTCCTCGGACCTGGAGGTCATCAAGGACCTGACCCGTTCGCTCCAGCTTTCGCCCGTGTTCGACGACATGGACAAGCGCTCGCTCCTCGGCCGCATCGTCAAGGCCTACCCGGCCATCCAGTCGCTCATCTCCGGCGAGCAGACCCGTCAGGACAACAGCATCCAGGTTTCTTGGGCGAGCCTTGAGCGCCGCAAGAACGAATATACGACGCTCGTGCAGAAGGCGATCCCGGCAAACCGCGAGGAGATCGCCATCGCCCGCAGCTACGGCGACCTCCGTGAGAACCACGAATACAAGGCGGCCAAGGAACAGCAGCGCGTCCTCATGCGCCGCAAGGCCGAGTTGGAGATCGACCTCGCCCGCGCAAAGGGATCCGACTTCTCCAACGCTAAGACCGAAGCCGTGGGCCTCGGCACCAAGGTCAACGTGACTGACATGGCCAACAACCAGCCCGAAGTCTACTCGATCCTCGGCGCCTGGGACGGCGATCCGGACAACAATCTGATCAGCTACCTCACGCCGATGGGCCAGGCGCTCTTCAACCGCAAGGTCGGCGAAGTGGTGCCCTTCGAGATCGGCGGCACCACCCGCAATCTCCGCATCGACTCCATCTCCCTCGCCTGATCGCCCGGTAAAGCCCGGTGGAATCTACAGGCCGTCGCTTGCAAGAGCGGCGGCCTGATTCACTTTGCGTGCACATGAACCGAGTCCATCAGCAACTTCTCTGCGCCTCTCTCCTTTCGACCTTCGCCTTCAATGCCCCGGCCGAAGGGCCGGGATCCAACTACGGCGGATCCTACTCCGCGCGCTTCAGCTACAGCGCCCCCGCCGACATCTCGCGCGGCACCGCGAACCTCGGCGAGATGGACGCCGTCGAAGTCGGCCTGCGCTACACAGCGCGCATCCGCGTCAGCGACACCTACGCCTACAACGTCGGCGTCGACTACGAGCGCTGGGGTTTCTCCAAGGCGCCCGGACTGGCCGTGCCGAACACGCTCCAGGGCGTCTCGCTCGTGCTCGGCAACCGTTGGAAGTTCGCCGACAAGTGGACCCTCGCGTTGTCCGCCCGGCCCGGCCTCTACTCCGACTTCGAGGACATCAGCGGCGACGACTTCAGCGTCCCGGTCACCGTCCTCTTCAGCTACGACCTGAATCCCCAGTGGCAGCTGATCTTCGGCGTGAATTTCCAGTCCGGCCGCGACATTCCCGTGCTTCCAGCCATCGGCGCCGTGTGGAAACCGACGGAGCAATGGACCGTGGCGCTCACGCTGCCGCGTGCCAACGTCACCTACGCCTTCGACGACAAGCTGGCCGTGTTCATCGGCGGAGAACTCACCGGTGGAGCCTACACCGTGGGCGATAAGTTCGGCACGCGCCTCGGCGATCCAACGCTCGACGGCGAACTGCTGACCTACCGCGAGATTCGTGCCGGTGCCGGTGCCCGCTACGACTTCTCCAAGAAGCTCAGTCTCGAACTGGAAGGCGGCTGGGTCATCGACCGCCGTTTCATCTACCACGACCGCGACCTCCAGTTTAACGGCGACGGCGCACCCTACGTGCGCATCGGCCTGAGCGGCTCCTACTGATCGGGCGTAGCCGCTGAGATAACGAGGCGGACGAGCGGACAACGACCCGCTTCCTTACTTCAACGGCGCCAATGTTGGATTCGTCTCCTTCTTCAGCTCCCGCTCCCGGAGCCACGCGAAGATCACCGGTGTGACGATGAGGATATGGACGAGGCTGCTGAGGACGCCGCCGATCACGGGCGTGGCGAGGGGCTTCATGACCTCGGCGCCGGCGCGGGCGCTCCACATGATGGGCAACAGGCTGGCGATGGTCGTCGCGACGGTCATGACCTTTGGACGTAGACGGAGCCTCGCGCCGTCCTTCACGGCCTGGACGAGGTCGGCCGAGTTGAAGGCGTCGCCGCGTTCGGCCTTCTTCTTCGCCAGCATCTCCTCGAGGAACACGACCATCACGACACCCGTCTGGATGGCGATGCCGAAGAGCGCGATGTAGCCGACCCACACGGCCACGCTGAAATTGTAGCCCAGCCACCATTGGAGGAAGACGCCGCCGCTGAGCGCGAACGGGACCGCGAGCAGGACGTGCGCGGCTTCGCTGAAGGACTGGTAGGTGATGAAGAGCAGGAGGAAGATGACCAGCAGAACGACGGGGATGATCAGGAGCAGCGTCTTCTCGGCGTGGATCTGGTTCTCATACTGGCCGCTGTATTCGATCGTCATGCCCGTGCCGAGAAGGCCCGGCTCGATCTCGCGCTTCAGCCGCGCCTTCACCTCGTCGACGAAGCCGCCGAGGTCGCGGTCCTGCACGTTGGATTGGACGAACACGCGCAGGCGCCCGTTCTCGCTGGCGATCTCGCTCGGGCCGAGGACGCGCCGGATCTCCGCCACTTGGCCGAGGGGAATCACCTGGCCGTTGGGCGCGGTCACGAGCACGTCGCCCAGCCGTTCGATGTCGTCGCGCTCGCTGCGTTCGAGGCGCACTTGGATGGGGAATCGTTCGCGCCCTTGGATCGTGGTGGAGACGTTCTTGCCGCCCATGCCCGCTTCGACGACGTCGAGCACGCCCTGCGCGGACAGGCCGAAGCGCGCCATGGTTTCGCGTTTGAGATGGATCTCGACGTAGGGCTTGCCCTGCACGCGCGACGCCGCGACACCGAGGGCCCCGCGGACGTCGCGGACGATCTTCTCCACCTCGAAAGCCTTGGCCTGAAGCGCGTCGAGATTGTCGCCGAGGATCTTCACGCCGACCTGCGCGCGGATGCCGGTGCTGATCATGAGAATGCGGTTCTCGATCGGCTGGAGGAACCCCGGGACGTAGCCCGGCACGGTCGTCAGTTTTTGCGCCAACTCGGCCTTGAGCATCTGGATGGTCATCCCTTCGCGCCAGGCGGGGTTGCGTTTCACGCGCCAACCGTCGGCGATGTATTCGGGCTTCAACATGATCGTCGTCTCGATCATCTCGACGGGCGCCGGATCGGTCGCCGTCTCCGCGCGGCCGAGTTTGCCGGCGACGGACTCCACTTCGGGCGTGTCGCGGATGACACGGTCCTGCCACGACATGATGCGCTTCACCTCGGTCAACGACGTGCTCGGCAGCAGCACGGGCATGAAGAGCAGGGAACCTTCGTTCAACGTCGGCATGAACTCGCGGCCGAAGCCGGCAAACAGCCTCGCGGGCAGTGACGACGGACCCAGGCCCAACGTGGAGAACCAGCTCTTTGGCAGGCCCCACGCCATGGCCTGGGAGAACAGGAGAATCGCCGCGGCCAGTGTCAGCACCGTTTTGCGGCGGTGCAGCGCCCAGTCGAGGACGGGCTCATAGATCTTCAGCAGGAAACGGATGATCCAGTTGCGGTCCTCGCTGTGGAACGGTCCACGCACGAGCAGCGAGCAAAGCACCGGCACGATGGTCACGGCCATCAGCGTGGCGCCGACCAGCGCGAAAGTCTTCGTCCACGCGAGCGGATGGAAGAGTTTGCCTTCCTGGCCGCCCATCACGAACACGGGCACAAAGGCCAGGATGACGATGGCCATCGCGAAGAAGATGGGACGGCCGACCTGCTGGGCGGCGGCGAGGGTAATGTCCCAGGTCTCACGGGCGGTCAGACGGGCAGTTGAGCCACCCCCTTTATTAGCTTTCTCCTCCTCCGCCCGTTCGCAGTGCCGGATGACATTTTCCGTCATCACGATCCCGGCGTCGACAAGCACCCCGATGGCGATGGCAATGCCGGAGAGCGACATGATGTTCGACGAGATGCCGAAGTGGTTCATGAGGATGAACGACACCAGGATCGAGACCGGCAGCGGGATCGTGACGATCAGGATGCTGCGGAAGTGGAAGAGGAAGATGATGTGCGCCAGCGTCACGAGGAGGATCTCCTCGACGAGCGCCACCCGGAGCGTGTCGACCGTCCGGCCGATGAGATCCGAGCGGTCGTAGAATGATTTGATGCTCACGCCCGGCGGCAGGCTGGGGCTGATCTGCCGGATCTTTTCCTTCACGGCGTCGATCACCTGCTTGGCGTTCTCGCCCGTGCGCATGACCACGATCCCGCCGACGGCTTCCTGGCCGTTCACGTCCAGCGCACCGCGGCGGAAGTCGCCGCCGATCCCGATGTTTGCGATGTCGCGGAGGTAGATCGGCGTGTTGTTCCGTTCGGCCACCGCGATCAATTCGATGTCCGTCGCGTTCGTGATGAGGCCGACGCCGCGCACGACGAACTCCATGCCGTTTTCTTCGATGACCTTGCCGCCCACGTTGAGGTTGGCCTGGCTCACCGCCTCCATCACGCGCTGGAGCGACACGCCGGCCGCGCGCATCTTCGTTGAGGACACTTCCACCTGATACTGCTTCACAAAGCCGCCCACGCTCGCGACCTCTGCCACGCCGGGAACACTCTGCAGTTGGTAACGCACGAAGTAGTCCTGCAAGGCCCGCAGCTGCCCGAGGTCGTATCCGCCCGAAAGCGCGAGGCTGGGATCAATCGCGAGTGAATACTGGTAGATCCAACCGAGGCCGGTCGCGTCGGGCCCAAGCAACGGCGTGACGCCGGCGGGCATGAGGTTGCCGAGGTAGTTCAACCGCTCCAGCACGCGCGAACGGGCGAAGTAGTTGTCGATCTTGTCCTCGAAGATCACGGTTACGAGCGAGAAGCCGAACATGGAGTTCGCCCGCACGGTCTTCACGCCGGAGAGGCCCTGGAGGTTGACGGACAAGGGATACGTCACCTGGTCCTCCACTTCCTGCGGACTGCGGCCTGGCCAGTCGGCGAAGACGACAACCTGGTTTTCGCTCAGGTCCGGGATCGCGTCGATCGGCGTGGATCGGAGCGCCTTCACGCCCCAAGCGGCCACGATCAGGGTCGCGCAGACGACGAGGAAACGGTTCCGCAACGACCATTCGATGATGCGGGCGATCACGGTTTCACCTCCGTGCCGCAGTCGAGCATCTCAGCCCCGAAGTAGGGATTGCGGATCGTTCCTTCGCCGAGCTGGAGCCAGAAGGCGTTGGCGGGAGCGGTGGCGAAGGATTTTTTCGTCATGGGACATTGGAAGATGCGTGGCACCGAAGTCGCCGTGGCGGATCTGGTCAGCTTGGCCAGTTCGACCACCGGCGTGACGAACGCGTGGAAGCGGGCGCGCGCGGTGGCGATGTCGCCGGGTGGTGGCCAGTGGGCCGCGCGGTTGGCCGCTTCCATCTGGGATGCAAGGCTGGGAATGGTCTTCAGAATTTCAGCCGCGGCCGGGACGACGGTATGGAGCGCGGTGCTGCGATCTTGGAAGGCTTTCAGGTCATCCGCTGCGAGCGCGCGTGCCAGATTGTCCGCCACGGCGAACACGCCCTGCAGTGCGCCCGTTTGTTCACCGTTGAGGGGAGTGGACGGGACGGACGATCTCGTTGTTTCCGGCGTTCCCGCGCCCGAGTTGAGCTGCGCCTGCGCGTCGATGAGCAGGTTGCCCCGGGTTACGACGCGCTCGCCTGCGGCCACGCCGCCGAGCACTTCGACGAGGTCATCTCCAGATCGACCGAGGGTGACGCGTCGTTGCTCATAGGCGGCCGGGCCCTTCTCGATGTAGACCATCGGGGCGCCGCCCGCGTTGAGGACGGAACTGCGTGGAATGGCCAGCACTTCGGGCACGACCGATGTCACGCGGGCGTCGGCGAGCAGCCGATGGCTGATGTCGCGACGCGGCACGCCGCCGGTTTCGGTGAGCGGATTTGGAATCTCGACGCGGACCTTGGTGGAGCGGGTCTTCTCGTCGAAGTTCGGATCGATGAAGGCGATGCGGCCGGACAACGTGCGGCCTGGCAATGCGGCGGAAGTCACTTCGACCACCTGTCCCTGCCTCAGCCAGCCGAGGTCGCGTTCATAGACCTCGAGCTTGAGCCACATGGTCGTGAAGTCGGCCAACTCGAACATCTTTTCGCCCTCCTTGATCGACTGACCTTCGTAGACGTTCCGGGCGACGACGGTGCCTGTCATGGGGGAGAGGATTTCGAACAGGAGATTCGTTTCCGAGAACGTGGTCGGCAGTTGCGCGACCTGCAGGGCGGAGAGTCCCAGCGCGCGCAGGCGGGACGTGGCCGCATCCATCCCGTGTCCCGTCGCGACGTCCGCCGGCGAAAGCATGGAACGGCGGAAGGTGAGATACTCCCGCGCCGCGTTGAGAAGCATGGGGCTGTAGATCGTGGCCAATGGCTGGCCCTCGGTCACT
Organism: Verrucomicrobiota bacterium; assembly: GCA_043775315.1. Classification (GTDB taxonomy): domain Bacteria; phylum Verrucomicrobiota; class Verrucomicrobiia; order Limisphaerales; family CANJSG01; genus CANJSG01. Next base: position 11,207 of record JAYVSO010000133.1, read on the forward strand.
TCCGCGCCCTGGTAGTTCACGTGGAGCCGCTCGATGCGGGCGTCGACGTAGGCCGAGAGAATGCGATGGCGCGTGTCGTCGTCGTCGATCGTTCCGGCGAAGCGCAGCGTGTGGGTCAACGGCCGGCGAACCGCCTCCGACGTCGCAACGTGGATCGCCTGGACGGAGTTGGTGCCCAATGTCACCAGGCCCTGGCCCGCTCCGGAATCCAGACCCTTGTCGCCGCTGTAGACCGGGACGAGATCCATGCCGCAGATGGTGCACTTGCCGGGCTTGTCCGACTTGATCCACGGATGCATCGGCGACTGGTAGAACAGCGGGGCGCCGGATGCCGAGGCTTGGGACGGGTTCCCTATCCCGGATGCCGAATGCCGGACGCCGCGCAGGAACCAGCCCGCCGAAATCGCGAGGCCGACAACGGTCAGAGAGAGGAGGGAACGTTTCATTGGAAGAAAGAATCAGGGTTTGGAACCGGCATCCGGAGTGTGCGATCCGGCATCGATTGCCGGGTCGTTCAGCGCCTCGATCGCTTCGAGGTCGGCGAGTCCGCAACAGAGGGTGATCTCGGCCAGCATCTGCCACTGCTCGGCCGTGGCGTTGGCCAGCATGCGTTGGCCGTCGAGCCACTGCCGCCGGATGTCGAAGAGTGAAACAAGGTCGCCGCTGCCCGAAACCCAGTTGCTGCGCATTGCTTCAAGCATCTGCGTCGTGCGTGGAAGGATCCGGTCGCGGTAGGCGATCGCTTCTCGGCGCGCATTGCCGGCCAGCGTGGCGATGCGGTGCGCCTCCACCGGGACGAATCTCTCGTAGTCCCCGGCATCGAACCGGGCCGCCTGGGCTTCGGCTTCGGCACGGGCCACGTCGGCCCGATAACGGCTGCGGTTGAACCAAGGCACGGACATCACGACGCCGACAAGTCCCTCGCGCGCTTCGCCGTTGCCGGAGAATTGGCGGAGCTCGCCGAACACCTTCACGTCGGGTTTAGAAGCGCGTTTGGCCACGTCGATGCCCGCTTCCGCAGCGTCGGCCGTGCGGTTGAGCAGTTTGAGCTTCGCCTCGTTGCGGAGGGTCAGCTTGCGGAAGCGGTCGTTGAACCGGAGCTCGGGACCGAGGTCCGGGAGATCCAATTGCGGCCACGGCGCGGAGTCCTCGCGGCCGAGGAGGCGGTTGAGCTGCGAGCGGGATTGCCGGGCCAGCTGCTGTTCCGACGCGAGCCGTGTGGACTGGAGGTCGTGCTCGTTCTGGAGACGCAGAGCTTCGGCGGTCGTGCCCGAGCCGGTCCCGGCGCGTTGCCGGGCGAAATCGATGAGCGAGCCCAGCCAGCGAAGATCCTCCGTCATGACGGCCACCGTCCTGTCGGCGAGGGCGGTGCGGAGAAACTGTCGGACAAGTTCGAGGCGCAGTTGTTGGAACTGGTAGTCCACTCCGGCCGAGGCCACTTGGATCGAGGATGCGGCGGCGCTTCTTTCCGCCGCCACCCGACCCCACAGGGGCAGGCTTTGGGACACGCCGTAGACGAGATCGCCGTCATCCTCGCGTTTCGGGCGCGAGGTCAGGGAGATTCCAAGCGAGACATCCGGGTTGGCCCAGGATCGAACGCCGGCCACGCGGGATTCCGCGGAGGTCCGCCGGGCCTGGGCCGCTTTGATCGCGGGGGAATTGGTTCGCAGTTCCTCCGAGTAGGAACCGAGAACGGCGGAGGTCAGCTTGAGGCGGTTGGTCTCCGCCGCCATCGATGTCAGGGCGAGACACGAACAGCCGATGGCCACCATCAAACGTCGAATGAGGGTGGAGCTGCGAAACGGAATGGAAGTTTTCATTGGAACAGGCGGCCGGAGGATGCCAGTCAGCAAACAAGTCAGGAAAGGGATCCGCTGTCTGGCTTAGCCAGTCGGCGGGACGACTTGGGCACGATGAAGGATGTCAGCGAACGACGCGGAGACACTTCAGGCGTGCGGGCCTGTTCTCAGATGAGGAGCAGACAGTGGCGCAGGAACAGCGCCACCGGTTGCGGGAAGGAGGGCTCGGTCATCGCCGAGCGGGCGGGACACGGACTGTCGGGCGACAGTTCGTAAAGGACGGCCAGGGCGCTCGCAGGAATCTGCAGGCGTTCGCTGCCGGATGGTGCCGGGCTTGATTCGCGGACGGGCGTGGGGCTGCTGCCGGTCGGAGCCACGCAGCAGGCGCACCGGGCGCAGGCGGCCTTCTCGACCATGCCGCAGGCGTGGTCCCTTGGAGGGGTGCCGGAGGCGGAGGCGGGACGCGAGAACACGCCGTCACCAAGGATCAGCAGCAGGCTGAAGACGATGGCGACGGCGTGTTTCATGACATCAGTGGGATCGGCGGAAAGCCGACCGGAGATTACTTCTTAGCCTTGGCTTCGGCTTCGGCGAGCTTCTTGACGAACTTGGCGGGCTCCTTGTCGAAGTCCTTGCGGCAGGACTTGCAGCAGAGCTGGATCTCCTGGCCTTTGTATTCGAAGACAACCGGTTTGCCCATCTCGCCGAGCTTCTCGTCGGAGACGATGCAGACGTCGAGCTTGTAGGGTTTTGCCTTGGCTTCGGCTTTCTTGTCCGCGGCTCGGACGGAAGTGAACCCGAGAACCAGGGCAGCGGCAGTAAGTGTTAGGATCGATTTCATGATGTGTGGATGAAGACGGTCTACGGTCGGAAGTATGGACCCGGAACAGGCCTCCCGCACTCAAATCTTTTTTTGGTCGGTGGAAGACCGGGCTTCGGGAATGAGAAACCCGGAGGTCGTTGCCGGCCTCCGGGTCCCTGTCTCCTACCCAACCAACCGCACCCTCATGCGGCCGGAAACCGTCGTTGTCTTACGTCGGTTGAGACCACGGTCGATGGGCGATGTTCAATCTGTGCTTATCCGATTAGCTGACAAAATCCACCGGCAAGGGTCGGAGCGCCGAGCATCGCTCGGCTTTGAGGCCAATTCTTGCTCGCGGCGGCCGAGCAATGCTCGGCGCTCCGTCCTTTGTCATCTAACCGGATAAGCATGTTCAATCCTCCATTGGAAATCCTACGGAGTCGGGGCGAAGCTCGGGACGTGAAGGACATCGCGACTCCGCATTCCGTGTTCGTGGCGCTGGGCTCCAATCTGGGTGACTCAATCTCGATCCTGGTGGAGGCAATGGAGCGACTGGAGGCGTTGTCGGCGGGCCCTGTCCGCTGCTCCTCGTTGTGGAGCACATCCCCCGTGGACTGCCCGCCGGGCTCGCCGCCGTTCGTCAACGCGGTGGTCGCGTTGACGCCGAGGGCCGGTGAGACGCCGGAGTCATTGCTCGTCGAACTCCAGGAGATCGAGCGCGAGTCCGGCCGGGGGCCGAAGAAGGTGCTGAACGAACCACGCCCGTTGGATCTGGATCTGATCGCCTTTGGAATGGAAACGCGAAACACGCCCCTGCTGGTTCTGCCGCATCCGAGGGCGTCGCAACGCCAGTTCGTGCTGCGACCGCTGGCGGAGATCGCGCCGGAGCTAGTCCTGCCGGGGCAGATGAAGACCGTGGCCACGCTGCTTTCCGGGCTCACGACGGATGAAGTGATCGCCCGGATAGAATGACCGCACGGTGAGCCTTGGACGGATCGCTGATCTGCTTACCGACGAGACCGGGGCCGTGCGGGACAAGGCGAGGGAAGGTCTCGACCGGGAGAAGCTGCTAGAAAAGGTCGAGAAGCTGTTGTGCGGTCCAGCTCCCTGAATAGCCCACGGCTCAGGCCGGAATCGGCTCGGCCATTTCGGGGATCAAAGCCGCTTCAGCCGCGCGGTCGACGGGCGGTTCGAATGGGTCTTCCCTCGGCTGGCCGGGATCTTCCGAAGGCAGTCCGTGCTCCAGCAGGTTCGCGACCTGGTGCTGCACGGCGTCGAGCTGGTCGAGCTGGAGATCGGGGTCGGTGATGGTGAACAGGTCGCCGGTCTTGGGCTGCTCGTAGATGAAGATCCGCTGTCCGTCGCGCCGGACCTGCGACTTCACCCGGAGCAGGCGTTTCCGTTCCAGCATCACGGCGAGGATGTAGCAGACGGCTCCGAACTCGGGGGAATTCCGCTCGATCAACTTCCGCAGGAGGCCTTCGGCGGTGTCCTTCTGGATCGGGTCGGGCGGCGCGGCGGGCGGCGCTTCATAGACGCCCTTCCAATGGGACACATAGCCTCCGGTCTCCGCCGCGTTGTTGCCGTAGCGCTCGCGCCAGACGGCTTCACAGACATCGATGCGCTGGAGCTCGGAGCGTTCCTCGAAGAGGAGCGTGTAATACGCATCCTTGTCGGTGAAGTGCTTTCCAGAGATCTGGCAGCTGTGGGACCGGGATTGGATGTGCCACTCGTTCATCTGCGTTCGCGGAAGTATCGGGCGCGGCCCCGACGGTGCAACAGGGAATCCTTTCCGGGGCCGTCGACCGATCCGCGTGCGGCCCGTTCGGACCATGGCCCTGCGGGATTCGACCTCGACGGTCCGGCGTCGCTGCATAAGTTTCACCGCTCCGGCGCGGAGCCGGTTTTTACCATGATGCAGACCGCCACATTGGCCGAAGCCACCGAATCCCTCGGGGAATACCCATCGCTGATCGCGGCCCTCGGGCCCGTCGGAATCGGGGAATCGGGCGTGGCCCTGCCCGGCACGGTCTGGCTCGAACGCCTCGATACTGCGGAAGCCCTCGCAGGATTCCTCGCGCGCTACCAGTCGGAGATCCTCGTGCCCATCGAGCTCCCCGCCATTCTCCGGGCGCACGGCCATGCCCAAAGAAACGAAGGGCGCGAGCTGATCGCGTTCGACGGCGAGCTGGCCCGCGATGCGCGGCTGAAGGATTTCGCCGAGGCCAGCCGGCGGGTCGGCCGTCTGCAGATCCGGAAACTGCGGCCGGTGAAACATAGCCGCGTCCTGGAGCGCTACCTGGCCGCGTCGGACGAAGGCCTCGTCCACAGCTGGCACACGCTGGTCTTCGGACTGACCCTCGGCCTCTATTCGCTGCCGTTGCGCCAGGGGCTGGTCCACTACGCCGAGAAGACGATCGGAGGATTCGTGGCGGCCGTTCAACTCCGTCGAGGGCTCAAGGCGCCGGTCTGCGACGAGATCCTGCACCGGGCGCTCGCCGAAGTGCCGGCTGCGGTGAACCGGCTGATCGACGCTTCAGGACCGCCCGTGCTGACGATCTCGTAATCCAGCCATGTCGCACGAGAAGACGCCCATCATCGTCCTGTCGTGCATCGCGGCCTACTTCGCCTGCCTGCTGGGCATCGCGTGGTGGACGAGCCGCGGGGCGAACAACGCGAGCTACTTCCTCGGGAACAAATCCTCCCCCTGGTATGCGGTCGCCTTCGGGTTGATCGGCGATTCGCTCTCGGGCGTCACCTTCATCTCCGTGCCGGGGCAGGTGGGCACGGCGCAGTTCTCCTATCTCCAGCTCGTGCTCGGCTATGTGGCCGGCTACCTCGTGATCTCGTTCGTCCTCTTACCGGCCTACTACCGGATGAACCTCACCTCCATCTACAGCTTCCTCCACGAACGCCTCGGACCGGCCGGGCAGAAGATGGGGTCCACGTTCTTCGTCCTGTCGCGGTTGCTCGGCGCGGCTGCGCGGCTCTTCCTCGCGGTCAGCGTGCTGCAGAAGTTCGTCTTCGACGCGCTAGGGATTCCCTTCGCGCTGAGCGTCACCATCGTGATCGGCCTCATCCTCGCCTACACCTACAAGGGCGGGATCAAGACGCTCGTTTGGACGGACACTTTCCAATCCGCCTTCCTGCTTTTGGGAGTCGCCCTCTCGGTCTTCTTCATCGGCCGCGAACTCGGCCTGGGCGTCGGCGGCATCTTCGAGATGGTGAAGTCGAGCGACCTGTCCAAGACGTTCTTCTGGGACTGGAAGCCGGCGAACAACTTCTGGAAGCAGTTCTTCGGCGGGGCCTTCGTGGCCATCTGCATGACCGGGCTCGACCAGAACATGATGCAGAAGAACCTGAGCTGCCGTTCGCTGGGCGACGCGCAGAAGAACATCAACTGGTTCTCCATCGTCGTCGTCGGAGTGAACCTCCTGTTCCTCGCCCTCGGCGCGCTGCTCTTCGAATACGCGCGGGTCAAAGGCGTCGCGATTCCCGAGCGGACCGACCACCTCTTCCCGATGCTCGCGCTCCAGCATCTCGGCATCGCCGCCGCCATCGTCTTCGTCCTCGGGCTCACGGCGGCGACCTTCTCCAGCGCGGACTCCGTGCTGACCACGCTGACGACTTCGTTCTGCATCGACATCCTCGGCATGGACACGGACACGCGAATGACCGAGGCGCAGAAGACCCGGCTGCGTCATCGGCTGCATCTCGGTTTTGCCGTGGCGCTGTTGGTCTCGATCCTCCTCATCAACGCCATCGCCAAAGCCTCGGTCATCACGATCATCCTCAAGTTCGCCAACTTCACCTACGGACCGATCCTTGGACTATTTGCCTACGCGCTGTTCTTCAAGCGCAGAGTCCCGCAGCCGCTCATCGTCGCCACCTGCATCGTCGCGCCGCTGGTTTGCTGGATGCTGGACTACAACTCCAAGGCGTGGTTCGCCGGCTACGCGTTCGGCAGCGAGCTGCTCATCTTGAACGGCGCGCTGACACTCGGACTTCTCCTTGCCTTCAGCCATGTCCCCATCCGGCCCGCGATCAAAGGTTCGAAAGGCCGTTAGGCAGTTCGGCTGGTAGGGCGAAGGCTCCTGCCGAGCCGCCTTGTGGCGTGCGGATACTTGGCGGGCCAATTCCGGGGAGCCTTTCGATGCACGCTGGCTGTGTGTCGTTGCCGGAGTGGCGGACCGTGTCATCAGCTGATTTTCAGGCGGCTCGGCGGGAGCCTGCGCCCTACCTCCCCGCGCCACCGGCGCGGTGTTCCCTCACGACACCCCAACCAATCCAGGATCGTCGGTCCCGTGAAGGCCACGAGCGCCCCGGCATAGGGGTTCAAGGATCGCGCCCGCCGGTTGGTGAACATTACGGGTTGCGTGCATGGCCCCATCTTTTCCAACCTCCGCCCGTGCTCGCCCAGGTTCGCTCCTCATCCGTCCAAGGCATCGAGGCCTTCCCCGTCGAAGTCGAGGTCAACGCCGGCTGGGGCGACACGCTCATCGTCATCGTCGGCCTGCCGGACGCCGCCGTGCGGGAATCCCGCGACCGCACTTCCACCGCGATGGCCAACAGCGGCTACAAGTTTCCCATGGGCCGGACGACGATCAACCTCGCGCCGGCCGACGTGAAGAAGGAGGGCCCGAGCTTCGACCTGCCCATCGCCCTCGGCATGCTTGCGGCCAGCGAACAGATCAACGCCACGCGCCTCGGCGACTTCGTGATCGTGGGCGAACTCGCCCTGACCGGGGCCGTGCGGCCGGTGAAGGGCGTGCTGCCCATCGCACTTGCGGCCAAGGCGGCGGGCCTGCGCGGCGTGATGGTGCCGGCGGAGAACGCGCCCGAGGCCGCCGTGGTCGCCGGGCTCGAAGTCATCCCCGTCCGCAATCTGCGCGAGGCCGCCACCTTTCTCGAAGGCACCCTCGACATCGCGCCGACCCGCGTGGACATGACCGCGCTCTTCAACCAGACGCCCGACGACGAACTCGATCTCGCCGACGTGAAAGGCCAGGAGTCCGTGAAGCGCGCCCTGGAGATCGCCGCCGCCGGCGGACACAACATCCTGCTCATCGGCCCGCCCGGCACCGGCAAGTCGATGCTGGCAAAACGCATCCCCACCATCCTGCCGCCCCTGACGCTGGAGGAGGCCTTGGAGACGACGAAGATCCACAGTATCGCCGGCCTGCTGGATTCGGGCCAGGCCCTGGTCACGCAGCGGCCGTTCCGGTCCCCCCACCACACCGTGAGCGACGCGGGGCTGCTCGGCGGCGGGATCAACCCAGCCCCCGGGGAAATCTCGCTGTCGCACAACGGCGTGCTCTTCCTCGACGAGCTGCCCGAATTCAAGCGCAACGTCCTAGAGACCATGAGGCAGCCGTTGGAGGACGGACGCGTCACGATCTCCCGCGCGTCGGGCAGCATGACGTTCCCGTCGCAGTTCATGCTCGTCTCCGCGATGAACCCGACGCCGGACGGCAAGATGCCGCACGAGTCGCGGAGCTCGCCACGCGAGATCCAGAACTACCTCGGCCGCATCTCCGGTCCTCTGCTCGACCGCATCGACCTCCATGTCGAAGTGCCGGCGGTGAAGTTCCAGGAGATGACCTCGGCGAAGCCCGGAGAACCGTCCGCCGCCGTCAGGGCCCGCGTCATCGAGGCGCGGAACCGGCAGCTCCGGCGTTTCGCGGGCAAGCCGCGTCTGACGTGCAACGCCCGCATGGGCAGCAGGGAATTGAAGACCTGTTGCCACCTCGATACGGGGACGATGGACCTGCTGAAGTTCGCCATGTCCGACCTGAACCTCAGCGCCCGAGCCTACGACCGCATCCTGAAGGTGGCCCGGACCATCGCCGACCTCGCGGCCAGCGACGCGATCACGTCGGAGCACATCGGCGAAGCCATCCAGTATCGCAGCCTCGACCGGCAGCTTTGGACTTGAGGAGGTTCGCCGGGATGAGGTTTAGGGCGGCAGGATCTGGACGCGGAAGAAGTATTGTGGCGAAGGCGGCAGGAACGACAGCGATACCGGGTAGTTCAGGGGATTCGTCGTCAGGTAGGCCACGTCGTAGGTGTTCCAGACCACCGGATTCGCAAGGTTCGTCGTGTAGTCGATCTGGTAGCCGCGGTTGACCAGTCCGGTGAACGTGAGCTGGAGCGTGTTTGCATCCAGCAGTCGCCCGCCGGAAAGGACGGGTGCCGCGTTGGAGTAGACCAGCAGGGTGGACGCGTCCAAGTTGATCAGGGAACCTGGGATGTAGGTCACCGAATAGCTGTAGTCGGCGGAGTTGGAGGTCTGAACGTTGGTGAAGACGAGCAACGCGTTGGTTGCCCCGGGAATGATCACTCCGGCTTTGCGCCACTGGTAGGTCAGGGGCGTCGGCCCGGCGAGTGAGGCCGCGATCTCCACGGTGGAGCCGACCGGAACCGACTGGGGTCCGTTGGCGTAGGAGAGAAAGATCTCATCGAGGGAATTGACCAGCTGGAGCGAGCCGGAGTTCGTGCCGGCCGATTGGCCGAAGGGAAAAAAGGCCGTCACGGAGTATCGGCCGAGAGTATCGGCCGGCTGGGCGTTGGTGAAGGTCAACGTCGCGTTGGTCGCTCCGGCGATCGGGCTCGAATTGAGCCGCCATTCATATCCTGTCGGCGCGCCGCCGGTGACGATCGCCCTGAATGAGCCCGTGGAGCCGGTGAACAGGTAGAGGGATTCCGGACCCACCGCGACGCCGATCGTTGCGACGTTCAGGGTCGCGGGGGAACTCGTCTGTGATCCGAATTCGTTGACCGCGACGACATGGTAGCTGCCCGTATCGGCGGCGTCGGCCTGCTCGATCGTGAGCGCGGCATCGGTTCCTCCGGGGAGCGGAACACCGTTCTTAAACCACTGGAAACTCATCGGCAGCCGGCCCGTGAAGCCCGCGGTGACGATGGCGGTCGTCCCTGCGATCACGGTTTGGGTTTGCGGGAGCCGCACGATGGTCGCGGGCGTGTCCGTAAGGTAGCCCGACTGGTAGATCGTCCCACCAAAGCCGACGACGAAGAACGAGTCGTTGGCGAAATTGACGGCGTTGAGATTCTGGCGGGTGCGGAGTGAACGGTTCTGCCAGTTGGTTCCGTTGGTGGAGATGTAGAGGGCTCCGGACGGACCGACCGCCATGAATGTCCCGAAGCCGTAGCGGACATTCTCCAACGTCACGGTGTTGGTCAACACGCTCGTCCACGTCGTTCTGTCGGTCGAAAGCACGATGCCGTTCCCTGCGGCGATGAACTTGCCGCCACCGAACGCGACGGTTTCCCCGGCTGCGGCGGGGACGGATGTCCACGTGATGGCATCGGTGGACCGCACGGCGCCGCTGGAGCCGACCGCAACAAAACGCCGTTGCCATGGGCGACATCCCAGAGCGCGAAGGTCGCCCCGGAGTTCCGTAGGGTCCAGTTGAAACCGTTGGTCGAAGTGAGGATCGCCGCGTTGCCGCCGGACCGATCCCCCACCGCAACGAACTGGCCGTTGGCATACACGATTCCATAGAGCTTGCCGAAAATTCCGAGGTTCGTCGTGGTCCACGAGTCCCCGCGATCGGTGGACACGCTGACCTTCGTCTCCTGACCGAGCTCATCGGTGCCGACCGCAACGACCAGCCCGTTGGCGTAGACCGCGCCGTTGCCGGCGACCAGTCCGCCGTTCTGGATGCCGGCCCAGCCCTGGCCCGTCGCCGAGATCGCTTGTCCGCTGCCGAACGCGAACGGAGCCGTGTTCGTCGGCTGGAGAATACCCGGAACCGATCCGGACCACGTCGGCCACAACCAGCCTCCGTATCACGGCTCACGCCAGCAGCACGCCGAGCGTCGCATCGTCGGCGAGGCGGAACCGGTGCCGCAGCGCGAGGAAGCCTTCCAGCAGTTCGCGTGGGCTGCCGTTCCGGGGGAAGACCATTTCCAGCGTCGCACCCGTGAAGTGGATCGCGGCGCCCACGTCTTCGGCCGTGATGTCGCAGTGTTCGCAGTCGGACGGATACGCGACGCTCAGCCCGCGCTCGGCCGGGGCGGCTTCGATCGCGTCGATGACAGCCTCGACGTTCGCCCCCTTTTCCAACGTGAAGACCAGCGACGAAAATGTCGCGGCGAACAACGCGTCGCAATCGGGCCGGCCGAGAAAATCGGCCGAACATTTCGGGTGCAGCGTTCGCGTCGGAACCCAGTCGGACGGCGTCGACTCGTCGAGCGCGTAGGCGAATTCGAGGGTGAAGTCGACGGTGTTGAGCTCCGCCGTCGGACTGGTGACGGAGAGCGAGATATCGCGGCGCTTGTAGTTGAAACCGGTCCGGGCGCGTTGGAAGAGCAACTCCGCCTCGGCCTCCAGTTCCTTCACGCAAAGCTTGGCGAGAAAGCCGGTCGTGGCGTTGTTCACCGAGTCGGGCAGCGTGTGGCGTGACTTGTCGAAGCCGGGCAGCAGCTTCACGCGTCCGCCCGAGCGGGCCTGGAAGCTCAGCCGGCTGATGACGGGATCGGTTGCTTGCGCATCTGCGGACACATGGCGAGAAGAACACGGAGTGCGGCTATCTTGAAACCGGAAATGGCTGCCGCGACTAGCCGACCTGCGCGAGAAATGCCTTCCGCGGGACGATGAAGATCGCGGTGCAACCGTCCACGGTGGTCATGGCGTGGTGGTGAGAGCCGGGTTCTGCGTGGAACGAATCGCCCGGGCCGAGCGCCCGGCCATCAAACTGGAGATCGCCGGTGAGCAAGTAGGTGTCCTCGGGGCCTTCATGCTCGTGTTCTGGATAGACGACTCCGGCCGCGAGATCGACAAGCAGCATCGCGTAGTCCTGGTTCTCCGACAGGGAGAGAACCTTCAGGCGAATGCCCGGCATCGGCCCGTCCATCCACGGCGCATCGCTCCGCATGAAGCTGAAGTCCGGGAGCGCGGGTTTAGCGTCGGCCGGTGCGGGTTGTTGGCCCGGCTTCAATTGCGGTGTCTGCCGAGTGCGGTCGAGGATCTTGCCCCGCAGCTCGGGCGGAGCGGTCCGCTGCGGAACCGCGACGGAGGTCAGTGCCGCGGCCACATCGAAGAAGCGCGCGAGTTCCGTGCGCGCCGATTCATCTTCGGCGAGGCGCTTCTCCAAACGGGCGAGATCGTCGCCGTCCAGCGCACCGAGCGCGCGGATGGCGGTCAATTGCTGGAGTTCATCGCAGTTCATAGGCTTCCCTCCAGTGCATCGCGCAGGCAGAGCATGCCGCGCCGGATCCGGGCCTTGATGGTGCCAAGCGGGACGCGGAGCTTCTCGGCGATTTCGAAATGGCTGAGGCCGCGGAAGAACGCGAGCTCGATGGCCTGGCGCTGTTCGCCGGGCAGGTCCACGAGCGCGGCCCGGACGAGGCCGGCGGATTCGTGGCTCATGGCGTTCTCGGAAGCGGAAGCGGCCGGATCGGCGAGGACGGTTTCAAGTTCATCAATGGGTTGTGAGGCACCGTGTTGCCGGCGCTTGAGTGCTCTCAGGCGGTCGATCGCGCGGTTGCGAGTAAGGGTGATGGCCCAGCTGACAGGCTTTCCGAGCATCCGGTCGTAGCTGGCGGCGCGTTCCCAGAGCGCGACCATCGCCTCCTGCAGGACGTCTTCGGCCTCGCGGTCGTCTCGCAGGACATGGGTGGTGATGGAGAAGAGCAGGGATGAGTGCCGGTCGTAGAACGCGGCGAAGGCGGCGGCGTCCCCTCCGGCGATCCGGCTCAGGAGCGCTTCATCGGTCAGTTCGGTGCAAGTAGTGTCCATCGTCTGCCACATCACCTCTCCGGCAAGCCGAACACCCTTGGGCATGGAATGGCGGATCGGCACCGGAAACGCGTCGGTGTCTATCTGTTGCACCCGGACTGGGCAAGAAGCATCCATTCACAAGGAACAACGGCGGCCCCGGGGGAACGGATGCAGGAAATCGGCTCTTCAATTCGGCTGGTCCGGCGATGGGTCCGGGGCAAGGCTTTCGCGGAGAGCGGCAACACTTCGACCCCATGACCATCCAGCAGGCCTATACCGACTGGTCGACGACCTACGATGCGGATCCCAACCGCACCCGCGATCTCGACCAGTCCGTCGCACGCCGAGTGCTCGGCCCGGCAAGGCGCCGCTCCGTTCTCGAGCTCGGGTGTGGCACTGGAAAGAACACCGTCTACCTCGCCGAAATCAGCGACCGCGTGCGGTCGTTGGATTTTTCGGAAGGCATGCTGGCCCTAGCCCGGGCCAAGGTGGTCGCAAGCCATGTCACGTTCGCCGCGGCCGATCTGACTGTCCCATGGCCCTGCGAAGCCTTCGCTGCCGATCTGGTGGTGGGCAACCTCGTCCTCGAACACATCGAGCACCTGCCGCACATCTTCGCCAAAGCGGCCCGATGCCTTGCGCCCGACGGACGGCTCTTCCTCTCCGAGCTGCATCCCTTCCGCCAATACCAGGGCACGCAGGCCAACTTCCAACGCGGCCATCAGACCACTCAGATCACGGCCTTCACCCACAATGTCTCCGACTACATGGGCGCCGCGGCCGCCGCCGGTCTGCAGCTTGCCGCATTGGATGAATGGTGACACGCGGACGATGCCGGCAAACCGCCGCGCCTGATCACCTTCCTTTTCCGGAAAGACGCCGCCACCTCATGAGCAAACAACGCGAGAACATCGACGACGACATGGCCGAGTGGATCGGCAGGCAAAAGATCTTCTTCGTCGCGACCGCGCCGCTCGCCGCTGATGGCCAAGTGAACACGTTGCCCAAGGGCGGTGAAGCCTTCCGCATCCTCGGGCCGCTGGAAGTCGCCTACCAGGACTACACCGGCAGCGCCGCCGAGACCGCAGCCCACGTCCGCGAGAACGGGCGGATCGTGATCATGTTCTGTAGCTTCGAGGGCCCGCCCAAAATTGTTCGCCTGCACGGACGCGGCACCGTCCTCACGACCGGCCAGCCGAAGTTCGACGAACTCGCCGCGCTCTTCCCGCCCAATGCCGGCATGCGCGCCATCATCCACGTCGCAGTCACCCGCGTGGCCGATTCCTGCGGCTACTCCGTCCCCTTCTTCGAGCACCGCGGCCACCGCGACACGCTCGACAAATGGTCCTGCAACCACAGTCCTGAAAAGATGCAGGCCTACCGCGCCGCCAAAAACTCCAAGAGCATCGACGGCCTCCTGGCGTTGCCGATTTGAAATAAGGTAGGGCTGTGGTGCTCCGCAGCCGTGATTTTCGTCCGATGCCGACGGCATCGGACGGGAAGATGGGGCGGCGCGGCAGCACCGCCCTACCACTACTGGATCATCCCGCGCTGGCGCAGCATCGCTTCCATGGCCTTGTCCATGGCGTGTTCGGCCAAGGGCTTGGTGACTTCGTCGAGCTGCTGGTTGGCCTCCTTGAGCTTCTTGGGATCGCCGGACTTGGTCTTGGAATCTTCGGTGGAAAGGACGGCTTCGACGGCGGTGAGCGCGGCTTCGAGCTGGCCGCGGTATTCCTCCTCGAGTTCGGCGGCGAACTCGGTCATGGCCTTCCGGGTGGCGATGATGTTTTCGCCGGCCTTGATCTTGGCCTCGGTCCATTGCCGGTAGCGCAGGTCGTCGAAGGCGTGCTCCAGGCTTTCCTCCACCATCTTCTGCACGTCGGCGTCATCGACATCCACGGCGCTCTTCATCTGCACGATCTTCTGGTGGCCGGTTTTGATGTCGCGGGCGAGGACGTGGAGGATGCCGTTGGCGTCGATCTCAAACTGGACGCCGACGCGCGGCACGCCCTTGGGCGCGGGCTCGAACTCGATCTCGAATCGGCCGAGGGACCAGTTGTGCTGGGCGCGTTCGCGTTCGCCCTGGAGGACGTGGATGAGCATGGAGCGCTGGTTGTCGACGGCGGTGGTGAACATCTCGCCGGCCTTCACGGGAATGGTGGAGTTGCGGTGGATGATGACGTTCATCAAACCGCCGAAGGTCTCGATGCCGAGCGAGAGCGGGGTGACGTCGAGGAGGAGCACGTTCTTGAATCCGCCGCTGAGGATCTCGGCCTGGATGGCGGCGCCGAGGGCGACGGCTTCGTCGGGATTCTGCGAGGTGTTGAGCTGCGGGCCGGAGGACTTGTGGTAGTCGGTCCCGAGCCGGAGATCGCCGCGGGTCTCCTCGAACTCGGCGCAGTGGAACCATTCCGAAACCAGCTTCCGCACGAGCGGCATGCGCGTCTGGCCGCCCACGAGGATGACCTGGTCGAGATCCTTGGCTTCGAGCTTCGCGTCGGACAAGGAACGCAGGCAGTGGGCTTTGGAACGTTCGATGATCGGGCGGGCGAGGCGTTCCAGCTCTTCGCGGGTGAGTTTGTGGCTGAAGCTGAAATCGGGCGTGAGGAAGGGCAGCGAGATTTCAGTCTCGGTCTCGGAGCTGAGACGGATCTTGGCGTGCTCGGCCGCTTCGCGGAGACGGGCGAGCAATTCAAAATTCTCAATTTTCAATTTTGAATTGTCGCCGGCCGAAGGTCCGCCCGCCTGGCCCACCTTGCCAACCAGATAGGCGACGAGGGCGGCGTCGATGTCGTCGCCGCCGAGGCGGGTGTTGCCGTTGGTGGAGAGAACCTGGAAGACGCCGTTGTTCAGTTCGAGGATCGAGAGGTCGAAGGTGCCGCCGCCGAGGTCGTAGACGGCGATCTTCGACTTCTCCTTGAGCTTGTCCAAACCGTAGGCCAGCGCGGCGGCGGTGGGTTCGTTGATGATGCGTTCGACGGTGAGACCGGCCAGTTCGCCGGCCTTCTTGGTGGCGTTGCGCTGGGCGTCGTTGAAGTAGGCGGGGACGGTGATGACGGCGCGGGTGACGGGTTCGCCGTCGTAGTAGGCCTCGGCGTCGGCCTTGAGCTTCTTCAGAATCTCGGCCGAAATCTCCTCGGGCGTCCACAGGCGGCCGTGCATCTCGATCTGGATGGGGCCGCCGCCTTCGCCTCGGACGGGATAGGTGACGACCATCTCCTCGCGGGCCACCTCGGCGCCGCGTCGGCCCATGAAGCGTTTCACGGAGTAGACGGTCTCGGCGGGCTTGATGACGCGGACGCGGTTGGCCTTGTGGCCGACGACGGGCGCGGCATCGGCACCGGGCACATGGACGACGCTGGGCGTGAGGCGGTGGCCGTCGGCGTCCGCGATGACGAGCGGGATGCCCGCGTCCACGGTGGCGACGAGCGAGTTGGTGGTGCCGAGGTCGATGCCGACGATTCTGCTCATGAGCGGGCAAGTGTGGCGGACACCCGAGGAGGTCGCAAGGGAGCGACCAAGCCGGCTTGGGCCCGTTGGAACAGCCAGGAAATGTGCGATTCCGTCCATGGTTCGGGCAATCCACGCAGATCCCGGCTCTCAGGAATGATCGGAACCCAAGTTGCTTCTCAAGGTAGAGTCGAAAACAGCCGAGTTAACCCATCAGTTGAAGATGAAGCTAAACAATGTCGCAGGTTCGTCCCGGAACACGGCGGCCGCCTTCACGCTGGTCGAGGTCATCATCGCGATGGCCATCATCGGCGTGTCGGCCGTGGCTTTCTTCGCGGGCATCTCGTGGGGCTTTTCGGTCGTCAAAGTGGCGCGGGAGAACCTGCGTTCCACCCAGATCCTGGCCGAGAAGATGGATACGATCCGGCTCTACACCTTTGACCAGATCACTTCGAACAACTTCGTGCCGCCCACGTTCGTCGCGTCCTACTACGGCCCGGCCAACGGCGGAGGCCTTCTCTATACCGGTGCGGTGACGATCGCAGCGTTCAACCTTCCGAAGCCTCCTTCTTACAGCAACGACCTTCGGATCGTAAGCGTCGATGTCTCCTGGATTTCCGGGGGCGTTCCCCGCACCCGGACCATGTCCACCCTGGTCGCCCGCAATGGCCTTCAAACCTACATCTACTAGGCGGACTGGCCGCAGCGCCTTTACGCTCGTCGAGACGATGGTCTCCATCGGCATTGGGTCGATCGTCCTGGCCGCCGTCGCCACGATGGTCAGCTATACCGGGCGTTCCTTCTCGTCTTTGGTCAACTACGTGGAGCTGGACCGCAAAAGCCGCAACGCCCTGGACGTGATGACGCGGGACATAAGACAAGTGAGCTTTTTGAGCAGCTATGCCACCAACCGCCTCGTCTTCACCGACTCCGACGCCGTGTCCCTCACCTACACCTATGACAACGGTGCCCGCACGCTCACGAAATCCAAGGGAGGCACCAACACCGTCCTGCTCACGGAGTGCGACGCCCTAGCCTTCAATATTTTCCAGAGAAACCCCGTCGCCGGCACCTATGACCAGTATCCCACCGCCACCGTGACCAACACCAAGCTCGTCCAGGTGACATGGACCTGCTCCCGCCAGGTCATGGCCTCAAAGGTGAACACGGAGAGCGTGCAGACCGCCAAGATCGTCATCCGCAAGCAATGAGAACCATCCCCCAACCACGGTTCCGGCGCGCCGCCTCCGGCAGTGTCCTCGTGATTGCCGTCCTGTCTCTTGCCATCGTGGCCCTGAGCCTTGGCAGCTATCTGGTCATCGTCGGCAACCAGAATCGCAGCGTCATGCGTTCCATGCAGTGGAACGCGGCCATACCCCTCTCCGAAGCAGGCATCGAAGAGGCGCTGGCCCAGCTAAACAACCGGGACGTGACCAACTTCTCAGGATGGACCCTTACAAATAGCCTGCGGAAAATGCAGCGGACGGTGGGCAATGGTTTCTACGTCGTCGCGCTCGACACCAATCTCAACTCCAGCCCCGTCATCCTCTCGACCGGATATGCGCCGGACCCCTCCAAACTCGGAACGGTGGGCGGCTCCAATCAGACTTATCTTCAAAGAACCGTGAGGGTGACGACCCAGAGGAACAACCTGTTCGCCCGGGGCATGGTCGCCAAATCGGACATCAGCTGGAACGGCAACATTTTCACCGACAGCTTCGACTCTCTCGACCCGCTCTACAGCACCGGCGGGCGATACGATTCGGCCAAGGCCAAGGACAATGGCTCCATCGGCGCGAACAACGGCAACATCACCCTCGGAGGCGGAAAGGTGTTCGGAGCGGCCAGCACCGGCCCCATTGGCTCCATCACCAATGGAACCGTGGGCGATGTCGCGTGGGTCAATCTCGCGGCGAATGCCGGGAAAGTGCAAACGGGCCACTACAACAATGACATGAACCTCCAGTTCCCGGACGTGACGGCCCCTTTCAACGGAGGGTATTGGACTCCCGGACCGGGCACCGTTTCCACCACCAACATCATCACCTCCACCAACAATCTTTCGTCGTGGTCCGTCCCGGTCACGACCAACACCGTTACCGGGGTCTGGACGACGAATCTGATCTCCTATCCTACCGGTGCGTCCTATGTGCTCAGCAACAATGTGGTTACGACCAAGAGCAATAAGAACACCACGAACACCTACTACGCCGCCACCAACTGGATTTACGCGGCCTTCAGCTACGCCACGAATGTCGCGACCCAAGCCTACGATTACATCCTCGACACAGGAAACTACCAGCTCAGCGCGCTGAACATGAGCGGCACATCGCGGCTGCTGGCAAGGGGCGCTGCCGTCCTCTACCTCACCGGCGGGATGGCCATGACCGGACAGTCTCAGATCGACATCGCGGCCGGGGCCAGCCTCAAGATTTACGTGGCCGGAAACGTGGATCTCCAAGGCAATGGAATCATGAACGCGAACAAGGACGCCTTGGATTTCGGCCTCTACGGCCTACCCACCTGCACGAGCATCGACTTCCAGGGCAACGCCTCCTTTACCGGGACGATCTACGCCCCCCAGGCCGCATTCACGGCCGGAGGCGGTGGGGCCAACCAGTATGACTGCGTCGGTGCGGTCATCGCCAACAGCATCTCCATGAACGGCCACTTCTCGTTCCACTACGACGAGGCGCTCGGGCGCTCCGGTCCCGGCAATGGCTTTGTCATCACCTCGTGGAACGAGCAGTAGCCCGCCTTTCGTTGATCCGCGGCGGATCGGGAAGCGCGCTTGAGTCGAACGGAACCTCGGGCACATTCGTCGGTGGATGAGCCAACAACCTCCCAGCCTTCCGCCTTCGGTCGCCGCGGCCGTCCGGCCGGAGCGTATCCCCGGGACGTCGGGTCCTGTGGTCGGGACGCCGCGGAAGACCCTGTTTCATCCCGCTTCGGCCATGGTGCTGGTCGGAGTGGATGCGCTGTGGACGCTGGCCGATTGGGCCGCCCTTCTTTGGTTCATCTCCATTCCCCTGAGCTTTTTCGCCTGTGCTGCGCCGGTTTTCTTCATCCAGAAGTTCATCCACCGGGACCGGTTTCTGCGCGCCGTCGGGGTCGCGCTGCTGTGCGGCGTATTGGCAGCCGTGCCGTTTCCGGTCACGGGGACGATCGTCGGGCTTTCGATCCTGGCTTGGGGACGCGGACAGAAACTCTGAAGGGGTCTTCTGCTTTTCAGGCGCGCTTGGCTTTCGCGATGGCTTCACCGGCGAGAACGTCGCAGCGTTCGTTCAGGGCATGGCCGGCGTGGCCCTTGAGCCAGCGCCAAGAGACCTCGTGTTTGACGGCCGCGGTGTCGAGCCGACGCCACAGTTCCTCGTTCTTCACCGGCTCCCGTTCGGCCGTCTTCCAGCCGTTCTTCTTCCAGCCATGGATCCACTTGGTGATGCCGTTGCGGACGTAGGTGGAGTCGGTGAAGAGCTCGATGGCGCAGCGTTCCTTGAGCAGCTCCAGAGCGCCTATGGTGGCGAGAAGCTCCATCCGGTTATTCGTGGTCTCGGGCTCAAAGCCGGACAGCTCCTTGGTATGCGCGCCGTATTGGAGCACGGCGGCCCAGCCGCCGGGCCCCGGGTTGGGCTGGCAGCCGCCGTCGGTGTGGATGATGACGTTCTTCAAAATTATTTTTGGGAGACGGACAGGGCCGTCAGGCGAGTTCGATGCCGACGGGGCAATGGTCGCTGCCCATGACCTCGGGCCGGATGAAGGCGTTCTTCAGCTTCGGGCGGAGCGACGCGCCGATGAGGAAGTAGTCGATGCGCCATCCGACGTTCCGTTTGCGCGCTCCCATCATCGGGCTCCACCAGGTGTAGTGACCGCCGCCCTTCTCGAACTCGCGGAACGTGTCGATGAAGCCGGCCTGGACCAGCGTGGTGAACCCGGCGCGTTCCTCCGGGGTGAACCCGTGGTTCTTCATGTTCGATTTCGGATTCGCCAGGTCGATCTCGGTGTGGGCCACGTTCAGGTCGCCGCAGACGATCACCGGCTTGGTCTTTTCCAGTTTCTTGAGATAGGCGAGGAAGTCCCGATCCCACTGCAACCGATACGGCAAGCGTGCAAGTTCGCGCTGGGAGTTCGGGACGTAGACGTTGACGAGATGGAACTTGGCGAACTCGGCCGTCAACACCCGGCCCTCGTTGTCGTGTTCCACATGGCCGATGCCTCGGGTGACCTTGATCGGTGCGACCCTCGAAAGGATGGCGGTGCCGGAATAGCCCTTCTTCTCCGCCCAGTTCCAGTGCGTCGTCAACTCCGCGGGCCAGGTGGGCTCGACGTCGTCAGGGTGGCACTTGGTTTCCTGGAGGCAAAGGACGTCGGGCGCTTCGGCGGCGAGGAACTCGAGGAAGTTCTTCTTCAGCACCGCGCGCAGCCCGTTGACGTTCCACGAAATCAGCTTCATCGCGGCGGACGATGGCGAAGAGCGGCGCGGAGTGGAGAAAAAAAGGAATGATAATTACAACGCAAAGCGGGACACTGCCCTGCTTGCATGTGCCTTTGAGTGCACACGCCAAAGAACCCTTGCCGATGATTGAAACGGGGCGTATCTAAAAATTATTCCAAGGAGTAACCCCATGAAAAAACCTCATTTCACACACCCGATCCTCTCCAATCAGATCGCATCCATCGCTCCAGTGGCCCATCGCTCCAGTGGCTAAGGATGGCAGCCTTGCTGGCCATTTTCTTCGGCCAGAATCTGCACGCGCAATTTCTTGAGACTGCTGGCGGCAGTCTTTCATGGCAGGCAACGACGGCCCCACGTGAAGTCTTGTTTTCGGCCAAGGTATTCATACGAAGCTCGAAGTTCTTGAGCCCTTTCAATCTGGCCGGAAATGACGATGTGTTCATCAAGTGCCTCAATGAAGATGGCTTCTCGACGGAGGAACCCTTCCTAGGCGGCGTAATTGATCTGGACGCCAATATCTCTGCCGTTGCTGCGGGAGGCAGGTTGACGCTCTCAATCCGAGAGGGTGTCACTGGATCCGACCTCAAGGAGGTCCAGATCCGGCATCTCAAGGTGACTGCCCTCAAGGACGGGTTCATCGAATGCGCGCTCCTTGACCCGGCATGGGTGAACACTGCGCCTCCGGGAAGCATCAGACATCCCAAGGACTCCCCACCGGGTGTCCTGTATCAGTTGCCGGGTGAGGGGCGGTATCTAGCCTGGCTCAAGGGCTGGAAAAGAATTGGCCAAAGCGCATCCAACAACCGCTCCTTTCTGAACGTTCTGAGCGGCCCAGGTTATAGCGGATACTGGGAACTCGAAACTTTTGTCCATCCGGGCGTTGGCGGCGCTTCCCCGATGGTCGTGATGGCCCCACCCGTGATCCATATGCCTTTCAATGGAGCGGGCACCAAGGGCCGGCATTTGCTCCGTGCGGAAGTGCCGCAGGGTCTCACGCTCAAATGGCGAATTTCAGTCTACAAGGGCGACGATGCCTGGAGGACCCAGATTCTGACTCTCACCCACCCCGATGTCTCGGACCTGTCTCAGGAACGGATGGAATCTCACCTGACCAGGCCGGCTGGAGGAGGGGTCGATAATACCCAGCTTCCCTTCGAAGTTTCGCCCGATGGTGTTCTGGAATGGCAGATTCCTCAGGTTGGATTCGGTTTGGGCTCTCCGGACAAGTTCTGGAGCTTCCAGATGATGGCTACGGCCGTCGACGCGCAGAACAACGAAATCGTCAAAACCCCCTACGATTTCATGTTGTTGCTTGATCAATACGGCACCAATCGCACGGGCCTTCCTCGCGCGATGATCGGAATGGATGGAGCCCCGAAACATCAAGTGACACTGGGCGATTGGGTCGAGTTCTCCGTCATCGGCACGGGTGTGAGCGATCTGACGGGAGACGCCATCACGCTCAGCCGACTTGGCGCGCTGCCGTCTTGGCTGTCCGACTATTCGGAGACGGTTTCTCTCCCGGCGTCCGGTCAGACCGTGAAAACAAAAGTCCGGTTCAAGGTGACGCAGATTGGAAACTCCGGCCTGTCATTCAAAGCGGAGACGACCAGTGGCTCGGCGGACCTTATCAGTGTTTCCGTGGAGGTGCTTCCCAAGATCGAGGGCTACTACGTCTACTCCACCTCGATGGACTACCTGAACCCCAACAATCCGGGGGCCTACAGTGTGGCCACGGCCATCGTGTAGGATGGAAGGACCACGGGTTATGGCCAAAACTGGCAAACTGATTATACCGAATATAACCCACGACTTCAGGGTTGGACCGGTCTACAGGCCAGCACTTGGACCCCCTTCTTGTTTCAGGCCTATCCACTGCCTGAGCTTCCGCTCGGTTTCCAGGCCAACGTCCGCTCCTTCGCCATCAATTATCCCAACCAGGTCGTCGGATCCCTGGAAACGGCGAATGGTCGCAAAGGCTTCCGGCTCGGCGGCTCCGGGCCAACCGGACTGGACACGCTTGATCCAAGCATTGGCACTGCCCAAAGCGAAGCCCTGGGCCTGAACAACGCGGGCATGGCCGTAGGCTGGGCCACGCGGGGCAATGGAGTTCGGAGAGCGACCCTTTGGAAGGCGGGCAGTTCTGTCGCATTGAATCTCAGGACACTGAAATCAGCGACCGTTTTTGACCCAAATATAGAAGAGAGCCTCTACTCTGCAGCAATGGGCATCCAACCCCACACCAACAAGATCGTGGGCGCTTCGATCAACAGGAACAATGTCATCAGTGGCTTTATTTTGGATTACAACGAAAGCACCACCGAGAGTGAAAACCGCATAAATCTCTCCAAGGCGCAGGACATCGGCAACATCGCCTGCAATCCCGAATCCCGCAGCGAAGCCCGGGCCATCAATACTGGGGGTGAACATGTCGGTGCAGCCACTGTTCGTAATGGTCAATACCATGCCTTCATCCGCCTTGGCGGACAGGCCAAGGACTGCGGCTTCACCGATCTGGGCGTGCTCTCCTCCATCAACAGTTCGGGCATCCGGGTCTGGGGCACCTCCTCCATCGCCATGGGTCTGAACAACTATGGCCTGGTCGTGGGCAGCGCCCATGAACCGCTCACCGGGTCAAGCGGCGCCTTCGTCTGGCGCAAGGGCTGGCCGCTGCTCCGGCGGCTGGACGAGCTGGTCTATCCCACGACGCCCGGCTGGCAGTTGAAGGAAGCCTACGGCGTGAACGATTCCGGCATGATCGTGGGCTGGGGCTACTACTACGGCATCCCGCGCGGATTTGTGGCCGTGCCCGGCACACCGCCGCCGCCCCAAGACCCGGAATACAACCCGTAACAGGCTTGAACATGAAGACCGACCACCGCTTGGCGCCGCCTCTCCCGCCCTCCAGGCACCCTCTCCGCCGCGCCGCGCGGAGGAGAGGGACGGGGAGAGGAGGTGCCTTCACCCTCATAGAGCTGCTCGTGGTCCTCGCCATCATCGGCCTTCTTGCGGCGATTCTTCTCCCGACCTTGGCCGGGGCCAAGCGCAGGGCCGAAGGTGCGGCCTGCAAGAGCAACCTCCGCCAGATCACGCTCGGGGCCATCATGTATATCGAAGACAACGAGGGGCAACTGCCGTGGAATCTCAGTGACTCCTACTACCAGTCGCCCTTCGAACAAGTCGCTGGCTGGACCAAGGGAGGTCTGAACTACAACCCGTCAAACCACGTGAACACCAACGCGTCGTATCTCGTGGGCGTCGGCGGAGGCAGGCTGGGGGCCTACAACAAGGACGTGCGCAGCTACCACTGCCAGTCGGACCGTTCGACCGTCACCATAGATGGCACGCCTCACCTTCGTATCCGCAGCTACGCGATGAACTGGAACATGGGCGATCACGAGAACGGCTATTCCACACGCCGCCGCGGCGGCTTCGCCATGGCTTGGATTCGCGAGGTCACAAGGCCCTCCCACTTCTTCTACTTCATCGACGAGCACGAGGATTCCTTGTCAGGCGGATTCTTCGGGGTAAACGATCCCGCTTGGTCTGACTGGTATTGGGGCAGCCTTCCCGGATCACGGCATGGGCCTGCAGCAAATATGTCCTTCCTCGACGGCCATGTGGAAACAAAGCGCTGGCAGGACAAGAGAACGCTGATTCCTGTAGTGGGAAAAAAATGGACGCAAAGCCCCCGTCATCCTGGAAACCAGGACATCGTCTGGCTCAGCGGTCACGCGACCATTCCGAGCGCACCTCCTCCATGAAGCGGTGGGGCACCCGTGAACTGCTCGCCGAATCCAATCGCGCCGTCGTCTCGCGCAAGGAAGGACACGCCTTCACCCTCGTGGAGCTGCTGGTGGTGCTCGCCATCATCGGCCTCCTTGCAGCGATTCTTCTCCCCAAGCGGGCCGATGCCCTTCACCGCCGGCGAACCTCGTAGGTCTCGCCTTGGAACTCGCGGCGACCGAAGTCGGTGTCGGGCAGCTTCAGCGCGGCGATGAAGGCGGCCAGGGCCGCGTCTCGTTCCTCGGCCGACCAGTAGAGCTCCATCTTCGGCAGTCCGACCCAGCTCGCCATGCCCGGGCCCACGAAATCGCAGTAGCGGAGAGGCTGGGCGTCGCTCGGGTCGGCGAGTTTCTCCTCGTCCTGGCGGCGGAAGTTGGCGATGCGGCCCGAGTTGTCACGGACTTCGTAGCGGCCGTTCCCGATGATGCGCACCGACCCGATGACGGTCTGGTCCTCGAGCGCCTTGACGAGCAGCGCGCGGAACGCGTGCAAACGGGCCAAGGCCGTGCCGGATTCGAGCACGGCCAGGCTGTTGACGCCGGCGGAGAACTGAAGCGGAGAACGGAGCCCGCTCCGGTCGGGATCGAAGAGGAACGATGCGATTTCGGCCATGGCCGGATGCGTCGGAAACTGCCAGAGCGGCTCGAGCGGGTGTTGCCGGGTGAGCCGGTTGTCCTGCCATTGCCGGTAGTCCTCGTCCGTCACGCGGCGCAGCCAGGCCGCGTAGTCGGGCAGGGCGTTCGTGTCGCCGAGGGCGGCGCGGTCCAGGCTGATCCTGGCGATGTTGCGGCCCAGCATCGCGCCGATGCCGGCTTTGCGCTGTGGAAGGCCGAGATCGGTGTTCCACGCCTCGACGACGGCGGCGGCGGTTGCGGCGAGCAGCGGCACCTCGGCCCCCGGTTGCCAGAGACCGACGCGGCGGATCAGCTCCAGATGCCGGGTAAGTCCGAGCTGCTCCTGCTCCGTCTGCAGGCGCCAATTGCCGATACGTTTCTGCATCAGCTCCGTGACGGTGGGCGCCGCCTTCTCGCGGAGGGATTCGCCCTGGAGCCGCTCCGCGGAACGCCCGAGCGAAGCGCCACCGCCCTTGGCCGGCGTGGTGATTCCCTTGATCGCCTGTTCCCAGACATCGCGGCCCGCCGTGTCGTTGGTCAGCACCTGATACCACCCTTCCTCCAGGGTGACGATGCCGTAGCGCTGGATGTGGGCCCGCAGTTTTCCGGCGAGGAGCAAATTGGCTTTTTCGCCGGCCGCGATCAGTTCTCTGGGAGGAACGACCGCATCCAGGGGCTTGATCCGGAGCATCGTCTTCAACGTCTCGTTCACCGCCGAACTGACGGGGTAAAGCACCCGGCCCGGGGCGAAGTCCCGGTTGAAGCCCACGGCGCGGGTGTATCCGGCCGCCGCGTCGC
The DNA here is from genome assembly GCA_043775315.1 of Verrucomicrobiota bacterium. Classification (GTDB taxonomy): domain Bacteria; phylum Verrucomicrobiota; class Verrucomicrobiia; order Limisphaerales; family CANJSG01; genus CANJSG01. Next base: position 36,651 of record JAYVSO010000133.1, read on the forward strand.
TTTCGAGGAAGGCGAGCATCGGTTCCACCGCCGCCTGTCCTTCTTCCATCAGCCCGGTGACCGCCGCGTCGTCGGTCCAGGGGCTGAGCCCGCCGGCTTGGCTGCGCTGTTTCGGCGCGAGCTCGGGAAACCGTGCGAGGAATCCCGCGATGCGCTCGGCACGGTGGGTCCTGGCCATGACGCTTTCCAACGAAGGCGCGGGCCTCGTCGTCGGCGCCGTGCGACGGGTCAGCTCGACGAAGAGCTGCGGAGCGATGTCGAGGAAGTCGAAATAACGGACCGCGTTGGCCGGCTTCGGCACGCCCCGCGCCACAGCCGACTTCTCCAGGGCGGCTCCGGCGTCCATCAAGGGACGCACGCCGTGCAGGGCCAACCGGTCGTCGCCCCGCATGAACGCGCACATCGCCCGGTCGAGGGCGCTGCTGGCCCAGAGCGTGGCCCAGTCCATGAAGGGATCCGCCGCCGCCTGCGGGAGAGTTGGCTTTGACGGCGCCGCAGGCTTGGCGGGTTCCGGTTCCGGAAGCTTCACGGACTCCGTGCCGGGCAGGTAACGCCTGGCCGGGGGCGGCTTTGAGATGCGGGCGCCGGGACGCGAGGCCTTGTCGCGCTCATTGAGCGAGGCCCAGTAGTCGTAGGCCAGCTGCTCCTCGCCGAGGCGGAGCAGCATCAGGCCTTTCAACACGTGGGTGCTGCGGTGCGAGACGGCGTCCTCCTCGCGCAGGACCCAGCCGTTCTCGCGGTAGTTGTCCTCGAGTGTGGCGGCGATGTCCGCGCGGACGTCGGCTGGTTTGCCCGACGTCTTCACCACGGGATAGACCAGGCCATTCCAGCAGACGGCGAAGCGCGGAGAATTGGTCCCCGAAATCAGCCAGCCATGGGTGTCGATCACGCCGCCGTCACCCGACCATAGACTGCCCACCGCCACCGAGATCTCGGCATACTCGCAGCCCTGGGGATTGGCGAAACCCGCGGCGAAGATGGCTTCGGCCGCCGACAGGTAGTTGGAAGGGAACGCCAGCGTCGTGGCCGCCATGGCCGCCGCCTGGGCCGGTGGGGTTGGGAACGTTCCCCCGGTGTAGGGCGGCGGCGGATCCACGCGGAACTGCGCCCACGCCACGCCGCCCAGCCCTCCGCAGAACCAAGCTGCGGCGAGCGCGCCCCGGATGAAGTGACCAATTCTCACTGGAGTTGCAGTAGCAGGTTTGCCGCCGCCGGGGCAACGCACTTCATCGGCGGGAGCGCCCGGGTGGGACGGTTATTTCAACAAAGCGAGCGAGACCGCGCCCGCCACCGCCACCACGCCGCCGATGAGCGAGCGCACCGCCGGCCGTTCCCCTTCGATCCACCACGCCAGCGGCACGACGGCGAGCGGGGTGGTGGCCACGATGGAGAACACGACGCCCGCCGGCTGCGTCGCGAGCGCCCATTGCACGCAGGCCACGCCGAGCGTCGCGCCGGCGGTCGCATTGAGAAGCAGCCAGCGGAACGCCTTCTTGCGATCGACCTCCGGCTGAACGAGTCCGGGCTCGGCATTCGTCGTCCATCCCAGCCGTTGCGCCACGGAACGGCGGCGTGCCCAGAGGAGGAACAGGCCGGCGAAGATCACCCCGGGCACGATGCGCTGGAAGGCCGCCGTCAATCCGTCCATCGGCGCGCCCGAGGATTTGATCAGGTCGAAGGCTTTCCGGTTGAGCACGCCGCCCCAGCCGTTGGCCACGGCGGCGACGAGGGCCATGATGATCCCGGATCGGAATTCCGCCGTGGGAGCCGGATTGCGTTTGTCGGGAGCCAGAGCGGTGGCAACACCGGCAAGGATCGTCGCCGAGCAGGCCATTTGCGGAAGCGTCAGCGTGTTGCCAAGCCAGATCCATTCGATCACGCCGGCGACGGGTGCGGCCACGCAGTTCACGAGTAATGAACACAGCCTCGAACCAATCCGGGGCAGCGCCTGGTAGAGGGCCACGTCGCAGATGCCGAAACCGACGAGGCCGCTCAAGACGAACCACGGCAGCGCGGGTCCGTGAAAACCATGGCCGAAGCCAAAGCTCCATACGCCGAGCATCGCCGTGGCGATGAGCAGCCGCCAGAAGTTGGCCCTGAGCCCGCCCAGCATGCGCGCCGCACGTGCGCCCGAGACGGACGAAACGGCATAGAGCAACGTGGCTAGGATTGCTGGCAACACAGGGCGGCGACGTTGCCGCAACAACACGGCTTGTCCATGGGAGAGTTGGGGAGATGCCGAGCTTTCGCGGAGCGCGGCACTCCGGGCCGCAGCGGAACCGAATCTTCCGCGAGATCCATCCGCCTTTCGTTCCCAACCGCTGCGGCCTGGAAGGCCGCGCTCCGGGGCTACTGCCCGGCCTTCTGGCTCACGCCAGACGCCGGATCTTCTCCAGTTCCTCGTCCAAGCGTTTTGGCGAAACGGGGAACGCCGTGCCCACTTCCTGGGCGAAGACCGAGACGCGCAACTCTTCCACCATCCACCGGAAGTCATCGACCGCTTTCCGGCCTTCCGCCGTCTTGGGCGGCTTGGCGGTGAAGGCGGCGAGCGCGGCGGCGTAGGGCGCGACGATGCGGACCCGCTCCTGTTCCTTCAGCGGTTTCTGCGATGCCCGCTCGCAACGGATCTGGAGCGCCTTCAGATAACGCTGGAGATGCGGCAGGCGCTCTACGGTCAACTGCTCGGGGAAACGCGGCGGCAACAGCGCCGCCAGTTCGGCGGCGAATACCGAGGTCGGTTTCGCTCCGGGCTTGGCGACCGGCTTGAAGGGTTGGCCGAGTTGGCTGAGATCGCTCAACGTGCGCGGCTTCTGCGCCGGCACCGGCGCGGCGACTTCCCAGCCCTTCTCGATCTTTTGCCGCAGCAGGAGGATGGCTCCGAGCTGTTCGACCACTTTCGGCAGGAGCAGGCGCATCTGTTCCCGTGTCCGCAGCACCGCGCCGTCGAAGGCGGCCTGGGTCATCGATGGAAGTGGCTGCTTCGGGAAGGCCGTTCTTTTCAGAAGTTCGAGCGCGCTGTCCTGGAGGTCTTCGCTGCCGCCCCATCCGGTCTTTTCCAGAGCCTTCAAATCCTTCCGCAACCAGGCGAACTCCTTATGCAAGGCCCGCTCAACCAGCGCACGCGTGCCGTCGATGCTGGCGTTGCCCGCTTCTTCGACCGAACGGAAGAGCCGCACGCTGACCACGCCTCCGTCTTCGCAATCCAGGCCCGGCCAGGCGTGGATCGTCTGCCCACGATGTTCGCCCACGAGCACACGTTCCGGCAGATCGCCGAACGTCCAGCCCGTGACCGCCGGCTTCTCCCACTGTTGCCGGGCCTTTCTCCAGATGGGCGGCTCGGCGGCGGGGATGTCCTTCACGTCCTCCAGTTGCGTCCGCAGTTCGTCGAAATTTCGGCCGGAGGCAAGCTTGCGGCCGTCGCGCGCCACGACTTCGACGCGTGGCCGCAGGTGCGCGGGAATCGCCGCCTCGCTCCACGCCGAAGCGGGCACGGCCACGCCATAACGCTGGTGGATGAATCGTCCCAGATCGTTGCGGAGAGATTCACCGGTGGGCCGGAAGTCGCGGATGATCTCGGCGACCTTCTCCTGCATGGGCATCAATTCGCGGCGGATTGCCTTGGGCAGGGAGCGGAGCATCTCCTCGGCCTGCTCGGCCCGAAGTCCGGGCACGGCCCACTCGATCTCGGCCGACGTGAGCGACTTCGCAAGATCGGCCGGAAGCCGGAGCGTGACGCCGTCCCACTCCTCGCCGGGCGCGTAGGCGTAGAGCAGCGACACGGCGCGGTCGTCAAAACTGACGGTGTCGGGAAACGCGTCGGAGTCGAAGTTGATCGGCTGATCGCCGACGAAGTCCTTCTGCGTTGCCTTGAGCGACTCGCCGTTGGCGGGCTCGCGGAGCCAGCGGTTCAGCTCGTCGCGGGACGAGACGTTCTCCAGGCGTTTCCCGTAGAACTCGCAGAGAAGCTCGTCGAGGTCGCCGATGTCGTAACGGCGCACGCGCGTCTGCCAGCTCTCGATCTTCTGACGGATGGTGCGGTTGTGGGCGAGGAACGGGTATTGGTTCGTAGCCGCCGAGGTGAGGAGGCGAACATCTTCGGAAGCGGTGTCGTCATCCGCCTCGTCATCTCGGTGGCTGCGGGGCGGGAGGAGACCGTCTTCGACCAGCGCGGCGCGGATGAAGATCTTCGTCGCCTCCTTCGCATCGATGTTGCCGTAGGAGACCTTGCGCCGGGTGATCTCCATGCCGTGCAGCGTCAGCACCTCGTCGCAGAGCACGCGGCCGGCGGCGGCGCTCCAATGCGGGTTCATGTGCGTGCGTTTGCAGAGGTGCGGCGCCAGCTCGGCGATCCACTGCGGGTCGATGCCCGCGAGTGTCCGCGCAAAGAGCTGCGAGGTCTCGACGATCTCGCCGGCGACGATCCACAGCGGCTGGTTGGTCTTTTCCTTCGGGCTCGGAGCGGGACCTTTCCTGTCCGGGTTGAATCTGCGCTGCGGTTCGCCGCGTTCGAAGAGGGCGGAGCCGGGGAACAAGGTCAGCAGGCGATTGCCGGAGCCCTTGTAGCTGTTGCGTTCCTCGCGCCGCGAAACATGGCCGAGCAAACCGGAAAGGATGGAGCGGTGGATGGGGATGTAGAGCGGGTGCTCTGTCTTCGGATGGTAGGGCGAAGGCTCCCGCCGAGCCGCCTTGAGGCTCCCGCCGTTCGATACGGTTCCAGCGGCAATGTCCGAGGGCGGCGGATTTCCCATGAGGGCGCGATTCGTCCTGGGTTCACCACGAGGCGGCTCGGCGGGAGCCTTCGCCCTACCAGTATCGCGTCCCACGATGTCTTCCAAGGCGTCCTCCAACTGGCCGTGCAGGTCCTGCCACTCGCGCATGCGGAGGTAGGAGAGGAAGTGCTGTTTGCAGAATTTCCGCCGCGCGCCCTGGGTGCGGAGCGATTCCCACTGGTCGTGAACGGCGTTCCAGACGTTGAGCAGCGTGAGGAAGTCCGACTGCGGATCGGTGAACCTGCGGTGCGCCGCGGCGGCGGCGTCTTTCTGGTCGAGCGGCCGTTCGCGCGGGTCCTGGATGCTGAGGCCCGACGCGATGATGAGCAGCTCCCGCGAAACGCCTTCACGGCCGGACTCGATCAACATGCGGCCAAGCGTGGGATCGATGGGCAACCGCGCCAGATCCCAGCCGAGCGGCGTGACGGCGCGTTCGGCGTCGAGCGCGCCGAGTTCCTGGAGGAGCGCGTAGCCGTTGGCGATGGCGTTGGGCGCGGGCGGCTGGACGAACGGGAACGTCTCGATGTCGCCGAGCTGGAAGGCCTTCATCCGCAGGATCACCTCCGCGAGGTTGGCGCGCTGGATCTCCGGCTGGGTGAAGGGCGGGCGGGCCTTGAAGTCGTCCTGGGAATACAGGCGGATGCAGACGCCGTCCTGCACGCGGCCGGCTCGGCCCTTGCGCTGGTTGGCGCTGCTCTGCGAGACGGGCTCGACGGGCAGGCGCTTGGTGCGCGTGCGCGGATTGTAACGGCTGATGCGGGCGAGGCCGGCGTCGATGACGTAGCGGATGCCGGGGATGGTGAGCGACGTTTCGGCGATGTTCGTCGCGATGACGACCTTGCGCCTCGTGGTCGGGGAGAAGACGCGTTGCTGGTCGCCCGAGCTCAGCCGGCCAAAGAGCGGGACGATCTCGACCGCGCCGCCGAAACGGCCTTCCAACTGGTCGGAGATCTCGCGGATGTCCCGTTCGCCGGGCATGAAGATGAGGAGATCACCGGCGTCCGTGTCGTAGAGGATCGTGTCGGCCGCGCGCACGGCGGCATCGGCGTAGGTCAGCGTATCGCCATCCGAGGAACCGGCGCGGAGCGATGCGCGGATGCTGGCCGCAAGGCGAGGTGTCTCCGGCGACGCGTGAAGGGCCGTAGGCCGGGCGTCCTCGCCCGGCAAGGAGGTGTTTATGCACGAAGGGTCCGATGAGACACCCACTGGCCGGGCAGGCAAGATGCCTGCCCTACCTTCGGCTTCCTCCTCGGAATCCGGCTCGTGCTCGAACGGCGTGTAAACTACGTCCACCGGAAACATCCGGCCCGAGACCTCGATGATCGGCGCGTTGCCGAAGTGCTTCGAGAAGGCCTGCGTGTCGATCGTGGCCGACGTGACGATGAGCTTGAGATCGGTGCGCCGCGCAAGCAGGCCCTTCAGGTAGCCGAGGAGGAAATCGATGTTCAACGATCGCTCGTGCGCCTCGTCGATGATGATCGCGTTGTATTCCGAGAGGTCGGGATCGCCCTGCGTTTCAGCCAGCAGGATGCCGTCGGTCATCAGCTTGATGAACGTCTCCGAACTCGACCGGTCGTCGAAACGGATCTTGCAGCCGACCTCGCGTCCCCAGCCGACGCCCAGCTCCTCCGCGATGCGTTTGGAGATGGAGAGCGCGGCCACACGGCGCGGCTGGGTGCAGCCGATCTTCGCCTCGATGCCGAGCCCGGCCTCCAGGCACATCTTGGGGATCTGCGTCGTCTTACCGGAGCCGGTTTCGCCCGCGAGCACCACGACCTGGTTGGCGCGGATGGCGGCGACGATGTCGTCCTTCCGGGCCGTGATCGGCAGGTCGGCGGGATACGCCACGCGCGGCACGGAGATCCGCCGGCGTTCGCGCAGGGCGACGGAGGCGCGGGCCTGTTCCAGCAGGCGGTTGAGGATGGGATCGTGCTTGTCCGGATGCAGCCGGTCCTTAAACAGCCGGACCGCGCGCGCGCCGAGCCGCACCCAGTCGGGCACCATGGCCTGCGGGAGCAGCGAGCGGAGTTCAGTGACGCGGGGGTCGTTCATGACCGGGGCGGAGGTTGTAGCGGAAACAACGGCCGGGGAAGAAGCGCGGAATGGCCGAAGGCAAAGTGATCCACGAAGGGCACGAAGAACACCAAGTCCGGTCGGGCGCGTCACTCCGTGCGCGCCGTCGTGTGACCGAGCGGCATCGGTGCGGCTTTGGTCCGTTGGTTGGCAGTCGGCGGCGGGCAGAGGACTGCCCGCCCTACCCGCGTCGGAGCCCGGCTCTCGCCGTTGTCCGGACTGGCCCTTGCGATCCGGGGCGGAACCACGAGTTTCCGTCCGGCGAGAACCGCCTTTATGCAACACCGCGTCGTCCAACCTGAACTCCTCGATTCCCTTCCACCGGAAGCGCCGGAGGCGGTGGCGGCGCGGCGGGATCTGCGGCGGATCAACTGGTTCATGGGCAACGGCCGGTTGCTCGGGCGTGAACTGTTGCGACGACGTCACACGCTCGGCAGCCCAGCGTCACGTGGTGAAGTGACCCTTGCGGAGGTTGGCGCCGGCGACGGGACTATGCTCCTGAAGGTCCTGCATTCGCTGAGGCGCGACTGGCACGGCGGGCGAATCTTCCTCGTGGATCGGCAGCCGGTGGTCGCGGCGGAGACGTTGGATGGCTTTCGCCGGCTCGGGTGGCAGGTGGACGTCGTGGCGGACGACGTCTTTACCTGGCTCCGGAACGCGCCGACTACTGACGTGATGGTGACGAACCTTTTCCTGCATCATTTCGAGACCTCGGCGCTGGCAGAACTTCTCCGGCTGGTCGGAGATCGGACCCGCATGTTCGTCGCCTGTGAACCGCGGCGTTCAAACTTCGCCCTGTTGGGATGCCGGATGCTCCGGTTGATCGGCTGCAACCCTGTCACACGCCACGACGCGGTGGTCAGCGTTCGTGCTGGCTTCAGCGGAACCGAGCTGGGCGATATTTTTGGTGGGCAAAACGGCCAACTTTGGAAGATCCGGGAAACTTCCGCCGGATCGTTCAGCCACCTTTTTTTGGCGGCACGATGAGCGCGAACAAACGCATCACCATTGTCGGCGGCGGACTAGCCGGTCTCACGCTGGGGATCGGGCTTCGTCAACACGATGTGCCCGTGACGGTGCTGGAGGCGGGTTCGTATCCGCGCCACAAGGTTTGCGGTGAGTTTGTGTCGGGTCGTGGCCGCGACGTGCTGCGCCGGCTGGAGCTTGAACCGAAGCTGGTCGCGGCCGGAGCCAGAACGGGCGCTTCGGTCGAGTTCTTCGCCGACACGCTTCGGGCCGGCCAACGCCAGCTTCCCGACGAGGCGCTTTGCCTTTCCCGCCACGCCATGGACTCCGTTCTCGCCGAAGACCTGAAACAACTCGGCGGCAAGCTGGTGACAGGCAAACGGTCCACCGGCGAACTGGGCGAAGGATTCATTCGTGCGACTGGCCGGCGTCCGCAGGCGCAGGACGAAGGCTGGCGATACTTTGGACTGAAAGCCCACGTCCGCGGTGTGGCCCTCGAATCGGATCTCGAGATGCACCTGACGACGGCAGGCTACGTCGGCTTGTGCCGCATCGAAGGGGACGAGGTGAACGTCTGCGGGCTATTCCGTTCGCGGGAACCGGTGCAAAGCTTAGGGCGTGATTGGAAGGATTGGCTGCAGGGAGCTCCCGGATCGGAGCTTTCGCGTCGTCTGGGCGGAGCCGTGTGGGACGAGTCTTCCGCCTGCACCGTGGCCGGACTTTCCCTGTCGCCGAAGACCGCTGCGAAGCTGAAGGAATGTGCGGTGGGCGATTCGTTGACGATGATTCCGCCGGTGACTGGCAACGGCATGTCTATGGCCTTCGAGTCCGCCGAGAACGCGGTGGCGCCCCTCACGGAATACAGCCGGGGCGAACGGACCTGGGAGGAAACCATTAAGGCCGTCGCCGCGGCGAACGACGGCGCGTTTTCCGGAAGGCTGCGTTGGGCGTCCCGGTTGCAGCGTGGATTGATGTCGCCGCGGTGGTCGGTGGTCCTGTTCGACGCGGTTCGCAAGTGCCCCAAGGCGCTCGATGTCCTTTTCCGTCTGACCCGCTGAAGGCTTGCCAGCCGCGGGTGGCAAGCCTACTTCGTGCGGCGTGTCGTTTGATCGCAGCCCAACCCGGAACTGTTTCCTCCGATGCCGTGTGCTCGGAATCTTCGCGATGTTGCTGGCCGCTTTTGCCTGCAACGGCCGCGACCTCTTCCGATTGGACAGCACTTATCTGGGGGACGGCCTCTTCGAGTATCGCCTGCGTGTGCTCGACGATCCGTTCATCGCCACGCTTAGGATCGAGGCGCTTTCATTCCGGGGAGTCTGGAGCGGACCGCACGAGTTGCCGGTGGATTGGACGACCAACGTCCAGACCGGGACCCTGATCGATCTCCGGCCCATCACGCTGACCAATCTGGGGCTGCCCTACGAACGGATATTCCGGCTGCGAAGCGCGCAGACGAATTTCAAGCAACGGGTCTCGAGCGTCGTCGTGCCGCTCGCGGGGCAGTTTGGGACGAATGCCCCGGTCTTCGGGAGCACCGGATCGCTTGTCGGGCAGGGTGCCATGACCGCGCTGGCGCCGTGCCCACCGGAGCAGGCCGACGGGTCGGAGACGAACCTCACCACCCGCTTCGAGCTCTTCCGCAACCCGGTGATTCAGGAGCTCGGTTTGATCGGCGGCGAACCACGGTTGCTGACCATTTCTCATCAGGGCGCCGCCTACCTTCGGCTCGAATCGACCACCAACCTCGTCGACTGGGCAGCGGCGGCGACCTTCCAGGCGACCAACGGCGTGAACCGCTGGACCAACGCCGCGAGCCTCGGGGCTTCGGAATCTTTCTTCAGGCTCCTTCATCTCGGACCCTCCGCTCCCGGCCCGTAAACGCCCGCGATTCATCGGCTTGGCGTCGTCCGCGGCCCCGACTGCGGCCGGACCCCGAGCAAAATGCTATTCCCAGCGAGGTTCCTTGTGACACACTCGAGATATGGGCATGAGACGAGAGGCCCGCGAGAAGGCGGTCCAGTTCCTCTTTCAACACGATTTGAATCCTCCCGAGAATCTCGAGGAGGCGCTGAACGTATTCTGGGAGTCGCAGAGGCCGACCGTGCTGGATGCGGAAAAGAAACACTCCGCGTTCGACGTCGCCCCCGCGCAGATCCCGCCGCCGACGGTGGCCGAAGCGACGTTGCGGATGTTTTCCGAGCCGTTGATCCGGGGTGTGCTCGACAACCTTCCCGAGATCGACGGAGCCATTAAAAAGGTCGCCCTCAACTGGGACATCCGCCGCATGGCCGCCGTCGACCGGAACATCCTCCGCCTCGCCGTCCATGAGATGCTCCACCGGCAGGACATCCCGCCCGTCGTCAGCATCAACGAGGCGGTGGACATCGCGAAGAAATTCTCCACCGATGACAGCGGCAAGTTCGTCAACGGCCTGCTCGACAAGGTCAAGGGCGAGCTCCTCCGCAACACCCGCTACACCAACACCTGATTTTCCCGGAACCAACCCGTGTTCGCCGACCTCCATCTCCACACCAACTTCTCCGACGGGACCTACACGCCTGAGGAGTTGTCCGGACATGGACGCCGCGTCGGGCTGAAGGCCATGGCGTTGACCGACCACGACACCGTCGAAGGCTGCGCCCGAATGGCGATCGCCTGCGAGTCCAACGGCATCGAGTTCTGCCCCGGCACCGAGCTGACGGCCGAGGTGGACGGCATCGAGGTCCACATCCTCGGCCTGTTCATCGACATCGAGAACCCCGAGATGCAGGCCGAGATGTCCAAGTTCCAGGACGTCCGCCAGAAGCGCATCTACGAGATGGTCGCGCGGCTCAACGAAAAGAAGATCCCGCTCAAGCCCGAGGCCGTCTTCAAGATCGCCAACTGCCGTTCGCCCGGCCGGCCGCACGTCGCCCGCGCGCTGGTGGCGGAGAAGTATTGCACCAGCCTCGACGAAGCCTTCGATCGCTTCCTCAAGAAGGGCAAGGCCGCCTGGGTGCCCAAGTTCAAGATCTCCGCCTTCGACGCCATCCGCCTCATCCACGTCGCCGGTGGGCTCGCGGTGTTGGCCCATCCCGCGCTCAACCGCAGCGACGAGGTCATCCCCGACCTTGTGAGGGCCGGAATGGACGGGTTGGAGTGCTTCCACAGCAAACACACGCAGCACGTTTCCGAGCACTACCTGCAGATCGCCGACAAGCACGACCTCCTCGTCAGCGGCGGTTCCGACTGCCACGGCATGAGCAAGAACAAGCCGCTCATCGGCTCCGTGAAGATCCCCATCCACACCTACAACAAGCTCAAAGAAGCGCGGGACGAACTCCGCGCCCGCCGCGCCGCCGCCGTCTGAGCCGTCCGGCCGCCGGAGTTCCCTTTCTTCCGACCATGGGATTCTTTCAACGCCTCAAAGAAGGCCTCTTCAAGACGCAGCAGAAGCTCGTCCACGAGATCAAACGCATCGTCACCCGTTCGCCCCGGCTCACCGCCGACAGCATCGAGGAGCTCGAAGCCGCCCTGCTCGGCGCCGACCTCGGCGTGGCCATGACGCAGCAGATCCTCACGGCGGTTAAAATGGCCTTCGAAACCCAGGGCAGCGGCGGCGTGCAGGTGCTCGACATCGCCATCGCCGAAGTCGAGAAGAGCCTCGGCACCGTCAACCCCGGCCTCAAGACCAGCGCCACCGGCCTCACCGTCGTCTCCATCGTCGGCGTCAACGGCACCGGCAAGACCACCACGAGCGCCAAGCTCGCCCACAATTTCAAGCAGAACGGCGATGGCGTCGTCCTCGCCGCCTGCGACACCTTCCGCGCCGCCGCCATCGAGCAACTCAAGCTCTGGGGCGCCCGCCTCGATGTCGAAGTCATCGCCGGAGCGCATGGGGCCGATGCCGCCGCCGTGGCCCATGACGGCATCGCCGCCGCGCAGGCCCGCAACGCGAAGTGGCTCCTCGTCGACACCGCCGGCAGGCTCCACACCAAGACCAACCTCATGCAGGAGTTGCAGAAGGTTCACCGCGTCATGGCCAAGAAGCTTCCCGGCGCGCCCCACGAAACCCTTCTTGTCATCGATGCCACCACCGGCATGAACGCGCTCAACCAGGCGCGCGAGTTCCACAAGGCCGTCCCGCTCACCGGGCTCGTCGTGACCAAGCTCGACGGCACCAGCAAGGCCGGGATGGTCGTGGCCATCCAGAAGGAGCTGGGCATCCCGGTGAAGTTCATCGGCGTGGGCGAACAGAAGGACGACCTCCAGCCCTTCAACGCCCACGAGTTCGCCGAAGCCCTCTTCAGCGACAACGACGCGGCGGAATAGGCGCCGCCGCCTTGAATTTCCCGTCCAATCTGTAATCGCCACCGGCGACGGCCGGGCTTATCACCATCTCGAAATGAGCATTCTCAACTTCCTCAAGGGACAGGCCCTCGAAGTCATCGAGTGGACCGACGATTCACGGGACACGCTGGCGTATCGCTGGCCCGACGAAGACAAAGCAATCAAGCGCGGCGCACAGCTCATCGTGCGCGAATCGCAGGCGGCCCAGTTCGTCTATCTCGGCGAGTTCGGCGACACCTTCGGCCCGGGCAAACACAGCCTCGTCACCGACAACATCCCGATCCTGACCAAGCTGAAGTCGTGGAAATACGCCTTCGACGTGCCGTTCAAGGCGGACGTTTACTACGTCGTCACCCGCACCTTCACCGGCAACAAGTGGGGCACGGCCAACCCGGTGATGATGCGCGACCCGGACTTCGGCATCGTCCGCGCGCGGGCCTACGGCATCTACGACTTCAAGATCGTGGAGCCGCGCACCTTCCTCAAGGAGGTCGCCGGCACGGACAACCATTTCCGCCTGGATGAATTCCAGGAGACGATGCGGTCGAAGATCATCTCCGTCTTCAGCGAGGCGCTGGCCAGCTCCAAGGTCCCCGTTCTGGACATCGCCACGCGCTACGGCGAACTGGGCGACGCGCTTCTGCCCGTCATCAACCCGATCACCCGCGCCAAATACGGCCTCGAGATCACGAACTTCGTCGTCGAGAACGTCTCCGTTCCGCCCGAGGTCGAGCAGGCCATCGACAAGCGCTCCAGCATGGGCGCGATCGGCAACCTCAACGACTACGTGAAGTTCCAGCTCGCCCAGGGCCTCGGCCAACCCGGCGGCGGCGGGGCTAGCGGCACGGCGGCCGAACTCGCCGTGGGCTTCGGCCTCGCACAGCAGCTCATGAAGGACGGTGGCCTCACCGGTGCGAACACGCCTCCTCCTCTCCCCGGCGCACCTGCTCCCCAGCCTCCTTCCACAGCGGCGGCTCCGGCGTTTGACCTGCTCAGCCCGGCCGATGCCGGCAAGCTGCTGGGCGTGAGCGAAGCGGACATCGTCGCCAGCATCACGGACGGCACCCTCAAGGCGAAGAAGATCGGCAGCGCCTACCGCATCTCGAAGGCGGCCTTGGAGGAATTCCTGAAGGGCTGATAAACTTATGAAATTGAATCGAAAACCTGCTGCGAAAAAGAAAATCCGACTCAGTGATGAATCCAATACTCGGGTTTCGTCCGATGCGTTGCCGCGTAGAACTCTTGAATCCGCCCTTCGAGTTGCCCATGTGATCCGTGATACCTACGCGAGCAAGAATGCAACATGGGAGGAAATCGCGAGTGGTCTTAAGGTTAAGCCAAAAATCCCTGCGAATCGGTATCCGCTTTGGTCAGCAGTCGCATATGGAATCGTCCTAAAGAACGAGAATCATACCTATTCATTGGCGGAGACCGGCAGAAAAATTCTGGCGCAGACATATGAGGGGGAACGCGATGAAGGCATCAAGAAGGCATTGTTCACTCCTTCTGTCCTGAGTCGTTTCTATACCGATTACAATGCCGCCGCGCTTCCTTCTGGCGACCTCTTCAGCAATGTCCTCGAGACTCGGTATCAAGTTCCACGGGAACGGACAAAGGAAGCAGTTGAGATCATTAAGGAGAATGCCCGCTTTGCTGGGGCGTTAAGCAATCAACCAGATGGCAAGGAAACGATTCGGTTCTCGGATGTTGCTTTCCCGGTTTCGGCGGGAGTGGCCCCATCGATAGCCCCCGCAGGAGATTCCTCACCTGCCAACGCAAAGGATCGAGATGGCTCCACCGAATGGGACAAAATTTGTTTTATCATCACTCCGATTGGAGCTGACGATTCTCTCGAGCGAAAACATGCCGATGCTGTTTTGAAGCATCTGATTGAGCCTGTGCTTGAGAAGGTTGGATTTCAGGCTGTGCGTGCGGACCAAATATCCAAACCGGGGATTATCACGAAACAGATCATTGAGCACATTGCGCACAGTCGCCTTTGCATTGCTGACCTGTCATTCAACAATCCCAATGCCTTCTACGAAATCGGTGTGCGACAGGCATTCAAGTTGTCGACGATTCAGATCATCAGGAAAGGTGACAAAATCCCGTTCGATGTTTCCCAAGGAAGAACCATCATCATTGATACCTCTGACCCTTATACAATCATGGACCGTATTGAGGCCGGCCGAAATGAATTGAGAGAGCATGTCGACAGTTGTTTGAAAGGATCAGACAAGCCTGAGGACAATCCGATTAGCCTATTCCTTCCCAAGCTCAAAGTGACAATCGAGAGATGAACTCGGACGCGAGTCGTATCTGGCAGTCATCCCGGAACGTCGTGAGGCTTTTAGTCGGCTTTAGAAAATCTGTAGCCGGCATCCCATCTAGCTTGTCCCTATGAGCGAAATCCTCGCCCGCGACAAATACCACTGCCCGACCTGCGGGGCCGACGCGCATTGGAACGCCGCCAAGCAGGCGCTGGTATGCCCGTATTGCGGCACCGTCTCGCCTGCGGAGCTCACGACCGAGGGCGAGATCCGCGAACTCGACCTGATCACCGCGCTGCGTTCCGTGCCCGACGACCAGCGCGGCTACAACACCGAGCGAGTCTCGGTGAAATGCCAGAGCTGCCAGGCCATCTCGTCTTTCGAGCCCAACCGCGTCGCGCAGAACTGCGACTTCTGCGGCTCCGCCCAGCTCGTGCCCTATGAGCAGACCAAGGCCGTCATCCGCCCGGAGAGCCTGCTGCCCTTCAAGCTGGCCGACACGGCGGTTCGCGACCAGATCCGCCTATGGTATGGCAATCGTTGGTTCGCGCCGAGCGCCCTCAAGTCCCGCGCGCTGACCGACACGCTCAAAGGAGTCTATCTGCCGTATTGGACCTTCGACGCCAAGGTCCACGCCGATTGGACGGCCGAGTCCGGCTACTACTACTACGAGACCGAGTATTACACCGACAGCGATGGCAAACAGCAGTCGCGGCAGGTCCAGAGGATCCGTTGGCAGTGGAGCAGTGGTTCCCTAAACCACTTCTTCGACGACAACCTCGTCGCCGGGACGAAGGGCACGCATCCCAAGCTGCTGGAAAAGATCGAGCCGTTCCCCACCAAGGAGCTGATCCCCTACGACGCAGGCTATCTCGCGGGGTGGGTCGTCGAGCAATACCAGGTGGATCTGACTTCGGCCGCGCAGACTTCGCGTGAAGAGATGGACGCGCAGGTTCGTGCCATGTGCGCCCGTGATGTTCCCGGCGATACCCACCGCAATCTGAATGTCGATGCGACCTACAGCGACATGACCTTCAAGCATGTGCTCGTGCCCATTTGGCTTGTGTCCTACGTCTACGGCAGCAAGAGCTACCAGGTCCTCGTCAACGGACAGACCGGCCAGATCGCGGGCGACCGCCCCTACAGCTTCTGGAAGATATTCTTCCTGGTTCTTGGAATAGCCGCGCTCGTTGGTCTGTTCGCGCTCGTCGCCGCGGCGAAACGCTGACGCCCGTCACTCCACTTCCCGCGTCACTTCGTCCAGGATTGCCCGTTCCCGAGCCTCCAGCAGCCGGGCCAGCGGACTGAGCGTGAGCCAGTAGACCAACCCCGCCACGCCGACCACGGCCACGATCAGGATGCCCGCAGCGCCAATGGCCCAAGGACCTTTTCCACCGATGTAGTAGGCCGCCAACGGCAGCCAGATCGGCCCGAGCACGAGCGGAGTCGCGAACTGAAGCGCCATGGATTGCAGCAGTTTTTTCCCATCGCGCGGTGTCTGGCGCATGGCTCCGGGGTTCACGCGGAACGGGATGATGATCGAGAGGAGGTTGCCGTATGTGGACATCAGCAGATACGCCGCGAGCCACAACGCCGCGCCGCCGATCACCTCCAGCGGGTTCAGGAATCCAAACCCTGCCAGCGCGACGAGGAACACTGCGATCAACACCGCGCTCGCCGGGACGACCGCGAGGTTCTTCGCCAGCAGAACCGAGCGCCGTGGCGTCGGCAAAAGGACCAGGCACCGGAACGCATGACGGTCGTAGCCGAACTGGTTTCCGAAGAGCTGCATCAGGCCGAACAACGTCAGCATGATGATCCCGGGAATCATCGGTGCGAACAGGCCGGACTCCGTCAGCATTCCGCCGCTCCGGCTGAAGATGGATCCGAAGACCACGATCATGATGAACTGCGACGCGAAGACCATCCGCAGTTCCGGCGCGCGCATCTGGCTGCGGAAGAACGCGAGCGTCAGCGCACTGACATCCGGCGGCACAAGCGGCAGGTCGCGGTCGTTGAAGGCGCGCTTCGGCGGCCGCGTGATCAGGGGAACTCCGGCGGTCGGGATCGGTGCGGCGGGCCGGATCCGGGCCGTGGTTCGGCCATACGCGCGTCGTGCCTGGCCGAAGGCGACGAGTAGGCCGGCCCCTCCCACGAGTCCAAAGATCGCGGTCGTCCCCAAGGCCGGCAGGGGCGTGCCTTCCGCGATGTTGAGCGCCGAAAGACCGACCCAGCCGGGCGGGATGTAGCGGTGCACTTCGCGGACCCGGCCCAGGAGGATGGCTTCATACTCCGCGCCGCTCCGGGGTTTGGCGGCTTCCTGTTGCGCGGTCTCCGTCATCTTTTTCCGCGACCACGAATTGTTCAGGAGGATGTTCGGCAACTGTCCTAGCAGCATCATGCCCACGGTCAGCCCGACGATGATCGAACGCTTCCGCCGGGGATTGCTCATCAGGACTCCCAGCCATCCGCGCAACGCATACGTCCATGCCGAAACGGCGAACACAAGGCCACCCACCGGCAAGGCCAGGAAGAGCCACAACGGTCCGTCCCGCAGAAGTCCAAGGGTCAGTCCCGCCGTCCCGACGAGCAGGATGACGATGGTCGGCGCCACGAGCGAGGCCACGTAGTTCATCGTGAAGAGCTGCGGCATCGAAACCGGCAGATGCATCAGCTTGCCGATGTCGATGACCTCCGAGCGTTGCAGCTCCGTCATCAGGCCGATCAGCCAGAAGAGGAGGAAGAGCCCCACCGCCACGTCCGCGACCACGAAGATGATGACCGACTGTGCCTTGGCCAATCCAAACCAGCCCAGCGCCACGCCTCCGACAAAAACCCCGACGACCAGCGCCACCACCAGCACCAGCAGGATGATCGAAAGCGCCTTTCCGAAACCGGAATTTTTCCGCCACCGGTTCGCCCACAGCCGCCAGCGGAGCCAGAGCAGCGCGAGGAACTGTTCCTTGTTCAAGAAGCGCCCTCCAGCCAGTTGAGCTTCTGCGTCTCCACATGGTCCGAACCCACCAGCGCGATGAACCGGTCCTCCAACGAACCGCCCGCCGCGCGCAGGTTCTCCATCGAATCCTGGAAGACCAGTTTACCCTTCACGATGATGCCAACCTGCGTGCAGAGCCGTTCCACGATCTCCATCACGTGCGACGTGAGGAAGACCGTCGAGCCGTGGTCGACGAAACGTTTGAGGACGTCCTTGATCTGCCGCGAGGCCACGGCGTCCACGCCCTCGAAGGGTTCATCGAGGAAGAGCAGCTCCGGCTTCGGCAACAACGCGGCCGCGAGCGAGAGCTTCTTCTTCATCCCGTGCGAATACTCGACCGTGAGTTTCGTCTCGGCCGCCGCGAGGTCCATGACGTCCAGCAGCTCCTGCGAACGCTGCCTTACCACGTCCGCCGGCACGCCATACATCCGGCCGATGAAAGTCAGGTATTCGCGCGCGGTGAGGTTTTCGAAGAGCGCGAGATTCTCCGGCACGACACCGATGCGGCGCTTCACTTCGCGCGCGGCCTTTGGATCGGCCAGATCCACCCCGAGCAACCGCATAGAGCCGCCCGACGAAGCGAGAAGGCCCGTGAGCATCTTGATCGTGGTGGACTTGCCCGCGCCGTTCGGCCCGAGAAACCCGTAGAACTGCCCGGGCTTCACGCGGACATCGATAGCGTCGACGGCGATAAACTGGTCGAAGGTCCGGGAGAGCTGGTGGGTTTCGATGGCGAATTCCATGGGTGAGAAACACGATCAGTGGATACCGCCTGAAGCCGTTTTGCCATGGGATTCCGGTGCAGCAGTCCGGGCGGTGAATGCGTGGTGCCCGTAGCCGCCGACGCGACGAGGCGGACCTCTCGACCAACACGCAGATCCTTCTACTTCTCCACCGTGAACGGGATGTCCGACTTCGCCGCTCCCTGCTCGTCGGTCAGGTTTTCGCCGACGCTGTAGACCACGTAGCCCCTGTGGTGGCGGATGTAGCGGAGCGGCCTGCCGGTGAAGGGATCAGACGGAACGGCGGCGAGATACTTCGGCACCAGCTCGTCCAGAGAGTCGGGCAGCCCGCCGCCGGAATCGAGGCGGAAGCGTTCGAGGGCGATGGCTGTGCGAAGCGTCCTTTTTGCGGCCAGCATTCGCAGATCACGCTCAATCAGATTCGCAAACGGCGACAAATAGACTTGGCTGAACAAATATCGATCCGTTCCGGGTGCTGTGCCCGCCTGCCACACGGCATTGCTCATAGCAGCCATACGCAGGTGAGGCAACGCATCCAAGGCTGCGCAGAACGACGTCATGCTGCGCACCAGATGCAGTTGGTCAGCGGCATCGTTGGCAACGGCTCTGTAAGTATAAAAGCGCGCACGCTCGGCGATCTCATCGGGCTCCCACCAAGGAGGTATTGGGCCAGCCATTGGATTAAGGACCCTCCGATAGGCCGTCCACGTCAGGCGTGGTTCGAAGTATTTCAAGCCGGACGCCAATTCCCCTCGCAGCACCCTTCCCAGGCCGACCGCCGCCGTGTCCTCCGATACCACCGCTTCCAACTTCGAAAGAGCCTGATGGGACCAACCATCCCTCCGAAGATACTCGGCAATCCTCAGATGCAATATCGCACTGGATGCAGAGCGGGAAAACCACGAAACCAGCAACGGTTCCATAGTTAGCGAATCGGCCAACTTCGACGCGGCAGTCCACGAATCCGCTGCGGCCGAAGTATCGCCCTCCACCACGCGAAGTCCGGCTTCGACGGAAAGAAGCAGGATGCCCCTCCGGAGTGGCCCGAGATGCGTCTGAACAGAAGTGAAACTAACGGGATACAGGAAAGCGCGATTCGTGGAAGCGGAGTGCAGCATCTCCAGCCCCGGTTGATTAGCGGATAGGAGGTTGCGAATTCGATCCAGCTCCCTGACGGGAACTGGAGATTTCTTCAGCGAAGCAAAGGCGTCCGAAACCGGATCCGGGATGTTGGAATCCATGAGGATTTTCTCTGACGATTCCCTCATTACTTTCAGAGCATTCATCACCGCCAGAGCCCCGTTCTCCGCGTCCGGCACCTTGGGATACCACGCGTCCAGTTCCTCCAGTGTCACAGGTTCGCCGCGTGCGCGGATGGCGGCCAGCTCACGGGCGATCTCCTTTTCCAACCCGTGCCGTCGGATCTTCACCGCAACGATTCCGGCCACGAAGGGCAGCAGCAGAACGAAGGCAATCCAGTGCCAACGCTTCAGGCGGATTCTGCGGCGGGGTTCGGCTGGTTCCTTCATGCCAAGGAGAGTGGGTCTTGATCCCGCCTACGGCAAGGCGCGCAGCCTCAACGAGGCTGAATGTGAATGGCCGTAGGTGAAACCTGCGGTCATCGGATTGGGGAGGGATTCGACCCATCGCGGGGTCGAACTGCTTCAAGGTAGGGCAGCGCGTCTTGCCTGCCCATGGCGCTGCCGCCATGGAACCAAGTTATGTGGTGCCTGAGGACGTCCGCCGGTGCGGAAACCCCTGTCAGCACGGAGCAGGCTGGAAGCCCGTCCTACCCTCAACGGCATCGCTCCGCATGGCTGTTTTGACGGGCTGCTAAGGTTTTTCCTGCGCGTCTACTTCGTCCGAATGCACCAGTCCGTTCCGGGTGGGACACCGGGAACGGCAGGGGCCGGAGGCCTGTGCCACCTTCCGACGGCATTCGTGTGGCTGACGCGATTGGATTTCCGGTTGCCTTCGTTGCGGGAGACGTGGTTCCTGTCCGGAGAATGATCCCCGCAGCCAGCACCATCACTCCCCGTGCCCGCTACATGACCATTACCGCCGCGTTCCTCGGCTGGATGTTCGACGGGATGGAGATGGGTATCTTTCCCATCGTGGCCGGGCCGGCGCTGGAGGAAATGGCGAGGGGGCTGCACGGCGCGGAGCTGAAGAGTTTTGTGAGCGGTTGGATGGGTTGGGCGACGGCGCTTTTTCTGTGGGGCGCGGCGCTGGGCGGCGTGGTCTTTGGCTGGCTCGGGGACAAGATCGGGCGGGTGCGGGCGATGAGTTGGAGCATCCTGTGCTACTCGCTTTTCACGGGGCTTTCCTACTTCGCCGCGGAGCCGTGGCATCTGCCGGCGTTCCGCTTTGTGGCGGCGCTCGGCATGGGTGGCGAATGGGCGCTGGGCGTGGCCCTGGTCATGGAAATCTGGCCGGAGCAAAAGCGCCCGATGCTCGCGGGCGTGATTGGCGCGGCGTCGAATGTGGGCTTTGCGCTGATCGCGATCATCGCCATCGCTTTTCCCGTGATCAAAGACTCGTGGCGCTGGGTCATGCTGGTCGGCGCAGTGCCGGCACTGCTGAC
>JAYVSO010000134.1:0-22296 GCA_043775315.1 Verrucomicrobiota bacterium
CAAAGCCCGCCAGCCCCGCCAGAAACTTGCGTCATAAACGTCGTAGCATAACGCTACGACATCTACGCCTTCAACCGGT
Organism: Verrucomicrobiota bacterium; assembly: GCA_043775315.1. GTDB lineage: Bacteria > Verrucomicrobiota > Verrucomicrobiia > Limisphaerales > CANJSG01 > CANJSG01. Next base: position 80 of record JAYVSO010000134.1, read on the forward strand.
GCTCCAAGTGACGCTTACGCCTCTCCGCCATTGAAAGCGGAATGGCGGAGTGCCCGTGACCTCGGCGCGGAAGAACACGCGCCGTCCTCCGACGGCAATACGGGCTCCAAGCGGAGCCACCGTCGGCGGAAGAGAATCCCTGGATCCCACGACCAGAACCCCGTCACCGTAGGACATCGTGGTCACTGGCCGTAGATTGGCCGGGAGTGATCTCGAGCCGGGAGGGTTTAGGATAAGCGTAGCAACGCTTCCGTCGGGTCTGACGCCGAAGAAACTGCCCGCGCCCGCCACGATGCGGTTGAACTGCCCGAAAGCCGGTGGGATCGGCACCTGGAAGTTGCTCGACGAATTCCATAGTGAGACCAGGCCGTCGGCATGGAGAACCATGTCCTGCATGGTGCCGCAGGACACCGCGACGGCGTTGGACACGGGTCTGGTCAGCGTAGTGGATCCCGTCCATGTCTGGACCGAGCCATTAGCCCGGACGACGCTCGTTCTTCCCTCCGACACCGACACATCGACGACTTGCGAGTCCATCGCCTGGAAGCGGATCCAGGAGTCGTTCCCCGGGCGGACGACGCGAACCGAGCCGTCGGACAAGAGGGCGGACGTGTCTCCCGCGCCGGCCGCGATTTTCATGACGTTGGCGATGTCGCGTGGAAAAAAGTAGGAAGACCGGTCCGCGCTCCCATCCTGATTAAAATCCCACCCCGCGAGCGTCCCATCCCTCCGCAATGTCGTGACCCTGTTCCCCGTCGCCACGACTTCGGCTACATTGGTAAAGGCCGCAGGAGCAGCGGCGCTGGTTCCTTCCCGGGCTGACCACTGGACGACGGAGCCGTCGGGCATGGCGCCAAAGCGCCATCCAGATCCGGAGGCCACGCTGATCGGTGTGGGTAGATTGACTGGAAGAAGTGTTCCTCCCGTCCACTCCGAGAGAGCCGTCACCCGCAGTTCGGCGGGTTGGCTGGTGGCTGTTCCCAGCGGGTTCGACGCCTGCACCGAATAGAATCCGGCATCTCCTGCGGCCACGCTCGCCAAGGCCAGCGCGGCGTTCGTGGCGTCCATGATCGGCTGGCCGTCTTTGAGCCATTGGAAGCTCATCGGGCTAGATCCGGAAAAGTCCGCGTAAAAGACGGTCCTTTCACCCAGGGCCGCGATCCGGTCGACGATTCCGTAGACCCTTGGCTTCAATGGTCCGCCATTGAACAGCGTCTGGTTGAAACCCGCCGCCAGGATGGAGAAAGAGTCCGGTCCGGGTGGCATGGCGAGCTGCCCTCCCTCGTTCAGCCCCAGCGGTATTATTCCCCCATCCTGTCGGATCGCCCACCCGTGCGAGATCCCTGAGCGGACGGCTATCGCGTCGTCGAGATCGACTGGCGGAAAAAGACTCGAGGCGATCGGCAAGGACGCGGATACCCGGCCATCGGCAAGGAGACAGACCAGGTTGCTCGCCCCGCCAGCGACCGCCGCAACCACATTGGCCGCATTGTTTCCGCCGATGAACTGATTCACGGCGGTGGGGGCTTTCGCCGAAAGCGTGCCCGTGCCTTTGAGCAGCACCCATCCTCCGCTGGACAAGGTTTCACCCACCAGATCCCGTTCCGTTCCGAATGTCTCAGCCGATGGAAACGGTGGTCCCTGATAGACTCTGCTTCCGTCACGCCGGACTGCGCTGATGAACGAAGATCCTATCGTGAGGGATACGACGTTGGTCATGGCCGCCGGAATCGCCGTCATGTTCGTTGGCATTCCCCAGGCGACCACCGATCCGTCATGGCGGACGGCATAGCTGCTGGCCTCCCCCGCATAGATCCGGGCGACGTTGCTGAGCGCCGCTGGAATGTTCAGCTGCCCGGAAGCACCGAGACCCCAGCCGACAACGTTGCCGTCCGAAAGAAGGGCGAGGCAATGCGAGCCGCCCGCGGCCAGATCCACGACGTTCGTCAGCCGCGCAGCAAGGGTATAGGAAACAACGGGCCCGACTCCTCGAACCAGAACATGGCCCACGGCCAGACCGCCGATCCAGTTGCTTGCCGTCTTCCCTCCGAATGTCTGGAGGAGTTGGTAATCACCGGTGTCCGAAAGTGATGACGATCCGATCGAAAGAGTCCGGTTGGTTGCCGCAGGAATGGGAAGCTTTCCCCGCAGCCATTGATAATCCGAGCCTGGAATCGGTGGGGTCGTCGGCTGGAAAAAGGCTGGCTCGCCCACTCCCGCAGAGAGATCCGACCCCGGTCCGAGAGCGTTGATCGGAGCGTCGAGGTCCATCAAGGCGACACCAAAGGTGCCTCCCGCCGCGGCGATGGAGGCGTTCGTTGCGCCGATCGGCACCGTCGCCTGGCCCGACTCGTTCGCGCCCCAGGCTACAACGGATCCATCCTGCTTGAGCGCCAGGTTCAGATTGCCCGACGCGGAGATGGAAACCACGTTGGTGAGGCCGTCAGGCAGGGTGGTCTGCCCCGAGTTTCCCAGCCCCCAGGCCACAACCGCCCCATCGGAGCGGAGCGCAAGGCTGTGAGAAGTGCCCGCAGCGATGGCAACGATGTTGGTGGCGTCCGCGGGGATTGTGATCTGCCGGTGGTTGTTCGTTCCCCAGCCGAGAATCGTTCCGTTTCGCTTGAGTGCCAGGCTGTGGGAACCTCCTGCGGCAATGGCCGAAAACCCGTCTACACCGTCGGGCGGCAGATTGACGCCCCAGGCGGCGATTGATCCGTCGCGCCGGAGCGCGACGACGTGTGAAGAACCTCCTGCGATCATGACCACGCCGGTCAACCCGTTTGGAACCGCTGACTGGAGAGCCGATCCCCACGCCACGACGGTGCCGTCCGTCCGCAACGCCGCGCAGTAGCTGATTCCTGCGGCGACCGCGATCACGTTGGTGGCAGAAGCCGGCACATTGGTCTGTCCCGCCATTCCTGAACCCCAGACCACAACTGCGCCATCGGCCAGGACGGCCGCCGCGTGACGGAAGCCGGCCGCGACAGACACGGCATTGGTCAGGCCAGATGGGACATTCGTCTGGCCAAAATACCATTCGCCCCACGCTGTGAGCCGGGTCGCCGAGCGGGCGGGGGTCGATGCGAGAAGCAGGATAATCAGGGCAAAGCCACAGCGTGCAGCGGTTGTGAGGAGCTTCTTCATGGGCCTGTGGTCCTTGGGTTCGTCAAAATGATGCCGAAAGCAACAGACGGACGTGAGTGTGGGGGCTCCCTGCAATTGAGGAATGGGCGTCTCTCTGCCCACGGGCTCACCGTTGATGAAAAAATTGATGAGCCTCGATCCAAGCCCGACGCCTCAGCGTTTCGGTGACGAAGCTCCTCCTTACCGTTGCAACTTCGTCATTGGGCGGGAGCCGTCTCCCGGACATCGGAGCGGCGCGGATCGAACCAGGCCGCCGCGAGCACCGGCAGCACGAGGAGGTTCAACACGGTGGATGTGACCAGGCCGCCGAGGATGACTATGGCCATCGGCCCTTCGATCTCGCGGCCGGCCTCGCCGCTGCCCAAGGCCAGTGGGAGCAACCCTAGCGCCGTGACCAGCGCGGTGATCAGGATCGGCACCAGACGTTCGCCTGCTCCGAGGATGGCGGTGGCGGCGTTCCATTCGCGGCCTTCGACCTTCACCAGATGTTCGTAGTGCGAGAGCAGCATGATGGAGTTTCGCGTGGTGATGCCGAACAAGGTCACGAAGCCCACCAACGAACCCATGGTCAGTCCGCCCTCGCCCGGATCGCCGAACACGCCGGACAGGTAGACGGCCAGCACGCCACCAACGAGGGCGAACGGGAGATTCAGCAGCAGCAGCATGAGGTTGCGCCAGTTGCCCAGCACCACGATCAGCAGGAGGAGAATGCCCGTGCCGGCGATGGCCGAATGCAGGAGGAGTTGCCGTGTGGCCTGGCTTTGCGCGTCCGCCGCCCCGCCAAACTCCAGATACATCCCCTGTGGCAGTTTGATTTTTGTCGCGACGGTCTCACGGGCTTCGGCCACGAACGACGTGACGTCGCGGGCACCGGGATTGCAGGTCACCGTCTGACGACGGCGCGCGCCCTCGTGCAGGATGGAGAAGCGTCCGCTCGTGCGATAGACGTCCGCCAATTCGCGCAACGGCACGCTCATGCCCGCCGGGTTTCTGAGGAGAAGGTTCTCCACACCCTCGGGATCGCGGCGGCTGTTCTCATCCAGAATCACGGCCACATCCGACACCTGGCTCTCGCGATAGACCTGCGCCACGACCACGCCCTGATACGCGGTCTGGATGGCGTCGAGCAGCTCGACCGGCCGGAAGCCAAGCATGGTGAGTCGTTCGCTCCGCAGCCGCACAGCCATGCGCGGCGCGCCGGGTGGGGATTTCACCTGCACGTCTTCCGCCTTGAGATCGGATTTCAAAACACCGGCCAACTCCGCCGCCTTGGCGTCGAGAGTGTCGAGGTCGTCGCCGAACAGGTTGACCACTACGGGCGCGGTTTCGCCGCTGATGCTCTCGCTGATGCGGTCGCCGAGGAAGGTCATCACCTCAAACTGGATTCCCGGAACTTTTGCCAGAATGGCCCGGATATCCTTCTCGACCTGCTCCTCCTGTTCGCCGGCAAGCGGCTTCAGTTCTACGTGGAACTCGCTACGATGCGGCCCCCAGGTGTCCTCGCCCTGCTCGGCGCGGCCCACCTGCTGCTCGACGGTGGCGATGTGCGGGTTGTCGAGGAGCGCCTTGGAAACCTGCTTGCCGATGCGCAGCATTTCGCCGAGCGATGTGCCGGGGGTCGAAGAGACCTGGAGGACGAAATGGCCTTCACGGAATGTCGGCAGAAATTCTCCTCCCATGAACGGCAGCCGAATCAAAGCCAGCACGCAAAGCACCACGACTACGCCAACGATCGGAACCGGATGACGCGCCACTCCGCCGAGGACGCGCTTGTAGATCCGGCGTAGGAAGGATTGCAGGCGTGGCGGCGTTTCCTTGCCCGCCCCTTTGGCGAAGAAGAGGTAGGTCAGTGCCGGCGTCAGCGTCAGCGCCACGGCCAGCGAGACCATGATCGCGAGGATGTAGCTGAGCGCGAGCGGAGCGAAGAAGCTCCCCTGCAAACCGGTCAACGTCAGCACCGGCAGGAAAACCAGCGCGACGATGAAGGTCGCATAGACGACGGCGGTGCGAACTTCGAGCGAGGCGTCGAGGATGACGCGGAAGACGGGACGCGGAGCGGCGAGCGCCTGGTTTTCACGGAGACGGCGCAGGATGTTTTCCACGTCGATGATCGCGTCGTCCACCACCTCGCCGATGGCGATGGCCAGGCCGCCGAGCGTGATGGTGTTGAGCGTCACGCCGAAGCGGTCGAGGACGATGATCGCCCCGAGCAGCGAGAGTGGAATAGCCGTCAACGAGATGAACGCCGTGCGGAAGTTCCCGAGGAACAGGAAGAGCACCACCGCCACGAGCACCGCGCCCAGCAGCAGCGAATGGCGGACGTTCTTGAGCGACGCCTCGATGAACGACGCCGGACGATGCAGTCGCGGATACAGCGTGATGCCGGCCCCGGCCAGGACGGGCTTCATCTCCTCCAACGCGGCCTCCAATGCGACGGTTACTTCCATGGTGTTGGCCCCATGTTGGCTGGCCATCGCCAGCAGGACACCGGGCTGAAGCATGACAAGGGTGTCGCCGAACTTCGGCTCCGCGCCTTCCGCCACGGTCGCGACGTCCTTCAGCCGGATGGGCAGGCCATTCGTGGTGGTGACGACGACCACTTCGGCCAAGGCCGCCGACGTAAGCGACTGCCCTTCGGTCTGAAGGATGATCCGCTGGTTCTCCGTCTCGACGAAACCAGCGCCGCGCACGCCACCGGCCAAACGCGCCGCCGCCAGCACGTCGTTCAAGGCGAGGTTGTGTTGGAGCAGACGTTCGGGATGCACCTGCACCTGGAGTTGCCGCACCTCGCCGCCGAAGACGATGCAACGCGCCACGCCGGGCACGGCCAGCAGACGCGGCTTCAACGTCCAGTCCGCGAAGGTCCGCAGCTCCATCGGCGAAAGCTTGTCGCTGACGAGGCCGATCTTGAGCAGGTCCATTGTGGCCGAGGTGAGCGGCGACATCTTGGGCGCCTTCACTCCGACGGGCAGCAGGCCGGCAGTCTCGCCGAGCTTTTCCGCGAGCAACTGGCGCGCGGGCAGAATCGCGGTGCCTTCCTTGAAGACGACGGTGATGATCGACAATCCTTGGATCGATTCGGAGCGCAGCGATTCCTGGCTGCCCAGGCCGTTGACCGCCGTCTCGACGGGCCGCGTGACAAGGGCCTCGACCTGTTCGGGCGAGAGGCCGGGCGCTTCCGTCTGGATCGTGACCTGGGGCGGAACGAAGTCGGGAAAAACGTCGAGCTTGGCCCGCGAGGCGACGTAGATCCCGTAGGCGAAGACAAGGCAGGACAACGCCACGACGATGCCCCGGAACCGGAGCGAGAACTGGATGATGCCCTGGAGCATTACTCCGCGCCTCCGGAAGCTTTGAGCTCCTCCGAAAGCAATTGCTGCGCGGCCGTCACCACCACGCGATCGCCTTCGACCACACCGCTGAGGGCTAGGATGCCGTCGTTGAGCGCGCGGCCCAGTTCCACACGTCGGCGCTCGAACTTGTCATCGCCCGTCTGCAACCAGACGAAGGCTTCGCCGTCATGCCGCAGGATCGCGCTGCGCGGGAGCAGGACGCCCTTCTCCGCTGCTCCACCAACCGGGACAAACGCCGTCAGCAACGCGCCGGGCGGCGGACCGTTGGTTCGAAGCAAGGCGATGAACGCGGGGCTTCGGTTCTGGGGATCGGCGCTGGGAGCAACGCCGAGAACCTCGGCTTCAACTGTCGTTTCGTCGCCCGTGAGCGCGGCGAGGCGGACGGATTTTGGGATGCCGACAAAGCTTTCTCCCGGCAGCAAGTCCACCCGGAACAAGACCGCCTTTTGTTTGAGCAACGACTCGGCCAGCACAGGCAGGTCAGTGCGTTCCGCCAAGGTCGTCCCCCATGCGGCGGCGAGCCGGGACTGGGCCAAAGCCAGCAGCGCCCGGTCACGCTTCAAGGCGGCTTCAGCGGTTTCCAACGCACGGGCGGAGGCGTTCTCGCCATTGGCCCGGAGAGCCTGCACGCGCGTGAACTCCTTGAGCGACGCATCCGCCGCGACCTGGGCCACGTCGATGTCACCCAGCATCAAGGAGAGCGTCGAAGCGTCGAGCACGCGACCGAACGCCTTCAGTTCCGGCTGCACCTCGATGGCCTTCGGCTGCGAGGTGGTCACTCCGGCGGCGGCCTGCTGTTCTTTGGTCCAATGCAGCGCGCCGTCGTGCTTGGGCTCTTCCTTCTTCTCCGGTTCGGCGTGGGCCTCCTTCGCGTCGTGGCCATGCAGAGCCAGCCACATGAGGGCCGCGCCCAGCGCGAGACCGGCGAACAGTGCGAACAGGGTCTTCTTCATTTGATCTGGGATTGGGTCAACGGACGCGGGTCGTTCTCGACCGACTGGAGATGGTTGAACGGAATCTGCAACGCATCCTCCAACCGGCCCGCCGCGAGCGCGGCCTTGGTTTGCGCGTCGAGCAGCGCAAGCCGGCCGAGCCCGAGTTCAAGCTGCGCGGCGGCGTCTTCGAGTTGGTCGGCACCGCCTGCGGAAAACTGGCCGTGGACAAGCTCAGCCTGCTTCTTCAGCTCGGCGTTGATCTTCTCCAATCCGGCGATCTGCCCGCTGGCGGCGGCGCGTTCGGCCAAGGCCGCGTCCAACTCGGCGATGACGCGGGCCTGCGTGACGACGAACTGGGCGGCGGCTGCGCGACGTTTGGCCTCGGCTTCGGCGATCGGACCCTGGTTCCGGTTGAAGAGCGGGAGTTCGAGCGAGATGGCCAGGTTCCATTTGCTGTCGCCCTGGTCCCATTGGTAGCCGCTGCCGAGATGCACGTCGGGATACTGCTTCGCGATCTCCAACTGGAGCGCCGCCTGGCTGGCTTCGTAGGCCGCGAGCGACGCCAGCACGTCGGGCCGCGATTGCAGGCATTGGCGGCGGGCGGCGGCGAGATCAGTTGATGAAAGCTCCGGCGCAGTCGTGATGAAGGGATCGCCGAAACGCTGACCTTCGAGGGCCGAGAGAGGAACGCCGAGCGATTGGGAAATGCGGCTGCGCGTCGTTGCCAGTTGGCGTTCGGCATCGCCCGCTTCCGCCTCGGCTTTGGCCAGAGACACCCGCGCCGAAGAAACTTCCGCCGTGGAGATGGCTCCCGCCTGACGCCGTTGCTCCAGGAGGTCCGCGATGCGCCGCTGGATCGTGGTTTGTTCGCGAAGGCTGCCGGCTCGCCGCTCAACAGCCGCAAACTCAAGCAACGCGCGGCGGAGTTCAGCCCGGACCTGCCAGGCGGCGGTGAAGACGTTTTGGTGTGCCGCTTCGGCGAGGAGTTGGCTTTGCTTGATCCGTTTGCCGCGTTTGCCCGCCGTCTCGACTGGCAGGTCCACGTTGATGCCTGGAAACCACGGCGAGACACCGCTGGCCGCGCTGAAGTTGTAGCCGGGCGTGGCGCTGACCGTGGGATTGGGTCGGCCCGCCGCCGTCTTGATGCCGCCACGCGCCACGTCCCATTGCGCGCGGGCCACGTCGAGCGACGGATGATAGTGGAACGCCACCCAGGTCAGCGTCTCGAAGTCCCATTCCTTCGGCGGCCACTCGGAGAAGTCTCGGCCGACGTTTGTCGTGAGGAAACTCCGCAGCTCGGAGCTCGTCAGCGAACGAGATTCCAACGCGGCGGCGGTCTGCGCGGGAGCCAGGGGCCGCGCTTCATAATGGGCGCACCCAGCCAAGAGAGTGGCGAGCGGTGCAACCGCCAACCAAAGGCGCAGATGGAGGATTGTGGATGCAGCCATCAAAGTTCGGGTGAAGGTGTTGCGCGGGATCTTTGACTGTCTGGCTTTGGACAGCACGGGTTAAATCCGTTCAAGGTTTGGTTGTTGAATCCGGCGTTTCCTTCCCAGTCAGCGGCAATCTGATCGTGACAATGGTGGGAGCTTCAGGCTGGGAGATCATGTGGATGGAGCCTCCGTGTGAAGTGACGATCCACTGGGCAATGCTCAGGCCGAGACCACAGCCATCGACCTCGTTGTTGTGGCTGTCATCGCCCCGGAAGAATCGGTCGAAGACGCGGATTAGCTTCTCGGGAGAAATTCCCGAGCCGGTGTTGGCGATGGTGAACTCGGCGGAATCCTCCACGCGACGCAAGGTCAGCGTCACACTGCCGCCGGGCTGGTTGTATTTGACGGCGTTGTCCGTGAGATTGAGCAGCAGCTGCCGGAGACGATGGCGGTCCCCGAGGATCGTGAGCGGTTCACAGCCGTTCAGGGAGACGCTGACCTTGTGCGGCTGGGCGAGGATGTGGGCGTCGTCGAGCGCATCGCGGACGAGTTCATCGAGCCGCAAAGGTTCGCGGGCGAGCGCAACCTGGCCGGCGTCGGCCTTGGTCAAAAGCGTGAGGCCGTCCACGATCTTGGCGAGGCGCTGGACCTCGTCGAGCTGGGTCTGGCAACGCTCGAGCTGGGTCGGCGACAGGGCGGAATCCTGCAACGCGGCCTCCAGTTCGCCATGCAGCACGGTGAGGGGGGTCTTCAGCTCGTGGGAGGCGTGCAGGGTAAATTCGCGGATGCGTTGGAAGGAGCCGTTCAGCCGCGCGGTCATGCCGTTGAAAACATCCGTGAGCCGATCGAGTTCGTCGCCGTTGCCCGAGCGGGCCAACGGTGTGCCGAGGTTGCGCTCGTGGATGCGGGCGGCGGCTTCGGTCAGGGCGGCCACGGGCGCGAGGACCTTTCGCGTAAGCAGCCAGCCACCTCCGAGTCCCAGCAATGCTGTCGGAATACCATACCCGAGGAGGATGTCGGTCAGGTCTTCCGCGTCTTCCTGCGCCTCATTTCTCCTGTCTTCGTGTTGCTGGGCCGATTTCCGGTCGCGTCGTTTCTCGACCACGAACTCGTGGTAGGCGACCGCGCCCATCAACAGGATCGAGACGAAGAGGACGCCCGCATACCAGAGCGTGAGGCGCGTGCGGATCGTCATGGCGATTCCTTCAGCACGTAGCCGACGCCGCGCGCGGTGTGCAGCAGCTTCGGCTCGAAGCCCTCGTCCAATTTTTCGCGCAGGCGCCGGATGTAGACGTCCACGATGTTGGTTCCTGGATCGAAGTCGTAGTCCCAGACCTTTTCGAGGATGGCCATTCGACTGCAGATACGCCCGGTAGAACGCAGGAGAAACTCCAGCAGCCTGTATTCGCGGGCCGTCAGGTCGATAACCTTGCCGCCGCGCCGGGCCTCGCGGCTGACGGTGTCGAGCGTCAGATCAGCCACGCGCAGGACAGTGGATTTGCTGTCGTTGCCCCGCCGTCCAAGCGCCCGGACGCGCGCCGCCAGCTCGGCCATGACGAACGGTTTCGGCAGGTAGTCGTCGGCTCCGGCATCAAGCCCCTCGATCCGTTCGTTGACCTCGCCGCGCGCCGACAGCAGCAGGACGGGCGTGGCGTTGCGGCGGGCGCGCAACTGGCGTAGGACGCTCAACCCGTCACGGCCCGGCAGCATGATGTCGAGCACGATGGCGTCGAAGGGCGTTGCATGTGCGGCAGCGAGTGCATCCTCACCGTTGGTGCAGACGTCGACGGCGAAGCTTTCCGCCTGGAGCGCCTTGCGGATGAAGGCGGCGGTGTTCCTGTGGTCCTCGACGACGAGCACGCGCATGGGACGTTTTGAATCAGGAATCAATCGGAGTCGCTGACAGGCAGCTCCGTTTCGCATCAATTAGCCGCCGGCTTCTCCATGCCAAACACCAGAACCTTGAAGCTGCCGGGCACCATGCTTCCGCGACGTTTTCCGCCGGAGGCCGCCTCGTATTTCGCGGAAGCCAGGTAGATCCGGTGCGTCGTCGGGTCGAGGGACATCGTGCGCGCGCCGCCCTCCGTCTTGAGGGTCTGCACGACGGTGAGTTTATCCGGCGAATCCTCGTGGGCTATCGTAACGGTGCCATCGCTACAGGAGGCAAAGGCGAGCTGGGTCGCAGGATCAAAGGCGTTCGCATCCACGCCGTCGCCGATGGGCACGGTGGCGACGATCTTTCCATTGGTGCTGTCCATCATCGCCATGAGCTTGTTGCCGCAGCCGAGGAACAGCCGGTGATGCGCCAGGTCGATGGCCATGCCGGAGGCGCCTTCGCCCGGCGCGATGGGCCAGGTTTCCACGACCTCGTGCTTCTTGGCATCGATGACCACCACGGCGTTCTTGTCCTCGATGTTGTTGTAGACGCGGAAGGCCGTTGGATCGATGACGGCGAACTCAGGCTTGCCCGACAGGGGAATCGTGGCAACCACGCGGTTGTTCTTAAGATCGATTACCGTGGCCGACTGGCTGCGTCCGTTGAAGATGTAGGCCTCTTTCCAGGCTGGTTCATAGACCATGCCGTCGGGGTTCTTGCCGGTGTCGAGTTTGGCTATGGTCTGCAACGTGAGCAGATCGACGATGCTGGCCTTGTCCTCGCGCCCGTTGGTGGTGACTCCACGATGCAGCTCCGGAGCGACGGCGATGCCGTGGACGCCGGGCGTGTTGGTGATCTGGCCGACCACACTGTCATTGGTGATGTCGATCACGACGACCTTGGAGACATGCGAGACGTAAAGCCGTTGGGCGGACGAATCCACCGTGAGGTAATCCCATCCGCCCTCATCGCCGACGGGAATCTCCTTGAGGAGGCGGTAGGGCTCGGCCGCGTGGCAGTGAATCGTGGCGATCACGCCGAGAAGGCCAAGCAGTTGGGGCAGGAGTTGGGTTTTCATGCGGGGTAGCTGTGATGACCGCCTCGAACTGGGGAAGGTGACTGAAATCCGGGAGTATTTCCGTATGACCGTTTCCCCCCGCTTCATGGGGTTTTCTTTCTGCTTCCGGGAGGGGTCTGCGGTGGATTGAGAATCCTGCCCTGCATGTTTTGCAGATCCTTGTAGGCCTCGGCGAACGCCTTGGCGTTGATCGGATCCATCGCGCTGGGAGCGGATTGTTCGATCAGGGCGATGCGGCTTTGGATAAAAGGAAGGTCGTTCGCGGTAAGGTTTTTCCTGTCCACGAAACCGTCCTGGTTCAGGTCTTCGATCAGATTGCGCCGGGCATCCTTAGGCAGCGCGGGATCGTTGATGGCCTGCTGGTAGAACTGGTTCGCCTGCGGATCGGACCCTACATAAGTCAAAGCGACCCGGACGAGGGGTTCCTTCACCGCGGGATCCACCAGGCGCGGGTCCAAATAGGTCTGGGCCGCAATCTGAACTGCTTGGCTACCCAGCGACTGCTGCAGATAACGCAGCGAGCTGAGGTCGATCTTTCCATCGTCGCGAACGAGCTGGGACTGGGCGCTGGTGGCATAGGAAGCATCGCCGAACTGTGTCAGCACTCCGAAAAGATAGTCGCGGTGGTCGCGGTCCAACGGATTGGCGGATACGAAGCCGGCGGAAGCGGCCAACAGGTCATGTGCGACCAGAAGGACCTTTTCGCGATATTGGTTGGGCGACATTTCCTGAAGCAGCCGCGTCAGATAGGCCAACTCGACACCTCGTCCGGTGGAGCTCATCGCGTCGCTCAGGACCAACTCCGCTTCGGGTCCGCCGATCTGCCGGAGGACATCGAACAGGCCAAATCGCAACGACGGCGGCACGAGGAAGTCGTTGGGCAGTCGGCCGCGCGCGCCGTTTCGTCCCTGCGTGAACCAGGCCGTGTCGAGGTCCATGTCCTCGGAGCGGGTGAGGAACTCGTGGATGGCAGGCAAGGCGATAGGTCCGGCCGCGGCCAGTTCCTCCAGCCAATACACGGCCTGACGGACGGTGCGGGATGCCAGCGGCCCGGGAGCCGCACGGAGCTCGCGCAGCTTCGCAATGATCTGGGCGGGTGTTGGCCGAGCAGCGACCTCAGTAACCACAACCGGCGCTGTCGGCGTGGCGACGACCGGGCGGGATTGTTTCCTGGCGGCCGCCAGAGCGGCTTCCAGCTCGGCTCGTTCGACCTCCGCCAGCGCGCGTTGCCCGGCCAACTCGGCGGCATGCCGGGACGACTGGCGACGAGCCACGACAAATCCCGCTACGGATGCGCTGAGGAAGGCTGCAAGGGTGAGGGCTGCGAACCGGCTCATTTCTTTTTCTCCTTCGCCTTCTCCTCCGCCTCCTTGGCCTGCTGCGCGGGGTTTTCCTTGGCAACCGAAACGATCTGGCCGGTGACCGCGTCCAACTGCACCTCCGTGATGTCGGGCGAGCCAACGGTGGCGATGTCGAGGGACCAGATCAGTTTGCCGTCCTCTTTCTCAAGTTCGGCATCCTTGATCGTGCCGCCGGGGACTTTGGCCAGCGCGATCTTTTCGGCCTCGGACCTGGAGATCTTGGCCATGGCTTCGAGCTGCGCCTGGGACGAATGGCAGCCAACGCCAATACAGGCGGCGGACAGAAGCGAGGCCGTGAGAACGAGAGCGGGAATATGGAAACGTTTCATGATGGTTGTGGTTGAATTCGCGCGTTCGCGAGGTGGTCAAGGTTTCCGACCCGCATGAACAGCTGGTGAAGCCAGCATGAATCTTTGTTCATCCGGGCAACGCGCCGCCTCGAAAAGCATATAGGTCAGGAGCCCGAGTGGTGCAGACCGTGGGATTCGAGTTCACAACCATTCTATGCGAAGGCAAAAGCTTTATCCAGTCGAGCTACGGCTACGGAAGACTCCGCCGGAAAGACCGCTTGGCAATCCTTCCCTGTGACCGGGCTGGCCTAAGGAAAGGCTTCCGGTCCAAGTATTCCGTTTGGCGCGGCTGCGGATCGCCGGTATCTCCTCCGCGTGCCAGCGCTCAGCCTCCGCCAACTCACGCGTCGTTTCCCGGGTGCGGTTGCGCCTGCGTTGGATGGCCTGGACCTTGATGTCGGAGACGGTGAGTTCCTTGTCATCACGGGGCCGAGCGGCAGCGGCAAGACGACGTTGCTTCGTCTGTTGGCCGGGCTCGAATCGCCGGACAGCGGCACGATCGGGTATGGGGCTGATTCGAATTGGCATCGCCGTTCGCCGTCGGACCGCGGCGTCGCGATCGTGGGGCAGCAACCGGCGTTGCTGCCCCAGTTGACTGTCGCGGAAAATCTCGGCCTTGGCCTGAAGCTGCGAGGAGTCGCCTCGCTGGAAACCACGGAACGGGTCCGTGCCATCGCAGTTCGACTGGGTATGGAGCCGCTCTTGAACAGGCTGCCCGCCCTGCTGTCCGGCGGGGAACAGCAACGGGTCTCTCTGGGTCGGGCGCTGGTGCAGAAGCCATCACTCTTCCTCCTGGATGAACCGCTGTCGCAGTTGGACGCGCCGCTTCGCGCGGATTTGCGCCGTGAGATTTCGAGACTGGCCCGCGAGTTTGGCGTGACGACGATCCACGTCACCCATGACCAGGCGGAGGCCCTCGAACTCGGCGACCGCATCGTCGTCTTGCGCGCGGGGCGGCTGGAGCAGGTGGGCGCTGCGTCGGTTGTCTTGCGGCAACCCGTAAATCGTTTCGTGGCGGAGTTCTTCAGCCCTGATGGTTGGAACGAACTCACCGGCACACGGCACTTCCGCAGTGGGGCCGGGGAGTTTCGATCAGCTGGCCGCACGTTTTCGCTTCCTGCATCGAGATGCGGGGAGAGCAACGTCACCTGTCTGCTCCGCCCGGAATCGTTTTCGCTGGCGGCCGCGGGCGACATCGAGGGCAGGGTCCAGCGTGCGTGGCTTTGTCCGGCCGGATGGCGCGCCGAGATCGGAACCCCGTTCGGAACGTGGCGAGTTCATCTGCCCACGGGCGATCCACCGACGATCGGCAGCGACGTGGGGCTGGCGATCCACTGGGACCGCGCGCTGTGGTTCGATCCGGAGACCTTGCGGCGCCTTGGATGACGTCCAGCGAACACCAAGGTGTCGCGTCGTCCGTGCCGCGAATCCCGCCTCAGCGTGGCGGCCATTCAAGGCTCTTCCCATCCGCCGTCCGGGGCTGTTACGGTCACGGCTATGGGTTTCACCACGTTCGGCCTCGCGCCGCAGATTATGGAAGGCGTCAAGGCCATGGGTTACACGGATCCGACGCCGATCCAACTCCGGGCCATCCCGACGCTGTTGGCAGGCCGTGACATCATCGGCAGCGCGCAGACCGGCACCGGCAAGACCGCCGCGTTCGCCCTGCCCATCCTTTCCCGCCTCGGCTCGCACAAGCCCGGGCTCGCCCGCGTGCTCATCCTCGAACCGACGCGCGAGCTTGCGGCCCAGGTCGAGGTCGCCATCCGCGACTACGCCCGCTACACCGACCTCCGCATCGTCGTGATGTTCGGCGGCGTCGGATATGGCGCGCAGAAGGAGGCGATGCAGAAGGGAGTCGACATCATCGTGGCCACGCCCGGTCGCCTGCTCGACCACATGGGACAGGGCATCGTGAAGCTCGAAGGCATCGAGAGCCTCGTGCTCGACGAAGCCGACCGCATGCTCGACATGGGGTTCATGCCCGACGTGAAGCGCATCGTGCAGCACTGCCCGCGCAAACGGCAGACCGCCCTTTTCTCCGCGACCATCCCCCCCGTCATCGAGACGCTCATCCAGTGGTGCATGCACGATCCCGAGACCATCGAGATCGGCGCGCGCCGTTCCCCGGCCGAGACGGTCAAACATGTCGTCTATCCCGTGGCCGAAGCGCAGAAGAACGAGCTGCTCCTCGAACTGCTGGAACGCGTCCACTACGACTCCGTCATCATTTTCTGCCGCACCAAGCACGGCGCCGACCGCGTCGCGACGCTCCTGAAAAAGAGCAACCACGCCGTGGCCGTGCTGCACTCGAACCGCACCCAGAAGGAACGCGAGCAGGCCCTGAGCGGGTTCCGCGAGGGCAAGTTCGAGGTCCTCGTCGCCACCGACATCGCGGCGCGCGGTCTCGACATCGCGAGCGTCAGCCACGTCATCAACTATGACGTGCCGCTCCATGCGGAGGACTACGTCCACCGCATCGGCCGCACGGGTCGCGCGCAGAATGTGGGCGATGCTTTTACGATCTTCGTCGCCGAGGAAATCGACCACGTCCGCGCCATCGAGCGCTTCATTGGGATGAAGGTGCCGCGACTGAAACTCGAGGGCTTCCCCTACATCTACACCGCGCTTTTCAACGAAGACGCGATCCCCGCCGGCGGGGTGGGAAAAGGCGTGCGCACCCTGCGCGGGTACACGTTTGGCGGGCGGAAGAAGCGGTGAGAATGCGTCGCCGCGCACGCCTGCTCACCGACTCCACTTTCAATCACACCCCCACGAATGCGGGAGGCGAAACGGACATTGCGGGCGGCGGGCGGGCGGTGTTTTATGCGCGGCTCTTATGTCCAGCCACTTCGGTCACTCGTTCCGCATTTCCACCTGGGGTGAATCGCATGGCGGCGGCGTGGGCGTGGTCATCGACGGCTGCCCTCCGCTGCTCGAACTTTCCGAGGCCGACCTCCAGCGCGATCTCGACCGGCGGCGTCCCGGCCAGAGCGAGATCGTGACGCCGCGCGATGAGGCGGATGCGTGCCGGATTTTGAGCGGGGTTTTTGAGGGGAAAACGCTGGGGACGCCGATCTGTGTGGCGGTGATGAACAAGGATGCGCGGCCGGATGCTTATCGCGAGATGGAGACGGCGTTTCGGCCGAGTCATGCGGATTTTACTTATCAGGCGAAATACGGGATTCGGAACTGGCAGGGCGGCGGGCGGGCTTCGGCGCGGGAGACGATCGGGCGCGTGGCGGCGGCGGCGGTGGCGAAGAAAGTTTTGGCGCAGCTCGCGCCGGGGTTTGAGGTGGTGGCTTATGTGAAGACGATTCACGAACTGGTGGCGGAGGTGGACCCGGAGACGGTGCGGTTTGAGGAAGTGGAGGCGAATATCGTGCGCTGCCCGGATGCGGCGATGGCGGTGCGGATGATCGAATTTATTAAAAAGGTGCGCAGCGAGGGTGATTCCGTGGGCGGGGTGATCGAGTGTGTGTTACGCGGCGTGCCTGCAGGTTTGGGCGAGCCGGTTTTTGACAAGCTGGAGGCGGAGCTGGCGCGGGCGATGATGAGTTTGCCGGCGACGAAGGGTTTCGAGATTGGCTCCGGTTTTGCGGGGACGAAACAGCGCGGCTCGGAGCACAATGATGCGTTCGTGATGGAGGCGGGGCGCGTGCGGACGGAGACGAATCGCTCGGGGGGAATTCAGGGCGGGATCAGCAACGGCGAGGCGATCTTTTTTCGCGTGGCGTTTAAGCCGACGGCAACGATTTTCCAGGTGCAGCGGACGGTGACGGTCTCCGGCGAGGAGACGGAATTGAAGGCGCGGGGGCGACACGATGCGTGCGTGCTGCCGCGAGCGGTGCCAATGGTGGAAGCGATGGCGGCGCTGGTGCTTTGCGACCACGCGCTGAGGCAGCGCGGGCAGACTGGGCGGATTTAGGAGAGTGAAAAGTGGTCAGTCTGACCACTGACTACTGCTTACTTCTCCGCCTTCGTCGTGCCCTGCTTCATCTGCGCGCGGACCATATCGAGCATCATTTTTAGCTGCGCGGGCGGGAGGGCGGATTTTTTCGGGTCGGCGGTGAAGGCGGTGTCCCACTGCGGCGCGGCGGGCGTGTAATGGAGTTCTTCGCGGAGGCGTTTGGCGAGTTCGGTCATGTGCGCGGCTCCGTAGAAAACTGCGATGGTTTCGCCGGCTTTGCGCTTTGTGATTTCCGCACGGAGATCGCGGAGGACGATCGCATTTCGCTCAGTGAGCAGCACGTCGAAGAGGTCTTTCATTTCGGGCGAAATGCTTTGGGCGAAGCCCACCATTTCCTCGGCGCGCGAGAGGACTTCGATGAGCAGCAAGCGCGTCGTCTCGCGCATTTCTGGCGACGCGGTGAGGAAGGCCATCATCGGCTGGAGCATGTCCATCGTCTCCGGCGAGCCCTGGATCGCGCCCATCAGCATCTTGTAAGTCTCGTTCGGCGCTTCGACGGTATCCGTCCGCTCGCGCACTTCCTTTTCCACACCGGCGACGGGCAGATCGCTGTTGATGAAATTTTTCCGGCGGTAGTCGATCGCATCGAGCTGGAAGACGAGGCCGAGCGCGTTGGAAAGCTGTTTCTGGATTCCCGCCTCGTGCGTCGCCGCACCCGGCCCTGCGCGCATCTGTTCTTCGAGTCCGACTCCTTCAAAAAGCACAACCGTCTTCGCATCGAGCCGCTTCTGGATGGCGGCGTAATATTCCGGCGTGCCGAGATGCGCGACGGAGATGAGCCACACGCTCGGGCCTTTGCCGGTCGCGGACCGGTATTCGACGCTGCTCGTCTGGATGGCGCTCAGCTTTTCCTCCGTCTCCACCGCGCGCAGGAAAACCGTCTCCGGCGCACGGTCGGCGCGGACGAGCGAAGGGAAGCAGATCGCGCCGATCGCAAAGGTGAGCCGGAGGAGAAACGCGGGCGATTTCATGGAGGAAGTGGTGGACCGACCAGGGCGGTTTTGAAAGCGCCATCGGCACGAAAAATTTTGCCCTGAGCCGGGGCTTGCAAAGCGCGCCGACGGCTCCTAGTTTCGAAGTCCTCAAAAAGCCGGCGTGGCGAAATTGGCAGCCGCGCTAGACTCAAAATCTTGTTCCCGTAAGGGAGTGTCGGTTCGACCCCGACCGCCGGTATTTTTCGGAAAGTTTCACGGGATAAACTTATCCGTTTGACGCCCGTGTCGCGTTGCCCTTTGCTTCCGCGGCTTCGCATCCGAATTCGGTCGCAAAACCACTCCCACCGGGCGGCGAGCAGACACTCTCCGAACCCACCCCTTGCCCCTATGAAATCATCGCTCGTAAAATCCCTTCCAAGCATCCTCACCGGAGCCATCGCGGCTCTACTTTGCAGCGCGCAAACAAACACGGCTGAGGCCGTAACATTCAATTGGGGAAGTGCGACGGGAAATTTCACGGACTCAACAAAATGGGTGGGCGGCGTGTCGCCGCTCGGCACGGACCCGACGGATATTTTGATCTTTGCCGGCGACGTGGGGACGACGGCGGTGCCCACGAGTTACATCGCGACCAACAACTCTCTCGCGAATCCTTTCCTGCTCAATCAACTCAACTTCCAAGGCACCAACGCGACGCCCGGCACAGGCCCGGTGGACACGATCGCTGGCACGACGCTGCTTTTCGGCGGAACGAACCCAACGATCACCCAGTCTGGCACCGCGTCTTTGCTGATCGATACGCCGGTGAAGCTCGGGGCGAACTTGATCCTGACCGGAAACACCGTGGCGAACGACACCGCGCACGACAAAGCGATGATCACGCTGAGCGGGACCGTTTCGGGCAATTACAACATCACCAAAAACGGGACGAGCACCTTTCGCTTTGGGTCGATCGGGGCGACGTCGGTTTCGGACAACACTTGGTTTGGAACGCTGACGATCAACGACGGCACAATCCGTTTTAACAACAACGCCTACACCGCGCCGACTGCGCTGCGGGCGAATCCGGTGGTGCTGAATTCGGCTACGTCGCTGTTGACGACGCAGTTTAAGGCACTCGGCACCGGGGCCGGTCAAGACCCGGAATCCTCGCTCCGCTTCGGCACGCTCAGCGGCACGGCCGGAACGGTGGAAGCACGACGGGAGACGGCGACGACGGGGCTTTCCGACAGCGCGGACATAACGCTCACGACGCTCACCTCGGGCACCTTTGCGGGAACTCTGCGAAATGCTCCAAGTACCGTGGGAGTGACCATGGGCAGCACCATCGCGACACTGACCATCCGTGGCGTCGGAGTGCAGACTTTCACCGGCACTCTCGATATTTCCAAGGACGTGAGAATTGGTGACCTCGCGACGATGGTGATCGCTGGAAATGCGACCATGAATGCCCAGACGACGGGCACGATCATCCTCGGGGGCGGCTCGCTGAAGCTGGATAACACAGCGGTGAACCTCGGCAGCCGGCTCCGCGATGCGAGCTCGACCACCACTGGCATGGAGACGATCGGCGGCGGCACATTTTCGCTCATCGGGAATGCGGCGGGCGGCACGGAAAACGTGGGCCGTTTGCAATTAGGCGGATCGCAGCCGCGATCCGGCGCGCTGACGCTCAACGTGACGCACAGCGCGACGTCTGCGCTGACAGTGTTGAATTTTCAATCGTACGCCCGCGACAACCCCGGTGGCTCGCTCAGCACGGTGAACTTCACGGCGAGCAACGCCGCCGGCACTCCCATCGCGCTCGGGACAGCCGGCACGAGCGGTCCGCGCATCACTTTTAATACGACGATCGGAGCGGGATTCACCGTCCCGGTTTTCAATGGTCTGATCGGCAACACGGCCGGGGGCGATGCTTCCTCGGTCGGATGGGCGACCGTGAATGGAACTGATTTTGCATCCTACGGAGCGAATGGGATCACCGCGGTCACAAACGATGCCACACCCGTCGCCACGGGAGCCGGGACCAACACCGCGAACATCGCGCTGACCGCCGGTTTCGCACCTTCGAGCACAAGCGGCTATGCGGTGAACTCCATCAAAATGGCCCCGGCAGCAGCAGGCCAGGCGCTCAATCTCAGCAGCACCGGAAATCTTTTCACGAATGCCTTCCTGCTGGCAGGAACGACTGACTATGCGATCACCTCCACCGGCGGCGGAGCGATCGCGAATGCGGGCGGAACCTCGGCCCGCTACTTTCAAGTCACCAGCGCGATGCTCACCGTGGACGCGGGATTAAATGGCGCGCAGGCGCCGATCGTGAAATCCGGCCTCGGCACGCTCGTCCTCACCAACGCCAACAACAATCTCGTGACCCAGCCCGTCTCGATCAACGAAGGCACGCTGCGCGCGACGCCCGGCACCTCGTTGCCCGGCGGAGAACTTCGCTTTCGCGGCGGCGTCCTCGAAATCACGGGCGGCGGCACGTTTACCCGCCAAATCGGATTTGGCAGCGGGAAAATCACGTGGGCAGGCTTGGATGCGCTCAACGCGCCCATCGGCCAGGAGCAGGGCAGCGGCGGATTCGCCGCCATCGGCTCGAACGCGACTGTCGATCTGATTCCGATGACCGGCACCGATTTCACATGGGAAGATACCGGCTTTGTGAACAGCGGTCACGCCCTGGTCTTCGGCTCGACCCGCGCGGACGCGAAGCTGACGTGGGTGGATAACATCAATCTCACCGCCGTCTCCCAGGCCGTGAACTACAACGCCCGGCAATTCCGCGCGATCGACAACCCCGCTTCCACGAACGACGTCGCGGTTCTCTCCGGCACCATCTCCGGCACCGTCCGCAACGATTTCTTGAAGACCGGAAACGGCGAACTCATCCTCAGTGGAAACAACACCTACTCCGGCGCGACTCTCATCACCGATGGAACTCTGCGCGTGAATGGATCGGCGACGAACAGCTTCCTCACTGATGTCCGCGACGGCGCCACGCTCGGGGGCAGCGGGACCGTCGCAGGCGTGCAAGTGGAAAATAACGGCACGCTCGCACCCGGCGATCTGCGCGGAAACGCGAGCATCCTCAACACGGCGAATCTGACCTTCGCGGGCTCAGGCGCAAAGCTCGCCATCGAACTCGGCGGCACCACCGCCGGTGGAAATAACACCGCGGGCTACGACCGTGTGAACGTCACCGGCGGCGTCACTCTCGCCGGCGCGCAGTTGACCGGCTCACTGCTCAACGGCTTCACCGCCGCGCCCACGGATCTCTTTTTCATCGTCGTCAACGACGGCTCGGACGCCGTCCAGGGCGCATTCGCCCAAGCCGCGCAGATCACGGTCGGCTCGCAGCTCTTCGCCATCAGCTACGCGGGTAATTCGACCGGAAACATCGCGACCGACACCTTCACCGGTGGCAACGACATCGTCCTCCGTCTCGTCCCCGAACCCGGCACAGCTTCTCTCCTGCTCCTCGGTACGATCGGCCTCGGCCTGCGTCGTCGGCGCGCTTGAGGCAGCCGCGCTACTCGCGAAACACATCCGCCGCCGCGAGGCTCCAGCCAGGAAAAAGCACGCTCGTCAGCGTCTGCCCCATCGCGAGCACCGCCACGGGCTCATCCGCTTTTTCGCGCAAGCGAAAAACCTCGACCGTCTGCGTCTTTGGCGAGACGACCCAAAACTCCTCCACGCCGCTCGCCGCGTAAATCTCGCGTTTGCGCCCCACGTCCCGCTGGGCAGTACTGGGTGAAAGAATTTCCACGACGAGATCAGGT
>JAYVSO010000135.1:0-9433 GCA_043775315.1 Verrucomicrobiota bacterium
CAGACGGCGCTCCACTCCGGCCAGTTCGTTCGCTGTCACGGCCCCAAGCTTGTCCCGCCCTCTTGTTAAAGTAAATAGCCACTTAACCTAGTATTACTAGGACGAGCGTGAGAGAGAAATTCGAAACGGCGCTGGGGAAAACCGCCCGGTCTTGGACCGCTCCTGTGCTCCGGCGTTTTTTTGAAATTGTGTGAGGTTTTCTGGCTTCGAGCGGAGCAATGCTCCGCGCTCCTTGGCCGACTTGATTCACCTCGGCAACCGATGCCGTGTGATCTTCAGCGCATCGTGACCCACGAGATCCAGATCGATCGTCAACCAGCCGCCGTCCTTGAGCAGTTCCACACCTGCGAGCGCGGGACACAACCGGGGCTTGAGCGGCTTCCATAGCCGCGCGCGGCGCAGGGCTTTGGTGATCCGCAGGACGGTCGTTCCGAACCATGGTATCGGCGGCAGGCCCGCGAGCATCCGTGCTTTCCAGAATACGAGCGGCGAATGGAGATGACCGATGATCGTTGCCTCGATCCGGTTGGCGAGTTTTCCGATCACAGGATCTTCGGCGAGGAAGGGCAGTGCGGTGGGATCATGGCAGAAGAGCAGCACCCGTTGGCCCGGCTTCAACGAGCCGAGCGAGCTGCGGAACGCCTCCAGCATCCGCTCACGCTGCGATTGCCATAGATGGCGCTCCTCTGGAAGCGCCTCCGCTTCGAGCACGGGAAACGCGATCACGGACGAAGCAATGCCGATGAACTTGTAGGCTCCGAAGTCGCGTTCCCAGCAGCCGGGAATGCCGAGGTGATTCTCCGAGACATTGTAGCTGTCGAACCGCAGTCCGCCCTGCTTTCCGGCCATGCTCACCTTTCCGAGTTCGTGGTCGCCCATCGTGGTCAGCAGCTTTTCCGGAAAGGCCCCGCGAAGTTTGCCGAGGCATTCCTCCGCACTTTGCCGGGACGCCGGATCGGTATGGCCGATGAAGGCGGTGTCGCAGGAGAAATCGCCGTTGGCCACCACCAGCTCGGGCGAGCCGGCGCGGTCCAGGAAGCGGTCGAGCAGGTAGTTCTTGAGCAGCGGTTCCCGCAGCCAGATGTAGTCCCGGTAGGCGGCGAGGGCGGCCTTGCCGAGACGGGACTTGATCCAGCGCGTCTCGTGGTTGCGACGCTCCTGCTCCGCCGCGCTGGCGTAGTGGATGTCGCTGACGACGGTGATCTGGAGCCGACCCATCCGCCGAGGATGTTCCGGCGAACAGGCGTTCGGCAACCACGCGCCATCATTCAGTCCTTCCCGCCTTGGCTGCCGCGCTTCAACGTCGGCATGTGCCGCCCAGCGCGACGACCCGGACAACTTTTCGCCACGAACTCCTGCGCTCCCTGAGCACGGGAATCGTCGAGACTGCGGGCCGGACCTTCCTCCTCGTCATTGCGGTGCAGCACTTCCAGGCCGGCGCGCTCGCCAAATCTTTGATCGCGGCCGGTGGAAGCATGGGTCTCTTGCTCACCCCGCTCGTCGTCTGGGTGGTGCATCGGCAGCTGTGGCGAACGGCGCGCGCTGCGTCGGTGCTGTTTGCCACGGGATGCGTTGGTTTTCTGGTTCCTGCGCTGCTGCCGTGGCCTTGGCTCTTCGTGCCGGGATCGGTGATCGGGATGATGGCCGGATACCTCGCCATTCCGCTGCTGACGCAGATGTATCAGGAGAACTACCCCGCAGTGGAACGCGGGCGGCTCTTCTCGCGGACAGTGATGGTGCGCATCGGCGGCGCGATCCTCTTCAGCGATCTCGGCGGGCGCATCCTCGAAGGTGGCAGCGATCGCTACCGCATCCTCATGCTCGTGTTTGCAGCGGCCCAGGGCACTGCGGCCTGGTGCCTTTACCGCTGCCCGTCTTCGCCTTTGCAGGGGGATCACGCCGAGCACCCGTTGAAGCCCATGCGGCTCATCCGCGAAGACGACCGGTTCCGGAACACGCTCATCTCCTGGATGCTGATGGGCTTCGCCAACCTGATGATGCTTCCGCTCCGGATCGAATACCTCGCGCATCCGGAGAAGTATCACCTGGCCTTCGTGCCGTCGGCGGTGGCGATCGCGTGGATCACCGGCGTCATCCCGAACATCGCCCGCCTGATCATGAACCCGATCTGGGGCTGGCTGTTCGACCGGATGAATTTCTTCGCCCTGCGCGCCGTGCTGAACGCCGGCTTCGCCATCGGCATCCTTGCGTTCTTCGTCAGCGACTCGATGACCGGGCTCGTCCTAGGCGCGATCGTCTACGGCATTTCCGAAGCAGGCGGCGATGTGGCGTGGAGTTTATGGGTTACCAAGCTCGCCCCGGCGGATCGTGTGGCGGACTACATGAGCGTCCATACTTGCATGACCGGCGTGCGCGGCGTCATCGCGCCGGCCGTCGGGTTCGCGGCGGTGGGACATATGACCCTTCCGCAGATCGGAATCGCCTCGGCCATCCTCATCGTGGGCGGATCGTTCTTCCTCGTGCCATCGATGAAGCGGCGGTGAGAGTCTGTCTGAGAAACCGTGCCGAAGTGTAGGAAGCGACACCGGGCGTTTGAAGGATCCTTGGTGCCGCTTGGATTCCGTCCCAGGTGTCTTGTTGATGTCGGTCCTCCACAACTCTCGCACCCGCTCGGCACCTTTCCGCCAAACCGAATCAATGGCGTGTGTCGAAGAGAGGTGTCATGGGGTGTTGGGCCCGGTCACTTCTTCTGTTCCTTGGCGGCGGCCTGGGCCTGTTCGACCTGGGCGACGAAGGCGTTGAACTTGTTGACGGTGTCGTTGAGGGCGGTGGTGCGTTCGTTGACGACGGTGACGAGCTGGTTGCGCTCCTCGGCGACCTTCTTGAGCGAGTCGTTCTGGTCGCGGATGATCTCGTTCTGTTTGGCGATGCTCTCGTTCTGCTGCTTGATGTTGTCGTTCTGGCGGGCGACCGCCTCCTTATACGAGGCGATCTGGCGGTCGAGGGCGAGCTTGGCGTTCTCGGCGCGCTTGAGGTCGCGGTTGAGGGCTCCGATGGTGAAGGTGTTGGTCTTCTCGGTGATGAGGAGTTCCTGGACGCGGGTGTCGAGGCGGGAGATCTCGGACTCTCACTTCTTGACGGTGTCGGAGAGCTTGACGATGTCCTCGGCCTTGGAGTGGTCGGCCTTGCCGACGGCCTCGAGGTCTCCGAGGAGGCGGGTCTCGCGGGACCATTGCACGACGCAGAGGGCTGAGAGGGCGATGTTGAAGAGCAGAACTATCTTTACGGAGAGCAGTTTCATGCGGGTCGGGTGTGGTGCTCAGGGGCTTGGTTTACCGGCCTTGACGTTGAAGGCGACGCGCTGGAGGCCGGCGCTGCGGACGAGGTCCAGGAGGCCGACCATTGCGCCGTGGGTGGTTTCCATGTCGCCGCTGACGTAGACGGGGAGGTTGGTGTTGGACTGGACGCGTTTGGTGAGCTCCTTCTGAAGCTCGGGAAGGGTGATCCTTTGTTTCTCGAGGTAGTAGGATCCGCCCTTGTCGACGGCGAGGTTGATGATCTCGGGCTTGAAGTCGGGCCGGGAGGCGACGGCGGAGGGGAGATCGACCTTGATGGTCTGCTGCTTGGACATGGAGAGGGTGATGAGCATGAACGACGCGAGCAGGAAGAACATGATGTCGATTAGGGGAATGATCTCGATGCGGGCGTGCGGGGCTCCATGGGATGAGAGGACGTTTTTCATGGATAGGGCCTGGGATGACCGTTGGTTCGGGGACGTGGCGGCTTCGTCACTTGTTGTCGCCCGAGGCGGAGGACGCGTGGCCGACGGAGGCGGTGGGGTTTACGCGTTTCATGAGGCCCTCGACGTGGCTGCCGATTTTCTGGAGTTCGGTGGCGAGGTCCGCGGAGCGGCGGTTGCACCAGTTGTAGGGGAGGAGGACGCAGATGGCGATGCCGAGCCCGGCCGCGGTGGCGATGAGGGCTTCGCCGATGCCTCCGGTCACCTTCTCGACGGCGAGCTCGGATCCGCCGATGGAAGAGAATGATCCCATGATGCCGGTGACTGTGCCGAGCAGCCCGAGGAGCGGGGCGAGGGTGATGAGGGTGTCCATCACGGGGATGAAGCGCCCGGATTTCTGGACCTCGTCGATGGCGACGACGGTCATGGATTCGGAGAGCGAGGTCGGGTAGCCCTTGAGCCCCTGGTGGACCATCTTCACGGCCGGATCGGGCGAACCGCCGGAGACGACGATCGCCCTTGAGAGGTCGCCCTTCTCGAGGGTGGCCAGCAGCTGCGCGAGGACCTTGGGCGTGCGGCGCCTGGAATGGAGGAACCACCAGACAAGCCTCTCGCCGACGACCGCGATGGCGGTGATGAGGATCGGATACATGATCGGGCCGCCATGGACGAAGAGGTCGATCAGGGCGTTGCCGAGGATGGGGCTGTTCATAGGAGGAAGGGAGTTTGGTTCAGTTAACTCTGGAGCTTTTTGCGGTGTGCAAAGGCGGAGGTTTTAGCGTCGTGCGAGCGAGAAGGTGAACGGGATTTCGAACCGGCGGACTGGTCCAGGAGGCCAGATCCATCTTTTTTTCACCCACTCTGCGGCGTAGGAATCCAAGGAGGAGTGTCCGGAGCTCTCCTTGATTTCGATCTTGATGCACGCACCCGATTCATCGACCTCCGCGAGGTAGGTCATCTTGCCCGACATGCCGCGCTTCTTTGCTTCCGTCGGGTAGATCGGATAGGGGAAATCGCTGCGATTCTCTTCGCCCGTGAACAGTGACGTCGTAGGAGCCGACGGCCGGCTGATCACGACATTGTTGATCGGCGGCGCCGTCGCCATGCGGGCGGGCCCCACGATCGTCCGGCCCACGATCGGCACCGCGAAGGCAACCTCCGTTGGGCTGGCGGCGACGATGGTAACGCTGGGGGCTGGCTCCGAAGTAGGGTCTGACTTTTCCGGCTCCGGTTGATCGGTCGACTGGGTTTGCGGGGGCGGGGGCTCGAAGAGCACCGGCACCGGATCGGGCTCCTTGGTGACGCCCATGACGAACTGCAGCGGTTTGCGGAAAAACCCGAACGTTCCAACAAATAGCAGCAACGCCGAGACCATCGAAGCCCAGGCGCACATCCTCGGCCCGCTATCGTCCTCCGTAGCGAGGCACAGGAGCGTCAGATCCGATGGGTCCCCGTCGACCGGCCCGGACGAGGGGGACCCGCCTGCGTTGATCAGAGAATTCATCGTTTCCAGAAGGGTGACCGGAGTATTCCAAACCCGTCGGCCCAGCATGAGGGCCGCAAGGTGAGGTTACCCATCACCCGGATTTAGCAACCAAGGTGCCAGAGGGAAGCGGCAGCTCACGTGATCACCCTCCCCCACCACGATGGCTCGTTGCCCCAAGCCCAAATTCGTTGGGACATATACATTTATCCCATGGGTTCAATTCGTGAACCAGATGGTCCAATCTATCCAGTGGGTCTTCCGCGGCCGCCAAAACGCAATCGTCTGCCTCAATCGGGACATCTGTTTCGAGCCACCCGCCGAAATCCTGGATTGCTCGCGATCTGTCTTGGCGGGAAACGAAGGTCCCGCATCGGCTAAAATGTGTATGGATGGAAATCTGCTGGTGCAGAATGCGAGTTGTTGATCACCGATGTGGATCGACCTTCCTGCTCCAATGAATCCTAAAGAAATCGAATGCCTGCGTGCTGCTTTCGGCGTTGCCCGGAGCGCGCGAACGAATGGCAACCATCCTTTCGGTGCTGTATTGGCGGAGGCGGACGATACCATCCTGCTGCGCGCGGAGAACACGGTGGTCACTGATTTGGACTGCACCGGCCACGCCGAGACGAACTTGATGCGGGCGGCGACGAAGAGGTTCACGGCTGAGCAGCTTTCCGCATGCACCGTCTACACGAGCACGGAGCCGTGCCCGATGTGTGCCGGCGCCATCTTCTGGGGAAACGTCCGGCGAGTGGTCTACGGGCTTGGTCAAGAATCGCTCTATGAGATGACTGGCGATTCCCCGCACAAGCTGCCTCTAGTATTATTAGTCCGGATCGAAAAAACGAATCACGCACTGCCTGTTTTTCCAGTGGTTACCCGGCAGCCTCCTGTCCTTGAAAGCATCATCGACGACTTCGGCTCACCGCAGGCGGCGCCGCGTTTCATCATAACCGCGACCAACGGGACAATCGTCCGAACCATCAAAAAGACCGGACCAGATGGCCTTTCTGAAACCCGCCAAGTTCTCCCGACGCTCAAGTGAGCCAGGCCGCCGTTCGGCGGTTGAGCCGGTGCAGGCTCGGGAAAGCCATTTCGATTTTGAATCCCTCGACGGAGCGCTTTTTTGGTGCCTGTCCGTTCAAGATTTCTCAAAGGAATCCTCCGGGGAGGTTGTCCCATGATCAGAGTGGAAGAGAAGCCGCCCTTGGAAGACGAGCAACAGTGCGTGGCCCGGGTCCTCCAGGGCGACCTGGATTCCTTCGGGGATCTGGTGCGGCACCATCATGCGATGATACATGCGCTGACATACAGGATGACCGGGTCGTCGGCCGACGCGGACGAGCTCACGCAGGAGACGTTCGTGAGGGCGTGGCAGCGGATCGGGCAGTTCCGCGGGGAATCCCGGTTTTCGAGCTGGCTCTACCGGATAGGCATGACGGCGTGCCTGAACTGGACCGAGCAGAACGCCCGGAGACATCGCCGGGACGAGCGTTGGGAACTGGAGCGGGATCGGCCGGCCGACGCTGTGGCCGACGACGCGGCGACGAAGAGAGTCCATGACGCGTTGCAGAAGTTGGAGCCGAAGTTCCGCGCGGCGGTGGTCCTGACGATCTACGAAGGGATGGGACACAAGGAGGCGGCGCGCGTGCTCGGGTGCTCCGAATCGACGGTTTCGTGGCGGGTATTCATGGCGAAGCGGAGGTTGAAGAAGCTTTTGGGCTGCCTTGAACCGAAGGAGGGACACTCATGACCGATGAAGAGCTCAAGAAACGACTCCGCTCGGCCCTGGTGGTGCCACCCACGAGGGAGGGCACTGAGGACATGGTGTTCCGGGTCCGATCATCGCTGACACGCCGAAGCGCGGCTGCTTCCGAAGACGATGTCGCCAGGGCGTCGAGGGAGGTTGTCTTTTGGCGCTGGGTGGCGGGAGGCATGGCGGTGTTGGCGATGGCGCTGCTGGTTCTCCGGCGGGAAGGGCCGGCACCGGTCTTGACCGACCGGCATATCGGCGAGATGCGCCGGTATCTCGGCGAGCTTCAAGCCCTGTTTCCAAACCGGCTGGACGCCGTCATTTTCGAGGCGGACGGTCCCCGCCTGGTCTTGAGCGAAAGCCCGGGGCCATCGGGCGGCGGGGCGCTGGTGCTTCGTCTCTGCGCTGACGGCCGATGCCGCGAGGTGGTTACCTTCAGCGGACGGCGGATCGAGATCGACGGCCGCAAGTTCGAAGTCCTCTCCCAGATCGGCGGCGGGGTCATCGTCATGGGCGACAAGGGGGTTTGGACCAGCGAAAACCCCGGACAGGACGGCGGCCTTCCGTTCCGGATTCAAGCGAGGCAACTGCTATGAAAGCTCTCGCACTCCTGGTGACCTGCGGGCTGTGCTCCTTGGCGGCGGAACCGGCGTGGAGGATTGCGGGCCCATTGCGGGAACAGGCGATCTACGCCGGACAACCGGCGAAGGTTGCCGCGCTGGCGACGACCGCGGGCGAGGAGGAAATGGAGGCGCGCTTCACGATCGATATCTGGCAGGTTGGAGGGAAGATTGCGGCACCGATGTTCAAAGAGATTGGCCCGCGATCGATCCGGCTCGTTCCCGGCATGACCAACGAAGTGGAGCTACCGTGGACGTCGCCGCAGGTTCGGGTGCGAAGCCGGTTTGCCCTGCGGTTCCTTGGAGACGACGGACGCCTGTTGGGTTCGGTCGTGGTGACGGCCTATCCGACGAATCTTTTCGGCGAGTTCACCGACCTGCTCCGAATAGTCGGCGTGTCGCTCGTCCATCCGCCGGAATCCGTGCGGGCATGGTTCGCTTCCCGGCTTCCTGCGAAAGGAGACGCCGGATCCGCCGTCGCCGAAAAGCACTGGATCACTCTCCGGTGGAAGCAACCTTCCGAAGGCGTCCGAGCCGCCGCGACATCGGTTGAAGTTGCCGCAGGCATCTCAAAGGACACGAAGGGAAATCGAACCGCGATCAGCCTTGATCCGCAAATCTTCGAGCGCCTTGATACGGATCCCGAAGCATTGCTCCAGCTGTTCGTAATCTTTCGGCGGATGGTTGTTCCCGCCGTGACGAATGAAGCCAAGCCAGCCCATCTTCCAATCCATGAAAACTAGATCGTTCTCCCTTTTGGCTTTCGCCGTCCTGGCCGCATGTCTTGTGGCCGATGCGGCGGAGCGGCCGCCCCTCAGCATCGCGGTCTTCGACTTCGAGAGCCGCGATCCCGCGAACAAGGACCTGGGCAAACAGATCGCCAATCTGGTCACCGTCCAGCTCAGTGTCGATCCCAACCTCATTACGGTGGAACGGTCCGAACTCGCCAAGATCCTGGGTGAACAGGAGCTCGGCCTGAGCGGCACCGTTTCGGCCGACTCCGCCGCCAAGGTCGGCCAGTTGACCGGGGCCAAGGTGCTCGTGACCGGCCGCGCCTTCACCGTCGACAAGGAGCAGATCTACGTCGCGAAGATCATGAGCACCGAGACGGGCCGGGTGTTCGGCGAGTTGGCCAAGGGCGCGATCGCGACCCCGGTCACCGAGCTCGCCGAGCAGTTGGCCAAGAAGATTTCAGCCACGGTGGACGCCAAGGGGGAAAGTTTGGTGGCCAAGGTGCAGACGCGGGAAAACCGCGTCGCCGCCCTCAAGGCGGGAATCAAGGCCACCAAGCTACCCGTGGTATCGGTTAAGATCCCCGAGGTCCATTTCGGCAGTCCGACGGTCGATCCCGCGGCGCAGACCGAGCTGATGCTGATCCTCAAGCAGACGGGTTTCGAACTGGTCGACGAGCAGTCGAAGAGCGTCGCCGACATCGAGATCACCGGCGAAGCCTTCAGCGAAGCCGGCCTGCGGCGCGGCAACCTCGTTTCGTGCAAGGCCCGGGTCGAGATCAAGGTCCGCGAAAGGTCCTCGGGCAAGATCCTCGTCGCCGAACGACAGGTGTCCGTGGCGGTGGATCTCTCCGAGCAGATCGCCGCCAAGAGCGCACTCGCGAATGCCGCGGCCGAGCTGGCCATGAGGCTGGTTCCGCAGCTTGCCAAATAGACCGGTCCGGTCGCTTCATTCATCCATGAGAACGGCATTGCAACGTCCCTTGCTGGCTCTGTCGTTGTTCCTGCTCCTGCTTGGCATGGCGACAGCAGGTATGTCCGCCGAGACCCGGGTGGGGTTGGTTCCGTTGTCGGCGAGGGCGGACGACCTGGCGGACCTGTTGACGGCGGAGATGTCGAAGCTTCCGGGGGTGGAGATGGTGG
>JAYVSO010000136.1:0-18495 GCA_043775315.1 Verrucomicrobiota bacterium
TGCGCCGCCAGGAGGCGCTGCTCCAGACCGGTGCGCTGCAGAACGCGATCTTCAACAGCGCCAACTTTTCCAGCATCGCCACCGATGCGAAGGGCGTGATCCAGATCTTCAACGTCGGCGCCGAGCGCATGCTGGGCTACGCCGTGGCCGACGTGCTGAACAAGATCACGCCGGCCGACATCTCCGACCCGCAGGAGCTGATCGCCCGCGCCCGGGCCCTGAGCGACGAGCTCGCCACACCGATTGCGCCGGGCTTCGAGGCCCTGGTGTTCAAGGCCTCGCGCGGCATCGAAGACATCTACGAGCTGACCTACATCCGCAAGGACGGCAGCCGTTTTCCCGCCGTCGTGTCCGTCACCGCCCTGCGCGACGCCCAGGGCGTCATCATCGGCTACCTGTTGATCGGCACCGACAACACCGCGCGCAAGGAGGTTGAAGCCGAGCAGAAGAAGCTCGATCAGCGTCTGCGCGACCAGCAATTCTACACGCGCTCCCTCATTGAATCCAACATCGACGCGCTGATGACCACCGACCCGTCGGGCATCATCACCGACGTGAACAAACAGATGGAGGCGCTCACCGGCTCCACGCGCGACGAGTTGATCGGTGCGCCGTTCAAGGACTGCTTCACCGATCCGAACCGAGCCGAGGCGGGCATCAAGCTGGTGCTCAGCGAAAAAAAGGTGACGAACTACGAACTGACCGCCCGCGCGCGCGACGGCAAGGAAACCGTGGTCTCCTACAATGCCGCGACGTTTTACGATCGGGACCGGAAATTGCAGGGCGTGTTCGCCGCCGCCCGCGACGTCACCGCGCTCAAACGCTTCGAGCAGAGACTCCAGCAGAAGAACGTCGAACTGCAGAACGCCACATCCGCGGCGGAGAAGGCGAATCTCGCGAAGTCGGATTTTCTCTCGAGCATGAGCCATGAGTTGCGCAGCCCTCTCAACGCCATCCTCGGCTTCGCCCAATTGATGGAGACCGCCGCTCCGGTGCCGACGCCATCCCAGAAGGAAAGCATCGACCAGATATTGAAGGCGGGTTGGCACCTGCTCACGCTCATCAATGAAATCCTCGATCTCGCGCGCATCGAATCCGGCAAGTTGTCCCTCTCGCTCGAGCCGACGGCGCTGGCCGAAATTTTGCGCGAATGCCAGGCCATGATCGATCCCCAGGCGCAAAAGCGCGGAATCCTCATCACCTTTCCCCAATCCGAGATCCCTTACTTCGTCGTGGCTGATCGGACCCGGTTGAAACAGGTTTTCATCAACCTCCTTTCGAACGCGATCAAATACAACCGGGCGGGAGGAACAGTGGTAGTGGACTGCGCCGCGAGCGATTCGGACCGCATTCGCGTCAGCGTCAAGGACAGCGGCGAAGGATTGTCCCCGGAGGATCTGGCCCAGCTTTTTCAGCCGTTCAATCGTCTCGGCCAGGAGGATGGCGGCGAGGAAGGCACCGGCATCGGCCTCGTCGTGGCGAGGCAACTGATCGAACTGATGGGCGGCGTGATCGGCGTGGAAAGCTCCGTCGGGACGGGCAGCGTGTTCTGGTTCGAACTGCTGGCGGCCGATGAACCCGTGTTGATTCTGGAAACCACCGCACCCGCGACCGCGATTTTAGCACCAGTTCCGAACGGCGCGCCGAAACGAACCCTGCTTTATGTCGAGGACAATCCGGCCAATCTCAAGCTCGTCGAGCAACTCATCGCGCGCCGCCCCGACCTGCGTCTGCTCAGTGCCGGGGACGGTCTCACCGGCATCCAAATCGCCAAGGCGCATATGCCCAAGGTGATTCTCATGGATATTAATCTTCCGGGCATCAGCGGGATCGAAACCCTTAAACTCCTCCGCGCCGACCCGGCCACGGCGCACATCATCGTCGTGGCACTCAGTGCCAACGCCATGCCGCATGACATCGAAAAGGGCCTCGAGGCGGGCTTCTTTCGCTATCTCACCAAGCCGATCAAAGTCCTCGAATTCATGGACACGCTGGACGTGGCCCTGGAATGCGCGGAAACGGAGGTTCGTTACCGTCAATGACTCAGAACCCGTTTGAAAACTCGATCCGGGGTGGCGTTGCCGTCTCCGGCTGCGAGTTCGAGCACCGTCCTGATGCGTGTCTGCGGAAGCGGCGGAAGGACACCGCCGCAACTCGCGGGCGGGGACGCCAGCACAACCTCGTTGCAAAAAGGCTCATGGGACAAATATCACTTTCAGGTCATCGGATGAAACTCCCGGTATGAAAGACCTCATGAAAACCGTGCTCGTGGTGGACGACGATCCGGCCGTTTTAACCATCGCCTCCCAGCGCCTCGGAGCAGAAGGCGTCCGGACATTGACGGCGGACAACGGTGCGGACGGGTTACGTATGGTCAAAGAGCACCGGCCTGACGTGTTGGTCCTCGACCTGATGATGCCGAAGATGCACGGCTACACGCTCATTCAGGAGGTCCGCAACGACCCGGCCTTGGGCCATGTCCGCATTCTGGTGGCGTCGGCGAAAACGTATTCGTCGGATATCGAGCGAACTCGCCGGCTCGGAGCGGATCGATACCTGAGCAAGCCGTTCGACTTGCAGGAATTCTGGGACACCGTCGCTGAACTTCTCGGGGAAACCAAGGCGCCTTTCACCGCTCGGTTCTGGGGCACGCGCGGTTCCATTGCGACACCCGGACATGACACCAACAAGTATGGGGGCAACACCGCCTGCACAGAAGTGCGCTGCGGGGATCAGCTATTGATTCTGGATGCCGGCACCGGGATTCGACGGCTGGGGTTGGCGCTGCTCAAGGAGTTCCAGGAGCGGCCCATCAAAGGCCATATTTTCGTAGGGCACACGCACTGGGACCACATCCAGGGATTTCCTTTCTTCGCACCTGGTTTCGCCCCCGAAAACGAGTTCACGATCTATAGCCTGCACGGGGCCGAAAAGCCGCTCCAGAAGCTGTTCCGGGGACAAATGGACAGCGACTACTTTCCGGTCTCGTTAAGCGAGATGAAGGCGACGTTGAATTTTTGCGAGTTGGAAACGGAAGTGCGGCTCGATGAAATCCGTGTGTCGTTTATCTTCCTGAATCATCCGGGCCTGGCCGTGGGTTTCCGTATCGAGTTTTCGGGGCGGACCCTGGTCTATCTCAGTGACCACGAATCATTCGGACGCCTGTCGCCGCAAAGCCCCAGTCCACATCCTTTGGACCTTGGGATCGAAACCTTTGCCGCGAATGCGGATCTGCTAATTTGTGAGGCTCAATACACGGAGGAGGAATACGTGCATAAAAAGGGATGGGGACACAGCACGTTCCTCGATGCTTTGGAGCGGGCAGCGAATGCGAAGGTCAAGCGCCTGGCCCTGTTCCATCACGATCCATCGCATGACGATGTGTTCCTGGATGGAATCCATGAGTTCTGCCAGAAGACGATGGCGGAGCGGAACTACACGTTTTCATGCTTCCTGGCCCAGGAAGGAACGTCGATCGAGCTTTGAGCGACGCGTGCCATGATCAAACCCTCCGACATTCTCGACGCCAAAATCCTGATTGTGGACGACAAGGAGGCCAATGTCCTTTTGCTCGGACACATGCTCCGCAACGCAGGCTATACCTCTGTCGTGTCGACTACCGATCCGTTTCAGGTCTGTGAGCTGCACGAAAAAAAACGCTACGACCTGATTCTGCTAGATCTTCAGATGCCCGGAATGGATGGATTCGAGGTGATGAGGTGCCTCAACGAAATCGAGAAGGACAGTTATCTTCCGGTGCTGGTCATCACCGCGCAACCGGAGCACAAGCTGCGCGCGCTGAAAGCGGGCGCCAAGGATTTCGTGACCAAACCGTTCGAACTGGTCGAGGTTCAGGCCCGTGTTCACAACCTGCTCGAAGTCCGTCTGCTGCACCTCCAGATGAAGCGTCTCTACGATCAGATCGTGGCCGAGCAAAAGGTGTCCGAGCAACTTCTGCTCAATGTGCTGCCACCCGTCATCGCGCGGCGGTTGAAGGCCGGTGAATCCCCCATCGCCGACGGTTTTCCAGATGTGACGGTGTTGTTTGCCGACCTCGTTGGCTTCACCGAGCTGTCCACCCAGATACCCGCGAAACAACTGGTCTCCCTGTTGAACGACATCTTCTCCATCTTCGACCTGCTGGCCCAGCGACTCCAACTGGAGAAGCTCAAGACCATCGGCGACGCGTATATGGCGGTGGCGGGTCTTCCGGAGGAATGCAACGACCACGCTGATGCCGCAGCTGAGATGGCGTTGGGTATTCAGGAGGAGTTGGTCCGTTTCAATTCGGCAAACGGCACCTATTTCAAGGTCCGCGTCGGACTCCACACCGGACCGGTCGTGGCCGGGGTCATCGGCCGGACCAAGTTCAGTTACGACCTGTGGGGCGACACCGCCAACGTGGCCAGTCGGATGGAATCCCACGGGGTGGCCGGCGGCATTCAGGTGAGCGGCACGACGTATGAACGCCTCAAGCAAAAATACGCTTTCGAGGAGCGCGGTAGCATTTCAATCAAGGGCCATGGCGAAATGAAGACGTATCTGTTGTTCAGGAAATAGAGAGCATGTCCCGGTTTTCCGCACAGCTTTGGGTATGCAGGACGGATCGAACTGCATGAACGAGACAAGCCCACCGAAAGACAGGCCGCCCCGGGCAGCGCTCCCGCCTTTGTTATGCAAGCGGGTTCAAGCGAGCCGCCCCGGGAATGCTCAATCTCAAGCAGGCCGGCGCCTCAGCCATCGCCCAGAACGAGGAAACGTGCGTCGTCTTCGGAATTCCGCGCGAGGCTATCAAAACCGGAGCCGCCAAGTAGATCCTCCGGTTGCCCAACATCGCCAAGACGATGAACCAGCAAGCCAGCCAGATCGCGCTGGAGCAGAGGCTGGAGCGTCAGTTCAACACTGCTTTCAATTCCCCCGACTTCCGCTGGATCGCCGTTCTCTTCTCCGGCGTCAGCCGCTCCAGATTTTTCAGCTGCATCGCCATCCTCTGGTTTCGTCTTAGGAACGGTTCGTTCCTAAGGAGGAAATCCCAGTAGAGCGTTGTGAAAGGACACGCGTTTGGACCGACGGACTCCTCGGGCTTGAAGCGGCAACCGCCGCAGTAGTTGCTCATCCGCTGGATGTATTTCCCGGTCGCCGCGTAAGGCTTGGACGCCATCAAACCTCCATCGGCATGCTGCGACATTCCCAGAGTATTCGGCAGCTCCACCCACTCCACCGCATCGACGTAGACCGCGAGATACCATTCGTGGATTTTCTTCGGCCGGACGCCGAGCAGCATGGCGAAGAGCCCCGTGACCATCAGCCGCTGGATGTGATGCGCGTAACCGTGCTCCAACGTCTGCGCGATCACATGGCGCAGACAGTTCATTTCGGTCTGGCCCGTCCAGTAGAACGCCGGCAACGCCGCATCGGCCTTCAGGACGTTCATCTCCACGTAACCCGGCATCTGCCGCCAATAGATGCCGCGGACGTATTCACGCCAGCCGAGGATCTGCCGCACGAAACCTTCGACCGACGCCAACGGTGCCCTGCCCTGCCGATACGCCCGCTCGGCCGCAGCCACCGCCGTCCGCGGGTTGAGCAGCTTGAGATTCAGCGACGAGGCTATCATCGAATGGTTCAGGAACGGCGCGCCCGTCCACATCGCGTCCTGAAAACGTCCGAACTCCGGCAGTCGGTTCGTGATGAAGTCGTCCAGCGCCGCCTGGGCCTGTTCCGGAGTGACGGGCCAGCTGAAGTGTTTCAGGTCACCTGGATGGTCTTGGAACCGCCGCTTCACGACGTCGATCACGTCGCGCGTGAGCTCGTCAGGCTGGAAGCCAATGGGCTTTGGCGCAACTGCGGGTCCGTCGGAAGAAAAACTCTCACGGTTGTCCGCGTCGTAGTTCCACTTGCCGCCCGCCGGTTCATCCCCGTCCATCAAAACACCCGTCTTGCGCCGGAGTTCACGGTAGAAAAACTCCATGCGCAGGGCCTTCCGGCCTTTGCAATGGGCGTCGAAGTCCGCCTTGGTGCCATAGAAATGCCGGTCGGTCCGGATTTCCAGTTCCAGACCCAGATCCTGCGCCGCCTTCTTCAACTCCTGTTCGATACCCCAGTCGCCGGTTTCCGTGAGGATGAGACGCACGGGCGAAACTTGGCCGCAGGTCCGGACAAGTTCGCCTGCAAGTGAGCCGCAATTGGCGACATCATCGAGCTCCGTGTAGTCGACCTGCCACCCTCGGCCCCGGAGCGCCTCCCGAAAATGCCGCATCGCGGTCAGGAACAGGACCGTTCGCGCTTTGTGGGTCCAGACACGCGTGGATTCTTCAGCCGCCTCGGCCATCCAAACACGGTCGAGTTTCGGATCAAATCCATCGAATGCGGAGGACGCTGGGTCGAGTTGGTCACCCAGAACGATAACGAGATTCCTCAACGGTTTCGCGCGAGCTGTCATTTGGGTTCAATCAGTCCGGGCCTGACGCCCAACCCTTCGATCAACGCGTAGATCTTCCCGATCGACGCTTCGTCGGCTTCACCGCTGTGCATCGCAACCACCTTTCCGTCGGGAGCGACGATGTAGACGTTGCACCGCCGTCGAATGGCATTCAGCCGTTTGGACGTTTCACCCGACCAGTCCAACAGCGTCGGTCGCGAATACTTCTCACGGAATTTCGAACGGATCATTTCCCGCATACCCGACGGCACGGCGGAGACGTCCGCCACGGCCAAGAAGGAGATCCGATCACCGAACTTCGACACCAACGGACCAACCCAGCCATCGGTCTGCGCGGCACCGCGTTGGTCGGCCAAGGTGATCACCAGCGGCTTCGCAAAAGGAGCAGCCATTTTGAAGTCTGCGCCAAACTGGTCCTTGCCGACGAACTCGCCCACCGCAGCCGGAGGGCGATTCGTCACCGCGACGGCCGTTTGAACAACCGGATGTTTCTGCCCGAAAGCAGAGAGGGACAGAGCCAGCGTCACAACGAGAACCAAGACGGTCTTCATCCAACCTCCTGGCTGCTCGGCGCCATCGGCAGCGGCGCGGCCGTTGCATTCGCGTCGGGAGAATAAACGCGGCCACGCCATGTTTCGGATCGCCCGCGAAGTTTCCGGATCAGCGCGGTCCACTGGATGAACAACAAGCCGGCGATCCCGAACGGATGCAACAGAGCGGCCCCGATCGGCTGTTCGAATCGCAGGGCCGCAATGACGCGAACAAGCAATGGGATCAAGGTCGCGCAGCACGCGAGAAGGGTCCATCCCAAGGCTCCCTTCATCGCGATGAAAGCAATCAGCACCCACGGCGCCACCTGACCGCCGAGCAACAGCACGGTGAACGGCCCGATCAACTTGGGATGGCCCATGCCTTCGGTCGCATTCTTACCAAGCCCACGCCACACCTCGGCACCGGTCTGATACATCCGCACCCAGGCCAGATCCGTGGCATCAAACAGGTCGGTCTTGAAACCATGCCTGCGAAACTGCGCAGGAAGCCTCAACCCGTCGTGAAGCGTGGCGCGAATGGCGGAATGGCCGCCACACGCCTCGTAGGCGGAACGTTTGGCGATGAACAACTGTCCACAGCCAGCGGCATACGCGGGATCGGTCGAGCGCCTCATCCGGATCAGCGGGAGGAAACTGAGGAGGACAAAATGGATCAAGGGAATGAGAAGGCGTTCCGAGAAAGAGGCCGTCACCTGCCGAGGAACTCCGCTGCCGAGGCTGGCTCCTTCGGACTCCATGAACCGGACCATGCGACCGATGGATCCGCGCTCAAGCCGCACATCCGCGTCGAGAAAGATCAACCAACCATGCGAGGCAAGCGTGCTGAGAACATGGCAGGCATGCTGTTTCCCGCACCAACCCGACGGGAGCGGCGGAGCCCCATGAAGGCGAACACGGGGATCACGTCGGGCAAAACCTGCCACGATCTCCGCAGTCTTGTCGGAGGAATGGTCATCGAGAACAACAACTTCAAGATCCGGATTCGGGTCCGCCAAGACAGATTCCAGAGCGGCCGCGATCGAGATTTCCTCATTGCGGGCCGGGAGGAGGACCGACACCGGTTGTCTCGTCCCAATAGCCTTCGGGCATCGCCGGTAGAGAACCAAGTTGAAGAGAAAGAGCCCGGCGGGGAACAAAGCCAGCACGGCCACGATGACGAGAAGCGTGTTCATCGTTTCACATCCCCATGCTCCGCGATGAACCGCCGTCCACGCGACCAAGCCTTAAGTCGACGCCACAGGTCATAAACACCTCCGATGCCGGACTCGGAACGCTGCAACGGAGTGAAGGCGGAGTCATCACCCCGCTGCACCTCGCGAGCCAACCGGTCTTGGGATTGGGTCAATGCTCCTTCGAGAAACACATTCCAGCCTTGAACCGAATCCACGGTGGCCGACACGTCGGTTTTCCGAATCCAAGGACCAAACCGAGCAGCCACCTCGGGCTTGCGCTCGACTCCGCATGTGAAGTCGAAGGCCAGAGGAAGAAGGATCACTTCGTTCGTCCGATGCACCAGGTGCGCCAGACCGGGTTCAAAAGCAATCGGCCGAGAGCGTTGATCCACGAATCGTCCCTGGGGCGTCAGCCACAGCATCGATCCGCCGCGAGCGAGAACCGCCTCGCCTGTTCGAAGGAATTGAACGGCACCGCGTGGCGTCCCCTGCTCCACGCCGAAGAACCCGAGCTTCCGAAAGAACGCATACTTCTCAAGCGCCCGGGCATCAATCGGCGCATAGCAGTTGCGCCGGGCGAAGAAACGTTCCGCGATCAGCAGGCAAAGCATCGGATCCCACCAACTCGCGTGGTTCACGAATACGATGACCGGCAAATTCCCGGGCAACGTCGGCAGGTTTTCGTTCAGCAGGCGGACCCGGCTGAAGTGTTTGCCCACATAACCGCGGGCATACCAACGGAACCACCGCACCATGAACCCGGAGATCACGGGCGCGGACCCTTCTGCCGAGCGGCCGCCCGCGGCCTTCGGCGTAGTGCCCGCTGCCGGAGATTTCGGGTTCCGCGTGAGCATGGAATCAGGCCATTGCGGCGAGCTTCGGAGCATCCGCCGATCGTCTGCTGCGATGGTCACCGGTCTTGGGAACCTTGCCGTCCTGGTCGAGGGTGTCCGCCGCAATCCAGCCGGACATCATCACCATCGGCATGCCGGGCCCGGGATGGGCCGCGCCACCCGCGAGATAGAGACCCTGAAGATCGTTGCTGCGGTTGCCGGGCTTGAAGGCGCCGAAGAACCGTCCATGGCTGGCCAATCCATAGATCGCGCCGTTGAGCACCCGATAGCGGTCGTGGATGTCCTGCGGCGTGAGGGTGCGCTCCACCACGATCTGATTTTCCAGATCCTTCATGTCCGCAGTGTCGGCCAGCTTCTTGAGGATCACCTGCCGATACTCAGGCAGCATCTTCTTCCAGTCGTGATGCGGCCGAAGGAACGGAGTGTGGACGAGAATGTAGAGCGCTTCGCCCCCGGCCGGTGCGACGCCTGGCTCGGTGATCGACGGAGCGCATACGTATGCGGTGGGATCGGGAGCCGGTTCACCCTTGCGGTAGATCGTCTCGAACTCCTCATGGGGATCGCGCGAGAAGACGAAGTTGTGGTGGAGAAGCTGCGGATAGCGCTTCTTCAATCCGAGGTAGAGCACCACACCCGAGCAGGCCGGTTCATAGCTGCGGCGTTTCTCGAACTTCTTCGCAACCGGATCACCCTCCAGCAACTCGCGGTGGGTGCGGACGGAGTCGCAGTTGGAGACTACAGCCGACAAATGAACCACCTCGCCCGAGTCGGTCTCGACTCCTGTGGCGCGACCGTTGTTGGTCAGGATGCGTTTGATGCCAGTTCCCGTGCGGAACTCGACGCCGAGCTCGGTCGCGAGCTTCGTCAGCGCGACGGGCACGGCCCGCGTGCCGCCCATCGGATACCACACGCCTTCGTTCGTCTGCATGTGGGCGATGCCGCACAGCACCGCAGGCGAGGCGTCGGGAGCGGAGCCGACATATTGGGTGAAATGGTCGACCATCTGGGCGACGCGGGCATCGGGAATGTGCGAACGGAGCGTCTCCGACACCGTTCGGCCCATGCGCATCGTGAGCACGTCCTTGATGACTCCCGCACTGAAGGAGTTCTTCGGATCGATCATGTCCTTGATGCCGCCGATCGATTTCCAGAAGAAGTAACGCTGGGAGATGCTATCGAGCTTCTTGGAAAGTTCCATGAAGCGCCGGTAGCCGATCGATGTCGCACCGGTCTTCGAGAACTGGTCGAGAATACCGCCCATCGCATCGGTGTCCTTGACGAGATCGAGCCGGGAACCGTCGCCGAAGAACGAACGCCACTGCGGATCCAACTCCCGAAGGTCCAAGTGGTCCTCCAACCGTCGGCCAGCTTCGGCGTAGATGCGTTTGAGCACCGTAGGCAGGGTCAGGATCGTCGGGCCCATGTCGAAGCGGAATCCCTGATAGGCGTGTTCAGCGGCCTTGCCTCCAAGCCAGGGGTTCTTCTCAAACAGAACGACGGAATAGCCGCGCGCCGCGAGGGTGCATGCGGCTGCGAGACCACCGAGTCCGCTGCCGATGACTCCCACCTTTTCTTTCTTTGCCATGATCATACTTTTTTCCTCTGAGAGAGTTTCGAATCCGATACGGGTTTGCCCCGAAGGCGACCCGCTGCGACAAGCTCAAGCAGCGCCTGCCAACGTCTCCGAATGCCCTGCAGATGGAGCACGCGGGTAAAGGCGGCGAAAAGCGCGGCATCGCCCGGCTGGGCCGGATCCAAATGAGGCCGGAACGATCCGCGATGTTCGAGCAGCACCTTGGGACGGGTCATCTCGAGAAGGCCTTCGGCTCCGCGGGTAGTTCCGAAGCCGCTGCGACCGGTTCCTCCAAACGGCGCCCGGGGATCGGCCGTCGGCGCGACGAGGTCGTTGACGGTCACGCATCCGGCCCGCAACGAGGACGCGATCTGGCGCGCCCGATCCAGGTCCCGGCTGAACACTGAAGCACCGAGCTGATACTCGCAGGCGTTTGACTGGTCGATCGCTTCGCCATCGTTTGCCACGCTCACAAGACTGATCACGGGGGCGAACAAGTCTGCGTTCAGCAGGCGCATTTCATGTCGCGCATCCGCCACGACGACCGGCCCGGAGATGCTTCCGTCGGACAGGGATTGGCCGCGGCAAAGACGCGCACCATCGGTGATCGCTTCGGTGAGCAATCCTTTCAACAGGCCCGTTGTCCGGCCGGTGATCTCGATGGGTTCGCCGGCAAGAGCCTTGACCAACCGTGTCTCAAAATCCTTCGCAATGGAGCGATACACGAAGACACGACGCGGTGAAATGCAGGTGGCCCCGTCGTTGAGTCGCAGGCCAAACACGACCGCTCGAACAGTAAGGTCGAGATCGGCGTCTTCGGCGACGATGACCGAATCGCACCCGGAAAGCTCCATGACAACCGGCGTCATCGCCTTCGCGCACTCCGCATATACCACCCGACCCGTCTCGTGGGAACCAGTGAGGAAAACCTTGTCCACTTTGAGCGAAACAGCCTCGACGGCGACGGACTTGTCGGACGGAAGAATTGTCAGAAGCCCATCGGGCAATCCGGCCTGTTCCGCCAACTCGGTGAATGCGCGGACTGCCGACTCGGCTCCGGGAGCAGGCTTCATCAGAACTGAATTGCCCGCCACCAAGGCCTGCACGGCCTGCACGGCCGGAAGAAAAAGCGGATAGTTCCCGGGACAGATGACAAGGATCACGCCAAGCGGTTCGCGCCGAACAGATGTGACAACGCGCCGAAGCCACATGGGCCTGCCGGAGCTTCCAGCCGTTTGGGGCGAAAGCAGCCAATAGGCGTTGGCCTCCAGAAAACGGCATGCCTCGGCGACCGGAAGCACTTCGGACGACAATATCTCGGGAATCGGCCGGATGCGGCTCTTG
This sequence comes from Verrucomicrobiota bacterium, assembly GCA_043775315.1. Taxonomy (GTDB): domain Bacteria; phylum Verrucomicrobiota; class Verrucomicrobiia; order Limisphaerales; family CANJSG01; genus CANJSG01. The sequence continues at coordinate 11,937 of JAYVSO010000136.1, forward strand.
GCAGTTTCGGCCGCCAACCAATCGCAGTTATCGGCAATCAACGCTCGCAGGTTGCGCACCCACTTCGTTCTCGCTGACAGGGCCGTTTTCGACCAGGCAACTTGGGCCCGTCTCGCGGCCGCCAGAGACGCGGCCACGGAAGGAGACGACGCGCCTGAATCAGCCTTCAGTGATCCTTGCGTGGCAAAACTTGGCGATGCCTCAGGCATTGGGGGCAGTTTCCATTGAGAGCGGTCGGGCGGATTTGGGCGACGATGCACTGATCGCCTCCGAGTTCAATCCGAGATCCTGGAGAAGGAGCCGCGAAGAAATGCGGGCCGACTCGAAGATGACCGGAAGCCCGCTGCCGGGATGGGTTCCCCCTCCCACCAGGTAGACGGATTCGAGATCCTCGAACCGGTTGCCCGGCCGCATGAGGAGCATCTGGTCCATGCTGTGGGCGAGGTTGAACGTCGCACCCATGTGGATCTGATACGTCTTGTCCCAGTCCACCGGCGTGATCATGCGCTCGTATCGGATCCGTTTCGTCAGGTCGCCGTAGCCCGCCTTGCGGACCTGCCGGAGGATAAGATCGCGGAAGCGGCCCTTTTCCGTATCCCAATCCACGTTCGCGTGCTGATGAGTGACCGGTGCGAGGACGTAGAGACTGCTGCTCCCCTTCGGAGCCAGGGTCGGATCGGTCACGCCCGCGTTCTGAACGTAGAAGGATGGATCGGAACTGAGGATGTGCCGCGACTCGATGTCTTCCAGGTTGCCCCGGTAGTCGTTCGAGATATGGATGGTGTGGTGCGGCAGGTCGAATTCACCGTCGACGCCGAGATAGAGCATGAACGTCGAGCAGGAGAACTTTTTCTTCGCCAGCTTCTCGTTGGTCCACTTTCGGCGTGCGGCGTTGGGCACGAGCTTGTGCATGGCGCGCGCGAAGTCGGCGTTCACCACGACGGCGTCGGCCTTGTAGGTGGAGACATCCGTGCGAATGCCCGTGGCCTTGCGGCCGGTCATGAGGATCTCCTCAACGCTTTCGCCGAGCTGGATCTGGACCCCCATCCGTTCCGCGACGCGCGCCATCGCCTTGGTGACGGCGGCGCATCCGCCGATCGGATGGAACACACCGTATTCGTATTCGAGGAACGACAGGATCGAGAACAGGCTCGGGCACCGGAACGGCGACATGCCGAGATACTTCGACTGGAAGCAAAACGCCAAGCGGACACGCGGGTCGTTGAAGAAACGGCCGAGATAATCGTCGACCGACTTGGTCGGATGGAGAAACGGAAGAGCCTTCAGGAGCTTCGGGTTGAGCAGGTCCTTAAGGCTGCCGAAAGGCGACTCAAGGATCGGTTCGAAAGACCGGAGCTTCTCCCGGTTCTCATCCATGAACTTCCGGAAACCCTGGGCGTCGGAGGGAGAGATCGAGGCGATCTGCTTTTCCATCTCGACCGGATTGGGCGTCGCATCGATCTGCCCGCCGGAACCGAACATGATCCGGTATTGGGGATCGAGCCGGACCATCTCGACTTCGTTCCGGAGCGAAGAGCCCGCAGCGGCGAAAATCTCTTCGAGCACCCGGGGATACAGAAAGAAGGTGGGACCCAGGTCGAACTTGAAGCCTTCCGCTTCGATCGACGACGTGCGGCCTCCGACAAACGGGAGACGTTCAATGATGCGGACACGAACGCCGGACGAGGCGAGCAGCATGGCTGCGGCGAGTCCGCCGGGGCCGGCTCCTATGATGATGACTTCTTTGCTCATGGATTGATTGGTTCAACGGGCCTGCACAGCCGCCAGTCCTCCGTCAACACCGAGGCACTGCCCCGTGATCCAGCCCTGCTCGGGTCGGAGGAGCCAATGCACTGCGGAAGCGACGTCCTCGGGAGTCCCGATGCGTCCCAGCGGATGCATCTGGATCGAAGCTTTCAGACTGAGTTCGTTTTCGGTGATGGCCTTGGTCAGCGGGGTGCGGACAAGCCCGGGAGCGACGCAGTTCACCCGAACCCCGTAGCGCGCGTAGGTGGCGGCCGCCGATTGAGCCAAGGCAGCAACCCCGCCTTTGGCCGCGGCAATGGCCTCGTGATTGACCATGCCACGACGAGCGACGGCAGATGCCAGCAGAACGATCGATCCGCCCTGCTGTTTCTGCATCACTCGGACCGCAGCGCGGACTATGTGAAACGATGTTGTAAGGTTGGTAGAGATCGTAGACGCCCATTCGTCGTCCGACGTGAGGTGGGCCGGCTTGAGCAGGATTGAGCCTATGCAATTGGCGACTGCGTCGATTCGCCCGTGCTTGGAGGCAACTTCCGAAACTACCCGGTCGACCTCCGCAGACTTGCCCGCATCAGCCACCAAGTATTCCGCACCCGTCTCCGCCGAGACGGACTGCAGCCGCTGCTCATCGCGGGAAACAATCACAACGGTGTCGCCCGCCTTCCCAATCTGAGCGGCCAATGCAGAACCAATTCCGCCCGCACCGCCGAAAATAATGGTTACCATGATGAAACGGGATTGGATGGATCATGTCAGGCGGCCTGCTGGACGCCGTCCATTTTATCGATCAGACGCTTGAGCTTGGCCAAGGCGATGTTCTGGAGCTGACGAATACGTTCGCGGGTGACGCCGAACATCTGGCCGACTTCCTCCAATGTGCGCTCCCGTTCTCCGTTCAGGCCGAAACGCAGTCGCAGAATGGTCGCCTCGCGGGACGGAAGCGTCTCGACGAAATCGAGCATCATGTGGGTAACCGTCTTTCCTTCGAGCTGCTCGTAGGGATCGACGGAGTTTTCGTCCTCCACGATGTCCGAGAGCCGGGAGGTGTCGTCATCGCCCATCGGCGCATCGAGCGAAGCGGGCCTCACGGAGGCCTGCCGCATTTCAGCGACCCGCCAAGCAGGAATGCCCATCTCGTGCCCGAGTTCGGCATCCGACGGTTCACGACCGAGTTCCTCCTGCAGCCGGGTGGCCACACGGCGGATCTTGCAGAGCTTGTCGACGACATGGACCGGCAGCCGAATGGTCTTCGATTGGTTCGCTAGGGCGCGGCGGATTGACTGCTTGATCCACCAGGATCCATAGGTGGAAAGCTTGCCGCCCTTGGCCGGGTCGAACCGCTCGACCGCCTTCATCAATCCAATATTGCCCTCGTTGATCAGGTCAAGAAGCGGCAATCCAAGATTGTCATACTCGCGGGAGATTTTTACGACCAACCGGAGATTGGCGCGGATCATGTGTTCGCGGGCCGATTCGTCACCCTGCTTGATTCGCGCGGCCAGAAGGATCTCCTGCTCGGGAGTCAGCAACGGCACTTCGCCGACGTGCCGCATGTAGAGCGACAAGGTCGACTCGGCGTCATAAGAAGCCCTCAATTCCTCGTGTGACGCGACACGGGGAATCACCGGGATATTGTCGATCATGACCGCCCGCGAGGCTTCGTCAGCACGGGTCGCAGCGCGAGCGACCAAGATCGGAGCTGGAGCCGACCCGGTTGCCGCGATTGTTTTGGAAACTACCGGCTTTCCAACGGACCGGGTCGCCTTCACGGCGGAAGCAATTCCGCCGGATAATGACCGCACAGCGAGCCGACCGGCTTTCCGGGCCAGCGAGACCACTTTTGATCCCATCGATTTTCTGCTCACAGGTAGGGGGCGATGGGCTTTCTTGGAGGGCTTGGTCTTAGAATCCCGGCCGAACGATTTCGTCATCATAATTCAATGGCTTTGAGTTGAACCTACGAACTTATGTCTAAGTTGTGTCTATTATTACGGGCGTTGTCAAATTTTTGTTCAAACAAGTGTCGCTACTCGGATTCACTTTTCTTAAACCATTATCCACCAACACATATTTCTGGATCGAATTGATCATTTTCGAATCATTTGACTCCTGCATGAAATTCTGTTTAATAGTTGTCGAAGTTATTCGTCTATGCCCGAAGTTTTCCACTCCATCAAGGCCGTCGCACAGCAAACCGGGCTTAGCACGCACGTAATCCGGGTGTGGGAGAAGCGCTACGGTGCCGTAAAACCGGTCCGGTCCGGATCAAACCGACGGGTCTATAGCTCATCCGAAGTCCAGCGCTTGGATCTACTTCACCGGGCCACCGAGTTGGGTCATTCGATCGGGAATATCGCACGCCTCCCTCCTGAAAGCCTCGCCAAGCTGCTCGAAAACCACTCGATCACTTCGGAAGACGGCCCCCGGGGCCGCCCGCCGACCCCCTCAGAAAAGAACGAACCGGCCAGCACCCATGACACCCAGGAGCTCGTGGAGACCTGCATGGACCACATCCGGAATCTCGATCACTTGGCTCTGGAGAAGGTTCTGGCGACGGCGATGGTCTCGATCGGCCATCAAGGAATGCTGCAAAAGCTCGTAGCGCCGTTGGCGTTCCAGATCGGCGAGGAATGGAGGCTGGGTGACCTGAAGGTCGCGCATGAGCACTTCGCCAGCGCGGTAATCCGGACATTTCTTTGGAGTGCTTCCCGGCCATTTTCCCCTTCCGACAGCTCGCCAAATCTCATCGTGGCGACACCGGCCGGCCAGCATCACGAACTGGGCGCGGTGATGGTCGCCGCCGTGGCCCGCAATCGCGGCTGGCATGTCACCTATCTCGGAACCTGCCTGCCGGCAGCGGAAATCGCCGGCGCGGCGATCCAGAACGGATCGAAAGCCGTTCTCCTGAGCATCGTTTACCCGGAAGACGACGCCGATCTGCCGGCCGAGCTGCGAAATCTGCGGAAGCTCCTCCCGAACGACGTAAAGATCCTCGTGGGTGGCCGAGCCAGCGTCGGATACGGCGGATGCCTGAACGAGATTGGTGCCGTCGTGATGGGTGATCTGCAGACCCTCTATCCCTCGCTGGACGCGATCCGCTCCCGAGGGCACTGACCCATGCGTGTCTTCCATCTCGAAGCGGAACTCTGGCTTCCCGTTCCGCGTGCCGACGTGTTCCCGTTCTTCGCCGATGCTGGAAATCTGGAGCAGATCACCCCGCATTGGCTGAAGTTCGAAATACTCACGCCCCGCCCCATCGCGATGAAGCCCGGTGCGCTCATCGACTACAGGATCAGTCTTCGCGGCCTTCCCATGCGTTGGCGCACGGAGATCTCCGTTTGGGTCCCGCCCTGCCGCTTTGTCGATCGCCAGTTGCGCGGACCCTATCGGCAATGGGTCCATGAACACACTTTCGATGAACGTGACGGAGGAACACTCTGCACTGATCGGGTCGACTATGCCGTGCTTGGCGGCGCGTTGATCGAACGGCTGTTTGTCCGCCGCGATGTCCGCCGGATCTTCGAACACCGGACAACAGCCCTGCGGAAACACTTCCACATTTCGGACCAGTCGCAGCCGGCTTGGGTGAAGCCCGGAATCAGTTTCCGCTGAACGGTCAATCGGGTTCAGGGCCGCTGCTTCACGCGGTAGAATTTCACCGCCGATTCATCCATTGGAACCGTCGCGCGCCACTGGCCCGGCGACACTTCGCGGACAGCCGCCCCGGTCGAGGACCAGATTCTGAGGTCGCCAGACGACTGGACTTCGTAGCTGACCCCGGTGGGGGCGGTCCAGGAGACCTGCACGTCTAGCTTTCCGCTCCCGAAGGTCGTCGGAGCAGGACCACTGCTCGGGACGACCGTGATCGCGCCCATGAGGATGATTCCGGGGCCGGGAGGCGGAATGATCACCGGCGCATTGCCGACAAAGGGTTTACCATTGTTGACGAAAGCCACGACCCGCACCGTGCCGGGGTTGGTAAGCAGGCCGTCCGGCGCGAGCAGGGTAAGCGTGGAGTTGATCGTGAGGACCACGTCGGCCGAATTGATCCGGAGTTCCCCGCCGATGTTGAAGTGCCCACCAAAGGTAAGACCCTTGTCGATGCGGATCACACCGCTCGATGAATTCGCCACCGTCGCCGTGCCGCTGACCGAAGAATTGGCGTTGAAGACGGCGAACACGGTTCCGAAATCGACCGTGCCTTCGAGGACGATGGGCGCGCCCATGTTCAGCGTGCCCGTTCCGCCGAAGACGACATTGGTCGAAAGCCTGTGGGTGCCCGCGTTCAGGAAGACCACGGCGTTGGTCGCGATGAAGTTGGTTCCACGGAAGACGCTGCCCTGGTCGAGACGGACGGTTCCGCTGCGTTGCTCGAAGACGCCGTTCTGGTTGAAGCGCATGCCCGAGTTGATGGAGTTGGCCAACCCCTTGGTGCCCGTGCCGCCGGTCTTGGTGATCGTGCCCTCGTTGTTGATCACCCCATCATACCAGTCCGAGTCGTTCTGCCACAGCCACGTCGATCCGGCCTTGTTGTTCCACACGCTGTCCGTGTGCCGGATCCACTGGCTGTCCGCAGCCCAGGTCACCAGACCGAAATTGTTGACCGTCCGCCGGCCCTCGTGCCCGTTGCCGCTGCTCACCGTCATCGTCGCGTTGCTCGCGATGTTCAACGGACCGCCGCTCAGCGTCCCGACCACCCAAGACAGGCTGTTCGTCACCGTCACCTCCGCCGAACCGCCGAACGTGCCGCCGGAGATTTCCAGCCGGTTGATGTTTGCCGGCGTCTCGATGG
>JAYVSO010000137.1:0-11965 GCA_043775315.1 Verrucomicrobiota bacterium
GCACCTCGCCCGCCCGCAGGTCGAACGACACGCCTTTCAGCGCACGCACCGCGCCGAAGGACTTCGTGACCGCTGATAGTTGGAGGAGGGGCGACGGCATTCTCGATTCCTACAAGCGCTTCGAAAGGACCGCCTGCTCGTGGGCTTTCACCTCCGCCAGCCACGCTTCGCCGACGGGCACGCCCTCGCTCTCGCAGTAAAAATCCCACACAGCACCGAACGGCAGCGACTTGCTTTCCTCCTGCAGCGCGAGACGCGCGGTGTTGTCGCCGGCGATTTCTGCGGCGCGGATCGCGGGCGGTTCGAGGAGTGCGAAGAGCAGCGCGCGCAGCAGGTTGCGTGTGCCGATGACCCACGCGGCGATGCGATTGATGCTCGCGTCGAAATAGTCGAGGCCGAGATGGACGCGCTCCGCGTGGCCGGTCGCGATGATTTCGCGGGCGATGGCCTGGAGGTCATCGTTGAAAGTGACGACATGATCGCTGTCCCAGCGAACGCCGCGGCTGACGTGCAGCAGAATCTCCGGCAGGTAGAGCAGCACGCTGGAGATTTTGTCGGCGATGCTCTCGGTGGGATGAAAATGCCCGGCGTCGAGGCACAGCAGCTTGCGGCGCGTGATGGCGTAGCCGAGGTAGAATTCGTGCGAGCCGACGGTGCAGCTCTCCGCGCCGATGCCGAAGAGCTTCGGCTCCACGGCATCAAGGTTGTGTTTGGCCGGGAGCGGTTTCTTGAAGACCTCGTCGAGGGAATCGGCGAGCCGTTCACGCGGTGATTGGCGGTCCGCGGGCGTGTCCTTAAATCCGTCGGGAATCCAGACGTTGGTCACGCAGGGTGTGCCGAGGGCCTTGCCCATGGCCGCACCTATCTCGCGCGATCGGAGGCAATGCTCGATCCAGAACTGGCGGATGCCCTGGTCGCGATGCGACAGGGTGAAGCCGTCAGCGGCTTTCGGATGGGAGAAGCACGTCGGGTTAAAATCCAAGCCGAGTCCATTCGCCTTCGCCCAGGCGATCCAGTTCTTGAAATGCGAGACTTCGATTTCGTCGCGGTCCACGCGCTTGCCGCCGAATTCGCCATACATGGCGTGGAGATTCACGCGGTGCTGGCCGGGGATGAGCGAGAACGCCTTCTCCAAGTCAGCGCGCAGTTCATCCGGCGTGCGTGCTTTGCCGGGATAGTTGCCGGTGACGGCGAGGCCGCCGCCGAGCGCGCCGCCGAGATTCTCGAAGCCGCCGACGTCGTCGCCCTGCCAGCAGTGGATGGAGACGGGAATCTTAGCCAACGCCCCGAGCGCGGCTTCCACGTCGACGCCAAGCGCGGCGTAGCGTTCGAGGGCGAGGCGGTAGGCTTGATGGATGTGGCTTTGCCTTGATCGGCGTGGGTTGGGTGACGGCATGGCGTTCAGTCTTTTGAGGCGGGCTGGAGTTCCATTCCTTGAGTTTGGAGCCGAAAGCCAGCCTGAAACTGTGCGCTGCCGGATGCTCCCTTGCAGACGGGTTCCGCAACGGGTTGCGGGGCTCGATTGGGGAGCAGGACTGTGGAGAACAGCCTGTTGACAACGGGCTTCGTTTTGGGCTGTATCTGCGCCCTGTCGTGCCTCGGTAGCTCAATGGCAGAGCAGTTGACTCTTAATCAATTGGTTGTCGGTTCAAGTCCGGCCCGGGGCACCAGTTTTCCCTCTCCGCATTTCTCCAAGGTTTCTCTCCGACGGTTTTCGCACCACTCGATGGATGGTCTCTCGAATGGAAACGGCCCCGTCCGTGAGGAGGGGGCCGCGACTGGAAAACCGGGGATTGGCCCGTGTCTATTTCAGGGTTGAAAGGTATTCGACCACGTCGAGAAATTCCCCGGGCGACATGGTGCCGGCCAGGCCTTCCGGCATGGACGACTGCTTCAGATCCTCCCGCTTGGCGAGATCCGCCTTGGCGATCTTCTGGTTGGAGCCGCCGCCGATGCGGAGGGTGACCGAGGTGGCGTCCTCGGCGACGACAAAGCCGGTGAAGGCGTCGCCGCTCCTCGTCTCCAGGTTCGTGGTGATGAACTTGGGGTCCAGCTTCGCGTTCGGTTCGATGAGGGACTCGATGATCTCCTCGCGCTTCAGGCGCGTGGCCACGCCGTTCATGTCCGGGCCGAAGTCGATGCCTTCGCCCCCGAACTTATGACAGGCGGCGCAGATGCGGCGGAAGATGGCCTTCCCGTTGTCGGCGCTGCCTCGGGCCTTTGGCGATCGTCGAGTAGCTCTGCTGCATCTGGCGCTGGGGAACACCGCCCGCGGCCAGTTTCCTCAGGGCGGCGGCTGGACTAGTGAATCTTCGCTTTGCCGAGCTTGTGGATCGTGCCGATGATCTCGGACTTCATTTCGGCTCCGTCGGCGGCGGAGATGGAATATTTTACGGCGAACTGGTCGGCCGGTTCGAGCCCCGCGATTTCGAGGAAGACGGTCTTCTTGTCGGAGGAAACGCGGACGCCCTTCACGTCGAGCGGATCATGCCCGGTCTTCGCCGGCGTCTTCACGCTGACCTCGGGTGAACCGTAGCCGCCGGAGTAGCGGTAGTTCCAAAGCTCCACGCCGTAGTTGGCGGCGTCGGCGGCGGACTTGGCGTCGAGCGCGTCGCTGAAGGTGATCTCGATGCCGTTGGCGGCGACGTGGGTCTTGACCGGGGTGCGGGCCGGTTTGCCGGTGTGGCGCACGCGGTAGAAGCCGCCTTCGCGCGAGGCGGCGTTCTGCCAGCCCTTCAGGCCGGCGAGGTAGAGCTGGCCGTCCTTTTCGTTGAAGCGTCCGCGCATGATGCCGCTGGCGAACTTCAGGCCGAAGGGCACGAGCGTGGCCTGGTCGACGCCGTCGACGTTGTCCATCATGACGCCGTAGAGGAGGCACTTGCCGTAGCTCATGAAGAGCGGCGAACCGTTCCACGGCCCCCAAGTCTTGCTGGTGACATAGACCTGGCCGCCGGAGGAATTATCCCAGCGCATCGGCACCCAGGCGACCGGTTGGTCGTAGCTCGTGGGAATGGGCATCTGGTTGTCCCAGCCTTTGAATCCATACTTGGCGCGTTCTTCGGGCAGGCTCGGGTTGGTCTTGATCTCCTTGCCGTCCGCATAACGCAGCGTGAGCTCCTTCTGCGCCGAAGGCACCATTCCATAAAAGCCGCCCTTCTTGACGAGGTTCAGCTTCGAGGACGGCATCCAGTGGCCCTGGTTGTCGCCGACGAGGATCTCGCCCTTGGGTCCGACGGTCATGCCGTTCGGCGCCCGGAAACCCGTCGCGATCACCTCCGACTTCGAGCCGTCGGCCGAGACCTTGAAGAGCGAACCCTGGCTGGGCGACGTGACGAGCGGTTCCCACGGAGCGCCCTTGGCGAAGTAGAAGTTGCCCTGCGGATCCGTGTGCAGATCGAGGACGAATTCGTGGTAGTTCGGTGTGACGACGGTGTCGTTGTTAAAGTTCTCGTAGAGGTCCGCCTCGCCGTCGCCGTTGAGGTCCTTCAAGCGCGTGATCTGGTCGCGGCCGGCCACGTAGATCTCGCCCTTCTGCACCTTGACGCCCAGAGGCTGGAACAAGCCGGTCGCGAAACGTTTCCAGACCAGCTTGTCCATCTTGGCGTCGATGCCGGAGACGATCCACACGTCGCCGTGATACGCGCTGACGACCGCGCGGCCGTCGGGCAGGAAGTCGAAGCCGCTCCAGTAGAGCTTCGCGCCGTAGGGATTCTCGAAGGGCTCGGTGATCGTATCGACCTGGTAGGGTCCGTCCTCGGTGCCGAGCTTGCCCTGGGTGGTGACGGTCTGGGCCCATTGCGCGGAGCCGCCCTTTGTCCAAGGCCGGAGATCCTTGAGCGCCGGGGTGAGTTTCGCAAAAGCCGAAGCGTCGCCGCTGACGAGCGAGATGCGGATGACCGAGTTCTTGGAAACCTTGTCGAACTTGAGGGTGATCTGGCCGTTCTCGATGCTCCAAAGCTGCTTCGTCGCGCCCTCCACCTTCAGGCTGATCGAGCTCGTGCCGTCGGCGATGGTGAGCGAATCACCGGGGACGTTCGCCTGGGCGGCCGCGCCCTTCGCGCTGGCCACGAGGATCTTCACGTCCTTCGCCGCCGTCGTGAATTGCAGCGTGCGGCTGAAGACTGTCCGGCCATCCGCCGCGACTGCGGAAGGGTATTCCAGCACTTCGGCGTCGCCCACCGAGTATTTCAGGACGGCGTGTCCGTCGTGGACATAGGAACCCTTGTAGTGCGCCCAGGCCTTCGGCAGCGGGCCCTGCTTGCGGTCGCGGTTGTCGGCGAAGGAGCCCTTGGCATCCGCCCAACCGGGGCCGTTGTCCGTGCCGACCGAAATGTCGCCCTTCACCTTGGGCGGCTGCGGCCACTCGATCTTGGTCAGCGTGTTGCCCCACTCGACGAAGTCGCCCGACCAGCCGCCCGCGAAGCGCAGCGTGTCGAGGTCGTAGACCATGTAGCTCTTCTTGTCCGCGCCGACGTAGACCGTGAGGCCCTTGTTGGCCAGGGATTCAGGATTGCCGCCCTTCCTCATGATAGTGCCGGACCAGAAGGGGCCACGAACCGGTTCGCCATCGGCCGCACGGGCGACCATGGGGGAGACAAGGACGACGGCGGCCGCGACACCGAGGGCGAGGCGGGCGAGAAGCGAGGTAGGGCTCGATTGCATAAGCATTAAGAGGGGTGACTGGGGCGGAGCTTAGGAGAAGTATTCGCCGCTTCCAGCCGAATGTGAGGGCGGCCGCCAGTGGGCGATCGACTAGAAGCCAACGGAATGGGATTCAGCCTCGAAACTTGATGGCCGCGAAGTTGTCCCACGGGCGGCGCCGCGAAATCCATGGACAGGGATGATTTTACGGAGCCGGCCCCGAGTGTGGTTTCGATTCGAGCTACTTCCGGCCGAGGCCGAATTCGCTGCTCATGCGGACGACTTTGCCGCTCTTGAAATGGACCTCGATCAGTTTGGAGCTTCCGACCCGTTTTCCGTTCTCGTCCAAGAGGGTTGCGACCTGCTTTTTCGTCGCGGCGTCGAAGACGTCGGGCGTGTGGCACCAGGCAAACTTCCCATCGAGGCTGAAGTTTACCCAGCCATGGCCGCCGACGCTGAGGTCCACGTGGCCCTTGGCCTTGGGCGGCATCTGGGTTGCGTCGAAGATGAACAGTTTCTTGCCGTCCTGGTCGCTGATCCAGAGTTCCCTTTCGTCCGGGGTCAACGCCGCGCCGTGCGTGCGGTGCGCTATGGGAGATTCGCCGGCGAACACGCGGTGGATGGGCTTGCCCTTCTCGAGATCCACGACATCGAACCCGACGTGCTTGCCGAGGCAGACGTAGGCGTGGCGTTGGCGGCTGTCGATGGTGTAGGGGAACACGCCGGACTCGCCGACGTCGGGGATGCTGGTGATCACGCGTTCGTCCGCGGAATCGAAAACGGTCAGGGTGGTGGTGGTGCCGAGATAGAGACGTTTCCCGTCGAGGCTGAGGATGCTGTTGTGCGCCCCGGTGCCGACCTTGATCCGGCGGAGTTCGGCGCCCGTCTTACCGTCGATCACGACAAGGCCGCCGGCCGTGGATGCCTCCCACCAACCGGTCGGCGCGAAAACCTTGGCGCCGTCGAGCGTCACCGACGAACGGTCGCAGCCACCCGTGTAGGTGCGTTCCCAGAGCACCTGGTCCGTCTCGAGGTCGAATCGCCCCATGCGGCGCAAGGTGGTGGAGTAGTAGAGCGAATGGGTCGCGAGGCATCCGGTCAGCCCGCGCACACCGCCGACGAGGTGCTGGCCCTTCGCCTCGATGCGCCGGACGAACTTGAAACCCGCGTCGATGTCGAACACGAGCAGGCCGTTGCCCGAGGCGCTCTCGGTCTGCGCTCCGTCGGGAGTGGCGACGTAGAGATAGCGGTGGACCGTGTCGTCGGCGGCGCCGGCAAGGGAGACGATGGCGCAAAGCAGCCCGACGGCGAGACGGAGGGGGTTCATGAGGAGACCATCCGCTCGAACGTCGGCATCCGTCAATGCGGCTCTCGGTTCCGCTTGCCGCTCTCGGATCAGCCCGTCTCCGCGAGACCAATCGAGCGGCGAACTTCGCGGAACATTCGATCGGTCGTCCACGCAGGTTCCCAGACGATGCGGACTTCCACCTCCTCGACGCCCTCGACCGCGAGCAGGGCCTGCTCGACACCGGCGGGGATGCAGTCGTTCATCGGGCAACCGGGAGTGGTCAGGGTCATCGTCACCACGACGGGCCGGAACGCCAGCCAGAGCGGCGCGGTTACGAACGACACCAAGCCCAGGACGATAAACCGAAGCGGAATTCTGACGTCGGGAGCGTGCTCGGTCGCGAGCGACGCTTTGCGCGCGGGGATCCGGCATTCGGGGTCGCGGCCTTTGGCGGCAGGTTCAGGCGCGGTGGATGCGGGTGAGGTGGCTTCCATCGGGGAGTTCCTCGGTGATGCCCGTGAAACCACGGGCCTCCAACTGCGGATACAGATGCACGGGCCATCGATCGGTGTAGGCGTGCAGTTCCGCCCAATCGGGCAGGGCCGCCAGCGCCTCGAGGATGGCGACCATCGGCTGCGGCGGCTCCAATCCACGGGCGTCCACTTCCACATGGGTTGAGGCGGCGGTCGGGGCGATGTCGATCTGGGGAGAACCGTGCTTCTCCGCAGTCGTGGCCGCAGGCTCGGCCGACGGCTCGAAGAGGATCTCCCATCTGCCGGGTTCGATCATCGTCTCCTGATGGCTGAATCCCATCCGGCCGAGGACGAAGAAGAGCGGCACGGGTTTGAACGGGGCGACAAGACGGAGACCCTGTCCGTCATGAAGTCCCGAGACGGCCCTGAGGATGCGGGAAAGTGGTTCGCGGCCGGCTTTCAGGTCGTCGCAGACGTCGAGGGTGAAGGGTGGTTGGTTCATGACGGCGTGACGATCTCCGGATGCGCCTCCCGGGGCCTTGACCCAGATCAACATCCTGCCGGTTTCCCGGCTAGCGGGCCGGCGTTGACGACGACGTGAGGGCCTTGACCACATCCCCCACGGGTTGGTTCAGCCCGACGAGTTGATGGACGATCTCGCCCTCGGAGTTGAGCACGGTGATGACATTGGAATGCGAGAACTGGCCCCGGGAATCCTTCTGGTAGTTGACGCCGAGGAGCGCGGCGAGTTCCCGGACGTCGTCGGGTTTTCCGGTCAGCAGGGTCCAGTTTTTCAACGGCAATTCCTGGCGCGCACGATAGGCGTGCAGCTCGGACGGCGTGTCGCGTTCGGTGTCGATGGAGACGAGAAGGAAATCGACCTTGCCACGCAGTTCCGGAGGCAGGGCCGCCTCGATCCGTTTCATGTCGTGGACGAGGATCGGGCAGGCGAATTCGCAGTGGCTGAAGAACAGGGCCATGACCTGGGGACGTCCGCGCAGGACGCCGAGCGGCACCGTCCGTCCGACATCCGACGTCCAGACCGATTCGAGCTGGTAGAGGGATTTGTCGGTCGGGGCCGACGTGGGAACGGTCTTCCGACAGCAGGGTGGCACGGTCTCCGTCGCGGTGCGAACGGCGGAGCATGCCGTCAGTCCGAGCAGTCCCGCAGTGAAGATGGTAAGCAGCATTTTCATGGATCGAGGGCGCAGCGGAAGCCGAGATTGGAGACGGTGTAGCCGGCCTTGAGGCTGCTCCTGAAACCGGCGCGCATGAAGGCGGGGAAGTCACTGCGGTCACGGGCGCCTTGCGAACCGGCGCCGCAGAAGAGTTGGCGTTCGATCCCGGTGTCGCCGCGCGCATCGCCCGTCATCAGCGCGGAGTTGAAATCTCCCGTCCATTCCCAAACGAGGCCGTGGAGATCGTGGACGCCATGGAAACTGGGCGGGCCGGATGCGACCACAGGAAGCGCGGCCGGCGAAGGCGTGCCATACCAGCGCGCGATGGCACGCATGAAGACGACGTCATTGGTGCCGATGGCGTTGGTGAATCCCGCCGATGCGGCCAGTTCCCATTCGGCGGTGGTGGGCAGTCGCCGGCCTTTCCACGCGGCGTAGGCCTTGGCGGCGAACCACGAGACGCTGGTGACGGGTTGGCGGGCGGAGTTGGCATTGGTTCCGAGATCGAGATCGCCGTTCCAATGCTGCAGGTAGGCCGTGTCGGCAAAAAGGCGCTTCACCTGCGAGCGTCGCCAGCGCGGATTGGCCCGCACGAACTCGAGGAAGTCGCCGTTGGTCACCGGTGTCGTCTCAAGAAGAAACGCGCGCACCGCGACCTCGGCCGGGTCGCTGTCGGCGCGGAAGAGAGGACGGTAGATGCCCGCCGGGACGAGGGCCATGTCGGCGGGACGATTGGGCCGGACAGGGATCCGCTCCTGGGCGGCGGCGACCGCAGCGCCCAGGAGCAGACACGTGATGAGTCGTCGCATGGTCACGGCGAAAACCTTACTCGAAACCGTTGGGCTTCGCGGCGGCGGCGGGAGCCTCGCCGCGGACGCGCCGGACCTGGTCGGGCGTCACGTTGTCGCCGGAGTTGCCGAAGCTGTTGCGGACGTAGGTCAGCACGTTGGCGATCTGGTCGTCGGGCAGGTGGTTGTGCGGGATCATGACGCCGTTGAACTTCTTGCCGTTGACGATGACTTCTCCGGTCATGCCGTGGAGCACGGCGCGGATGGAGCGGTCCTTGTCGGCCATGAGGTAGTCGGACTTGCCCAGCGGCGGAATCTGTCCGGCGATGCCTTCGCCGCCGATCTGGTGGCAGACGAAGCACGTCTGCATGTAGACCTGCTTTCCCTTCTCCATCTGGATCTCCTTCGAGAGCGTGGCGATCTTCGGGTCGGACTTGATGGCCTCCTTCATCTGCGCCTGAAGCGACTGCACCTTCTTCTCCGCCTCCGATCCCGCCTCCGCCTGCTGCCCGAGGTAGACGGCGTCCACTTCCTTGCCGGAATAGACGATCAGATCGGACGGTCCGTCGACCTTGAGCATGCCGAGCGCGCCTTTGTTGAAGGCACGGAAGAGCGAATGATCGACGAGGATGAAGGTGCCGGGGACGTCCAGCTTGAAGTCCACGATGGTCGAACCGCCCGCCGGCACGAGGGTGGTCTGCACCTGCTTCTGCGAGGGAAGGATGCCGCCCTCCTGATAGACCTCGTCGAAGATCTCGCCGATGACGTGGAACGAGGAGATGAGGTTGGGACCGCCGTTGCCCATGAAGATGCGGACGCGCTCGCCGACCGAGGCCTTGAGCGCCTTGTCGCCGACGAGCGATCCTACGGAGCCGTTGAAGACGACGTAGGTCGGACGTTCATCGATCGCCTTGTTCTGGTCGAAGGGCTGGAGGCCTTCCTCGCCGAACTTGCCGGCGGTGTAGAAGTCCCCCTGCATGACGTAGAACTCCTTGTCCACCGGAGGCAGGCCTGCCTTGGGCTCGACGAGGATCAGGCCATACATGCCGTTGGCCACGTGCATGCCGACGGGCGCGGTGGCGCAGTGGTAGACGTAGAGGCCCGGGTTGATGGCCTTGAAGGAGAACTGCGATTCATGCCCCGGCGCCGTGAACGAACTGGCCGCACCTCCGCCGGGTCCTGTCACGGCGTGCAGGTCGATGTTGTGGGGCATCTTGCTGCTGGGATGGTTCATCAGGTGGAACTCGACGAGATCACCCTCGCGCACGCGGATGAACTTGCCGGGGACTTCGCCGCCGAAGGTCCAGAAGAGATACTCCACGCCGTCGGCGATCTTCTTCACGACTTCCTTCACTTCGAGATTCACTATCACCCTGGTGGCGTGCTTGCGCTTGATGGGCGGCGGGACGTTTGGAGCGAATGTCAGCACGGCGGTCTCCTCGCCCTGGATCGACGGATCGACGATCTTCGCCTTCGACGCGTCTGCGCCGTTGAGTTGGGACGTCACCAAAGCAAGCGAGCCGGCAATGGCGGCGAGCAGGCTTCCTGTTCGATGGGATCTGGGTTGTTTCATGGTCATGTCAGGGTTTGGTTTTCGGACGGTCACGGGACGGGTTGGGCAGGGGGTTGGGTTTGGGAAACGGGACTGAGGATCAGGAGAAAGCTCATCGGCACCGTCGCTCGGACTGCGTGCGGCAGCAAGGGGGTCATATGCACAAGGTCCCCGGCGACGAGCGAGCGCCATGTATCCCCGAGCTTGAACTCGCAGGCGCCGGTCAGGATCTGCACAAGCGCCCGGTGCGGCGAAGTGTGTTCGGTCAACTCCTGTCCGGCGTCGAAGTGGAACTGCACGACCCGCAGCTCGGGCGTCTTCACCAGCGTGCGGCTGACGATCGCGTCGGTGCGGAACGCGTCGGCCGCGTCCAAGCTGGTGACTCCTTCGGTCTCGGCCGTCAGCATCCGGGTGGCATTCATGTGCCGTGTTTATCGGAGGTCGCGGGCGCGGGCGCCTTGACCCAGATCAATTCATTCCCCAGGCGACGGATGTCTCCTCGTCCCAGATGAATTCCACGCCGGGCTTTTCCCATCGCACCCGTTCCTCCAAGCCTTCCCCCAGCCATGCCACCCCGTGACCAGTTCAAACGCATCGATGTCCGGCCGCTCCTGGCCAAGGGCGTCGAGCCGTTCCCCGAGATCCGCCGGCGGGCGGATGCACTCAAGCCGGGCGAAGGATTGACCGTCGTCGCGCCCTTTCTCCCGTCGCCGCTGATCGAGATTCTCGGGAGCGAGGGATTCGAGTCGAAGGTGGAACGCGGTGACGGCAGCGATTGGCTCGTGTCTTTCTGGAAACCCTCTCCGTAGTCTCCACACATGTCCCAGCCAATGACCGATCTCAGGATCGCCGTGCTCACGAACACGCTCCGCTCCTGCCAACTCTTCGTGGGACTGCCGCCGTCGGACATCGCCGCCATCGCCGCGCTGGCGATCACGAAGACGCTGGAGAAGGGCGGCTATCTATTCCACGAGGGCGACGTCTCCGGCGGCTTCTACATCGTGCAAAAGGGCGCCATCAACGTCCATCGCGTCAACGCCGCCGGTAAGGAGCAGGTCATCCACGTCTTCCGCACGGGCGAATCCTTTGCCGAAGCCACCCTCGCGACCGAGCGCGGTTATCCCGCCGACGGCCGCGCGACGGAAGACTCCCAGGTCCTGTTGATCCAGAAGAC
This sequence comes from Verrucomicrobiota bacterium, assembly GCA_043775315.1. GTDB lineage: Bacteria > Verrucomicrobiota > Verrucomicrobiia > Limisphaerales > CANJSG01 > CANJSG01. The sequence continues at coordinate 11,095 of JAYVSO010000137.1, forward strand.
GGGCTTCATCGCCCTTCTGCGGAAACAGCCCGAACTCGCGCTGCGGATGCTCGGCGCCATGAGCGGCCACCTGCGCGTGCTCGTGGGACAACTCGAAGACCTGACCTTGAAGGATGTCGAAACCCGCCTCGCCAACTGGCTGGTCAAGCGGTGCCCGGATGCCTCCTCGGCGAAACCTGTCATGATCGAGCTGAAGGGAACCAAGCGCGTCCTTGCGGCCGAGTTGGGGACGGTGGGTGAAACGTTCTCGAGGACACTGGCGCGATTCCGCGAACTGGAACTCGTTTCCGTCAAAGGCCGCCACATCACCGTCCTCGACCCGGCCGGACTGCGGGCTCTGTTGAAGAGGAACCTCGGCGAATGAGGCGCGTAGGCCTGTGCGAAATGCATGGCGGCTTCCAGCCTGCCCCGTGCTGACAATGGATCCCGGATTGTCCGGCTCGGAATGCGAGAGGCCAGATGCCAGATGCCTGACGTTGGATGTTGGACGTTGGATGTTCGATGTTCGATGTTCGATGTTCGATGTTCGATGTTCCCCTTCTCCAACCCTACTTCGCGTCCCTTCGCGCCCTTCGCGGATCAACTCCCCTGCCATAACGAAAAACGGCGGAGCCGCAGGGCCCCGCCGTTTCCGAAATCATCCCGCGTGCATCATGCGCGCATGTCACGCGTGCGCGTCTCACGGTGCGAAGAGCGGCACCGGATCGCTGTAGGCGCTCTGGCCGGCGGCGCCGATGGCGGACACGCGGAACCAATACTTCCTCCCGCTCTGCATCGAGTTGAGCGACGCCTCCCGCTTCGTGCTGTTGCCGATCACCGTCCAGTCGAGCGCCGGCGCGTCCTCGGCCCGCTCGATGGTGTAGGCGCGTGC